>CAMDAH010000015.1 GCA_945888625.1 Chryseobacterium gleum
GTCGGCGTAACGCTAATCGTTCCAACTATTGGCACATTGGTATTGTTGGCTGGGGCATTCCATGAAGGGATATTTCCCGCTCCATTAGCACCTAATCCAATCGCAATGTTAGTATTGGTCCAGTTAAATACACTTCCAAGCGGATTACTGGTAAATGCACTAGGACTGATCGCTACACCCGGACATGAAACCTGAGCTGCTAATCCAGTCATGACTGCGATAGGATTGACATTGGCAACAACCACAATTGGTATTCCAGGGCAAGCACCCGCAATTACTGGCGTAATCGTATACGTTGCAGTGCCAAAATTGGTGGTGCTATTGGTTAAGGTTTGAAGAATCTGAACGCCAGGATTTACTGAATTTATACCGCCTGTTACTCCAGCGCCATTTACAGTAGTCCAAGTAAATAAGGTGTTCGGTGTGGTAGAACTTAAGGCAATGTTTACTTGTGTACCACTACAAATCGTGTCGTTAGAAACAAATGCTGCTTGAGCAATTGGAGATGGATTTACCGTAATTGTGTAGGTAGAAATAGAACCCGGACATTGAGATCCTCCGCTTGTTGTGGCTTGAGCAGTAATGGTAACGACTAAGGGTGAGATACCCAAATTGGTCAGGTTGTTGTAAACAGGGATTGTATTCGTTCCTGATACAGTATTGAAATTTCCTACACCAGCAGGAACGGAGGCATTCCAAGTAAATGTAACTCCAGCAGTCAATGAACTTAGGGTAACTCCTTGGGTATTACCACCCGTACAAATCGATTGATTAGCAAGCGAAAATTGAGCGGTAGGTGCTGGATTTATGGTGATGGTAAAGGGTGCTGAAGTTCCGTTACAGCCATTCGCCGTTGGGGAAACTTGATAACTTAAGGTGTATGGCGAAGTCCCTGCGTTGTTTATTGTACTTGCAGGAATTTGTCCGCTTCCTGGAGTTGGATTTGGATAACCACTTATCGTTCCAGGCACAGCATTTGGATTACTTAACGTCCATGAAAAGCTACCACCTGCAACTGAATTAGTAAATGACGTCAAGGCTGTTGCCACACCTCCACAAACGGTTTGATTTAGCGACAAAGTCAAGGTCGGTGTAGGATTTATAGTAATTGTATGGGTAAATGGCAATCCTTGACAACCATTTCGTGTTGGAATGACAGTATATGTTACCGTTTGTGGTGTAACACCATTATTAGTAATCGTCATAATAGGCAGACTCGCAACCCCGGAAGCAACAAATCCTGTGAGATTTCCAGCACTAGCAACACCCGTCCAAGCAAATGTTGTACTTATCAAATTTGAGCTCCATGCTACTCCAGCGGTAGCAGTACCAGAGCAAATTGTTTGTGCTAAAGGTGTATTTACTATGGCGGGAGTAGGACTAATAGACACAACAAAACTCGACGCTGTTCCAACGCAAGAATTGTAAGTTGGAGTAACTGTAATTGTTCCTGTAATTGGCACATTTGTATTGTTTGCTGGAGCATTCCAAGCAGGAATATTACCAGAGCCACTTGCAGCTAATCCGATTAAGGTATTTGAATTTGACCATACAAACGTTGAACCGACTGGGACACTGGCAAATGCAGCAGGTGCTATGTTTGCTCCTGGACAGACCGTTATTGCTTGATTTACAACGTTTGTTGCTACCGGCTGAACCGTTATTTGCGTGGTGATGGGAGCGCCACTACAACCTGATAAAGTGGGTGTAATGGTGTAAGAAATTGTTTGCGTAGCACCTGAGTTATTTGTAACGGTTACGTTTAAAGTAGAAGTTGGCGCATTTACCGTTCCATTTGTACTTGCGGTAACACCGGCAGGCAACGGTGCGACTACGATCCAATTGTAATTCGTATTAGCCAATGTTGATGATAAATTATAACTCACCTGAGCACCTGAACAAATGACCGAAGTAAGTGGGTTCACCGTAGCCGCAGGAATTGGATTAACAACAATGGTCACTGTTGAAGAAACAGCAATACAGGGTCCAGCAGGGTCATTGGTGGTTAAAGTAAGAATGATATTTCCTACATATCCCACAGGCGGGGTGTAAGTAGATGTTAAGGAACTGGAATTAGAGAATGTGCCTCCGATATTGGATGTCCACGTTGCACTAGAGGCAGCGCCACCTATTTGACCTGCCAAGGTAAGCACTTGATTCATACAAATTGCCCCATAGTTTCCTGGGACAACGGTTGCTTGCGTTTGAAAAGAAATCACGGTTTGTGCTACAGCAAATTGACATGGCGCTGGAGGATTGCCGGAGGTAAGTGATAATACAGCGCTTCCAACAAAATTTGGTGGAGGTGTAAATACGGCATTTAATGCGTTGGCGTTGGGTGTAAAAGTTCCACCAGCTACACTAGAAGACCATGTCCCTGTTATTGAGCCGCCACTTACCGCCCCATTTAATTGTACCGATGAACCCATACAAAAAGGACCGTAAGTTCCAGGCGTAACGATAGCAGTAGGCTGAACCACAATCGTAGAATTGGCTGTAGTGGTTCCGCATTCGTTGGTGGCACTTACAGAAAAAGGAAAAGTACCATTGGCTGGATAAGTGATCGCGCCAGGATTTTGAAGATTCGAAGTTAGAGGATTTGGCTGGCTATTAAGTGGTATATTATTATTCGGGTTAAAATTCCAGGCATAGGCAATTGGCGGAGTGCCGTAACAAACGTTTGCAGTTAATACAGGCGTAAAGCTTGCCCCTGCACAAATTGGAGCTGGTGGCGTAATTGAAACCATTGGGGAGGCTTTGATGGTAACAGTAAGTGCCATAGTATCATTCACACATGAATTCCCTGCAATTGCCGTATTTAATCCTGTAATTAGTTGCAATGTATAAACCCCAGGACCCGTAAAGTTGAAATTTGGTGTAGCAAGGTTACTATTTGCTGGAGCAACGGCAGGTCCTCCTAAGGTGGTACAATTTTGAGGATTTGTCGAGATTACGGACCAATTGTAAAAATTTGAATTATTACACCCAGGAACACTTGAATTATTTACAGGCGTAATTGATACTGGCGCACAACCCGTATTTACAGGGAGTGTGAAATTAGCTAGAGTAGCACTTACAACACAAATTGTTTGAACAGAGGAATCTATACCACAATCATTACCGACATGTAGTGTTAGTTGGTATGTACCCGGAGCTGTCCATGTTACTGGTAGTTGCAAAGACCCTTGGGTCCATGATTGCCAATCATAGCCAAATTGTGAATTTGGTAAGAAGCCGTTACTAGAACCCAATGACGCTCCAGCGCCAAGGGTATAACCAGAATTTGGTGTAATGGTCCAATAATGGCCATAAAGGGAATCACAAGAACCAGAAGAAACGTTTGAGCCCGGATCGGTAACGTCGTTATATTGAATAGTTTGATTTACACAAACCGGAGAAAATGGTGCAGGCGATGCAACAAAATTGGCATTCACACTATTGGAAACAGATATGGGTCCGATGGCTCCAAATGTGCCTTGGGGACTACATCCATTTATGGCTAAAACTTGTATCGCATAGGAATTTTGGTATACAGTGGTCTGAATCGTAGAGTTTACGCCACAAGAAGTATTCGTGAATTGATGAAAAATGGTATCTAAGTTATTGGCACCTAATCCATTTATAATAGTTACTGGTGAACCATCATTGTAAATAACTTGAAAAGTAGTTCCTACAGATGGTGTGGCATTTCCAGTTCCTAAGGTAAAAGAATAATTATTTGGTAAACACGAGGATGAACCAGAACCCGCCAAGGTAATAGCAGGGGCAAAATTCCCAACGTAAACTTGATAGGTGCTTGTTGTAGTGCATCCGCCCGGAAATGTTACTGTGTAAGTTAATGTATAATTTCCCTGTCCTGTGTAGGAATGTACCCATTGAGGTGCAACTGGGTTAGGTATAGTTGCCGTTGTATTATCTCCCCAACTGACCAAGTAAGTTGTCCCAGCAGGATTTGCAGCCATGTTTGGATCAGTGAAATTAAAGTTACCAATAGAATTCCCACCACATTTACGAAAAATTGTCACCCCGTTATACACAGTACTTGAATACTGCCCAATATTCTGAATGGTCAAAACTGCCAGTGGCGCGGTATTATTCGAAACCACAATATTTACAGACGCAGTATTCCCCCCACCCAAACTTAAGGTGGTAGTAAAATTTCCATTGTTGTTATAATTTACGGTGTATGGCCCAATCTGGTTCCCATTATTCGGATTACCACCCTGAAATGTCCAATTATAATTGGTGTTATTATTGGTTCCAGTTGAAGTATTTGTATAAGTTATAGCATTACCCTGGCAAAGTGTAATGGTTCCGTTGATTGCTATTGGATTTGTGCTAAAACTCGCCTGTCCATAAACATGCACGCTGACCAATGTGGATAAAACGAACAGGATTTTAGCTAAGCGCCTTAAGTGTATTTCCACTTGGGGTTTTAATTTTTTTTTGTTTAGCAAATATAACTTATATCTACCTAACCTTATAGAAAAAAAATGGTTGCTTCAACAATTTAATAATTACATAAAAATAACACCAAAAGCCTAACGTGTAAACAACATCTCCCTGAACTTTGGCAATGGCCACAATTCATCTTCTACAAGCAATTCTAATTTATCTGCATGATAACGAATTTCATCGAAGTGAATCTTAACATTATCACAATAAGCAATTGCTTTTTCCTCGGCATGTTCCATTTTATTGGCTTTTTTTCGCTCAACAAGCATCACATCAACTGCTTTTTTCATTGAATTAATGTGATTACTAATTTTTGTAAGTAAATCCAACTGCGCATACGCCTGATTTTTTCCTTCTTTTTCACCAAAAACTGACATTAAGCCCTGTACATTTTGTAAAAGTTTATTTTGATACTGAACCGCAGCAGGAATAAAATAATTTTGAACGATATCACCCATTAAACGAGATTCAATTTGTATTTTCATGATGTAACTTTCAAACTCAATTTCCGTGCGTGCCTCTAATTCGCGTGTTGACAGCACACCCATTTCCTCAAATAACTTAGCCACCTTTTTACCCTGCCAAATTTTAATTGCTCGAGGGGTATCTTTTATATTTGCTAGTCCTCTTTTCGCTGCTTCTGCACTCCAGTCTTCGCCATAACCATTGCCTTCAAAACGTATTTTCTTAGATTCTTTAATGAGCACTTGTAGTTCCTTCAAAATTGCCTCGTCCTTGCCCTCTCCTGCTAAAATTCGAGCATCAATCGATTTTTTAAAAAGTTGTAATTGTTTGGCAACTATCGTATTAACAACAATCATAGCCGAAGAACAATTTGCTGAGGAACCAACCGCCCTAAATTCAAATTTATTTCCCGTAAAAGCAAATGGGGAGGTACGATTACGATCGGTATTGTCCAATAAAATTTGCGGTATCTTACCAATATTTAACTTTAATTCGGTCTTGTCTTGGGGCGTCATTTTCCCGACCTTAATGTTTTTTTCGAGTTCATCTAGCAAACTGGATAATTGACTACCAATAAAAACGGAAATTATCGCCGGTGGTGCTTCATTTGCGCCAAGTCGATGATCATTACCAGCCGATGCAATAGCTGCACGTAAAATATCCGCGTGATCGTGTATTGCCTTTATCGTGTTTACAAAAAATGTTAAAAACTGAAGATTTGATTTGGGATTTTTGCCGGGTGCAAGCAAATTAACTCCTGTATCCGTTCCTAATGACCAATTATTATGTTTTCCGGATCCATTTACGCCTTTAAACGGCTTTTCATGCAATAGAACTCGAAAATTATGCTTTCTAGCGACTTTCTCCATAACGTCCATTAACAACAAATTATGGTCGTTTGCTAGGTTACATTCTTCGAAAATGGGTGCACATTCAAATTGATTAGGTGCCACCTCATTGTGTCTTGTTGTTACTGGAATTCCAAGTTTCAAGGACTCAATTTCAAACTCGCGCATGTAGGCATGTACCCGTTCGGGAATTGAACCAAAATAATGATCGTCAAGCTGTTGTCCTTTTGCAGGCGCGTGACCAAAAAGTGCTCTTCCGGTAAGTAATAAGTCAGGGCGAGCGTTAAACAAGGCCTGATCAATTAAAAAATATTCTTGCTCCCACCCCAACGTTGCTACTACTTTATTTACATTTTTATCAAAAAATTGACAAATATCAACAGCAGCTTGATCAATAGCTGCCAAAGCACGAATTAACGGCATTTTGAAATCGAGGGATTCTCCCGTGTAAGCGATGAATATAGTTGGTATACACAACGTTTTACCAATAACAAATGCAGGAGACGAAGGATCCCAGGCGGTATAACCTCTTGCTTCAAAGGTATTTCGTATCCCTCCATTCGGAAATGAAGAAGCATCTGGTTCCTGCTGTACTAGTAAATCGCCATCAAAGCGCTCAATAGCTTTTCCTGGACCTATGGGTTTAAAAAAGGCATCGTGTTTTTCTGCAGTTGATCCTGTTAAAGGCTGAAACCAATGGGTATAATGTGTTGCTCCCTTAGATATTGACCAATCTTTCATTGCGGAAGCAACCTGGTCAGCATTTTTACGATCCAAACGAACACCATGGTGCATCGAAGCCATCATCGATTTGTAGGTGTCAGAAGGTAGGTACTCACGCATTACCTCGGCATGAAAAACATTTGTTCCATATAAATCCGAGAGTTTACCGGTGTAATCAATATTTATCGGTTCCCGATTCAAAACATCTTGATAAGCATTTAAACGTTTTACAGCCATTTTTTCTATTTTTTTTACAAATTTAGGATTATTTATATTCGCAATTTGAAAAGAATTAACAATTTTTCAACAATACCCCCTAAATTTTTAGGGGTATATACAAAAAGTAAAAATTAGGTAAAATGAATGAAAGTTGCTAAAAGTAAATGTATACTTCCGCTTTTTATGGCTACATTTATTCCTGAAATAAAGAATTAATGTCGCTTAGAGAACATTAGATTGAGGTATTGACAGCACAATTACCGGGTGAGAAGGCACACATCCCTTTACTTCCATCGGGAAGAAAAGTTTCTAGTGAAGTTCGTCACAATGCAATAAATTTTATTTCATCTGTCGTTGCGATTCAAATTGTTATGGAAGAAACAAATTATATTTTAAAGACGATCCAAATAACAACAGTTTTAAAGGTTAATTTATCCTGAAATTCACTAGATTTGAAGAAAAATATACCTAGCCCCATGCACCAAAAAGTAATCATGTTCCTTATTTTGAATTTTGGTATTAGTTTGGGGAGTTTTTCTCAAAAGTCAAAATCCAATACCATCACGTATGACTTTTCGTGTATGGATAGCGAAACAACCAACTGGTTAAGTGATCTGGAAAAAGAGCTTATTTCATCTATTGGTGTTGAAGCAAGTTTTTCTGAGGAAATTGATGCAGGCGTGCAAGTCCTCGATGAATGCAAAAAAGAATATACTTTCATTACTAAGGGCACGGAATTTAATGCACTGCAAACTATTCTAAATAAGCTTAAAGTAAAAATACCCCAAGCAAGAGGATTCACCTACCAACTTTACTACATTAACGACCCTATGATTAACGCTTTTACTGTAGGTGGTAAAATTTTCTTTACCTCGGGAATGTACAAATTTTGTAAAAATCAACATGAAATCGCTGCCATTTTAGCACACGAAATTGCGCACAATGAGTTGGGCCATATTAAAGATGGCATTTCGAAAACAAAAACCTATGAATACTATATTGGAAAAAAGTTTGGTGGATTTACGGTTTTCGTGGCCAACATACTAACCATTTCTTTCAATCAAAAAAATGAAGCACATTGCGATATGTGGGGAATAGATGTAGCAAAAAAAGCAGGTTATCAAACGTGTCACACTATTTCTCTGTGGAAGCGTATGAATGAAAAAGAAGGTACGGCGGATAATGGCATTACTTCACTTATAAGTTCACATCCTAATTCGGGAAAACGCGCTGATTGCGTTCGTAACCATCTGAAAACCAACTACAACATTATCTGTAGCGAATAACCCGTTTAAAAAATTTACAAGTTGCTGCCAATCATCACTTAAGCACAGCGTTGAATTGAAAAGATAGCGTTCACCCCCCTTTTTTCTTTGTTTTTGAATATCCTTCCTTGATGAGATAATCAAAAATTTTATCTTTAAAATTTCCTTGAATTAAAATCTCCCCATCTTTCACAGTACCGCCCACTCCACATTTAGACTTTAATAGCTTGCCGAGTTCCTTGAGGTCGTCCTCTTTACCAATAAAACCCTCAATCAGCGTTACTTCTTTACCAGCTCTTTGCTTACGATCGATGGAAACATATAGCGCTTGTAGGTTTGATGAAATTGTTTCCGCTTCATTTACCTCATCAGTTTGGTAAATAAAATTGGGATTTGTTGAATAAACAACGTTGACACTATTTTTAATTTTCTTTGACATAAAGCAAATTTTTGATAATTATAGATCATTACCTTCTGAGCCGGGGACTTTACTTTTATTTCCCATTTCCAACTTTCCAAATTTATACGCAACCGTTAAATAAACACGCCTAGTTAACCATTTAAATTCGGTGACTTGATAAATATTTAATTGATTTACTTCCATAAAGAAACCTTGACGATTAAATATATCTGAAACACGCGTTCCAAACGTCCATTTGCCATCATTAAACTTTTTATCAAAAGACAATTCTACCGAACCTTTTCGCTGTGCGATTCCCTGAACCGTAATTCTAGGAGCAATATAATTAACATTTAATTGAATCGTAGCGGTTTTTTTCCAAAAATCAACCGAGCCGATGTACTTAACATTCCAATTGAACCCATTTCGATTCCAATTGGCATTAGAGGTTTGATATTGAACGTAATTAATATTAGTTGAAAGCGTATTTCGCCACCATTTTGTCGGTTTATAAGAGGCAATCAATTCAGTTCCATAACTATGAGACTGGCCAACATTAGCAAATGTAACCGCAGAAGAGTTATCATCATAAAACACTTTAATCCGAGAAATCGCATTTACCGTATGCCTATAAAAGATGGCAGCAGAGAAATTCAGTTTAGTACCTTCCGACGAATAAGCTAAATCGTACGAATTGATGAATTCTGGCTGCAAATATGGATTGCCACGTCGTAAATTAAAGGGATCAGAATATGCAGTAAACGGATTTAAATCCCCTGAGGAAGCACGCGTAATTCTACGACTATAACTTAAGCCAATTTCAGATTTTGGTGTTAAGGCATATTTAAGATGAGCCGAGGGAAAGAAATTAAAATAATCGTTGCTTATTCGTAATGAGTCAGAAACTAAGTTTGGAATTTGATACGCTTTTTCAAGCCGAATTCCACCTTGGTACTTGAATTTGTTTAATTGGTGTCCAAAAATACCGTAGGCACTAAAAATTTGTTCATCGTACTGGTAAAGAAAATTGGCTAAGGTATCTTCTAAAAAATCAAGCGATGCTTGGTCAAACGTCTCTGAATAAGTATCTACCTCTTGGGCTCGAACAATTGCTTTAACTCCGAATTCGGAACGCATAAATTTTTCAGGCCATAAGTACGTAAAATCGGCTTGTATCGTACTTATATTATTTTTCTCTTTATTAAACAATTGTTGTCTTAAGTAGGAACTTGCATCAACAATTGAGTCCAAGCCATAATTTTGTTGAAGATAATATCCCTGAATAGACTCTGTGCCTATTGATTGGTTTGCATCGATTATGAAATTACCGCGATTGTTTTTAAATTCTTGTTTGAAATTGACATTAAAATCATAATTATGTTGCTGAGACGGATCGTAAGACAGTCTACGAGATAATGCAAAAAGCATTATGTCTTCGTCTTGAAAACCATTCCACAAATCTCCGGTTCTATCTCTCCTTCCGTTGCTTCCAGTAGAAGAGAAAGAGATTGACCTTCTATTTTTGAGCGTAAAATCCAAGCCAAATCTAGCGGTATTTCCAGCATTTAAATCCGTACCTGTACGATTTTGATCTAAGATGGAAATGGAGTCATTGATAAAAGTTTGCCTGATGTAAGACGTGTTATTTCGATACCCATCAAGGTAACGACCATTGTAGGAACCATAAATATTAAAGAATGAATTTCGATAACTAAGCGAGAATCCACCATCAGCCACATTACCACCTTTTAAATTTCCAGAACCTAAATTTGCGTTCAACAAACCATTAAATCCTTTTAATTTATTTTTCTTAAGTACTATGTTAATGATTCCAGAAGTTCCGTCAGGATCATATTTAGCCGAGGGATTTGTGACAATTTCAATTCTTTCGATCGATCCAGCAGGAAGAGCATCCAACAGCGTTTTTCCATTACCTCCAGACAAGGAACTTGGTCTACCATCAATTAAAACCGTAACGGCTCCATCGCCACGAAGCATAATGCGGCCATCTTGATCCAAATCCACTGACGGAATATTTTTCAGGACATCGTTTGCAGTTCCTCCTTTCACGGACATATCTTCTGCGACATTGTACACTTTTTTATCAATGCCTGCACTTAATATACTTGCTTGCCCCACCACATCGACTTGACCAATTTGCAAGGTCTTATCAAACTCCATGGAAGTATTCCCCAAATTCAAGACTTTGAGATTAGAAGTAATGGTAACTATTTCACTACTATTTGCTAAAAAGCCAGCGAAAGAAAATTTCACATAATAAGCTCCTGGCACTAATTTATCAAATAAAAATTTACCTTCTGAATCCGAATAAATACCAGCTATCAAGCTAGAATCTTTTTCCAAGAATAATCGAATAGTGACATATTCCATGGGTTTATCATTAATCGAATTAACAACCCTCCCCATTATCATCCCTTCACCTTGCGATGAATTTTGGGAATATGAAACTCCTGAAAGAAAAATTATAAGATAAAAAGAAAGTCGTATTAATTTCATGCTGGAGAAGTAGAGCACAAAAATAATCAATCCTACCCAATAGCAGTGATTAAAGCATCAAAAGCGACAACATTTTACCTTAATAAAGAGACACTTCCTGTAAATGTTTTTAAATCAGGGCTAGCACTCGCGCTGTAGGATAAAATAAAGGAATACACACCCACTTGCGCTTTACAATCACCATAAAAGTCGGCACATTCCCTGTTGTTATTGTTGCCCCTTTCATTTGAATCAAAAGCACCTCATCACCTACAGCATAATTGGAAGCATTTGATACCGTAACAGAATTAATGCCCACATTCGTGACATTGATATACGCATTTACGACACCCGAGATATTCTGAGCACGAAGGTTCGTTGATGACAAGAACCAACTAAAACTAAAAACAATAAAAAATACTATTCGTAAATATCTGATCATGAAGATTCTTTAATAAATCACATTGACATGTCCGTTCAGCTGTACAATTTTATTCGCTTTTTTATCAAAAAACTGAATCAAATAGGAATAAGTCCCCTGTTCTACCTTTATCCCACCATAATATCCATCCCATCCTTGATTGGTAGAAAAAGACTCAAAGACACATTCACCCCAACGATTATAAAGTACTAAATGATAGCTCGCTGGATCAAATCCTGTGGTGAAAATCGGCTGAAATACATTGTTATGTTCATCCCCATCTGGCGTAAAAGTATTAGGGACATAGTAAATTGGATCACCCGAAATCTGAATAGAAATTTCGGTGGAATCCAAACACCCGAAATCTGAGGAAACAGAAAGAATGATCGTATAGTTTCCGTCTTCATAAGGATAAGCGTGCGTTACTTCGGATGAATTATCATTTGAAGATGTACCATCTCCAAAATACCAAGCAGAGGAAAAGGCATTGATGGAATTATTGTAAAAGGTAGCAAAGGGAGAATCGCTTAATAAATTAAGGGACAAGGCATCGAGTAAAGCGAGCGGGTTTGGATGCACAATCACCCCCACTTGGGTGGTGTCGGCGCAACCGAAGGTATTCGAACCAATTATAGTAATAGATTCAGATGTAGAAGGTTGGTACGTAAAAGTTGATGTAGATTGACCATTCGACCATTGATAAAAATCTGCTCCAGCCACTTGAAAAGTAACTAACTCACCAAAACAAATTTCGCTTAAAAGTGGACTTGCACTTAATGTGGGGACAGGATGAACAGTAATATATAGAGAATCCGAGGAAATACAACCATATTGACTGGTTCCTGTTATCGAATACATGCCACTTGTCACACCAGTTATACTTTGAGAAGCACCCGTAAATCCAGTTAAATCAACACCTGACCATTGATAGGTAGCGGCTCCTGAAGCATTGAATTGAACCACGGTATTTGGACAAATCGAATTATCATCTGCTACAAGTTGCGTAAGTGGTATGGGGTTAACAATTACAGTAAGGGTATCCAAATCAAAACACCCTTCTAAATTGGTTCCCTGTACTACATAGGTGGAAGTTATAATAGGATCCACCCACATTTGTCCTATATTATCCACAACATTTACCGTAGGTATCCAAGTATAAGTATTGGCACCAGAAGGAATTAATAAGGCAGAATCTCCTAGACAAATTTGTAAGTCGGGAGAAGTTACGATGGGGTTATTAGAAATAACAATATCCAAGGTAATGACCGAATCACAACCGGAAACAGACGTTAGTGAATCTACATAATTCCCTGAACTGTTGATGGGATTTCCGTTAAAAAAATAAGTGCTTCCATCACAAATAGTGTCAGTTAGATTGGTATTAAAAGAAGGGTTAACCGTAACGAGCACCTGATCTGTTGTTGGACAATTTCCAGCATTGTTAGCAAGCGTAGTTGAAACGGTATATGTTTGCGTAATAGGCACCACAGAATTATTTGGAAGATTAACGGTCGGATTGGCAACACTTGTGCTACTTAATCCATTCGCAGGAGACCAAGAATACACGTAAGCAGGATTATTAGCCCCACCAATTGATACATTTTGATTGGGGCAAGTTTGAACATCAACTCCTGCATTTGAGCTTGCTTGTGCCGTATAAATTACCACATTGCGTATTGAATGTTGATCAGTTGCACCTCCAGTTCCAGCGGTAAATCCCATGTAACCCGTAAAATTAATAGGGAAATTAGCGGTGAGATACAAGGTATTATTAATAAGTAAACTGATAAGACCATTATTATAAATGATGCGAACTGGTCTATATAAATTACCGCGAATAAAATTTAATACGCCGCCGGTATTAGTTAGTTTCACAATACCTGCATTGCATTCACCATAACCTACCCCATTATAAATCTGCAATTCTGGGTTTGCACCGCAGCCGTTATCCCATGTATCCAAGACTACTTTGAGACCATTTGCAGCACCAGGAATCCCGATACCGCCACCACCAATAAAACCAACGGGTGGTACCTGCAAAAAACAAAATGCCAAACCGTCAGCGGCGCTTCCACCCCAGATCCTGTATTCGAAATCTACAATCCAGTTCGAACACACCCCTAAATTTAAAGGTTGTGAATAAAAAACACCACCGCTTTGACTACCACTCGCATTAGTAAGAATCAATTCATCATTAAAATTATTTGGATCTCCTGGCGTATCGCCAACATAGGCGTTCCCATTCAAATTCCAACCCGCCGTATTGAGTACGGGCGAGCCGTTTAGTTGACCGAATACAAACGTTTGGGAATTGATTTTAAGCGCAAAAAGAAAAATAAAAACCAGAGATAGCCCTTTAATCATAACTTTGATAAATATTTATAACGAAGTAACGAAATTTTGGAGACATAGTTGGCTCACGATATTTATTATCTTTGATTAACTAAATACTTATTGTATTTTTGACAAAAACAAAGTGCAGTCAATTAATTATGACAAAGAAATCAAAACATACCGAAAAATTTGAATCCTTCAACATAGTAGTTTTTGGAGGTGAAGGCGATTTGGCGATTAGAAAAATTTATCCTGCCTTGCTGCATAGGGAATTAGATGGTCAATTTTTAACTTCCTATAACATTATTGCAATTACACGAAAAAATATAACTGACTCAACATTTATTGTTGATCTGACAAAACATTTACTTGCCACGGCAGAAGAGGATACAACTGCAATTGAAATCAATGATTTCGTAAATAAAATAACCTTAATCTCTGCCAGCGAATCAACCGTTGAGTCCTATCAAGAATTAAAACTTCACCTTGATCAATTTAAGTCCTACCAAAATATTTTTTATTTTTCAACACCCTCTGCTGCTTTTGGCGAAATTGCTAAAACACTAAAAGCATGTGATTTAATCTTTGAGAATAGTAAAGTGGTGTTAGAAAAACCATTGGGCTACAGTTTAGCTTCCTCAAACGCCATCAATGCAGAAATAATGCTTGCCTTTAAAGAGGAACAAGTGTATCGTATCGATCACTATTTAGGTAAAGAAACAGTTCAGAATTTAATGGTCTTACGTTTTGCTAACAACCTTTTCGAACGGGCTTGGGACTACCAAAATATCGATAATATTCAAATAACCGTTTCCGAAAAATTAGGGGTTGAAAAGCGAGCTGATTACTACGATAATAGTGGCGCACTACTGGATATGGTTCAAAACCATTTGGTTCAATTACTTTGTTTGGTAGCCATGGAACCTCCCTACATACTTCAGGCTGATGAGGTAAGAAATGAAAAATTAAAAGTTTTACGTGCATTAAGGCCATTAACAAAAGACTCCGTTTTAACGCACACGGTGAAGGGTCAGTATTCGAGAGGTAGCATACTTGGGGAGGCAGTGGGTTCTTATTTAGAAGATATCGAAAAGTACAATTCCAAAACAGAGACCTTTGTTGCTGTGAAAGCTTATGTCGATAATTGGCGTTGGAAGGATGTTCCGTTCTACCTGCGGACGGGAAAGAGACTCAAAAAACGCTACTCAGAAATCGTTATAAATTTCAAGGAAGTTAGCCACAATATTTTCCCATCGAAAGAGAAACTAAATAATAATAAATTAATCATACGACTACAGCCTGAAGAAAGGATAGAACTCATTCAAATGACCAAAGTGCCGGGGCCAGGTGGTTATCGATACAAACCAATCGCCCTCAAACTCGATTACACCGATTCATTTAAAGAGCGATTTGCAGATGCTTACGAACGTTTAATTGTAGATGTAATTAGAGGTAATCAAACGCTTTTTATGCGTCAAGATGAATTGGAGGCAGCTTGGACTTGGATAGAAACCATCACAAACAGCTGGAAAGCTGTTAATCAGCAAAATATCCTTTATGAAGCAGGTACATGGGGTCCTGGCGATGCCATTTTAGCCGACGGAGATACATGGATTACAAAAACATGGAGAGAATAATGCAAACATTTGATACGAATTCAGAATTAATAAAAACCTTAACGGAAGACATCAAGATTATCGTTGAAAATGCCATAAGAGAAAAGGGCAAGTCCTACCTCCTACTTTCTGGTGGAAGCACCCCGCTTCCATTATATAAATCTATCGCAGATTGTGATTTAGATTGGGATAAAATGCACATCGGACTTGTTGATGAACGATTTGTAGACCAAAGCAGTGGATTTTCAAACGAGGCATTAATTAGAAATGTTTTCAAAAAAATAAAAAATGAGAATTTTTCAAGTATGGTGATCAACCAATTTGATTTAGCCAAAAATTTGGAGGAAGTTTCCATAAATTACGCGCCATTTATTGGTGCTGACATCGTGTTATTAGGAATGGGCGATGATGGTCATACCGCCTCCATATTTCCAAATGACCCTATGAGTGAACTAGCCATCCAAGATATTGATGGGGGAATATGTTACACCAATTCACCGAATCACCCAACCAAAAGAATTACATGTAATCGTTCTATGTTAATTAGTTCATCATATTTATTTTTATATTTTACTGGCTTGAAAAAATTAGATAAATTTAAGCTTGCCAAAGAAGAGGGAACACCCATAAGTCATTTCGAAAGTCAGCTAACAGAAGTGTATTTCACAGAAAACACCTAAAAAATGAACAATAGCATTACGAAGGTTACCGCAAGAATTATAGAAAGGAGTAGACTATCGCGCGAAAAATACCTCTCCGACATGGTAAAGTCCCACCAAGAAGGGGTTACTCGTCAGGGAATGAGTTGTGGAAATTTAGCGCATGCTTTCGCTGGATGTGGCTCACACGAAAAAAATGAACTCCGAGGCGATATAACGCCAAATATTGGGATCATCACCGCCTATAATGATATGCTTTCTGCACACAAGCCTTTTGAACATTTTCCTCAGCATATACGCGATTTTGCCATAAAGCATAATGCAGTAGCTCAAGTTGCTGGTGCGGTACCCGCTATGTGTGACGGTGTAACCCAAGGTCAGCCGGGAATGGAGCTATCCCTTTTCAGCCGAGATGTAGTGGCAATGGCAAGCGCAGTGGGTTTATCTCACAATTTATTTGATGCTGTACTTTGCTTAGGAATATGCGATAAAATTGTTCCCGGTTTATTAATCGGATCCTTACGATTTGGGCAACTACCTACTATTTTCGTTCCTGGAGGTCCAATGCCTAGTGGTATTTCAAATGACGAAAAATCACAGATTCGTCAAGCATTTGCAGAAGGTAAAATAGGCCGAGAAGAATTATTAAAAGGGGAATCTGATTCCTATCATTCGCCCGGCACCTGTACTTTTTATGGAACCGCTAATTCCAACCAAATGCTCATGGAAATAATGGGCTTACAACTTCCTGGATCTAGTTTTGTGAACCCAAATACTGAATTGCGTTCACTCCTAACCGAAGAAGCAGTGAAAATAGCAGCTTATAATTCGAAACTAGGATTAGATAGAGCTTTGATGGCTATTGTCACCGAGGAATCAATTGTAAATGGCATTATTGGTTTGCTTGCTACCGGCGGTTCAACCAACCATACCATACATTTAATTGCTATAGCTAGAGCCGCAGGAATTATTATAAATTGGGATGATATGTCTGAACTTTCAGATGTAATACCATTAATCACTCGTATGTATCCAAATGGGGCAGCCGATGTCAATCACTTCCATGCTGCTGGTGGTATGTCATTCGTAATTAGTACGCTACTAGAAAATGGCCTATTGCATGAAAATGTTCAAACAATTATTGGCAAAGGACTTAAAAAATATACCCAAGAGCCCAAAATTGAAGCTCATCGATTAATATGGGTAGAGGGCCCTAAGGAGAGTTTAAACAAAAGTATAATTCGTCCCGCATCCGATCCCTTCTCAAAAGATGGCGGCATTAAAATTTTAAAAGGAAATCTGGGTCGTGCCGTGATTAAGACCGCAGCAGTTGAATCAGATCATCGAAAAATTGAGGCACCTGCCATTGTATTTTTAGAACAACAAGATCTTATTGATGCCTTCAAAAAAGATGAACTCAACAAGGATTTCATTGCCGTATTGCCTTTTCAAGGTCCTAAACAAAATGGCATGCCTGAATTACATCAATTAACACCAACATTGACCATCCTTCAAAAGCGTGGTTATAAAGTAGCATTGGTCACTGATGGACGAATGTCTGGTGCTTCGGGTAAAGTTCCCGCGGCCATTCACTTGTGTCCCGAGGCAAGAGACGGAGGACTAATTGCTAAAATTAGAACAGGCGACATGCTTCATCTAGATACCAATGAGGGCTTACTTAACTGTGAGAATTTTGAAGAAATTACTGCACGAAAACTCGTATTGAAAGAAAACGTTGAAACTATTGGATACGGTCGAGAATTATTTGCAAAATTTAGGTGCAACGTATCAGCAAGTGAGGATGGGGCTAGTGTATTATTTTAACCGTTCGAAGCAGCGTTTTTCTTGGTTAAAATAGAGAGCAAAATTGAACCCATCAATACAGAAACTACAATTAAAAGGGAAACGATAGTTTCAATGTGATAAATCGGCGCAACCAACATTTTCAATCCAATGAAACTGAGGATAATAGCCAATCCGTATTTAAGCTTTGAAAATAGCTCCATGGAATTCGACAAGAGAAAAAAGAGTGAACGCAGTCCAAGAATGGCAAAAATATTGGAAGAATAAAGAATGAAAGGATCATTTGGCGCGATAGAAAATATGGCAGGTATTGAATCAACTGCAAATAACAAATCGGAGGATTCAACTATTATTAAAACTAGAAATAATTTTGTACCATAAAGCTTCAATTTTCCGTTGTGCATTATGCGTTGAAAAAAATTATCGCCATCAAAATTTGTTTTGATAGGTATAAATTTGGCTATTAAACGAACACCCAAACCATTTTCATAATCTGTATTCTCCTCGTCTGCTTTAGAAAAGCCAGACTTGATTCCAGCATACAATAAAAATAGCCCAAAGAAGGACATCACTAAATTAATCTTATGAAAAGTACGGTTAGCAAAATCGATTGACTCCTTGCCTGTATGACCTAATGTAAAGTGCCAATTACCAACTGAAAATTCTGGTAAATAGGTCAGATTAATTAAGCCAACTCCCGAAAAAATAAAAATTCCACGGAAAACAATAGCGCCGATAATACCCCAAAGTAATACGCGTTGCTGACGAAAACCATCTATTTTGAAGTAAGAAAAGATTAATAAAAACACAAATAGATTATCAACAGAAAGGGCCTCCTCAATCCAATAAGCCGATTGAAACTGGACAAATTTTTCAAAGCCCTCCATTTTCCAAACAAAAAAGCTAAAAAGCATCGCTAACCCAACCCATATTGATGTCCACATCAGCGCTTTTTTGTATGCCATTTTAGTTTGCTTCACTTTTGATAACAATCCTAAATCAAATGCCAAAATCAATCCAACAACAACTATGAAGACAATTATAATAAGCGGAGAATTCATTTAAAAGTTTTAGAATACAAAAATACTTTGAATTACAAGAGCTAAAATAAAAACGAATATAATTAATCAACAAATTTATCTACATTTGAATATGAATAACTATTTTGAAAAAGCAAATTAAACATTTCTCGGCTTTAAGCCTTACAGAATTACATGACTTAATTGCTTTGCGAATTAAAGCATTCGTTGTGGAACAAGAATGTAGCTATTTAGAATTAGACGGGAAAGATAAAATTTCATTCCACGCAATTTTTCAAAATGAGCTTGATGAAGTTATCGCTACTGCGCGAATTTTACCTGCTGGAACAAACTATGCTGAAGTGTCGATAGGTCGTGTTGTGACTGACGAAAGTGTTCGAGGGAAGGGATATGGACACTTACTCATGGAGCAATGTATGCAATTTGTTGTGGAAGAATTCGGCATTGTCCCTATAAAAATAGGAGCGCAACAGCACCTTGAAAAATTTTACAATTCACACCTTTTCCTCTCAAACGGTAAAGAATACCTTGAAGATGGCATACCACACGTAGAAATGCTCTACGTTCCACCAAGACCAGCTAAATAAGCGCTATTTACAAGTCAAGTTTAAACTTACTGTATTTTTTTTCGCTGTAAATTTCAACTGCTTTTGTCAGTGCCTCATTAAAGTCATTAAAAATTTGATAAGAATCACTTGAGCTCCATAAATCTTGAGCTATATTACCACGTATGCGCATTTGCAGCATTTTTTTACTCACTAAGTACTCCTTTTCGTTAAACTTCAAATCCGGTGCTTCTTTCTGCACATGGGCGAAAAAACTATCCATAAAGGCATCATCACAAACAAATTTTGTCTTAAAAGTTTGAAAATCGGGGTAATTTACTTTTAGTTGCTCCCTGTTTTTATTGACATATCCCAACACAAAATTATTCACGTGTCCACCACGCACTAAATCACCAAAATAATCTGTAATATCAGAGGTGTCTAGTCCAACAAAAACATCTGGCATAATGCCCCCTCCACCATACACGGTTCGTTTAGTTTTAAGGGTGGTAAACTTCAATGAATCCGGAAATTTTATGGAGTCGGCATTTTGAAACTCGCCGTTTAAATACCGTTGTGTAAGGTCTTTTTTGTAGTTTTCGTTATCCTCGTATGGCTTCTGAATAAATCGACCAGTTGGGGTATAATAACGTGCAATAGTTAACCTGATCTGGCTTCCGTCTGCCAACTCAATTGGTCGTTGAACGAGTCCTTTTCCAAAGGTCCTTCGACCTACCACTAATCCCCTATCCCAATCCTGGATGGCCCCCGAAAATATTTCACTAGCAGAGGCTGAATATTCGTCGGTAAGTACGATTAATCCACCCTCTTCCCACAAACCTTTTCGGCTTGCACGTAAATTACTTCTTGGTTGCGATCTTCCCACCGAATAAACAATCAATTTATCGCCAGAAAGGAACTCATCTGTTAGGTAATGAGCAGCATCCAACAAGCCACCTCCATTTCCTTGTAAGTCAAAAACCAAGGACTTCATTCCTTTTGACTTTAAGAACTTAAGGCTCGCCTGCACTTCTTCGACTGTAGTTCTGGAAAAACTATTTAATTTTATGTAGCCAATTTCTGAGGTGATCATGTAACTTGCATCTACTGAGTAAATAGGGATTTTATCTCTCGTAATTGTAAATGTGAGTAATTCATCAACATTTTTTCGTTTAATCTTTACAATCACCTTAGTTCCCAAAGCCCCCATTAAACGCGAGCGCACGTCATTATTCTTGACACCTATTCCAGCGATACTTGCATTATCAACAACCATAATTTGATCGCCTGCCAAAATGCCTAATTTTTCTGATGGCCCACTCGGAATCGTAGCAACAACCATGATGGTATCCTTCACAATTTGGAAGCGTACACCAATACCCACAAAACTTCCGTTAATTTGAGACTGCGCTTCATCAGCATCTTCAGCAGGAATATAAGTTGAATGCGGATCAAGCTCTTCAAGCATAGCAACAAGCGCAGACTCTGTCAACTTTTTGGTGTCTACGGGATCCACGTAAATGCGTTCAATCTGACTAATTACCTCCTCAAATTTGTAGGAAGTACTGATTTTATTAGGATCAACTTGACTAGAAATTGAAAAGATGGAGAAAATAGTAAGAAAAAGTAGTATAAGTTTCATAGTAAATTTTTCGATTTTAACGTAACAAACAAAATTAGTAACAGATGCATTAAAAACTAATATATTTCAAAGAAAGATTAAATTTGTTTTTAAAATCAGATATCACATTTACAAGTATGCAGTCACAGAAAAAGATAAAAAAACGATCCAAGACACAAAAGATCATTTTGTTAATTTTAAAATCGATTATGTGGTTTTTGATTGCATTTTTTAGCTGCATCCTTCTCTACTTTATTGCCCACTTTATTTTGGCACGAATAACAGTAGCAGCGGAAAAAACCACTAACCCCACCATTGAAATTCACCTCATGAATTCAGGAGTACATACAGACTTTGTTTTACCTGTAAAAAATGATTGGGTAGACTGGAGAGAATTTTTTCCTAGAGAAAACACGAAAGTTATAGACACCTCGCTAAACCTCATCGCAATTGGTTGGGGTGATAAAGACTTTTATTTAAACACACCAGAATGGGCCGACCTAACAGCAAAGACGGCTATCAATGCAGGTTTTGGTTTAGGAACTTCTGCTATTCACGCCACTTACCATGCATCTATTTTAACCGATCGACCAACCGTTAAACTCCTGTTAACAAAAAATCAATACTTACGACTAATTAAGTACATCAAAAATT
Organism: Chryseobacterium gleum; assembly: GCA_945888625.1. Classification (GTDB taxonomy): domain Bacteria; phylum Bacteroidota; class Bacteroidia; order Flavobacteriales_D; family Crocinitomicaceae; genus UBA952. Next base: position 21,565 of record CAMDAH010000015.1, read on the forward strand.
ACTTAAAGTTTAACAAAAAAAAGCAGACCATAATTCTACACCCAAAAAGTGATAAAATACTGAAAGAAAATGATGCCTTTTATGACGCTAACGAGAGTTATAGCATGTTCTTGTCATGTAATACTTGGATTAATAATGGACTAAAGGCAAGTGGACAAAAAGCCTGTCAGTGGACCTCCTTGCCGAAAGGAATATTTTATCAGTATGGCAAATAAATTACTTTTATTACTTCTAATCCTTGGATTTACGGAGTTGCCTGCCGCACAAGTAATCAAAAATGATACGACTCCCAAAAGAATACTTTTATTTGTCAATGGGCATCGTGGTCCAAAACACGACAAAGAAATTCCGACTAACTTGATCATGAATAAAGACGTTACGGGCTATTGGTATAACTTTAATGATACGATTATTAAACGTTTTGAACCAAACCAAACTATTTATCTTGACGGACACAATACGATAAGAACATCGATGCAAAAAAACTTTTTTCACATCGGACTTTCTTGGTTTGCCTCACGTTTTTGTTGGATTTCGAAAAAAAGCCGTTGGGTGATTAATCCCCCTGTTAATGAGGAAGGATTTTTAATTCGCATGACCAATGGAGCCGAAGCGGGGAAAAATTATTTAACTTCCTCTTGTAATACACAAAAATGCGTTACCATAAAAGACACCATCGATATCGTTTGTCATAGCTTTGGCTATGCCTACAGTCTTGGATTTATTAATGCGGTAAAAGATAAGGTCGCTTTCGGCAAAATACTTATTATGGCACCAGAAAGTGCCGGATATTATGGCGTTGACTGGACCCTCTTTCGTGAAGTGTGGCAATATGGAAGCAACAACTTAGGACAGGCCTCTGCTGACGTAATTTGTCTACAAGACGGTATCGCACCCCAAGAGCAAGTTTACGGCTTGGAAGTGATGATTCCAGCTAAGGGTGGACGCTTATTTTTACCGAAAAACGCAAAAAAAGGATTTTTACGAAGTCACCATTTAAGTTATTGGTCGTGGTTTTTTGATATTAAACCAAATGACTTTGGTTATTTTACGAAGTGAATACAATTAATTGGAAAAATGACAACAAAAATTGAAAAGAACATTTCGCTGAAAGTTTATAATACATTTGGATTTGACGTAACAGCGGCAGAGTTTTCACGCTTTAGTTCCACTGAACAATTAGCAGAACTTGTTAAAAATAACAAAAACAAATCCCTCTTTATTTTGGGGGGAGGAAGTAATATACTTTTGACTAAAAATGTCGCGGGATTAGTTTTAAAAAACGAAATAAAAGGCATTAAAATTATCGCTGACGAAGATGACCATGTTTTGGTGGAATCTGGAGCGGGAGAACAATGGCATGACTTTGTTTGCTACTGCATCGACAAAAACTGGTCTGGTATTGAAAACTTAAGTCTTATACCTGGCAGTGTTGGAGCGAGTCCAATGCAAAATATTGGGGCATACGGCGTTGAGGTAAAAGACGTATTTGAATACCTCATCGCATATAATATTGAGCTTGGAGAACTTGAGAGATTTAACGGGGAACAATGTCAATTTGGCTATCGAGAGAGCATCTTTAAACAGCAATTAAAAGGAAAATACATAATTTGCTATGTTGCCTTTAGACTTTCCAAAGCAGCAATAAAAAACACAAGTTATGGAGCAATTGAGGACGAGCTAAAAAAAATGGGCGTTGATGACCCTAGTATTAAAGACATCAGTAAAGCTGTTATTGCTATTCGACAATCGAAATTACCCGATCCATTGCTAATAGGCAATGCAGGAAGTTTTTTTAAAAATCCAATTGTACCAGAAGTAATCGTTACTGAATTGCAAAAAAAATATCCACAAGTACCCAATTATCCGAGCGGAAACGGTACAAAGAAACTCGCTGCCGGTTGGCTAATTGAGCAGGCGGGCTGGAAAGGAAAAACCTATGATGGTTACGGTGTTCATCCCAATCAGGCACTTGTTTTAGTAAATTATGGAGGTGCAACTGGTGAGGATATTCATAACTTATCAACGTTAATTATCGAAGACGTTAATATGAAATTTGGTGTACTTCTAGAGCGAGAGGTAAATATAATGTAGCAAACATTCCGTAGTGAGCTACTCTTTCTTCTTAAAAATATCGTCACTAATGCCCTTATTAACCAAATAATTTGACAGTGTGATGGTAATAGTTCCTGATTTACTTTTTTTCGGATCAGGCTTTTTGTTTTTTTCAGAATGATTGATGTCGGATGAAATACTTTTCGGCATTTTAAATTTTTTAACGTCCACCGTAAACGTAATTTTATCTGGCAAGCCAAAAACTACCTGCGTACCATAGACGTATTCAATCGAAACACTTCCACTTCCTCGTGTAGTTAAGTCAGTTTTTAGAATACAATTTTGTTTCGGATCAATCCACAATTTCGCTAAAATAATATCACTATTTTCAACAGTAGGAATAACGGTAACGATGTGAGCATTTACTCCATTCAATACAACCTTTCCCCCGTCCACTGCCACATACGTTCCTTTTTTGGCCAAAAAACTAGTTACATCAGTAAAACCTTGCTTGGGTAATATGGCTATTCCTTTGGAAACTACCTTGAACTTATCTTTTTGTTTAAAGTAAATCGTTGCGTTAACTGGAAGAACTTTTATAAGTGGGATATTCGCCTTTATGTTTGCCGAGACTGAATAATCCTTGAGCGAATTAATCTTGTTTACTAAAAGTGTAATTAACTGATCTGCAGTTTGGGATTTAAGCGAAAATGAGAAAAAAAATAGAATCGCAACAAGCAAATTTTTCATGAAGTAATGTCTTTTTTGTTAAATTTTACGACAGCAATAGTAACTAAAAGGATGTTGTGCACCACTAAAATAATTATGGACTGCCAAATTTCTTTTATAGCAATTGGATCTTCAAAGAAACTTCGCCAAGAAGCCATGTGCGTGGTAAACAAAAATTTCTTTACCGAATCAAAAACAGTGACATCAAGTGAGCCAATAATCGTAAAAAGAATGATTATACCCATTGTAGAAACAATCGGTCCAATCGAGTTATCTGCAAAAGCCGATAAACAAATGGAAAGAGAAGAAACAGTGAGTAGAGCCAAATATGCCACGATAAAACTGTAAGCATAGCGCCACAAAATATCGGATTCTTGCAGAATTACTAAACCACTGCTATTCAAAACAATCATGTCGCCAGAGCCAAACATCCACTTCACCACAGCTAGCGCTAAAAATGCCAACCAAAGTGTTAAAATTAAGGTGTAAACGGCTCCAGCAATAAACTTCGATAAAACGATATTTGTTCGAGAAATGGGTTTTGTTGCCAACATGCGAATAGTACCCATAGCCGCTTCACCGGAAATTAAATCACCTGTTACTAGGGCAACCAACAAGGGAATATGCACAATCAACATTTGAAGAATGATAAAAGCGATTAAATTACCGTTAAGTATGTTTCCGTTAAACGAAAGCGTTTGCTCAAACGAGGCAGTAACAAAAGAGATATAAGACGTGCCATCAGCTTTCATCGCAAATAAAATGACTAGTATCAATGCGGTAAGAACTCCAAGACCAATATAGCTTCTTGGCTTTGCAATAATTTTAATGAATTCGTTGTAGGTATTTTTAAGTAGCATTATTCTTGGATAATTTTCATGAAAAAGTCCTCTAATTTTCGCTTGGGTTCTAACGAACTTATCTCGAAGCCTTTATTGACTAAAAAGTAATTAATTCTCGGTACCATGTCTTTCTCCACTGCTACTTCAATCATGGAGCCGTACAAATGTTTCACAACTAAATTGGGGTACTCTTGAACAAGGACATCAATGGCTTGCAAAGCGTCACTCAAATCAATTTGAAGTAATAATTCTTGTTCATTAACCAAAGCCTCTACAGACCCTTCAATCACCGACTTTCCCTTATTTATGATAACCATTCTATTGGCAATAATTTCTATTTCCGATAATTGATGGGAAGAGAGTACCACTGTTTTATTTTGTTCTGTCTTTAAGCGTAAAATTAAATTTCGCACTTCAATAATTCCCTGTGGGTCTAGTCCTGTGGTTGGTTCATCCAAGATAATTAAATCCGGCTTATGCAGTAATGTTTGTGCTATCCCCAAACGTTGTTTCATACCATGCGAAAAACCTTTCACCTTGTCTTTTCCACGACCTTGGAGACCAACAAATTCCAACATTTCTTGAATTTCCATTTTCGTACTGTCTCTTCCGGAAATACGCGCAAATATTTCGAGGTTTTTTTCAGCCGACAAATACCTGTAAAAATCGGGCTTCTCAATGATGCTTCCGATATTACTCATAATTTGACTTCTTTGACCTCCGAGGTGATTTCCAAAAATAGCAATACTACCTCCGTTTGGCGCTATGAGGGAGAGAAGACAGCGAATAGTAGTGCTTTTACCCGCACCATTAGGACCAAGAAATCCGAAAACATCCCCTTTATTAACTGTAAAGGAAACGTCTTTTACAGCTTCAAAACTTCCGAATTTCTTGGAAAGATTTTTGACTTCAATTATTGGTTCGTTCATGGTGATTTTTCAGATACAAAATTACAACAAATATTAGCGCTAGAAGTTGAAATTAAGCACGGGATTGTACAACTATTTTTTAGTTAAAATTAATTCTAGTCCAACCAAGTGAATTAAAGAAATAACTTTGCAGCACCTATGAAACAAAAAGAAACGTCAGCAGCATTTAGCAAGTATCAAGTCATCGCAATTGTAATACTTGCCTTAACACAATTTAGCGTCGTTCTTGATTTTATGGTTATGTCGCCCCTTGGCGATTTAATTATGAAAAACATGAAAATAGCACCTAGTGAATTTGGTGTAGTGGTTTCGTGTTACGCTTTTTCTGCTGGAATATCTGGATTTTTTACCGCTACGATTGCCGATAAATACGACAGAAAAAAACTATTACTTGTCTTTTACAGCGGGTTTATTGTAGGAACGCTGCTGTGTGGACTTGCCTCAAACTATTGGTTTTTAGTAAGCGCTCGCATCGTTACTGGCATCTTCGGGGGCGTAATCGGTTCCATTTCGTTAGCCATTGTTGCAGATATATTTGAACTTAATCAGCGCGGGCGAGTCATGGGATTTCTACAAATGGGATTTGGAATCAGTCAAATTTTAGGTATTCCTATTTCGTTATTTCTAGCGACAAAATGGAACTGGCAAGCCCCATTTTATTTGATTGTAGGACTTGCCCTAGTTATTTTTACCTTAAGTTTTTTTGCGTTGAAACCAATAGTTGGACACCTTTCGTTACAACGTGACAATCCGATTAAACACATGTGGAAAACCATTGCCAATAGAAACTACCGAATAGGATTTTTAGCGACTGCATTTATGTCATTAGGGGGCTACTTGATGATGCCTTGGGGTAGCTCATTTTCGGTTAACAATGTTGGAATAGCACAGAGTGACTTACCATTAATGTTTATGATTATTGGACTTTCAACCATATCCATTATGCCAATCATCGGAAAATTGAGTGATCGTTTTAATAAGTATAGCCTATTCGTTGCATCGTCGATTGTGATGATTATATCTGTTGTAGTCTACACCAATTTAGGCCATGTTTCCTTTACCGTTTTGGTGGTGGTAAATATGGTAATGATGGCAGGAATAATGGCACGAATGATTCCATCTCAAGCGCTAACTACCTCCGTTCCTGAACCAAAAGACCGCGGCGCCTTTATGAGTATTAATTCTTCATTACAGCAAATGGCAGGTGGCATTGCCGCATTAGTTGGTGGTGCAATAGTGCAACAAAAAAATGAGTTTAGTCCATTGGAATACTTTGACACTTTGGGTTATGTGGTAATCGTTGTAATCAGTTTAAATATTTTCTTTACGTATCGAGTGTATAATTTCGTAAAGAAAAGAAACTAGTTTTAGCAAATCCAGTTAGGGTAAAATCGAACTATTTCTAATTCGTTTTAATTTTTGATGACTTAAAAGGAGTTAAACCATTATTGACGTTCAATCATTGAAAACGGGCATTTATACCCTTTAATTTAAAAGAAAAATATCAACTAATTTTTACGGGGAAATTTACCTAGTATTTTCCCAGTTATTCTACCTAGAACTCGATTTTTCACACGTTGGAGAATATTTCCTTTTTTGATTGCTGATACATCTCCCATTACTTTAGCGGTTTTGTATAATCCGCTGCGAATTTTTGAAAAAAGTCCCATATTAATTTGAATTAATCGACATGTTGTCTTGGAGTAAATAATTTTCGAATCCAAGGAAGTTCATCGTAATTGTATTTCTGAAGAAGTTTTTTATTTCCTTCGATTTCAGCTTTTGCTGACATCTCCTCCTTAAATTTCAAATATTCAAGATTCCCCATTTCCTTATCGCTTTTTAATTTAAACTCCTTGTCAGCCATTTCTACTTGTTTATCCCAATTTTTCATTTTGAAATCCCAATCCCGACGTGCTGTTGGACTTAATTTTTTTATGTAGTTGTTATATAGTTTTTCAGCTTCCGGAAAACAGGAGGATTGACGATCAATCAGCGCATAGTAAGCCATTGCAGCATCATTAAATCCCGACGCAGATGCATCATTAAATTTCCCCAATTCTGATTTCATATTGGCAAGTGTAGACTGACAATCATTATTCAAATTCATTTGAAAATATTCGACTCTTTTCGAAGAAGCTTTATTGAAGCACTCAGAACATTCTTTAGGAATATTATTTAGAACAGTAAACGCAGCAGAATAATTTCTGATTTTCGCTTCTGCTTCTGCTTCTGAGATTAAGACATTACAATTTTGATTGTAGTATTTTAAAATCTTCTCTTCTGCATTTTTCAGGAATTTATAAAAATCTGAATTATCGAATTTTTGCGATTGAAAAGCGTTAATACATGCTTTGGATGGACTGTCTCCAACTCCTTTTCCTGTAAAGGTATAAGAGGAAAATATAGTTTGATTAATTGCATCAACAGCATGCAATGTGATTTCATAGCTATTTAAATATTTGGTTGGAGAAGTTGCGGTAATATTCTTAGATATCAAATTTACTACTGGGCCAATAAGAAAGCGAGGGTTTGCTCCCGCGCCTGATATTCCGAATTTCGAGACTGCTGCAACTAATCTCGTTTCAATGAGCTGCGCACCTTCTAATCCAAGATCTTGATTTTCGGGAACGTATATGTTTAACTTAAAATTACTACTGAATGAAACTGTATCCCCATCAATGATGAGCTTATCGTCAGAATCTTTTGGATCAGATTTATTCGCTTTCTCGAATGGGTCTTTGGGCTCATTCTGCTGCTGGCAAGAAAGTGTTGCCAGTAATATAGAAATTAAAAAAATGTTTTTCATTGTAGTTTATTTAAGAAGTTCTTCGTATTTACTAATTTTCTTTAAGAGCGTTTCTTGCATGGATGGCCCTTTGGCTTTAATACGATTTCCATCCTCATCACGTTCGTCTTCGTGTGTATCAGAACCAATTTTAAACCCATCCACATTGATATCATCTGCAGCTTTGAGTGCTAAGATTTTAGCCTGTTTAAACTCGGTTTTCTCACAACATGAGGTAACACCTTTATCAATAATATTATATCGCCACGATTGCCAATCATCCTCTGACCATTCGTAATCAGAAATACCCCAAGATTCATCAATTACAGTCAAAGCCTTGTCAATTTCACCTTTATCAGCCCAATACTTTGATTCCGCAATAGTTATTAATTTTATGTTTTCGTCTTTATCACCATCTCCAATAAACATTCTGGCACGTTCAAAATCATAGCCTGTTAAGCATTCATCAACCGATTGGCAAACAACTTTTCCGTTTTCGTCGAGGACGATTTCTTTTTCGCCATTTGAACACGAATAAAGAGAAAGTAATAAGAATAAAGTTAAATAGTAAGGTGTATTTTTCATATTTCTTTTTAATTAATATTTGATTTAAACTTCTTAATCATTTTTTACTTAGTACCCTCGACTATTAACAACGCGTCACCTAAGCTTTGTGTACTATTACTTACATCCAATCCACATCCCTTTTTCAAACCTTTCTTTAAATCCTTTGCAAAGTCGTAGGCCGTATATTTCATCCCATTAGCTTCCCTCGCCTTAATGCGAACATTGGTATAGGCAACCTCGACTTCTGTATTTTTAACCATCTTAAAGGCTTGATTTATGGTATTTAGTTTTAACCAAGCATTAATTTTTTCACCAATTTCTTCATTTCCACAATCATCATCCATGGCAATTCCACTTGTTGCGTTAGCCGCAACACGCAGGGTGATTTCAACGCCATTTTTATTCAAGTCATTGAAATGTGAGGTAATTTGACTTTTAAAATCACCCATAGATCCCCCAATAATTTCTTTGATTTTTGATGCCATATCTGCATCAGCTGACATCTCAACACCACTCTTAGTAACAGAAGCGACTGCTTTGTTTGTATAAACATCTAAGCATCTAATTGTGAATGTCATTGATCCATCTCCATTACGACTCCGAGAATTGACTACGGAATTGTAATCCAATTCAATGATGTAGTCAGGACGAACAGTGTTCAATAACTCCGTCTTCATATCTCGAAAGATTCCATTGGCTTCGTCCATTGCATTATTGTTAGTGATTTGTTTCAATTGCTGCTCCATATCTTCAAGTCGAAACCCATTTTTTGCAAATTCTTCTTGCAACGCTGCAATGGCGAATTTTACATTTGGGTTTCTAATAAAGGCTTTCTGATAATCGCGTTGATAAGAGGTTGTACCTTGATTTTCTATTTCTCTCAAGTAACCCATATTCAACAAAAGGGCATCGGAAGGAAAAACCATAATAGTCGGCATACTTTGAGAATTAGCTTCCTCATTTCCAGCAGCAGGCAAATCATCGTTTGAGCAACTAAACAAAAGAAGACAAATAAAAAGGGTATAAAATGTTTTCATAATACTAATTTACTTTTCAAAAATACAATTTTTATATCTATAAAAACTTTTATTTTGATTCTTCACAGCGGCGGAGCGGATAATGGCTTTTTTTGTTTCACTTTAATTACAAAAGCAAGCTCGGATTACGCGTCTGAATGGACGCGTGATCCCACGGGGGAGGGCTTCATACTAAATAAAAGCTCAACCGCTATAAGGCGGCTGGCTTTTTTTTTTACTCTATACTTACAAAAGCAAGCTCGGATTACGCGTCTGAATGGACGCGTGATCACAAGGGGACCCTCATACTAATTAAAGCTCCTCCGCAACGGAGCGGTTAATGGCTTTTTATTCTTCAACTTCACCCTAAAGCAAGCTTTTGACGTTCGAGAAAACAAAAAAAGCCAAGCAACGCTTGGCTTTGAATAGTATGGCGGAGAAATAGGGATTCGAACCCCAGGAACCTCTCGGTTCAACAGTTTTCAAGACTGCCGCAATCGACCGCTCTGCCATTTCTCCGTTGTGCAAAAGTAGTATTAATTTAAGAAATTACAAGAACTCAGCAAAAAAAAAATACGTTACTATGTAATGAAAACGTACTTTTGCACTATGAAATTGAGGCAATTATCATTGGAATTCATAAACTCAAGAAATCATAATACCCTAATGGCTTCGCTAGGTATTACTTGTGTGGAAATTGGCGAGGATTACCTTGTGGCAAAAATGCCTGTGAATCACCTTACTGTGCAACCGATGGGACTTCTTCATGGGGGTGCAAGTGCCGCACTTATTGAAACAATTGGTTCAATGGGATCGCTGCTATTAATTGACAACGAAAAAGAATTGGCAGTAGGTTTAGAAGTAAATGCCAACCATTTAAATGGAATAAAAGCTGGCAATGTGCTTGCTAAAGGAACAGTAATTCACGCAGGAAAGAAAACGCATTTATGGCAAGTTGATATCACTGAAGAAGGCACTGGAAAGCTTATCTGTGTAGGTAAATTAACTGTCATGATTTTACAAAAAAGGGACGAATGAGTCTGCTTTGCTATCGATTTCCCAACGAAGAAATAGTGAGGCAAACTGGCTATTTTCACTTACTTTCTGACGTTAATGCAAATTATCAAGGGTTTATTGTAAGTGATTTTACGCAGTCATTGCGCTACGGATTTACAGTTTCTAGTATGCCTTCAGAGCCATTTCATTTTACAGATGAGGAAATAGTTCAAATTGACCAATCAGATTACTTTCGAGGGACAAAAACATTGATGCAATTAATGCAAATGATCCCACTACAAAAAACCGTTTTAACACGCATAAAATGTGTGGATTTTGATGAATCAAATACGGATGTGCTTTTCTTAGCCTTACTTGAAACCTATCCAAACGCACTAGTTTACCTTATATCCGATCCGCTTTTAGGAACTTGGTTGGGAGCAAGTCCTGAATTACTGCTAAGATCTGTCGGAGAACAAGGCTTTAGTGTTTCACTCGCCGGAACTAAAAAAAGCACCGACTTCACACCGTGGACAAAAAAAGAACAAAACGAACAAGAAATAGTAAGTCAATTTATCGAACAACAATTAACTGAATTAGCGAGTCACAGCATAGAAATGATTGGCCCGTATGATTACGAAGCGGGACCTGTTAAGCACTTGAGGACGGATTTTTCCTTTCGAACAAAATTAGACGAGTTATCCATTTTGAAATCGCTCCACCCTACCCCAGCTGTCAGCGGAATGCCACGCGCATTGTCATTGGAGGTTATTGAAAACATTGAAGAACACGAGCGATCTATTTACACTGGCTATTTGGGTATTCTAAAAGAAGGTGATTCAAAAATATATGTGAACCTGAGGTGTTGTCAAATTCAACGTAAGAAAATGTGCCTTTATTTGGGTGGTGGCTTTACCCCTGATTCTATTCCTGACTTAGAGTGGGAAGAAACAGAAAATAAAAGTAAAACCATACTTGACCTTGCTCAAAAATTGTAATTTTGTTTCATGTTAAGCAGTGATAAAAAGGTCGTTCAGTTACTTATTGATCAATGCCATATGTATGGTGTTCGTCGCGTTGTTATATCACCGGGCTCAAGAAATGCACCACTTTCCATTGCCTTTGACGAACATCCTGCAATTCAAACATATGTGGTACACGATGAACGAAGCGCAGCATTCTTTGCTCTTGGCATGTCAGAAGAATTAAATGAACCGATTGCCCTTTGTTGCACATCAGGTTCTGCTGCATTAAATTATTTTCCTGCTGTTGCAGAGGCCTATTACCGATGTATACCACTTATTGTAATTACCGCTGATCGTCCGAGCGAATGGATTAATCAAGGAGATGGCCAGACCATTATGCAACAGCATGTATTTGGAAATCACGTCCGATATTCGACTAACCTTGGCGATGCGGACTTTTCGGCTAATAAACAATGGAAATACCAACTTGAAACTGCCCTAGCGTTTAATAGCGCCTTATCCACTTGGAAAGGTCCCATTCATTTTAATGTAAGTTTAAGTGAACCACTTTACAATTCTGTTGAAAAAACGACAGAATACGGTCGGAAAATAACCCAAGTTTCAACTCAAATTGATTGGAATCAGGAGTTTTCAAACTTCATACAACTGGGCTTAGAAAGTGAAAAGATATTGGTCCTTTGTGGCCAAATGCCAAAATCAGAAATACTACAAATCGCCTTAATCGAATTTGCAAAACGCGATAATGTAGCAATACTTACTGACAATACAGCCAATTTATCCAGTGAATTATTTACTAATTGTATTGATCGCAGCATACAAGGAATGCAAGAAACAGACAAAGATAATTTATCCCCAACATTATTAATTACATTAGGTGGTGCAATCGTTTCAAAAAACATTAAAAATTTCATTAGAAAATATCCACCGAATCAACATTGGCGACTGGGTTATCATTTCCCTGGTATGGATACTTATCAATGTTTGAGTCATGAGTTACCTATTCAACCCGAACTTTTTTTCCAGAAGCTAAGTGAAGGCGAGAAAACGTTAACAAATTCCACTTACAACAAACAGTGGAAGTCAATCGACAAGGATAAGCGGCATAAAGCTGAGTTATATACACCAAACTCAAGCTCTATAAGCGACCTACTTATTTTTAAAACCATTTTTGAATTGATTCCCGATTCAATAGTTTTACACATGAGCAATAGCTCTGTCATTCGCTACTGTCAGCTCTTTGATACAAATACAACTATCGATTACCGCGCCAATCGGGGAACAAGCGGCATAGACGGCAGCACGAGCACGGCAATAGGGGCTGCAGTTGCCAACCCAAATCGCCAACATTTGTTGATAACAGGCGATATTTCGTTTGCTTACGATAGCAATGCACTTTGGAATAAATACGTACCCAAAAATTTAAAAATAATTGTTATCAATAATCAAGGAGGAGGAATTTTTAGAATTATCCCCGGTTCGTCGACATCAAAACAACTAAATCCATATTTCGAAGCGGAACACGACCAACAAGCAGCTAAAATTGCGGCTGCTTATGGTTTGTCGCATGCCACTATTAAAGACCAAAATACACTTTTCGATCAACTTCAAACTTTTTTAACCACTACATATCCTGAGGCATCGCTGCTTGAAATTTTCAGCTATTCAAAAGAAAACCCCATACAATTTCAAGCATACTTTAATTTCTTAACTTCGTAGTATGATGCACTATTTTGATATATTTTTACTTTGGCAAGGTTGGCTGTACTTGCTCATTCTAACCCTCTTAGAGGTAGTACTTGGAATAGACAACATCATCTTTATCAGTATTGTAACGGATGAGCTTCCTCTAAATAAAAAAAGAAGTACTCGTAACATTGGACTCGGTTTGGCGCTGATAATCCGACTAGTTTTACTAGCCGCTGTCGCCTGGTTAATGTCGCTCACCAATTCACTATTTTCAATTTTTAATATTGACTTTTCATTTCAAAGTATCATTTTATTACTCGGTGGTTTATTTTTAATTTACAAAAGCACCGTCGAAATGCACAAAAGTGTAAGAGGTTTTAAAGAAGATAAAAAGGCAAAAAAAACAACTATTTCAGCCATTATTCTTCAAATTGTTGTGATCGACGTAGTTTTTAGCTTTGATTCGATTATATCTGCCGTTGGTATGACCAACGGACTTCAAACAGATACGGGAAAAGATCCAACAACTATTATCTATATTTCTGTAATAATTTCTATGGCCATTATGATGATTTTTGCGGGAAAAATTAGTCAGTTTATTGCTGATCATCCAACCATTAAAATGATAGCACTTAGCTTTTTAGTAACTGTTGGGGTGTTGCTCATTGGTGAAGCCTTTGGCGCTCACATTCCAAAAGGGTATGTTTATTTTAGCCTTGTTTTTTCTTTAATAGTTGAACTAATGAATATTAAAATGAGGAAGAATAAAAACATGACATGACGAAAAAAGAAGCGGAACAACTTCTTCAACTAGACCAATTTGAAAGTATAGAGGATGCCATCGAGCACTTTATTTTTCCAATTAAAAACTTCCTTCTTACCGCCCCAATTCTAGAAAAAACATTTCATAGTAAAGTTAACAAGCTACAAATGCTCGTGGAAATTTTGGCCTGTTTAAATGTGGAAGAAGAAAAAGAACCACTCGATTTGCCAAACGTTGAATTTTTGAAACAAGCGGAGGTGTTGCCCACTTACATTGCATACGAAAAGCTAATTGCATTGCATTACCTTAAAATTTCTGGTAGTCAAAATCCTAGTGAACTGCATTCAATTTGTAAAAACTTACTCCATATTCATTCGCTTTATGCTGCCATGTGGAGAAAGTATTCATTTGAGTTTTTTGGTACTGTTCTTTTATCAAAACCCTTAGACCGAATGATCTTTCATTTGATATTGAAAAATCTTTTTGAATCAGGTATAAAAACGTGGGAAGAAATGGCAACAAAGCAAGCATCTTTACCGCTCGAATTTCGAATGGAAATCGAAAGAATTAGACAATCAGTAACCTAAAAAACTAATCGTTCGCAAGTGCCAAAGCCGTTCGTAATTCATCTGTCAATAGGTAATCAGGTGCTTTTTCAAATGCACTTTTTGTGCCTTTAGGAGAACGAACTTCAAAAATAGCCACTTCCTTATTCATCGCTTGAATTTCCTTCACCTGTGCAGAGGATATAACTGCATTTCGTATGATTAAACCTTTGCATGCAGGTGCTTGCGCTAGGACCTCAATGCCATATTCACAATTATCCGATGCATAAAAAACATTGAAATTTAAGGACAATAAATCAAGTAAGTCTAAATTATTCGTGATCAAAAAGATATTCGTTTTATCTTCTATTCCTAAATCAAGTAATGCATCTCGCATCTGAAGGGTATTTACTTGTTCGTTCTTACATGCATTCAAGTGACGAATATCTAAAAAAAGTAACTTGGTACTAAATAAATTTAGGAGATTAGGATTTAAATGCACCAATTTTTCCCTATGAATTGTTTCGTAATACACTTCGTTTAACGTTGCTGTTTCGTGGTCATTTATACATCCGGTAATAGTTGATTTTGTATCGAGTAGTTCATCGTGATAGCACCACAATTGGCCTTGTTTATCTAACTGAAGGTCCAATTCAATACCACTACAACCTGAAAACGAAAGTGCAAGTTGGATGGCCTCATACGAATTATCAGCATAGATTGACGTGGAAGAATTTAATCCCATGGCAGCATGTCCAACTATTTTAGTCCTCTCATCCACTACTAACTTATTGCAAGCGCAAAAAATTAATGCCACTAAAACTAGTTTAACGAAAGGCATAAGCTAAGGCGATTTTTATGTGATAAGCCAATGCATATGACTGGACTTGCGAATTAGCTAATCCACGAAAATATTCTGCAAACGGACCGAGGCCAACTTGGTGAAAAAATTGAAGCCTTGATTTATTTTTACCGCCATAAAAACTATACCCAAACATGAAATCGTATTGATAGAGCTTATTCCCAACTTTCAAAAATGCAGCGTTAAAACCCGCCATCGGACCGATAGAAAAAGTGGACGATTTGCCAAGTAACTTACCAATTGGAAGAGCCACATATGTGCCCCATTGGGGATAAAATTGTTGACCTCCAAATGAAGTTCGGGTTCCCAAACTAAACGATACACCCGCATCAAAGGAGCTAAAATTTCTTTGGAAAGTCAATCCTGAAAAAATATCCATTCGCTGGTAAGAAGCACCTAATAAAAGTAATGATTTAGGCAACACATCGACACGCGAAACTTGTGTAAAAGTAAAAAAGCAATTATGTAATGAAAATAAGAGAAACACGAATCGAAGCATGACGTTTAGTCAAATTTCGGACATTTTTTACAAGAAACTCCTTTAATCTTGTACTTTTTACAACACTTTTTCTTTTTAGATAAAGAACAAGCGGTGCAATCAGCCGATTGACTACCTATTTTAACGTCGTTTTCCTTATGAGTGCCCATCTATTTAGAATAATTCTAAACAAAGTTAACAAAGATTATTTTATCAGCACAAAATTTAAATAAAAATTTACTAGAACAATGTCATTTGATCCTCGTCGCCATCTTTCTTGGTGAAATCCCATTCGATGGTTGGTCCGCTTTTGTCTTCAGAATCATCTGAAGGACTAGCTGGATTAGTATCGTCATTAACGGCGTCTTCATTGGAGTCAAGTTCCAATTCATCGAAAGATACTATTTCCTCCTCGTCAACTGGCCAGGGCTCCGGACTTTCGTCTATAGGATGCGTCAACACAATTTCCTTTACCTTTAACTTTGTCACTTGATTACCTTGCGCCTTCATTCCTTTAACCTCAATTAAATCCGCTAGATTAAGCATTGTGTCTGCTAGATTCTTAGTTTCTTTTAATAACTTATTGTAGATTATTTTAATTGCTGGGCGATAAGCAGTTGAAACGACATCCATGTACGATCCTTGCCCTTCACTAATAAACGAGATTCGCTTATCAGAGGTCACCTCACAAAGGAAACGTTTTACGAAATGCAATTCCTTTGGACCGTCAAAGTAGACAGTGGAAACGGCACGATCTTGCTCCCACTTTTCAATATGGAGCATATCCTCATCGAAATGTGTTGATAAATCGAAGGAGCTAAGTCGGTATTCGCCATTTTTATACAATGTTAAAATCCGATCACTACCCTTGAATGAACCGAGAAATTTACCTCTGGATTCGTCATTTAAACGTCCAACGATACTATCGTACCAAATTTTTCGCGCTGCCAAAGTTGATCCACCCACTTCTTTTTGAATAATTTTCTGTACTATTTCTTTGGTAACACGATTTCCTGCTGAATTTCTCCCTTTTATTATTAATTCTCCCAAATCAATATCGAAACGCAGGCGCTTAAGGTGTGGACGAGGACGCAGTAGGACAGAAATCACTTCTCTTTCCCCATTGGGATGCACGGAGAAATACAACATCTTTGATCCCTTAGTTCCTTTGGTCAAATCGTAGCTTGTGTCGCGTGTAATCGAATTGACATAAAAACGCTTCATCATCGTTGCACCACCGATACCATCTTGATAAAAAAGATGATAAATTGTGCGCATATCCCCTTTCTTCCAAACACTAGCAAATATTAAGTCTTTTCCGACAAATTTCTTATCAGCAACTTTCGAAATCAGCATTTTTCCAGTTGAAAAAAAGCAGATTATATCATCAATATCAGAGCAGTCGCCAATCGGCTCGTTTTTTCTCAAACCATAACCAACAAAACCTTCTTCGTAATCAACATATAATTTCTTATTCGCAATAATTACTTTAGAAGCGGTAATAGTATCAAAGGTTTTAATTTCCGTCTTTCTTTCGCGACCAGCACCGAAGCGCTTTTTTAAATCACGAAAATACTCAATTGCATAATCGACTAAAAGTGCTAGATGTCCTTTAACAATTTCAATTTCCGCCTCTATTTTAAGCAATGCATCGTCTGCTTTTGTTGAATCAAAACGGGTAATTCGAATCATCGGAATTTGCGTAAGCTTTAACAAATCTTCATCCGTTATGGCACGAATTAATTGTTTTTTGAAAGGCTTAAAACGATCATACAAATACACGTACAAGGATTCTCTGTCAGCGTACAATTTAAAATCGATATACATTTCGTTGTTAATGAACAGTTTTTCTAGCGTCAAAAAATGCCATTGATTTTCTAGTTCATCTAAGCGAATTTCCAACTCCAATTTGAGCAAGCGAACCGTGTTATCGGTATTGATTCGCAAGATTTCAGAAACCCCAATAAAACGGGGTTTATCACCATCAATAATGGATGAATTTGGCGCAATAGACACTTCACAATCCGTGAAAGCATACAAGGCATCAATTGTTCTATCGGGCGAAACACCTGGGGCAAGGTGCACGATAATTTCGGCTATTGAAGAAGTGTTGTCTTCAATTTTTTTAATCTTAATTTTTCCTTTATCGTTCGCTTTGAGCACAGATTCAATTAACGAACCCGTTGTTGTGCCAAGAGGAATTTCATGAATCGTTAATGTCTTATTGTCTAGCTTTTTAATTTTCGCTCGTACACGCACCCTACCGCCGCGCAAACCATCGTTGTAGCCACTAAAATCAGCCATTCCACCATTTGGAAAGTCTGGCAATAATTCAATTTTCTTTCCTCTTAAATGATTAATTGATTGTTCTATTAGCTCCACGAAATTATGCGGTAGAAACTTACAAGCCATTCCGACAGCGATTCCTTCAGCACCCTGCGCAAGCAAGAGTGGAAACTTCATGGGAAGTTGTTCTGGCTCACGATTTCTGCCGTCGTAAGAAGTTAACCAATTGGTAGTTTTTGGATTAAAAGCCACATGCAGGGCAAACTTAGATAATCGAGCTTCAATGTACCTTGGCGCTGCTGCCCCGTCACCGGTAAGTGTATTTCCCCAATTTCCTTGGCAATCGATCAATAAATCTTTTTGTCCCAATTGCACCAAGGCATCGCCAATAGAAGCATCACCGTGCGGATGATACTTCATCGTATTTCCGATGATGTTAGCCACTTTGTTGTAGCGCCCATCCTCTAACTCACGCATCGAATGCAAAATCCTTCGTTGAACAGGCTTTAACCCATCCATAAGCGCAGGAACCGCCCTTTCTAGTATCACATAACTTGCGTAGTCGAGAAACCAATTTTCGTATAATCCACCAACGGGAACAATTTTCTCGTCTACTTTTTTACTGTCAAAAGGACTTTGCTCTTCATTTGGTGATCCGAAAATTCCTTCGATGTCTTCCTCTGCCATTTACGCTACATTTTCGAATTCATCCAATAAATCTTCCTGCAAGGATTTAGCCGCAGGATCTTTTTCAACTCGTAAATTATCAATAATAAACTCTTGTCTTTCAGGCGTATTTTTACCCATGAAGTAAGAAAGAATTGAGTCAATCGAGGCCTCTTTGGTCAGCAGAACGGGTTCCAAGCGAATATCTTCCCCAATAAAATGAATAAATTCATCGGGAGAAATTTCACCCAAACCTTTAAAACGTGTTATTTCAGCTGTTTTACCAATCTCATCAATAGCCTTTCTTCTTTCATCCTCGGAATAGCAATACAATGTTTTCTTTTTGTTACGTACCCTGAACAATGGCGTTTGCAATACATACACATGATTCCTTTTTACTAAATCAGGAAAAAATTGAAGGAAAAAGGTCAAAAGGAGCATACGAATATGCATTCCATCAACATCAGCATCCGTGGCAATTACAATTCGTCCGTACCGTAAATTATCCATATCGTCTTCGATATCTAGCGCTGCTTGAATGAGGTTAAATTCCTCATTTTCATAAACTATTTTTTTAGTTAAACCATAGCAATTGAGTGGTTTACCCCTTAATGAAAATACCGCTTGTGTATTCACATCACGTGACTTTGTAATGGAACCACTGGCAGAGTCCCCTTCCGTAATAAAAAGTGTCGTTTGCTCTCTTCGCTCGTCTTTTAAATCCGTCAAATGCAAACGACAGTCTCGTAATTTTTTATTGTGTACACTTGATTTTTTGGAGCGTTCTCGCGCAATTTTTCGAATACCGGCCAACTCTTTTCGTTCCCTTTCCGATTGCTTAATTTTTTTCTCAATTGTTTCAGCAACATCTGGGTTTCTATGCAAGTAATTATCAAGTTTATCCTTTAAAAAATCATTTACAAAAGCACGCATTGATTTTCCATTCGGTTCAATTTCCTGCGAACCTAATTTTGTTTTAGTTTGCGATTCAAAAACGGGCTCAACTACTTTTACTGCAATTGCGGCAACGATAGACTGACGAATATCGGAGTGCTCATAATTCTTATTGTAAAAATCACGAATTACCTTTGCAACTGATTCCCTAAAAGCACTTTGATGCGTTCCACCTTGCGTAGTATGTTGACCATTTACAAACGAATAATAGTCTTCACCGTAGGTTTTTCCGTGCGTAAAGGCCACTTCAATATCCTCGTCTTCGATATGAATGATTGGATAAAGTGGATCGCCATCCATGTTGTTCTCCAACAAATCTTTTAAGCCGTCTTTTGACTGGTATTTTTCTCCATTAAAATGAAGGGAAAGACCACGATTTAGGTAGCAATAATTCCAAATCATTTTTTCTAAGTACGCCGTTTTGAAAGCGTATTTTTTGAAAATACTTTCGTCGGGAATAAATTCTACGTAGGTTCCGTTGGCTTCGTCGGTTTTTTCAATTGGCGATTCACTTACCAATTCTCCTTTACAAAACACCGCTTGTTTTTTCTCTCCGTCTCTTACAGTATAGAGCATAAAATGAGAAGAAAGCGCGTTCACTGCTTTAGAACCAACGCCATTTAATCCAACCGACTTTTTAAATGCCTTCGAGTCGTATTTACCCCCAGTATTCATTTTTGAAACAACCTCAACCAATTTTCCCAATGGAATACCACGTCCATAATCCCTTATGCTGACGAGTCCATCTTTTACTATAATATCTACCTTCTTGCCATTACCCATCACGTACTCGTCGATGCAGTTATCAACAATCTCTTTAGCTAAAATATAAATTCCATCATCAGCAGCGGCACCGTCGCCCAACTTACCAATGTACATGCCAGGGCGCAAGCGGATGTGCTCTTTCCAATCGAGGGATCGAATATTATCTTCGGTATATTGATTTTCGGCCATTTGAAGTGTGTACTAACAAATTTAATAAGTTAAGGCGCAACAACTACAACAAAAAAAACGAGTTATGCACTTATTTTGGTTGAAAACAAACTACCTGCAGTACGTTTTCCTTTCAAGGGTATATTTGTTAAGAAACGTATTTTCATAAAAAAAGCCGCAATAGCGGCTTTTAAATAGTGAGCTGATTTTACTTATGCTTTCAACCGTTTCGAGAAATCAATTAATATTGGTGTTGCAACACAAAGCGATGAATACGTACCGATAATAACACCAACGAGTAAAGCGAACAAAAAGCCCTTAATTGCCGGTCCACCAAAAATGAACATGATGAGTACAACTACGAATAGAATCATAGACGTGTTAAAGGTTCTACTCAAGGTGGTATTAAGTGATTTATTGATGATCTCATAATGATGTTCATCGTCCTTGCTATTTCGTAAATTTTCACGAATTCTATCAAATACAATAACCGTGTCGTTCATGGAATAACCTATTACTGTTAAAATCGCAGCAATAAAAGCTTGGTTTACATCTAAACTAAAAGGTAAGTAACCGTGCAATAGCGAAAAAATAGAAATCACAAAAAATGCATCGTGCGCAAGACCGACAATTGCACCCAATGAATACTGCCAGTGTCCAAAGCGAAGAAAAATATAGGCAAATATAGCTACCATCGCCAATCCAATCGCCCAAGCAGATGAACTCCACAACTCACTGGACACCGAAGCAGAAACGCTTCTCGATTCATCTATGGTGTACGATCCCATCTTATCTTTACAAGCGTCAAGACCTTGTTTAATTTTATTGGCTACCTCAACGTTAGCGCCGTCGTTATTAAGTTTATAGTTAGTAATAATTTCAACTTTATAATCCGTTCCTTTCGTCTTTAAATCAATAGAGGCCGCTTCCCCTTTTTCCACCAAAAATTTAGCTAGGTTGCCCCGCATGTATTCGATATCTGCTTTTTTCTCAAACTTTGCGACACATGTTCTTCCTCCTGTAAATTCAACACTTTGCTTTAAACCTCTTGTTACCATCCCTATTACGCCAAGAATTGTTACCGATATGGAAAAAATATAAAAATACTTTCTGTTTCCAATCCAGTCAAACTTAATGTTTTGGAATAATCCCTTAGAAAATTTAGTGAAGAAAGTAATTCCTTGCCCTTTATTTAACCATGCATGGATAACGAGCTTAGAAATAATAATAGCAGAAAACAAGGAGGTGAAAATACCAATGATTAAGGTGGTTGCAAATGACTCAATTTCACCAGTTCCAAAAACCTTAAGAATAATTGCCACCAATAAGTGGGTAACATTTGCATCAATGATGGAAGGTAATGCCTTTTTAAAACCAACATCAATGGAACCAGTTAAATCCATTCCTTTGTATTGTTCTTCACGAATACGTTCAAAAATTAATATATTCGCATCCACCGCTGTACCTATTGTTAACACAATACCGGCGATTCCAGCTAAAGTTAACACTGCTCCAAAGGAAGCAAGGAATCCAAAAATAAAAACTACGTTGATGGTTAATGCGATGTTGGCAGCCATTCCCGACTTACCGTAATAAAAATACATGTAGAACAACACCGCAATAAATGCGAATGCAAAGGAAACTAGACCAGCTTGAGAATTTTCCTTACCGATAGTAGGACCTACTTTCATTTGTTCCTTGATAATACATGGTGCAGGCAATGCGCCACCGTTTAACAAACCTGATAAATCTTCTGCCTCTTGGAAAGAGAAACTTCCCGAAATTTGCGTATTACCCGAAGTAATTGGATTAATTACCGTTGGAGCACTAAAAACAACGTTATCCATTGAAATAGCGACAATTTTTTTCACGTTATCAGTTGTCATTTTACCCCAAGCATCGGAACCATCCGGGGTCATTTGAAGATCAACAGTTATTTTACCATCTCGTTGGTCGAAGCCGGTAGATGCTTTCAAAATATGAGAACCGTTTACTTTTGCTTTTCCAGATTCAGGAACTTTGCACGCATACAGGAAGTACCCCATTTTCTTAAGCTTCTTATCTAATTGTTCTGGCTCGGCACCCCACATGAAGCGCACATTTGGAGGGAAAGCAGTCATAACATCACTCCTACGAAGTATTGATTCCACTTTCGCTTTATCACCAATCTGCACAGCGCCAATTGCAAAATCGCCAACAGGTTGAATCAAATCGATTAAACCCTTTACACCTTTTTTATCAAGCGTAGACAAACTTTCCACGCTAGATGTATCTTTTTTAATCGAGTCATTGGACTCTGTAATCTCTTCGCTTTTGGAAATAGTATTTGCTTTCTCTAACTCAATTTTCAGTTCGCTTGGTGCATAGGTTTCAAAAAACTCCAAATTAGCAGTTGATTGTAGTTTTTGAGCAACCGTATTTTCATCCTGAACACCAGGTAATTCGATGTAAAGTCGATTATTAGCACCATCCTTTTGGATGTTTGGTTGCGCAACTCCAAATTGGTTAATTCGGCGACTCATAATTTGTTCAACGCCATCCATTGAAGATGAGATTAGCTTGCGAAAATAAGCCTCCACCTCAGCGTCTGTTGATCGAATACCGATACCCTCCCCTTTAAAAACGTAATTTAGTGGAAGGTCTTTATTGATTTTTTTGTATTCAGAAATGAAGGCATCAAGAAAATTCTTTTTGTTTAATTTTAATGCTGCGTCATAGGGCTTTCTGAACTTTAAATCACGTGGGTTTTTAGCGTAATTTTTGATTAAATCGGGCAAAGAAATTTCCAAAGTAACGCTCATTCCACCAACTAAATCCAAACCAAAAGCAAGGGAACGTTTTTTAACTTGTGAAAACGTAGAACCAAAAACAGGATAAACTTGCTTTTCGCCTTTCTCACGTAAAATTTCGTTTAAGAAAGCTGCTTTTGCCAAATCAGCGCCGTCAGCGTCGTTAAAATCTACCTTCGTATTATTGGATAGATAAGCAATACCGTCATTGCTCATGGCTTCTATACGTAATGCTTTCACCTTTTGGGTGGCTTTTTTCTCTGCCGCGGCCTCCACATTACTCGCTACCCAAGTAAAGGAAAGCTGGTATAAACAAACGGCAACTAGTAGAATACTAATGAACCAAAAAAATCCTTTATTTCTCATTGAATTATTGTTTTAACTATTTTTTTTTAAGGGTGCAAATATAAGATTTTCGATTGGTAAAGTCAATTATAAAGAACAGTATTTGATTGTGCCTACACTAAACACAAAAAACTAAGTGCTTGGTTTCTTCAATTCATGGTAAAAAGCCATCAATTTATCACTAAAATTACTCCACGAATTAGCACTATTTTCAACCCTAATATTTTCTTCAAATTGTTTTTTAAGTTGTTTTAAAAAGTAAAACTGTATAGCCTCAGCCAACAAGGATACGTCAGCAGTGTCGATTACAAGTCCTGTTTTTTGATGTTCAATCGTTTCAGCAAGACCGCCAACATTTGTTGCAATTATCGGCAATTCAAAATGATTAGCAATACTCGTTATCCCACTTTGCGTGGCTGATTTATAGGGTAATATGCACACATCGGCAGCTGAAAAATAATCTTTAACAGCAGCATCATCAATGTAATTAGTAAACAAAGTGACCCGATCACTCAAAAAATGTTTATCAATACAAGCCTGGTATTTTTGAAAGCTACCGTAAACTTCCCCGGCAACTATTAAATGAAATTCATCCGTTAAAAGCGCCATGGCATCAAGCAGGAGGTCAAGCCCCTTGTAATCGCGAATAATACCAAAAAACAAAAGTATTTTCTTTGTCGAAAGTTGCGCTATCCCTAATTTTTTCAAACTTTCCTCTCGTGCTATTTTTTCGCCAAATTGATTATAAACGGGGTGTGGCACATGAATATACTTAGCATCAGGCCTGTAGTGCAATAGATCTTTAAGGACTTTCTCCGACATCACAATGAATCCATCATTTCGTTTAAGAAAATAATGATTACACCAATTATCAAAAAATCGCTTTTCGTGTGGAATTACATTATCTAAAATTGAAATTCGGATAGTACCTTTTTTTTGTCTTCCGAGGACGTAACCCAAACTTGGTGCGAAGAAAGTCATCCAATACTTGGTAACAATCAAATTGGGTTGTAGCTGCCTAATTTTTTGAGCAGTTCGAACGTAGGTCCATGGAAGAATTGAATCTAGCCAACGTTTAGACGGAATTTTGTCTGCGGCATCTGCGTCGCTAACCAATTGCGTTTTTCCAGGAAAAAGAATAGCGGGGTACTGCCTTTGAAAAGTAATCGCCTCCACCTGGTATTTTTTTTCAATTTCACGGTATATCAAAGCATTAAATTGGGCTATTCCTCCTCGGTATGGGTAAAAAGTAGAGAGGAAAACAATTTTCATGGCTTACCAATAACTAATTCTTCCATTGCATGCACTACTGTATTGGATTCAATTGAAAGCATACAAGGTGCATCAAACTTGCACGTATTTCCAAAATAACATTGACAAGGAGAAGGCGGACCAATTAGTATTCCTCTTCCATACAGTTCAAATTCATACGGATTAAAAATGGTATTCATCAGCACTAACTTTTTCTTCAATGCTGTAGCAATGTGCATCATCATCGTAACCTGAGTTACTACTCCGTCGCAATTATTGGTGATGGCAATAAACTCATCAAGGGCAAAATGACCGGGATAATAACACGATGCTGCAAGACTCAATCTTTCATTTTTTTCGTGCTCTAGTTCTCCGCCTAAAAATACCGGAAAATAACCTTTTTGCTTCAGCGAATTTGCTGTTTCAATCCATTTTTCTTCCGACCACAACCTTGTATTCCACCTTGGACCACAACCCGTATTGAGGCCAACAACTATTTTTCCTTCCGATAATTCTGACAACTTCACTTTCCATGAAGCAGCCATTTCCTCATTCAAATGAATGATATATTCTTCTTTCTTAAAGCTAAAGTGACATATTTCAAAAATCTCTTCAAGGTAACTTTTCGTGTTTTCCTGGGATAAGGAATCAAAATATCCGGTTAACAGTTTGCGTTCCGCCGCTGGCGTACAGGCTGCTATATGACCATCCTTCCATGTAAAACCAAATTTTTCTTTGGCAGTAATTAAGGATGTTAGTAGGCACGCTTCCTTGTCTTTATCCAAGTTAATGACAATATCAAATGTAGTGTGCTGTAGATTAAAAAGCGACACTTCATTCAATGGTAGTATTTCCTCAATAGAGTTTTTAGGCAAGATACTAGGACTTAATGTCAGCCAAGAAATGTGCGCGTTTTTGTATTTTTCGCGTAATTTTTCTAAGAGAGGTGTGGTGCGAATCACATCACCGAGCGCGCCTAACTTAATAATTAAAATCTTGGATTTGATGGGCAAGTAATGTTTGCAATCTAGGCAAATTGATCCATCCACCTTGTTCGGCTTGCAGGGAATAGCACCACGAAAATGCAGGCAATCAAATTTGGTATCTTTGTGGTTCATTTTTACAAATTAGGGCAAAAATAAATGATTGCGGTCAATTGTCAATTTTTAATTCCCGTAATCGATAATTTCCATGAATATTTCCGTCCCGAATTTAACGTTTAAGGTATCAAAATTCATAATACTGAGGTCTTTGTATACTTTGCGAATCATCCCGACATTCGCAGCATACTCCTCATATTTTCTTTTGTAAGCAATTAAGTTACGCTCATTCATTTGCTCCACACGAACAGTGCTATCGAAAGAAAGTCCATTGATTGTTTTTTGTTGAAAGATAAAATCATAATAGGCTTCTTCATTTTCAAGCGCATTGTACTGATTGGTATTCCAAAATTTTGTTGCGGTGATAGGAAAAACTAATTTTACTTTTCGTTGATTTTCCTCTACTAATTCAGCGTTGTTCTGTTGAATTATGGTGGTCCATAAATCAGTAATTACCCATGGACTAAACATGTTTGGCCGTTTAGAACGAAAAAATTTTCTTGCTACTCTTCCTTGATTGTCTGAAACTGTATCGCCAATTAATGTTTTAAGTTGGTAGTAGGTAGTGTCGTGCTTAATCATTGCATTATCATCGTGTTTAATTTCAATCACGTCGTAAATTACAAAGTTGCCCGGAATTAAACCAAAAAAGTGCTGATTTAAGGGCAAGGCGGTCGTATTCCCCTTGTCTTTTTTGCAACTTGGCAAAACAAGTAAGAACAGTAGGAACAATAAAGTAGTATTTTTTATCATCTTCATCGATTTCAAATATACAAAACTAATCAGTGGGGTTGATGCCCTTTTGAACACAATATTTCAAGTGTTTCTCTAATTCTTCTCCTTTCAATTCGAGTCCTTTGTAAAAAAATGCTTTTCCCAGTAGTTTTCCTTTGATGTCATACGTATATGCCCAACCGTGCAGGAGACCTTTTTTAAAATTACTACGCGATGAATTTATGCCGTTGGGATGAAAGTTTATCCATTCTCCTTCCTTAAAATTCAAGTGATAATTTCCTTTATCCATTGTATTTCCTTGCATAAAAAACGACTCGTATTGTCCTTCCAATAGGCTATCAATGTAATTCTCGATGCTTAAAACCTTTGCCTTATCCTCGTCTTGTCCTTGTAAATAATAGCTTATCTTCCTCCCATTTAACTTATCATCACGATACATTTCATTACTCAAAATAAATCCTTGCTCATTGAAATTTGTCCAAAGTGAGTCTTTCTTCATATCCGTATAAAAACCAGTGGCCATTAGCTGCTCATTTTCGAAATAAAATTTAGCGTAAGATTTATTATTTATATGCTGATGCAAGATAAGCGCCTTAACTTTTCCCGATGCAAAGTAATAGCGAAACTCACCGAACGGTTTATTGTCTTTAAATTGGCCTTGGTAAATGGCCACTTTACTTTCGGGATAATATTTTACCCAAGCACCCTGCTTCCAGCCTTTTTGATCCACTTTATTTAGCTGCGCGTTGTGGATTATTGGAATAAAAAATAGGATAGACGCCAGGTATTTCAACATAGGCTTAGGGAAAAATCATGAAGAGACGAGAAACGAAAATCGGGAGAAGATAAAATCACCTCACTCGACTCAATCAATACAGTTGTCATTCCTAATCGTTGACCAAATTCAATATCGCTATCCGTATCACCGACCATTATTGACTTTGAAAAATCAATTCCATCAAATTCCTTTTTCGCCTGAATAGCCATTGTAGGATTAGGCTTTCTAGTTGAAAGCGGATCTTCTTTTAGTTCCGTTGCAGCATATACTTTCGAAATTTTTCCACCGGACAAGCTAACTTTAGCACACATATTTTCATGAATTTGCCCTAACTCCACTTCTTTTAGCAATCCCTTGGCGACACATTGTTGATTGGTTACTACAAAAACATGTAAAAATCGATGCGTTAAATTGGTTAATGCCTCCAATGCGCCGACACAAAAATGAAAATCAGCTTGCTTGAGGACGTAATCGTTGGCGATTCGCTGATTTATGACTCCGTCCCGATCCAAGAATAGAGACCACGTACTATCAATGGAAAGTTTTTTAGTCATACCCCTAACTTGTGAAGAATAAGATAGTTATTTCTATTGGAAGCACTTCTGCCAATGATTTCTGCCAAAAATCCTGTCATAAAAAATTGTACTCCCATAATCATGGCAACTAGTGCAACAAAGAATTCGGTGCGCTCAGCAAGTAGCCGACCATTTTGATTAATAAATAACTTATCCACTCCTAAATAAAGCGCTAAAACAAATCCAATAAAAAACATTAACATCCCCAAAGCGCCAAAGAAGTGCATTGGTTTTTTGCCAAATTTTCCCATAAAAGCAACCGTCATTAAATCCAATGGTCCATTTAAAAAGCGATTTAATCCGAATTTAGTCACACCAAATTTTCGCGCTTGATGCTGCACTACCTTTTCACCGATATTTTTAAACCCAGCGTATTTTGCCAAGGCAGGAATGTATCGGTGCATATCGCCATACAGTTCAATGCTCTTAACCACAGAAAGTTTGTATGCTTTCAAACCACAATTAAAATCGTGTAGGTGAATACCTGTTATTCTTCGTGCTGCCCAATTGTAGAGTTTGGTAGGAATTGTTTTGGACAGCGGATCATGGCGCTTCTTTTTCCAACCAGACACGACATCAAAGCCATCGACCATGACCAAATCATATAAACCTTTTATTTCATCGGGAGAGTCTTGTAAATCAGCATCCATTGTAATAACAACTTTTCCTGTTGCTATTTCAAACCCTGTGTGGAGCGCGGCTGATTTACCGTAGTTTCGTTGAAATTTCACTGCTTTTACAGCGCTGTTTTTCGTTGCTAAACGTTGAATTACTTGCCAAGAATCATCTGTACTTCCGTCATCTATAAAAATTACCTCGCAATCCAATTGGTGCGCATTGACTACGCGCATTATCCAATCTAATAATTCAGGCAGGGATTCTTCCTCATTTAATAAAGGTATGACAAGGGATACGTCTTTTTGAGTTTCACTCATAGTAGAGTAAAATTAAAATTTTGAACTTGATAAGACAACAAATACAAAAGAATTAATTCAAAATTACTTTTTAAGCACCTTCAAATTTTTATTTCCTTGCACAAAAACAAATACTTTGTTTTGGAAATTTGATAAATCGATGGCCATGTTGTGCTTATCAACCGAATAAGTAGCTAACAGCTGTCCCACTACATCATATAAATGCAATTCCATTCCAATACTTAAGCCAACTAAATTAATATTATCTTCAAAAGGAACTGGGTAAGCAAACAACGATGTCACATTACTTTCTGGCACTTCAGCCACATTATTATTAGTAACATGAAAGTAGTCAAAAGCTGCTTCAGTAATATTTACATCTGGATCTTCATCTGAAATCCGAAGACTTATTTGCATAGTGGAAGTGATTGGCAATAAGCTAGACAGTGCAATACTCTTCGATTCCCAGGTCATAGCATTTACCTGAGGCGCACCTACTTGATCAATAAGTACAGTTACCGTACCATTAGAAGCATAAATTTTTAAGGTATCGTCAATTAAATAAGGGCCATAATTACAGTAAAAACCTCGTGAATAATTGAAGTAGGGACTCGTATACGCTGACAAATCCATTGGAGGGGATGTTAAAATGGTTTCACCTTCATCCACATCATCAAAATCAGGATGAAGATTGACACTATTTCCCGTTACAAAGGCAAATTTTCCACAATCAAAAGGTGCGTCCACACCTATTGCAGAACCCGAGTCAGTTGGTTTAGGAATCCCTCTTTCCCAACTTCCTGTTGTGGCGGTACTATTTACGCCCCAACCAAAGTCAAATTCAAAATCGTCGTAATACCCTAGGGGCAATTCGATGGCTAACACACCCGTGTTTTGATCGATAACGGTATCGAAACAAATGGAACGGTATCCCCATTTGCCCACATGAACTCGGTAATTTTGCTGATAATATAAGACAAAATCTTCTTCGCCAATTCCATTCGTAATTCCCAGGTGCTCAATTAAAGGATGAACTAATTTTATTTGTGCGTTACTTATGAGATTTCCGGTACCTTGTTCGGTAACAATAACGGTAAGATTGAAAGGATTGATGGGCACCAACTGAACATCGTGAATGGTGATTTGCCCTTGAACTAAATTAACGGTTTCAATCACCGGAAAATAACCCACTTTTGAATACTCCACCTGAACGCTACCTTGGATAAGCATACCGGTTGCATAATGTCCATTTAGAGCTGAATAATCTGTTTGATCGTTTGGAAGAATATGGACCGCCACATTCTGCAAAGCTAAGGTCGTATTTGCATCGGTAATATCGCCCTCCAAATAACTCGCTTTTTCATACTGCGGACCTAAAATAAAGAGCCCGTTGGTAATATCAGCAGCCAAGGAAATACCTGATGGCAGAAAAGGATAAACACCCCAACATCCATCGTAGCTAACTGTTTGTCCTACATAGGTATCATACTCCGCAACTTTTATCATATTGTAGGGATACGTAATGTCGTGCACCACAATTCCATCCGAATAATAACTGGTAATCAAGTAATCACCCATGACATGCGTATTGTGCGGAAGGACACCCGAACCTGGTGAATTTTGAATACGATCCACTTCTACAATGTTCGTTGGATCAGAAATATCGTAGGCAGCGATAAACGCACCCGAAACCTCATCGGTTGTAAAAACAAATTGACCGTTTGCAGATGGCCAACTGTTGTGTGTGAAGCTGCTCGGCGTTGTTTTTGTCCCTAATAATTGTGGTGTAGCTTTGTTACTAACATCCACAATACTTAAAAAGCCATCATAAACGTGGGCTAAATACATCGTGTCATTTCGGACATAACCGTCGTGGCAATACCAATTATCAAAAACACCCACTTCAACTGGCGCCATTGGATTGGTGAAAACATCTAACATTATTACTCCACCATTTCCACGATTTGCCCCAAAAACGTAGGCGTAGCCAAATTCATCAACAAAACACGTATGCGCAGATTGCCAAGGATTATTAATTGGGCCAGTATATAAGGTGGTGGTCAAATTAGTTGATTGCGGCAAGGGACCAAGATCAATAATTAGCATCCCATCTTCTGCTTCTGTAGTTACATAAGCATAATCACCAAACGAGGAAGGATCGCGCCAAATGGATTCGCTGCCAGGCAACCAAAATACCTCAACAGGATTGGTAGGGTCCGTCACATCAACAATAGAAGTCCCTTTTGAAGTACCAACAAGTGCGTATTCATTCCCTAATTCATCGACATAGCCCCAAACATCATTTAAGTTAGCGGCATGTAATTGCTGATAATTAATATGTGACAAAGAGTCAACGTTTAATTGCGCCAACGTTTGGTTTGGAAGGCAGAGCAAAAAAGATAAAAATCCAACAAAAAGGAATTTTTGAATCGCTGAGAAAAAAAAGGTAGATGACTTCATATAGTTAAAGTATAAAAATGGCGGCTAGTAGTATGATCAATATGATGACCAAATATTGCCAAATATCGGGAAAATAGTTTTGTATTGCTTCTTTCCAATTCATGGGGTAAAGATAGGAAGATTTTTTTTAGAAGTGGGGCGAGATGCATCTCGGCTACAATTACGTGTCTCTCGACTTACTTCGGTATCGCTCATCTCGACTACGCTCGATTAGCTAATTACAAGGGCATCTAGCGGAGCCGAGATGCACTCGATAAGCTTTATGGAAGCTAGCCGATTGCTTCTCTCGATACATCCCCAGCAAGCTGGGCCCACTCGATAAGCTATATGAAAGTGGGATAGCGATTGAAATTATCACTTATTAAATTCATTTTTTGTAATTTCACAAACCATGAAAAACCTCCTACTCTTAGCCATGACAGGCCTACTTTTTCAAGCTACAGCTCAAAACTGGCAACAACTCACTGATTTTCCGGGGACCCAAAGAGACGATGGGACAGGATTTGTTATTGGAGACTCCGCTTATTTCGGAACCGGAATGACACCCTGGTGGTCCGTAGAAAGGGATTTTTACGGCTTAAATCTTATCGATGATTCCTGGTTTCCCATCGCATCCTTACCTATGAATGCCGAAAGACAATACGCAAGTGGATTTTCAAGCTCAAGTGGAAAAGGCTACGTTTTTGGAGGATACAATGGAAACCAATTCTTGAATGATTTATGGGAATATAATCCTATTACAAATACTTGGACAGCACTCACCTCACTTCCGGGAATCGGCCGCAGTGGTTCAGCTAGCTTTGTACTAAATGATACTGCTTATATCATTGCCGGAAAAACATCCTTAAGTCTTGCGATCAATGAAGTATGGGCGTATAGTATCGCCACAAATACGTGGATTCAAAAAAACAATTTTCCCTACGGAAATCTATGGAGATCATCTGCTACAACGTTAAATAATAAGGGCTATCTTCTATTTGGGCGTGATGAAACTAATTTTTTCCATAATGAACTATATGAATATGCCCCCACTCAGGATGCATGGACACCAATTTCTAATTTTCCCTCGCTTGGAAGATCGCATTCAAGCGCTTCAGTGATAAACAATGACTTATTCATTTGCTTTGGTCTTGATAGCCTTGGTAATTCTCACAACGATGTCTGGAAATACGATATAAGCCAAAACACGTGGATGAATTACCCAGGAATTCCTTCTATTGGCAGACGTGGAGGAATTGGTTTAGCAAAGGACAATAAGTTTTATTACGCCACAGGAATCGATGAATCGAACGAACGGCTTATAGAGACATGGAAATTTGACCCCGTTTTAGCTATTCCAACCATAGAAATAGAAAACAAGCAAGAATTACTAAAAATCGTTGATGTATTAGGCCGAGAAACAAGGTTCCAACCAAATACCGTCCAATTATATATGTATAAGGATGGGAGTATTAAAAAAGTGCTGATAATTGAGTGAAGGGGTTTGAAGTAAATTGAGAATTAATCAATTATCCTTATTTTTACTTCAAATATTTGGACTATGCCTTACCACTTGAAAACTTTTGCTGCTTACCAAAACGCCTATGAAAATGCCATTGCTGATCCGGAGACTTTTTGGGGAGAAATCGCTGGGAATTTCCACTGGTTCGCTCCATGGAAAAAAGTAATGGATTGCAAGATGGAACTGGCGGAATTTAACTGGTTTCAAGATGGAAAAACAAATATTTCCTACAATTGCTTAGACCGCCACTTAGCGGAAAAAGGTGCGCAAACAGCCCTGATTTTCGAGCCTAATGATCCCAAAGAAGAAGCTCAGCACATTTCCTACACGGAATTGCATGAACGCGTTTCGCAGATGGCAAATGTGTTAAAAGCAAATGGCATAGAAAAAGGAGACCGTGTTTGCATCTATCTTCCCATGATACCAGAATTAGCAATCAGTGTGCTGGCTTGCGCACGAATAGGTGCTGTGCATTCGGTAGTATTTGCTGGCTTTTCTTCTACAGCTCTTGCATCACGCATTCAGGACTGTGCTTGTAAACTTATGATAACGGCAGATGGTGGCTTTCGCGGCACGAAATCGATTGACCTTAAATCCATCGTCGATGAAGCCTTGCTTACTTGTCCGACAATTTTAAAGTCTTTAGTGGTAAAGCGAACAAATGCACCAATCCAACTGCTTGCTGGACGAGACACTTACCTTGATGTTGAACTTGAAAAAGTAAGTAAGCAATGTGACGTGACCGAAATGGACGCTGAAGATCCCTTGTTTATTCTATACACCTCTGGATCCACGGGAAAACCAAAAGGCATGTTGCATAGCACCGGAGGATACATGGTATATGCCGGTTACACTTTTCAAAATGTATTCGATTACCAAGAAAAAGAAGTCTTTTGGTGTACTGCAGATATTGGTTGGATCACCGGACATTCCTACATTGTTTATGGTCCATTATTAAACGGAGCCACCACCGTACTTTTTGAAGGCATTCCCTCCTACCCAGATTTTGGACGATTTTGGGAAGTAATTGACAAACACCAAGTAAATCATTTTTATACTGCACCAACCGCCATTCGTTCGCTTGCCAAAGAACCCCTGTCTTGGGTGGAAAAATATAATTTATCAAGTCTGCGGATCATCGGTTCCGTTGGTGAACCCATCAATGACGAAGCATGGCATTGGTACCATGAACATATCGGAAAAGGAAACTGTCCGCTCGTGGATACTTGGTGGCAAACAGAAACCGGGGGAATACTTATCTCACCATTACCGAATATCACCAAATTAAAACCTGCCTTTGCCACATTGCCTTTACCGGGCATTCAACTTGCCATCATGGACGAAGGAAAAAATGAAATGAGTGGAAACGAAGTGAGTGGCAGTCTATGCATAAAACAACCATGGCCATCGATTGCCCGCACTATATGGGGAGATCACAAACGCTATCAAGAGACCTACTTCACGGCCTTTCCTGGGCTCTATTTCACTGGAGATGGCGCTTTACGAGACGAAGATGGTTATTACAGAATTACCGGGCGTGTCGATGATGTAATCATTGTTTCAGGTCATAATTTAGGAACAGCACCCATCGAAGATGCAATTAACGAACATGCTCTGGTCGCTGAATCTGCCATTGTAGGATTTCCGCACGATATCAAAGGCAATGCGCTTTATGGCTTTGTAATTCTAAAAGAAGAACATGCCAACCATGATCAACTAAAAAGAGAGATCAACCAATTCATTTCTGACCAGATTGGCCCTATCGCAAAATTGGATAAAATTCAATTTACCAGCGGCTTACCGAAAACACGATCAGGGAAAATAATGCGTAGGATTTTACGCAAAATTGCTGAAGGAGATTTTGATAATTTTGGGGATATTTCTACCTTATTGAATCCTGAAATTGTAGCAGAAATCAGGGATAATTGCTTGTAAAAACTGTTAAGTTCAAAAAAAAAAAGCGCGGGACAAAGAATGAAACGTTAACTTTGAAAAAAATTTGCAATGTGAATCCTTTTTGAGGTGTTTTTACTCGAAAAATAAGCACTTGAACAAAAATGCAAGGACCTTGTTTTAAAATTTAATTAAGTTGTAATGATTGCCGAATTAAAAGGTGTAGGAAAAGAATACCAAGTTGGTGATCAAACCATTATTGCATTGCAACCCGTAGATTTATGCATTAATACCGGAGAATTGCTATTAATCATTGGTCCATCAGGTTCGGGAAAAACAACCCTTTTATCCCTTTTAGGCTGTGTTATCTATCCAACAATAGGTCAACTCTTCGTAAATGAGCAATTGGTCAACGATATGAGCCAAAAGCAGATGGCTAATCTACGCTTAAACACCTTCGGATTTGTTTTTCAAGGCTTTAATTTAATTGCTCCGCTCAATGCATTGGATAATGTAATGATGCCCTTACAATTAAAAAAACTTAAGGCGAAGGATGCCAAAATAAAAGCCGAAGCCGCCTTAGATTTAGTAGGTATGTTGGATCGGAAAAAGAGTTTACCCAAACAACTTTCTGGAGGACAACAACAACGTGTAGCGATTGCAAGAGCCTTGGTAACAGACCCACAATTAATTTTGTGCGATGAACCCACCGCTTCCTTGGATGCCTCTTCCATTGCAACGATAATGGGAGAACTTGTTTCGCTTTCTAAATCTGGAAAAAGCGTATGCGTAGTTACTCATGACCCACGATTATTACAATATGCAGACCGCGTAATTAAAGTTGAAAATGGATTTGCAACAGAAATTAAAAAAAATGAATTAACTAATGCCTTTACACTTGTATAAAATGAAAATAACACAAACAACCTTGTTCATGCTATTGCTTTTAGCATCCTGCGGTGGAAAAGAAGATCCTAAAGCGAAAAAATTATCCGATTACAAAGTTGAAAAAGTAAAGGAATTGGTGGGAATTGCACGCATCGAACCCGCCAATAAAATCTATCCCTTGGGAAGCGAATTAGCAGGAAAAATTACACGTATTTTAGTGGTAGAAGGACAAATGATCAAGAAAGGACAACTCCTACTTGAAATGGATGAAAGTGCTGAAAATGCTCAGGTTACACAAAGCAATTCAAAAGTAAGTACTCGAAATGAAAAAATCAAAAGTCTTCAGGCGAAAATAGAAGCCTTAAACATAAAATTAAAAGCAGCCGAAGTGAACATGAAAAGGGATCGTGCATTGGCAGATTCAAAAGCAGGAACTGATAAAAATGCCATAGATTCAGAGAACATCTACCAAAACCTACAAGCCGACATCATCATTGCAAAAGCCGAGGTCAATGAAGCAATTGCAAGTTTAAGCGAATTAAGTGCTGACTCAAATTATTTCACGCAACTTAAAAATAAGAAAAAGATTTATGCCCCCGAAGACGGAATGATGCTAAGCATTGAAGTAAGACCGGGACAAGCACTAGCACCGGGAGCTAAAATAGGAGATTTCGCACCAAGCGGAGGATTAATTGCGATTACCGAAGTTGATGAATTATTCGCCATGGATATTCGAAATGGAATGAGCGTAAGCATAGCAAAACAAGGCACAAGAGAACTCTTAAGTACCGGGAAAATCGTTTATTGCTCCCCCTACCTTTCCAAGAAATCTATTTTTAGCGATAAAGCGGATAATTTGGAAGATAGACGCGTTCGAGAAGTAAGAGTAATTGTAGATCAACCAGGATCGGTTCTCATTGGAAGTCGTGTTGAATGCATCATAAAACTATAAAATGCAACTACTGTTCACCGCATTAAAATTCATGAAGTTTGACAAGCCCAAAAGCATTGGGGCTTTGTTTGGCGTTATTATTTCGATCTTTTTAATTGGGCAACAAACCGGAATTTTCACCTTTTTAACCAATGCCATGAGCTATTTAGTTCGCGTGAACGATGGCTACGTGTGGGTAACCGATAACAAAACCACCAACGTTAATGCCTTAGCGCCGATCGATATTCGATTAGGGCATGAGATAGAAAGTTTACCCTTCGTGGTGAAAGCAAATCCGCTGGTAATTGGCGCTGGAGCAGCACGATTTACCGATGGCACAACTGCTGGAATGAGTTTAGTTGGCCTAAACCTACCCAATTATGCTGGACTTCAAGATCAACTTCTCGTTGAAGGCAGTAAACAAGCACTTATCCCAGACGGAGCCGTATCCATCGATTTTTTTGATAAGAAAGCCTTAGGGAATCCAAGTAAAGGTGATTATTTTGAAATTAATGGAAAGCAAGTGTATATTGCCGCAATTACGAAAGGAGCAAGAGCATTTGGAGGCGGTTTATTTGCCTACACAACCATAGAACGCGCACGTTTTTTAGGAAAAGTATCCAATAATAAAGTATCGGCATTTTTAGTGTCAGCAGAATCTCCTGAAAAAATGCAGGATGTTGTAAATTACATTAACGCGAATATACCGGGGGTCAAGGCATGGATGCCAAATGATTTTAGATGGGAAACTGTCATTACCGTATTAAAATCAAGTGGGATTGCTTTTTCATTTGGAACCTTAATTATTTTCGCTTTAATCTCCGGATTTATTATCATTGGTCTAACCCTTTATTCGGCTGCAATAGATCGCATTAAAGATTACGGGACCTTAAAAGCAATCGGCGCATCAAATGGCTACATTAGAAAATTAATTTTAATGCAAGCAATTATCTACGCGATCATCGGATTTATGATTGGATATGCACTCATCGAAGGATTTAGAAATGGGATAGCCAATGCGGGCACATTGTTTACCTTCCACCCGATTACTAAATTAGTATTCTTCTTGATCACCGCAACGATATCAATTTCAGGAACCCTTTTCGCTATTCGAAGAATAACCAAATTAGAACCTGCATCAGTTTTTAGGGCATAATTAAGCAGCCATTTACACAAGTTTATTAAATTTAAGACCACTAAAAAGGAAGTTGAATCTAAATCTCGAAGTATGAAGTATTTTTTAAGCATTGCCATTCTTAGCTTTTCCCTTAGCCTATGGTCGCATGAAGGTGGACATCATGAAAAAGAACTAACCTGGAAAATTGGTAATCAGGAAATTAGTGGGGATTTTTTGCTACTAAAAGACGGAATTGTATATTTACAAAGCGTAGATGGGGTAACCAAAAAAATACCATTGAATGAATTTACAACGCATGATCAAGCACAAATTAATAGTCGTTATCAAACCATTGAAAAATTAAATACGGAGGTACCGCAAAAAATAGACAAACAACTTCCAACCAACTTCAGCATACTAATTCCCTTGTGTATATTGTTTTTGGGGCTGATCATCCTAAGTATTTATTTCTTCCGAAAAAGGAAAATAAAACATGGAATCGTTCTCATTGCAATGTCATTTAGCATCTTTCTCTACAGTTTTACAGATCCAAATGTGATGAATCTAGCCTTTATTGCTTTTCAACCCAATGTTATCACCTCTTGGGACGCTAATTATTTTTATGTCGAATCGAAAGGCATTCCTACAACGCACGACATGATGGTTGGAATTGCTAGCAATGGTTGGCAACAACAAGTACCAATTCCACAATGTTATTATGGGGACAATGCATGGAGCATCCCATTAAACCCAATTTTAGCCGCAACGCCCGTCCCAGTGAACGCACAACATTTTACAAGAGGTGCCATCGCAGTTGCGGTAAATGGCGTTCCAATTTTCAACCCCTTTACCAATCAAGGCGTAGATGCTTTCTTAGATGGACAATTGGATAATTGGGGAGGCCATTGTGGTCG
>CAMDAH010000016.1 GCA_945888625.1 Chryseobacterium gleum
TTTTTAAATTTTTATAAAATTAATGCAGATGTACTTCGGGAAAAAGAGACTCTAAAAATTGCTAATAAATGGTCTGCTGATTATACAAAATACTCATATGTTATTCTTAACGAGTATGCTCAACTTGGTTATTTTGTTTTTGGTATAGAAATGGAGGCAGATCCTGAGGTTTCAATAAAGGATTTATCAGAACTTGTATTTTTTAGATTTTATAGAAACGAAGAAAATACTTCAAAGAATAAATATGCAATGCTTCGACAAGTAACAGGGCAATCTGTTTCTGAAACAAAAGTTGAGGATAAATTAACCTTTGAGGATGTTATAAATTCACGCTTTAATACCTTATTACCTTTCATTAAATTTAGATATGATCGTCCGATGCTTCTTCATTTACTCAAAAACAGAGAGTCGATCAATATCTCAGATTTGAATTGTTATTTATACAACTCTATTCGAATGCCAAAAAATCCATTATCGCCATTACCCGAAACTAAGGGTACTTATACGAATGACATGGATTATATCCGACACACAGGTTCAGGTGTAAGTATCTGCGTTCTTAATGAGGGAGCAGCTATAATAGATGAAGTTCCTGATGACTTAAAAGGTTTATTTAATAAGTACTTTCCAGCTTTCATTCTAGCACTCAATCAACGAGAAATAATGCTTCAAATAAATCAATACTCATCACAATTGAAGTCAATTGATTTTAAAAATAGTGATCCTGAAATATTAGAATTTCTTCGTGATTTGAAGTCGAGAATTGATATTTATCAATTTAAACAAGTTTTTTATTCCGTTTCATTTTTTGATGAAATAGTTTTATTTTACAATAAACTACAGAATGCATTCAATATTGATATCCTTTTAAAAGATAATAAGGAATGTTTAAGTTCAATATTTACATTACTTGAAGAAAATAGGTTACATGAAGAAGAAAAACAAAGAAAAGATGCTTCTATTGCCCAAGAAAAAAGAGATTTTTGGATAAATACATCATTAATGGGGATAGGTTGTCTTGGTCTATTTTCATTTTTCAAAGATTTAATTCCATTTTCACTCGATGACCAACCTAATGCTTATTTCGGGCAGTTCTCAATATATTACAAATTATTTTCAAGTATATCTCCATTTCTTGTTTTTTGGGTCTTACTTAGAATCATGCGCAAAAACAAAAATAAATGAGCTTTGTATTTACCTATACTTTCTCTATCAAGTTAATAAGTCGGCTTTTTTTGGTTTTTATTTCACTAGCGATTTATTCCTTAAATTAGCATAACAGATGAAAAAAAGTGGTTACTTTTATTTAGGTAAACTATATTAAATGGACAAACAAAGCTTAAAAGTAAATAATTCCATTATTCGTATATCTGGAATTTTTGAATCCGATTTAAATAGTGTCACGGATCGAAAATTCAAAGAAGCCGGATACATTGATGAAACAATTAAGGATCAGCAGTTTCATAAGAATTATTGGTATCCTGAATTTCGCGATATTTTCTTTAGAAAAGAAAATAAAGAAACTGCTGTTCGCATTTTAGTGAAGTCATGCAATGAAAAAGTTACTTTCTTACGCAGAAATCAAGAAAAAGAGGTTGTTAAAAAAACACAGACCACCATTAACAGCAAAGAAGTTTATCTTTTTCCAAATGGCTTGCACTTCTTCAGTATTTCCTTTGATACAAGTGGATTGAGTTTAGTTGATATTTCTGATTTGACATTCTCAATCCGAAATTTTACAGCTGAACTAGAGGGATACAAAGAATGCGAATGGGTAAAGTGGGTAGAAAACGAGGTTATCGCTGGGATTAAAATTTATTCTACTTGGGATCAAAAAACCATTCCCGTTGATGAATATTCGGGTTCCAAATTTAAGTTGTACTCCGTAGTTGATTTAGAACCTAATGACAGCATTAATCAACAGGTTATAGATGAACTACTTTACGATATAGGGTGTGTTGCTAAAATCGGTTCCGCAGGTGGTAAAGAGTATTTCAGCCCGAGCGAAAGTTATTACAATTTGCTCCTGAAAGATAAAATTTCAGCCTTTAACAATTACGCTATGCTTCCCTTATTTGACACCTTTACAACCGTTGGGTTTGGGATACTCTCGAATGATTTCTCACATATTACCTATAATGAAACTTATTTTAGAATTTACTTATTTAATTTATTCATTAAATACAACCTCTACCGATACAACAGTGATATGCACTTAGATTCCGTCAAAACTAGAAATCAATTTGAAAAGTTTTTAAATAACTATAATATAAGTACCATTTCGTATAATTTCCTTCCTAATTTAATTTTTGAGAAGCACCGAAAATCCATGTTGGTGGAGGAAGAATTAGCGAAATTTGAAGAACGTATAAACCG
Source organism: Chryseobacterium gleum (assembly GCA_945888625.1). GTDB lineage: Bacteria > Bacteroidota > Bacteroidia > Flavobacteriales_D > Crocinitomicaceae > UBA952. The sequence goes on from CAMDAH010000016.1 coordinate 2,377, forward strand.
AATTTCTCAAGCGATTCAAGAAGAACAGCAAAAACGATCTAACATGTTACTTGCTGTAGTTGGCGCCATGACTTCAATAAGTAGCATTGAACCCGTTTTTGGTTTTATGGAAAACACTCGGAATTCCTTAAAATGGGGCAAGTTTGGATTTTATTTCTTAGTCTCCACCCTGCTCATCTCATTGGCTATACCCCTTGTTGCTTATTTATTTCCTGATAAAAAAAGAAAATTTTTGAATAAATGGAAAAAACGAAAGTGATTGAGATTTCTATTGTTCAAGCTTTTTATCTTTTGAAACATTTCCATGAAATTAAGCCTTCAGATCGAATAAAATACGTAGGAATTGGGAAGAGCGATATTGAAATTCAAGCACAGGAAAATACGGTAGGATCTAAATTCGTATCCTCCTTTTGTGATTCACCCTTTCAAATTGGTAAAAAAATCAAATTAGGTAAGTTGATTGAGACGATAGAGCAATCCAATGGGAGAAAAGCCGAGGTATTTGAATTTACACAAATTACAGGCGAACAAAATGTGGTTTCAATTTCTGAATTAAATGAAGCTGAAAAATCACATATTCAAGCTGAAAAGCGAGGCGATTTTGAGGTTAAAGTCTTTACTACGGAACGTCAATTTTATACAAACAAACTTACCGTGATTTCTTCTGCTTCAAATGAATTAATCACCTGTTTTCCTGGCGGATATGCCCCTGCATTTGTTTCAGATTGGATGTCAGACCGTGAGAAAACCCTTTCTAAAAGTTTCTGGGATCAGCACCTATTCAAAAAATATAATTAGGACCAGTTTACTGAATTTAATTAAGTAATCGTTATGTCTTTATACATAAGAACGAGAAAAATCAAGTCTCGATTTTATATCAATCTTTCTTTTTTGGCGTAAAGAAATGCCAAGTAACCATCTGTTTTTGAATTAGATGACTGAAGGTCATGTGGTCAATAACCCCTTTTTGATTCGCTAAAAACACAAAGTAGCTAGATTTTCTGGACATAAAACGAAAGTGGAACATTTCCATTAATGCATAAGAAGCGGCAACACTAATTTCTTCAAATGGCGCTTCATTACTAAACCCTTTTCCTTCCATTATTTGCATACATCCTTTTTTCAAATCCTCTAGTATTATTGGGTCTTGACTTTTTGGTTGCTTAAACGCATCGGATTCTCTATAAATATCTGGTCCAATTTCTAGATAATTAGCTGCTTTAGTATAGATATATGGGAACATAGCATCGAGCGCCAGCAGCTGCAAATCATCAGACCAAGTATCCATTAAAGTATCAAGTGAATCGCTCATAGTAGCATATGAATTAAGAATTATACTTAAAGTTAAGAAAAAAGTAATTCTTAGGGAACTTGGATTGGCTAATTATTGAAACATAAGCCCTTTTGAAATGTTTTTTGGGCAAATTCGAACGGTGTCGTTTTCTATTTTAACCTTTAACTGCTTTATGACCTTTGTTTGTTGAATGAGACAGGTGTAATTTAATATTTTGAATTCACCCTCACCTTTCATTCCAGATAACGTCATGTCATAACCATAATCAAGTTTTTTCAATAATGCTTCCAATTCAGAAAAAGTAAATTTTTGTTTAGTTTTCGCATCTAAGAGCTCCACCATTCTATTTGTTTGACCAGTTCTATAGTAGGCATTAAACATTCGCCCAATATCTACAGATTTCATCATGACAGGATTTGACATTGGTTTATTTAATGAATCTTTGATCTCTAATTCTGTTACTTGGGGAATTTCCTTTTTCTTAAAGACGCCTGGTTTATTTTCAAGCGTATTTGAATCACAAGAAAAAAGAATCGTAATTCCATAAATTGCGAATGCCAGTATGTTGATCTGTCTTATCATCGATTTATTTTGAACTTTGTTTAATAGAGATTTTTAAGTTCTTATATTTATTAAGTTATGTATAATGAACGCTCACTCCAGTACATCCTGGATATCGTTCTTTGCAAAAAATAGCAGCTTGATTTGGTGAATTTGCAACAAATGAATCTTGCATTTGCCTTCCTTTTAAATTAAATTTAACGATATAAGTTTTCATAGTATTTGTTTTTAAAGATTTTAATAATATTACTTTACTAAAATAACCATATTTACTAATTATTTAAGTAATAACTGATTATTTGTAAAAGAATGAAGTGCCATTTGATCGATTGTAATGAAACTATAAAATTACTTTTATTTCGAACTTTTCTGATCACAAGCGACCTTCATTAATGAATCAACATTATAACCTATCATATAATCCTCCGGTTTAAAAAGTTCGAAACAGTTGTTTCGCTTTTGTTGATCACTTGAATTCATATTATCATAAGCTATTGGTTTGTTACTGTAGCTTTCTTCGTTACATTCACATGCCTGAATTAGTTGTTCTTCTGTAAAAACTTTTGTTTCTGTCGTATCAAAAATATCGCCACCAAATTTGTAGATCGTAGCCCCTAGAAAAGTAATCACACCTACGATAGTGAAAATGGCATTGTATTTATTCGGAACACCTTTTATTAAACCCAAAACCGTGCTGATGATACCAAAGGCATTTAATATTAGCGCCATTTTGAATAATCGTTTGTAAGATAAAATAAATTCAAAAATAGGTTTAGCACTTTCCACATTTTGACCAAAAAAATACGCGAATAAGAGTACCACTGAAATAATTAGAGCGATTATTCTAGTTCTTCTTGCAGAATAATCATCTAACATGAATGCATAAAGTGCCAAAACCAAGGGAAGACAAATTACCGCAATCAACAAAGCCAATAAGATAAATGCTAGAAGTATTAATCCTCCCCCACCTCCATCACCACCACCTTTAGGTTTAAAATTAAAGCCTCCGCTACCATCGGAAACTGCTGTGAAGGTATCACCCTCTTTTATAGTATTAAAAAATCCCATAGTTATATTATTTCTGCTTTTTCAATCACCATGCGGTAAGTTAAGATCCATCGGATGTTGCCTGGACTTCTCCAATCTCCCTCTGGTTCTTCTTTTTCATTGAAGGTATAAAACCAATCTTAAATTTTCAATTGAGCATATGCGACCTGCTAATCGACAATTTTTATTCCTTTAGCGTTTAGATAGTTTAATAAATCGCCATATGAACTGAAATTTACTTCTCTTACAGCACTGCCAGCAAAAGGACCGATAATTCCAAGTTCTTCTAATTGTTCAACCATTCTGCCAGACTCATTGTACCCACATGCCAACCTTCGTTGTATAAAGGATGCGGATACATTTTGTTCTTCGATAACGATTTTAGCCCCTTTCAAAGTTTGTTGGTCAATTTCTAAAATTTCCTCTTCTATTGAATTTTCCACTGCTTCGTCGTAAGTGTATATTTCTATCAGACTTGAACAATCAATTAGATTACCAGCACCATTCAGAAATTGATCAAATTGTTTCACGAATTCCATCTGATTCGTTGAATGAATGATGCGGAAGATTAATTCTGGATCTAAATTAATGTGATTATTATCGTCCAAACTGCTATTGTAAGACTTGGATAAAGAGCCGTTCAATGAACTACTCAACGAACTACTCAACATAAAAATACCATCATTAATACTGAATTGTTGATAATGATTGAGATTGTAATATTGATCTTTTACTTTAATTATTTTCATATGTTTTGAATTAATAGATTAATGATTTTTGAATGATTGCTTCTTTAAATTCCTTAGAAACATTAAAAGATTGTAATGCTTCATCCACCGCTTCAGGAGAAAGACCAGTTAAGGGCTGAAGGATGGGAACTTCTGCTAATTCCTTCATTTTTGGAAATTGAAAAAACGATTCAGATCCATCCTCCTCGCAACGGTAGGTGAAAATCCATCGGATGTTCCTCGGACTTCTCCAGTCTTCCTCTGGTTCTTCTTTCTCGTTATAGGAATAAAACCAATCTGAAATTTTAAGTTGAGCGTAGGCTACCTGTGCTTCGTCTAATCCGTCTATTAAAATAACTAGATTTCCGGATGAATTTTTCGATTGAATTTTGAAATGTTCCGATAACAGCGCTTGAAATAAGTGAATTAAATCAATATACTTTGAAGGAAGTCGATCCAGTTTGCGTTGAATGGACTCATCCGAAACTTCCCAATATTGTGATTTTTGCCCCTGAATTATAAAATGATACAAGGTGGCATGCAAACTATTTTGGATTCCTGCACCACAAAAATGATACAAGACTTGCGTTTTATCTTCTTTTAGTTGTTCGATCACGTCAGCGATAAGAGCACCCTTCCCCATTCCAGCAGGAGATTTCACACATAATAGATTCTGTTCACCTGAAGTGTTACAAAAATCCAGCATGGCCGCTTTTTCACGATCTCTTCCAACAAAACAAGATTGGTAGTACGCAATTCGCTCACTATGGTCGAAGACTTGCCCCGCTCCTCCCCTAATCGCCTCTCTAATTGGAGTGAAATTCGGTTCTAGTTGTTCACTGGCAAGCTGCTTATCTTCATCACCAAGTCGTAAATTTAATAAATGAGCCTGTGATTTATTGTCGTACAATCCTTGAAAAATATAGGGATCATCACCTTTTTTTCCGGCTTGAACATATGGATGTAAGGAAATAATTATGTCATGTTGTTTCCAAGTATATTTTCCATCTAAACAAACTAAGTCACCATCTTTAAATAGCGAAGTTAATTCGGCCATTTCATCAAACAAGGTAATACTGGCAATCACCTGTTGTAAAAAAGCTTCTTCAATTCTAATTAATTGATGAACATACCGATTACGAAATGTGATAAAACGATTTAATAAAGCCTCACCATTTTTGGGTTTCAGGACTGGCTTTAGCCATGTATCTTCCAACGCTGACAAAGCCCATAAATTTTTCCAACTGGTATCGGAAGGTAAACTTTCTCTCAAATTATCAAGAATTTGTTTGAGGAAAAGTGCATCTCCATGTTCATCCAAGTTCTCAAATTTTTGACATAACTGTATGACTGCTCCAAAGCGTAAAATTAAAGTACTCATGCCCAATGCTGCCATAAAGTAATTGTTCAAACCTGCTGGATCTGATTCAATTAGTCGCAATATGACTTCCGAATCAGCTTGGATTCCTTTTTCTGACTTCAGCGCTAAAAAACGCTCGTGGTAGGATTGAATTGGATTCATCGTTTTTTACTTAGCGTTAGTTAATACTTTATGCTGGTACTCTAGTTTTACATCACGCCTTCCTAAAGTTAAGAATATTCGCGAACTTTCTTCAATGGATTTGGGAAACCCATACAATTCATCCAACTCATCTTCTTTAAATTGCTCCTTACACAAGGTATAAAATGGACTTAAAATTCCAAATGCTTCATGCACAAATTCGATCGGAAATTCGTGCTGATCTGCATAGCGTCTTGCCACGATTTCCTGGTTCATTTCCAATCGTTCGAATAGATCCAAGGTAATGCGTTTAAGCAATTCAAAACCCTCTTTTTCGTTGGCTTGTTCAGCGTTTGGACCTTTAAATCGCAAGTAATTTTCCAAGGAAAAAAGGACTTGTTCCTCGGTTTTCGTTCCTGCTTCATTCAAATTCACTGAAGCATTGAAAAATCGTTTTAAATAGGGATAATGCCATGCCGTTGCCAAAACAGGAATCTCCAAGTCATACAGCGCATTAAATAAATTGGTTAAGTGATTAGGACTAAACAAAGCTAAATGAACATCATGTAAAATGATTACTGGTTTTTTAGTCAATTTGTCCTTTTGCGCTTTCAAAAACTTAAATGGATCTGTCAATGCTTTCTCATCCGAACTTAAACGGTGTAGGCCTTTTCCCAACTCTTGTTCCAAAAAGGAAGCCGTAAACGTTGCTCCTTTGGGATGCAATGCATAGTAAATGGGAAAGTACGTCTTGTTGTCGAGTGTTTGTACGAAGGTTCGATAGGCCTGCGGACCCATTTCACTTCCGGGACGATACCAAGAGATGAGTGCTCCTTTTCCTTTATCAAGTAGTTGTTGCATTTCCGCCTCCAGCTGATCCACAGGAGTATTCGACTCAGAGGCAAATTGATCTTCTTCCGCTCGAAAACTTGGCGCATACTCATGAGCAACGCGTTCCGCCAATTTCCCAAATGGAAAATGTTGGTCAAACAGATCCCAAGATTCAACCGTAGAAATATTCCAAAGCCCATTAAATCCTTGTTGGTCGATAAAATGGAAACTTCCGAAGGAGGTTTGAAATAAATTTGCACCTTCCATAGACTCAAGTATCGCCTCCATTATTTTTGCTTCTTCACGGTTGCGTTCAGGTGGCAAAATAAAAAAACCATGCATCACAGCGTTTCTCAAACTAGCTAAATGATGAATTTTTTTATTTAACACTTCTTTACCATTTTTCACTTCCCAGAAAAAGGGCTTCAACAATTCAGCATCTGTGCCCTCTGCCTCTTTAATCATATTCGCTGCCCAGCGATACAATGGTCCTGCGTTATAAGCATGTCCATTCGACAAAAACAAAGAAATTAAAAAGTCATTAAACACATCTTTTTGTTTTGCTTGTTGCAAGTAAACGGCAATGCCCATTGCAGCTAACTGCGACAGGATTTCCTCGCCTAATTCAACGAGTTCATCCGCTGCGTAGGCATCGTCTTCGGTTTGGACTGCCTTGATTTTTTCGGTGAGGCGTGTTGGGAGGTTTGGTGGGGTGTTGAGGATCATAAAAACCTATTTAGAAGTAAGGGATAAATTATGCACGAACAAATCATCAGATACCAAATTATTATCTATAAATAATTTATCAAAAGCGATTTTGCGTTGAGGACCAAAATAATTTAAGAACACTTGCTCACAGATTGTATTGGATTTGTCGTTATTGCAATAGTAACAAGCTGCAACGAGGTTTTGAGAGCTATTGTCTTCTTTATTTGAATTTTTATGGTCTAATTCGAAGTGAAGTCCACTGTAACCAGATAGACCTCTTTTCCTTAAACCAATTAAATGATTTAAAATTAATTTCTGAATAGTTCGGATATCTGTATTACAGTAATAACATTTAAAGTGTTGCTCATTTATTATCCTTACCCAATCTGAGTCCTTTCGATTTTCCTCTAATACTAAATACCCGGCCTTGGAAAGACCTTTTTTAAGTGAATTTAAGTGTTCAACTTGAGTTAGATTCTCAACTTTTTTACGAATACTTTTCATCCCTATTTATAAATTTATAGGTAGATGTTCCGTATAATTTACCTCACTCGAAAATACAGGAATAAATTTCGATAATTCGTTAACCGATTGATGTAATGTTATTTTGTCATTTGGGGTTCTATTTAGCATCAAATAGTGTCTCATAAATGCTCTTGTTGGATACCATTTTTGATTGAAAAGAAAACTCCAATTCTCTCCAAGATTAAAATTTACCATTCCATTATTGAAATCAGAAATAGCTTGAAAAAAATGCATTGTGTTCATAGGTTAAATATTATGTTACAATAATAAAATTCATAATTCATTGATAATTTAATTGCCTCGAAGATAAGTAGGTTCGAGGTGGGGCATTTTGGTGTTATTATTATTTAATAACCTTCAAAAAAATCATAGAAAAAGTATTCATCAATTCTCTTTATTAGATCTTCCATTGTTAAAAAAGATTGCTGATTTAAGTCAATATCGTTTTCATCCCAAGTCCCTAATTCCAAAACTTCAAGATTTGAATCAAGCTTGGCAATTAACTTAAAGTTTTCTTCTTCGATAATTCTATAGTAGACCATAGTGTTTTCAATATTTTCTTGAATTATTAATTCTATGTTTTCAACATAGTTGTCATTTTTTAGAACAATAATATTTCCGTCTAAACCCTGAAATTCGTAGTCTAATCCTAAATGTCCGGAGTAGACCCTTGAATCAATTCTGGAAAAAACAATATTCCAACTATTGATGTCTGGTGAGGAAATGAATTCTAGTCCATTGTAATTATCTATTTTTAGATTTTTTAAATTTAAATTTTTCATTTTATATAGTTGTTAAGTTATTTGTAAAGGTTTAAATTTTTTGGTTGAGGCGTGGCGGGAGGTTTAGGAATATTTTTATACTTATTTAGTCAAAATTTAAAAATTCTAATTCTTTACAGGCACCTAATAGAGCTTTTTGATAAACAAATCGCTTAAACTCTTCTTTCTGAAACCCGAGACTTTTGTTCGGACAGTGCTTTTTAATATATCTTTTAAAAATTTGGTTCTCTTGTAATTTGCCATCACCATTCGCTGGGGAAGGACCTGCAACAACTGAGATTTTTTTGTTATCAATAAAAAGGTTAAAACTCAAAATATTCCTGATGTTTTTTAATTTATTTCGATTGGTGTAATTAATACTTATTCTCTCTCCATTCAGGATTTGTACTTCCACCTCACGCCCATCTTCAATTAAAAGTTGAATGAACATATCAAAAACAAATATTTTGGGATTTAATTTTTGATCTCGACTAAAGCACATTCCGGATGACGTGAAAAATGACCCTGTATTAAAAACTAATAGTATATCATCTGTTTTGCTATCCAATAGTAATTGTAACAAATCTATGTTCAATATTCTATTATAAAGATTTGAATCATTCGCATTGTATTCCCTTCTTTGACAGTAATCAATAATATCTGCATAATTGATTTTATTCATTTTTAAGAATTGAATTATTTGGATTTTTCTTTTTATTCTATCAGTATCTAAAGAATTAAATAGTTCTTCACCAAGAAGATATTTCCATAACATTTCACGGTTACCGTGATAGAAAGATATTTTTGGTTTAGAAACTTTTTTACCTGAACAATATGCTAGCCCCTCGAATAAATCTGCCTGATGCGTATGAGGAGGAAATGTACCGATTATAAATTTTTGAAAAGAGTTATCCAAAGGTAATGTTTCTTTATATGGATGCTTCTCAGGGGCAGGATAACAGGGTAACTTATTCTCTAACTTTACAAAATCTATGGAATGATTGTAAAGCTCAATTATACTGTTCTCCGAAATTTCATTTTGGGGTATCAGGTTCAGTTCTTTTGCAGAATTAAGATATATTGTTCTGTTCGGTTTAATCATGATATTTTATTTATTTGATTTTTAATTTCCATCGCCCATTCAAGATTAAGTCTAGCAACCAATTTCTCTTCATTTTCTAAAGAAATTAGATTTAAAAATATCTGCTTAATGATTTCTAATCGGTAAAATTGTTCAAATATTATTAAATTCCAATTTTGCTTTTTCAAATTATGAATAATCATCATTTCATCAATTAATTCAAGTTTAATCTCTTTAGCAACTCCTTTCCAAAAGCCTAATTTTAAATTTTGATCATAAAAATTATTACTAATTAATTCAATATCTTTCGATTCAAGATTAGAACCTACTAGCCCCCCCATTTTTTTTGCCAAATAAAGTTGATTTTGTTTCAGTGATACTTTTTCGATAAAATCAACTGCATTAAACCATTTTTCTTGATCCATGAATTTATTGGCAATTGCTTCGCATGCTTCAGATTGTTCGGTTAAATCATTAATATCTTTTGTTAATAATATCGCGGCATCAATGTATTGAACTGACTTCTTGTAATTCATAACGCCGAACCACCCTTCAGATGCAGCAAGCAATAATTCAATTTTATTCAATTGTTTTTTTGTATTATTCATAATATTATTTGCGAAAATTTCCTTACCATTCGAAATGAGTAAAGGAATTAAGCAACAATAATTAAAATTTTGCCAATATTCATCAATTTCTTCTATCAATTTTATTGCCTCTTTGAATTGATTATACTTACAAAGTACCCTTACAATGTAACTAACCTCCATGCCGGCGAAGTCTTCATCTTCTAATCTTAAAATATCAATAGATTTTTTTAGTAGTGTTTTAGATTTAAGAAGATCATTGTTGTTAAAACTAATCATGGCTATTTCATGATACCATGAACACTTATCCTGATTATCATCTTGATTTTTAATTTCTTTAATCGCAAGATTGATATGCCTTTTAGATTCAATAACATTATTTTTCTCGTTAAAATACTTTGCTGCAAATATCAGCCTATTAATCTTTGAAACAGAATTTGAAGATGAAATGATATTGTCTTCTATTTTTTTACTTTCGCCTAGTTTAAGGTAAATTCGAGTTAAATCAATATTCAAGTCATTTGACGAAATTTTATCAATTATTGGTATGAAAATCTCTTTGATTTTCTCGCAGTCTAACAAAGGGGATTGATTCTCTATTTCCATTAAATCATCTATTATTCCAATTTGTTTCTCCGAAGAGGTAATTACTTGCACTAATTTTAAAGAGCGTTTTTTCGCTTCAGTTGTGTAAAAATAAAGAATCAGTTTTTTAATAATTTTATCATGATCAAAGGGTTCAACTATGTATGTTATTTTCTTGAAAAGAGCCTCTTGAATCATTATAAAATTATTACTATTAATAAATAACTCAATAATCCTGATATTTGCAGTTGAGTGACTAAAATTGAATTTGTCGTTATTAGTAATCCAGTTTAAAATTTTAATCGTTTCAAATTCACCATATTGAATTAATAAAGAATCTATACTCTCATCTAACTTCCAAGTATAATAACCATCATTTAATAATTGAATAAATTGTTGAATTGGATTATCCCAACAAACTTTGCACTTTGATTTTAATATCTCATTAAGAAGTTCAATTTTTCCTACCTCCAAAAAAGAACAGCCAATATTTGTAATTTCATCCGCCTTGGCTAGTTCTTCCGAAAGCTTAATTGCGATTTTATAATTTCCCTTTTGAACTAGATAGGTTATTAGTTCTTGCAGACTTTGGGTGTTTTTTTTAATTGAAATTTGTTTTAATCCTTCTTCCGTCTTTCCTCTTAATAATAAAATTTTAGCTATTTCCTTATTTTTTTCAGTATCATCATCTAAACTCAATGTAAGTTTAACTGCTAAATCATACTTTTTTTCACTAACAAACAAATCTATTAACTGTATTAAATAATAGTTCTTTATTTCATCTCTATTTGTTTGTATTTTAAAGGATTTACTAATTATTCCAAATGCTTTGCTGAATTTTCTTTGAGTAATATATGTTGCTGCTATTCTTCTTTTGGCCATTATAAGCCATAAGTCATTTTGAATAGTTTCACAAATTTTTATTGCTTGATTTAATGGATTAAGGTGATTTCCTATTTTTCTTTTGAATAAATAGTTACTATACAAACATAATGATGCAACTCTATAATATCGAATAGTAAATAGGGGTAAAATTTCTTTGGCTTCGACGAGTTTATTCTTTTCAAGTAATATATTTATAATTCTAATTAGACATAAATTCTTATTAGTAGCATCTTTAATTTTAAGAGCGAAGTGGATGGACTTTTTAATCTTTCTTTTTGAAGCAAGGGTTGTTGCAATTAAATCTAAATATTCATCTTTCATTTCAAAGTCTACTTGTTGAAGCAACGAATTAATAAATTTAAACTGATTATGATTAGCCAACCCAACTAATATAAATTTAGTCATTTCCTGTTTCCTCTCTTCGTCTGAGATAGTCAAAATCATATTCTCCATTACATTAAAGGAAACTGTAGAATATGGACCTATTGATTCAATCCATTTAAAATTAAAAGATTCCGTTCTTTTTAATATAAAATCAAATCCTAATTCTATTTCATATACTTCACAGGCCATCTGAAATATCAAATAACCTGAAAAAAACTCCCCCCAATTCAACACCGAATGATCAACTGGCAATTGTTCATCCAAATGCTTCAACAACTTTTCAATCCCTTCTTTTCGAAATGGTTTATCCTTACTTTTGAGCAAAGTAAGTTCCATCAAGCAAAGCATGTACAAGATAAACTTCCGATGTAACCCTTCTTTGTCATTACCGCCGAATTGTTCAATGCGCTTGAGTGCAGCGTCAAAATCTCCATCAGCAACTAAAGCCACTATTTGCGGAGCTGCATTCTGCTCCTGATGATATAAATCCACCATCTGTAGACCGCATTCAATGACTTCGTCATCGTTGTATTTAGAAGCCCAAGTCATCACTGCTTTTAGGCCGGTTTTTGTCCAATTGAATCCTTTGCTGATTTTCAGTTGACGTTGCCAATGGGTTTGGGAATAAGCCAAATTCAAAAGTTTTTGACCATCACTGTGAATCATAGCACTAACAGAAACGTGCATTGCTAAAAACTCCAAGCCATACCACTCAAATTCATCTGCTTTTTGTTCTTCGATGGCTTGTTCTAATCGCGAAATAAGTTTTTCATGCAGCCCATGAATTTCACCCTCACTCATCTTCTGCAATAAATACACTTTTAATCGCTCATGGTACAACTGGTACTTGCCGCTTTCTGGACTATTGAACCAGGCGCTGTAAGTAGAAATAAAATTTTGTATTTCATCTTCTGTGTCACATAATACTTCAGCCACAAATGCTGCACTTACTTCTTTTTTTAACAAGGCCCAAATAGCAAAGCGCTGAAGCAGTTTTTGGCGTTCCACCACTGAGGTGCGCTCATCGAAAGCTTCTTCGTACAGACCAATCAAGCCATCGGGTAATTCCGCTGCATTCTCCGGATGGATGCTTCCTTTTACAAGGCCATCGTAGATGTAACGGAGGTATGTGGGTTCTAGGTGGGGCATTGGTTAAAAATCTTTTATGATACTCTCGGCGCTGATAAGTTTAGGAAGTAAATGTTCCATCTCTGTTCTTCCGAATTTCAACCTCAATTGTTTAATGATTTCTGCAGTCTCTTTTTGCTTTCCAAATATGATATATTCTATTTCGTCAAATGGTATCTGAATAGAAGCGTATTCATCTTTCTGATCAAAATTCATTTGTTGAACAAATTTAGCCCCCTCTTCAATGGTTTGAAATTGATTAGAAGTATCTGGTTTAGAACCTTTTGGAATAAAACGCCATTCGCGTTCATCATAAAATCGAATGCGTTTTCGTTCTACTTTCAATGTTTCTGGTTCTATGTAATAATCATCCCCATTATAACGCTTTAATAGTGGTAAAAATGGCGTTTTTGCTAATTCTTCTCTTGTAGTTTTTTTAAATCTAAAAAAGGATTCAGAGTTCTGATGAATGTATATAACTGGCGTGACTCCTATCTTTTGAAGAAATGACTTCTTGATACCTAAACCATAATTGCCATAGCGTCCTATGTGACTTTTAATCTTTCCTAAAGGAATGTCGCAGAAACACTTCATTGGTGCAATGTATAAGTGTTTTGTTCCTGGTAAACGTTCACATACGAATCTTGGTGATATACCTTTTTCAAGCAATGAAAGGAGATAATCCAATTTAGGTGTAAACGTAAATAATACGGATGCTGACAAATTCTCCTTTTTGGATGACGTAAATTGTTTTTTAGTTGCCATTTCGTTCTTTGCATTCATAATAGTATAATATAAGTTAATAATAAATTCTGCTTGTTAACAATTCAGCTGTATTTTCCGGATGAACACTTCCTTTCAGAAGGCCATCGTAGATGTAGCGGAGGTATGTGGGTTCTAGGTGGGGCATGAATAAATATATTAATTATTTCTCGGTAATGATGCGATTTAATATTAAAATAATAACCTTTGGTAAATGAATCAAGCGCTCAAACAATTCAAAGCAGAAAGACCGGAAGAATATCAGGAATACCATCAGTACGTAATGGACATTCTGCGCATACGTATTTGGATGATTAGCCTAGTCCTTGGGTCGATTTTTCTAGTTATCGCTTCCTACGTCTGGATAGGTATTGCTTGGTGCATAGCCCTCTTTCTTACGACTGGTGTAGGATTAGTAATCGTATTTAAAAAGCTCAAACACAAACTTCATGTTACCAAACTTACCATGGCTTTAATTGAAATGACCTTTAAAGACCCTACCACGATTCAATCGTCATTACAAGATGAATTAAAAGATCTATTCAAATCCAAAGAATAACCAAGCAACAAGGATAAGTTTGCATAGTTACTTAACCGCCTAAAACATATTGCCTAAATGGAATTAATCCGGTGAGTAAGTGAGCTTCTCCCCTTCTACGCTTTTCAAAATCTCTGAAATGCTCATTTTATGGAATTTTTCCTTTAGTAATCGATGTTTTTGCTTAACGAGTAACTTAAGTGCTTTCCCTTCTGCAAAACGGCGAATACTTTCTACATCTGAGATGAACAGACCTGGCACTTCTGTTACTTGGCCATTCTCATCTTTTGCTACCATTGTGAAATAACAGGAGTTTGTATGCTTTATAATTCCTGTTTTAGGATTTAAAGCTTCTACACGAATACCTACGATCATGGAAGTTTTACCCACGTAATTTACCCTTGCTTTCAAACTAACAAGATCTCCAACTTCAATGGGGCTTAGAAACTCAAATCCTTCCACTGAAACGGTAACTACATATCCACTAGAGTGCTTGGCTGCAGTAACGTAAGCGACTTTATCCATCAAGGACAAAATAATACCACCATGCACCTTTCCTCCAAAATTGGCATAACTTGGAATCATCAGTTCCGTTAAAATTGTTTCGGAGTCAGTAGTTTTCTTAAAAATCATCTTAACGAATTTGTAATACTTCCGGGTAAGGAATTAAGGTTTCACACATTTGTCCACAGTAATTATCTATAATCAAGGATAAACCAATAATCAAGGCTACAATAATTAAGGAAGCATTGATTTTATTATTTTTCATCTCCTCAATTTCATTGATTTTTGTAAGTTGGAAGATGGTAACCAAGGCCGCTGCAATTACGACAAGTGTGCAAACGATTCCAATGATAGCAAAGAGGCCAACATATGCTAAAGAGGTAAGTACTTGTGAAATATTAATACTGCCTTGAGGATTTAATATACGAATAGCATTAATTGCAGGATCAATAATGGTTGACAAGATAAGAGCGCCAGAGATTATGATCCCCATTTGAAACACCGTAAAAGAAGTATTGTCCTTGTCGTCTAAGCCAAAGTACTTCGACATAGCAAAGTTAACGGCTCTGTAAATGACAAATAATGATGAGATCCCGATAACAAAGGCAACTAGTAATTGGATAATGATGATTGCGTTCATAATGTTTAAAGTTTAGTATTTATTATAAAAAAGAGTTATGTCCCAATTATCTGTATTGGTATGGTCTGGGGAAATCATACCAATTTTAAAGCCTTTGGCGGTTAATTCAACTGCATAATGCTTCACGCCATTAATTTGCTTAAATGTGCCAGTTCCTATAGGCAATCCGACACCTAAAATACTATGGCCATAAGCTTCACTCACCCATACTGAACAAGAAATACCCATTTTTTTAAGAATCGAATAGGCCAATAAACTACGCGTATCACAATCACCTTTTAAATTATGAATAAACTCATACGGGGATTGAACGCCGGCAGGAATATTTGGTAAACATGGTTTATTTTCACTATGGTATTGTGCTGTAAAACCCCCTTGCTTACATGCTTCCTGACAGCTCAAATCATGAACAAGGTAATATGGAATTTCCTGAATGAATGTCGTTACCATTTCAGCAGTTCTAATTGGACTTAAATTAGCCTTAGCTGCATGTGCGATAAAAATTTCTGTCAACGAATCAATATGGTAATTGTCCATTTTGTTCATTTGACCGTATACATCTGTAAAAAATTGAATACTATTATTGGTAGTTTCATTGGATACTATATTTTGATGTCGTTGTTGGCTCTCATAAAATATAGTGTTGCTTGTATTGTATCTTGCCCAATAATCTGCATTGAAAAAATCCCACCAATGAATTTCTTTTGCTGAAGTGAAATCAGTAGTTCCATCTTTATTTTTTTGGGATTTAGGAGGACTAGTTTTAATTGTTCCCTTTCGATTATCTTGAGGAATAGGCGTTTTATAGTTATTTGATAAAAAATAGAGCAGTAATAAACCCCCAACAATAAATACCATTAGAGAAAATAATATAAGAAGGCATGATTTTCTAAAAAACCTAAATAAAATGGTTGATAGCCCTAATAAAAAAATAGGTAAAACCAATAAAGGGAAAAACTTCCAAGCCATAAATAATGCAGCTAACCAAATGAGTACACTCATTATTTTCGACCTCGATTTTGAAGGAACTGCCAGCGTATTTTGGCCACTATCAATCACTGGATCACTTGCGATTGCCGTTGAACTTATGCCATCAGGTAATACATTTAGACCATTACCGGCAGTTGCAGCTTGACTAATGATAGGAGTATTATTTTGAATTACAGCAACTTTTTTCTCCGGAATTAGTGGTACTTGGGGTTTCTTTATTTGAAAATAAATATCAGCCGACAAATGAATTAACGGACTTGCAAAACTCCTTTTATCAATAATTGCAAAATCTGAAATAATGACTTCGTATAAAGTTCCACTATAAAATTCGGCATCACCTCTTGGAATAAATATCTCCGGACGTTTAGGCCAACTTAAGGTAGGGAATTTCCATATTAACTGACGAGACATCCACCAATTTTTCTTTCCTTTTAGAACTTTTCTATACCAAAAATCACCAACCATTAATGCTTCTGAATGGTAATAATCAATCACCTGAACTTCATCAATATGCATGTAATTCCAAGAAAAATCAGAAAAGGTAATTTTACCATTGGTTTGCGAACTCTTTCCAGGCTCAGAATAACCTAAGAGCTTGCCTTTACAATAAATCACATCCGATAAAACATTGGTTTCGCTGCTCATTAAAGTTACTTTTTAGTTCTGGTGGTTTTAGTTGAATTATTTTGTGTTAACTTCACTTCCACCCTTCTATTCATTGCCCGTCCTTCTACAGTTTCGTTCTCTGTTTTAGGTTCGGACTCCCCTTTTCCAGTTGCTTTAATCCTAGATTCTTGAACTCCTAAACTCACTATATACCTTTTTACTTCTTCGGCTCTAGATTGAGACAATTCTTTATTTGCTGTTGCGTCGCCATCACTATCTGTATGCCCAATAATTTCTGCATTAATTTCTTTATTCTGCAATAAATAATCAGCCAATGAATTTAAGTCACTCAATGAACTCGATAGTAATTTCGTTTTATTCTTTTCAAACTGAACATTGGGTAGACTCAACATTTTTACTGTTGTATTCGTAGTTTCATCCACATAGGTTAGTGTATCCTGCTTTTCTTTATTAACATAAATAGTATCATGAATGATCCGTTCTTTATTGGAATCAGATGTTTTATAATCTCCAAATAATAAGTTTTTTAACAACCAAAGCAACAGAAGTAATCCGAGTAATAAGCTTAAAAAACCACAACCAAAACGAGAGCAGCCAGGCCCGGAACATCCACTTGGTAACATAGATGGCATACAACCATTTGGTTCTTGTCCAATTAAACTGGATCCAAAAGCTTTACCAAATAAGCTATTTAACCAATTCTTGAACCTTAAATTAAACCCATAAATGGCTTGTGTAATTCTACCAAAAAAACCAATGCAGCCAGAAGGCAAACATCCACTTTGTGATGGTGGATATGGAAGAGGAATTATTTTACCATTTTCATCAAGTAATTCTTCAGAAATGAAATAAGCATTTCCCTCAATCTTTCCATGAGGCATTACTTGACTATTAGAAAGAAAACTATCATAGTGTTTCTCTTTGGAATTCTTGAATTCATATTCATTCCAAGCTGTTAATTCATCAGAAATCGTTACATCATCGGGTGTTTTCTTATTGAGAATTAAAATAATCTTATTTGCGATTCTTCTAATCCCATTTTTCTGGTCCTCTCCAGGATAACATTCAATATCAAAGCGACCAGTTTGATAAAGATGAGGCGTATTAGATAACAAAGCTGAAGTAGGTATTTCATTTTTTTTTACCTCTATAAAATTCATGCAATAAAATCGAGGCTCCAAAATAATTTTAGATTGCGAATCATTGACTGATCCAATTTTCTGTTTGGAATACGTGGTAAATTGGGCTTTTAAATACCCTTTATAATATTTGGTTATACTACTCAATTTGTTTTTAATTGATTGTAAAATTCAAGATCAGATACCCCTTTGCGTATTTGTGTTATTTTCTTTGTATTGTATGGAGGATCGTTATATTTTGAATTGAGAACAACTTTTGATTTAGTACTATTCATTGATGACAAATAACCTTCTGCCCAAATTTTTGATTTTTGATATTGTCCATGTATTATTCCATGGTAGTAATCATTAGAAAGTTTAGCATAATTAAAGTCAGGGTGGTTTTTCAATCTTACCAAAAGAATTTGCGGTAAAAAAACAAGTGTAAAAATAAAGAATGCTACTAGCCAAAACCCATTAAAATGTAGGCAATTTCTAAATATAAAAATCGGAAAATAATCTTTATTCAAATTACTTCTATACAGCTCCATTTGATTTGAAATACCACTATAAAATTCATTTTTAAAAGCTAACAATTGGCGCTTTAGATTGGCTATTTCAATGAGTTGATTTTTAAAACTAATACTGTTTATTTGAGCAGATTTAGAAATCATTTTCAATTTGATATTCGCCGCATTGATTAAGGCTTCCTGACGGCTAACTTTAAGTTTAAAGTCTGCGTGAGTACTGTTATAATTTTCTCTATACAATTCCATTCTTTTCTCTCCCAATAAAGAATTGACTGTTGATTTATTCAATAAAGCCGTTAATGGAAAAATTAATATTAATGCAAAAACTGTAGAGAAAAAGATCCTCAGTGTGAAATTAAACCAAGGAACTTGTCCAGATGTAAATATGGATCTAACATCAAGCTTTTTGAGCAAGTTGGAAAGTTTAGAAGAACCATTAGGCGTTGCAATTGGTATTGCCTCAGTAACCACCTCATTTTCTTCAAGCACCTTGGATACAGGTCTTTTTATGATAAGTAATGAAAACCGAATAACGAAATTGACAACAAAAATTAAAAATAATCCAAGAGTAAAAGAAAACAAATAAGAGCCCGTAATAAGAAAAGCAAGGAAAAAACTGGAGAAAATTGAAAGAATGAAAAACACCGCAAAACAAATAACAACTAGTGAAAACAAAAATTTTTCACGAGCTGAAACAGAGGAGAAAATATGATCCTCCAAGCCTAATATTTCAATTATCAATCTTTTCAAAGTCTAGAAAATTAAGCAGGATTGTTCGTCTCACTGTCCTTTCCTTCAGTGTAATAGGTAGAAGGATTATCCTTTACATCCTTTAAAGTTTTAGTAGACCACTCATCAATGATGGACTCATTGATTTGTTTTTGTTTCTCTATCTTTTTTAGTTTTTCTTCTTTAGATAATTCTACCTCAAGGAAACGATATTTTTCCATATGAATCAATCCATTTTTACCTTCATAAAGATGATCTTCCTTATAAATACCATTTTCAACTTGTCTTTTGAAATTATAATTTTCTACCATGTAATCATAAACGCCTTTATTCATCATCATTTTAAAGAAAATTGGCCCCATTTCAATACACAGAAACACACATAAAATCATCCAAGGTATTACCCCTCCTATTTCATGACTGATTTGTATGCGCTTTAACAATCCATCATAACCATGCGCTTTTTTCTCATTGTCTTTATATGATTTTCTTAAATCATCAGACATCTTATTGATTTGGTCGTCATTGAAATTTAATTGTTTTCTCCATGTACCAACTTCAGAAGATTTTTGATTAATATATTTCTCTTTCTCAAGTTTTTTGTCAGCGATGTTTTTCCCCAATGCTCTTGATACAGGACCGTCACCATACGCCCTTTTATCCTGCATTTCAAGCCTTTGCTGTTCAACTAGCTCATCTATTTTAGTGTCAAAAGCCATCAACTCTTTTTCATAGCCCAATAATTTGGTCTCATATTGTTGCTTATCAACTTCAAGTTTGGCTAATTTTTGTTTAAAGACTACATCTGTTGCAATATTCAATTTTTCAGTATATTCTTTTTGATATTTACTCAGCTCGGAGTTAATTTCCGATTCTAAAATCTTAATCTCCAGTGGAGCCGAGATAGCAAATCCTAATATGAGTGCAATAACAATTCTAGGTAATGCTTGTCCAACCTCTTTCCAAGTTATTTTATCTGTTCCATCACCCTTACCTGTTGAAGAAACGATAAACCGATCCAGATTAAAAATGATTAAACCCCAAACACATCCAAATAGTATTGAGCCAATTATTGTTCCGATGCTTAACACTAAATCATCAATAGCATCTCCTTTAGGTCCAAATATTGTATTAAAAGCATATCCACCCGAAAATGCTGCTAATAAGCCAGTACATAGTACAATTCCGCCTATTCCAGCATATTTGACTCTATCCTGCATAGGTGAAATCTTCAAGAAATGTTCGTCTGCACCTGCACACCACCATAAAAATTTAGAAATTTTACTTGGTTCTTTAGCTAAATAATCAATTTGACTCATAATTCATTAGTTTAATATTCTTATAATTTAATTCAGACTTATTGTTCAACTCAACTTCCAAAACAGGCAACTTAGGGTTCTGGTCCATTATGGAAAATTCAATGGGATGCAACACCACTTTTTGATCCGTGATTTTAACTTCAGCAGCTTTCGTAAAACTTCTATTAATTATGGATATGCTTGGTTCAATGGTATTGAAAAAATTAATCTTTAAGACAACACTATGAATTTTTATCCCGTAACCAAAAGTAATGAATTTAATCTCCGGACGATAGACATTGGTAATGGATTCAAAGGCTCCTTTAGTAGACCTAAAAGAAATTTTATTCCAACATTTATTAAAATGAAAACGGCCATCAGGGTATTTTCCATTATTATAATAAACCAATACAAATAGACATCTAGTAAAATGAAAATTCAGCACAAATTCTTGCCCTTGAATTAGGTAAGCAGTTTTGTTTCCATTAAACGAAAGATGTTTAAGCATAATGTTGTTGATTCCAAATATATAACTTTAGTTTATTTAAATTGAATTTAAGTTTCAATCTTCTGCTAAGCGAATTTTAGATATTTAGCTTGACGAAAGAAAATATAGAATAAATTATCAAATGAAGATCACTGATGAAAATAAATTAACCCACCAATTTTTAATTCAATACTTTACTTCAACACATGCCCCAAGCTCTCCAAATCCTCCAAAAAGGGGTTCGAGTATAGGTCAGTGGAGACCACTCCACAGGAAAGCACGCCAAAATCGGTGTGCTTTTCTTTTTTACCCCCTCCAGAAGTATTGCAAGCGTTGAGTATCAGAGACACCACTCTGTTCACTTCGAGGGTTCGAACTGAATTTTTTGTTGGCATAGAAAATAAAAATTAGGTTGTAATCTCGAATTCAGTATTTCCGTATGCGATGTTTGTATTTTGAATAGTAATTGTTTGACCAGGCTGTGCTATCATTTGCACTAAAACATCCAAAGTGAAAGATTCATTTTTGATCATTTCACATAGTATGTTGACCGAGAATTCAGAGATATCATTATTTTTTAGATAATTTTTAATCTCCTCAATTTTTGCATTCATATCTTCATATACTTCCCAGGAATCAAAAACATCTTCAATAATAAAATTGAGTTGAGAAACTTCTGCGATTAAAACAATCTCATCACTTCCAATTACAGTAAACAGGACAGATGAATTTTGATAACTTTCATACATTTTATCAAAGTCTGATATTACGCTTCTGAACTCAGTAACTGGCGTAAAATTACTTGCTCTAAATTGGCTGATTGCATCATCACTCTCTGCACTAAAAAGGTATTTTTTCATAAATGATTATTTTAATTAATTAATGTTTCCTACTTAATATGAATTGCTCTAAGAATAATTATTAAATTAACGTTTGTTATATTCTCAATTAAATCCTCCGTTATTTTTAAAGCTATATTTCGGGGAGCAATTTACACATTTTTTTATTTAAACCATCTCTTTAATCAGCTCCTCAAAAACTCCTTGAAAAGCCTCTATCGGAGTGCGGTGTCCATGTTTTCCCATTCTAATAGTTGCACCCATATTTTGTAAAATCATATTAACTCAATACAATTCTCTCTTCATTACCATCTCTGTCCGTAATATCTATGTGACAAGCAGATAATTGCAATGCAGATGCTATATGATTTTGAATGATATCGACCAGATTGACTGGTTTATTTGTGACAATTGATTCCGCTATAAATTCAGCCGTATAATGTTCAACTCCTTGTTTTCTTAATTGAGTTTCAATTACATTTTCATCCATACTTGCATCAAATTCAGAACCTATGTATTCTAATAAATAAGCCTCCGCCTCAATAATGATTGTATTTGAAGAGTCTCCAGATGATATGCTTAATAAATGATCTGACCCACAATAACTTTCATAAATAGTATTAAGTTCTTTCAGACAATCGATATATTCAAAATTGTAACGAAACTCTGTTACACTCATCCTTGAATCCCCATCACCTTTTATTGCATTCCTTAGTATTTTTTTCATGATGTTTTATGTTCATGCACTTTCTGCATGATTATTAATAAAAATGAAACTTAAATATTTCTCAAATATCTTACAGAATAGCCCGATGCCGTTGAGCTTTTTCGTATCAAAGAAAATCCATTAGATCTTGGTGTAGAACTCAGTTCCATTATCCAAGCCCAACCTGAACCATCATCAGTTTTACTCCACCATACGCCTGTTAAACCTAAATCCATATCACGGCCCGCAAAATTTCTAAGCCCTCCTGGCAGCCCATTGAATCCACTTTTATTGTTACCAATCCATTTTTTGGTAATCCATTCGATGGTACTCTTCAATTTTTTACTTGCATCAAAATTAGCTTTCACGTCAAAATCCATAATTCCACCTAAAAATGTAACCATTAATTCAAATTCTTCAGAACTTGGAATATGCCAACCTTCAGGCGCTAAACCTCTTGGATCATTAACAGCAAACCAATTATATAATCGACCAAATTTAGCGCCCAATTCAGGATTGTTTTCATAGTAACACCAAGCAGGTGTTTGGTTTTCATTTGCTTGCTGCCATTCTACAAAAGATTTTATCTCAGGTATAATGTCGCCATTTCTGAATACATCAACATTTAAATTTGTTGTTGACCACTCTTGATTTCCTATTTTTACTGTCTCCATAATTATAACTTAAGTAACTAAATAATACAAAACAATTTCACAATTCAATCATTTCATTTAAAATTAATGAAAGTATTTAGTTAACATTTTTTTTTCTGTAAAATAATTCATTTTGACTAATATTGTAAGGTTAATTTAAATTATTTAATCATGACCAATTATACATTAACTTTTAAACTTGAGAATACATCTTTTAGCACAGATGAAAGATTGCTTCCTTTATTGCGATTTTCTTTAGATTACTCAATTGAATTTAGTAATAATGAAATCTACACTTTTAAAACACATATTCATTTTAACCCCAAATCTAAAGTGTTGGTTTTTGAAGAATATACGCTTGGAAAAGGATTTGCTTATACAGATTTATTAGTTGAGCAATTATGGAATCTGCACAACCCTCTCAAATCTGTAATCACGAAACCAGAGGAAGAAAACAAGGCAGGAAACTGGCTAAACTATTGGACCGGGGTTCAGGGAGAGAAATATGAGCAAAAAGATAAACTTAATTCTTTTACTTCATGGTGGAAAGATAATTTTGATTCCATCAAAGAAGAAATAATATTACATAAAGAAGAATACAATCAACAAATTGTTAATTTGTTCAGTCGCTCTTTAATCGATTAATAAATACATTTATAAGTGCTTATAGTAAATCACCCGTCATCAATTTATCTTCAATCACATACATGTCATAATCACAATTTCACCTAACTTTGAACAAGGTTATAACTATTGCAATTTTTGACGCAAATTAATTATTACTATACCAAAATTGGCTCATTAAGCAAAACAAATAAACAACATACATGAAAAGAATATTTTTTATCCATGGATTAGAAAGTAGCAATACGTCTCCAAAAGTTGACTTAATGATAGCAAAAGGCTACCACGTTTTAGCACCAAGTATGGATTATAAAACAAATGATCTGCTATTTTCTCAAACTTTAGAAAAAGTATTAGCGTTTCAACCACATGTAATTGTTGGTTCTAGCATGGGAGGGCATTTTGCACAGCATATTGGCACACATTATTCAAGTATCCTGTTGCTTTTGAATCCAGCATTAGTTTCAAGGTCGTTTCATCCTATTATTCCGCCGGATGGGATGGAGAAATCGATCGTTTGGGCACTGCTAGGAGCGCACGATGAAATTATTTCTCCCGAGCAAAATTTTGAAATTCTACAAAAAATGCAGGCAACAATTCGAATTGGGGAACACGGTCACCGCACTCCGACAGCAGCTTTTAGCGATGTATTTGAAGAACTAATTCATACGAATCCTTCACTTCAAATTAGCTAGCTATTTATTAACATGTAGTGAGTTAAAAACGGGATTAATTTTTAGATGAAAACATGGCTTTGCAGGTAGGAAAGAACGAGGAAAAAACATCACTATTTATTGAAAAAAGGTATTCTCCTTTGGTAATATCAGTCCAAGCACAGGTTAGAAAAAGTAATCCTTACCAAAGATGTAGTAGATAACTTAAAATTAGCTCTTATACAAATGAAAGCAACTATACTAATTTTTTTATCGCAAATTAGTTTAACTTTAGAAGATGAAAATTAATTTAAGATTCAATAAGACAAGGCGGAGTATGCTTATCTTGTTTGTGGTAGCCACAATCCAACTTTTTTTTATTCGTTGTGACTTTAAAAAAACAGATGATGCAGGAGGCACCTATGTTAAACCCTCGATTGATTACAGAGGAAGAATGCGAAAAGGCTATGTGCGTAAAAAAGTGAGTACGGACAAAAATGCTATAAAAAATCGTAATAGGTCGCGCTATTATTATCACACGCGAGGTAAATACCGACGCAAGAAAAAATAAGTTTAATTCATCGTGCTCACCATGTAAATTGACACGTTTTTGTGAGTCCTTTGGCTAATAATTTAAGAAATTCTGCTCTTTTAATTTCGATTGCGCCATAGCGCAGTACATTGTCGTTAATAATTTGCGTATCCAACAACTCAAAATTATTTTTTCTAAGTATTTCAATTAAATAGTGAAAAGCAACTTTGGATGAGTTTGAAACATCAGAGTACATCGATTCTCCAAAAAAAACACCGCCCAAACATACCCCATAAAGTCCACCAACGAGCACATCGTTTTGGTAAGATTCTACCGAATGTGCATAACCCAAGCGATTTAATTCGCTGTACACGGCAATCATTTCCTCAGAAATCCAAACCCCGTCACCAAAATCGCGAGGTGCAGCACAAGCACGCATGACGTGCGTAAACTGTTGGTTAATGCGAATCTCAAACGTTTGTTTTTTCAAGGTAGAACGCAACGATTTAGACGCTTTGTAATTCTCCAAAGGAATAATTGCACGAAGACCAGGACAATACCAATTAATTTCTCCATGTTGATCAGCCATTGGAAAAATACCTTGTGAATAAGCTTTCAGCAAAACAGCAACACTTATAGGAATCGCTTTCATACCTCGTTACTTAATAAAAATTATTTACGAAAAACAACATCATCAAAAGGAACCCGAAGCCTTGGACCCCAAATACCTTCATCGGTTGCTAAGCCAACTGAAATTATCATATTTATTTCAGCGCCGTAGGGTAATTTCAGTGCTTTTTTAACCCTTCGTTCATCAAATCCTTCCATTGGACAAGAATGAAAACCTTCAGCTGCAATTGACAACATAAATGTTTGTGCCGCAAGCGCGCATGATTTATGCACCACAATGCGCTGATTAGACGGACCACCCGTTCGGTAGAAAGGTTTCCGTAATCCCATAAAAAAACTTACTGTTCTACGTATTGTCGCCATTATATAAAATGGATCATTGAAATACAAAAAAGGCATTACCTTACCGTAATAACTTTGCGCTCTATTGGTAAGCGCCTCAGGCACTCCTTCGCTATTTTCATTAATTTTTGAAAGATTCCATTTGGCGCGTTCTCGCCACTTATCCTTCCTAGTGACAAACACGAGCATTTGTTTTGCCGTTTTAGCAGCAGATTGCCCCATACAAAGTGGTACGAATTCATCTAATTTTTCTCGAGATGCGATCCAATAAAACTCCCACAATTGCATATTACTGCTATTTGGCGACAGAATAGCGCGTTCAATACTGCGTTTTATAACTTCGTCGGGAACTTCGATAGCAGGGTTAAACTTTCTATTTGACCTTCTATAATCAACAATGGCTTGAAATTCTGAGCTAAACATTTTTTCTTGTTAGTAAAGTACAAATTTCGTTAAAATTAGTGAGTGGTAACTTGTACTATTCAAATCCTAAACAAAAATTATTTGTACTTTTATCACTTACTAGATTTAAAAATGCACGTTTAGAATGCTTGAAACCAGAAAACGTATCGAAGTTTGTTTCACGCCTGGCGAATACGCCTATTACAAAGATGAATTTGAAATCGTCGTGGTGATTGATGTATTACGGGCAACATCAGCCATGTGTGCCGCTTTTGACAACGGTGTTTTATCTATTATTCCTGTTCCGACCGTAGAGGAAGCATTACAATATAAAAATAAAGGGTTTTTGGCAGGAGCTGAACGAATGGGCCAAATTGTTGAAGGCTTCGATTTCGGCAACTCTCCTTTCTCATTTATGAATGAAGAACTTAGGGGAAAAGAAATAGTTTTAACGACCACCAATGGTACCAAATCATTAGATGTAGCAAAAGATGCCGATACAGTGGTAGTTGGTTCCTTTTTAAATCTTACGGCAATCAGTAGTTGGCTCAGTAAGCAAAATAAAAATATCCTCTGTCTCTGTTCGGGTTGGCAAGATAAGTTCAATCTAGAAGACACCATTTGTGCCGGTGCCATCTCCGATTTTTTAATTTCCACAGGTAATTTTATATCTGTTGAGGATTCGTCTATTGCTGCTAAATACCTGTTTCTATCTGCAAAGGACAATTATTTAGGTTATTTAAAATCTAGTTCACATAGAAGACGTTTAAAACACTTAAATTTGAACGAGGATATTAAGTATTGCCTTACCCCTGACCAAACAGATGTAATTCCGATTTTGAAAAATGGAAAACTTGTCAAATTATAGAAAGGCGTATTTGCTTCTTTTAGCTATCCCTTTATTTTTTTCCAATACACCTAAAGAGCAGAATGAACCTTCTTGGGGTTTTTTTGGACACAAACGCATCAACCGAGTCGCTGTGTTTACCTTGCCGCGTGAAATGATTGGTTTTTATAAAGAAAATATAGAATACATTACCGATCACTCCGTAGATCCAGACAAAAGAAGGTATGCAGTGGACGGCGAGGCACAATGCCATTACATTGATTTAGATCATTATTATCAACCCGGTGAGGATCCTTTCGTTATCATACCTCGAAAATGGAATGATGCCATTACAAAATTTACCGAAGACACACTTCAAGCGTATGGTATCGTGCCTTGGCACATACAAGTGGTAAAATTTAAACTTCAAAAAGCGTTTGAATCTAAAAATGTGGAACTTATTCTAAAATACTCTGCTGACATTGGACATTACATCGGCGATGCGCACGTTCCACTGCACACTACCGAGAATTACAACGGACAAAAAACTGGCCAACGAGGTATTCATGGTCTTTGGGAAAGTCGCTTAGTGGAGATTAACGCAGAGGATTACGATTATTTTGTCGGAAAAGCGGCCTACAAGAACAGTGTACTTGATTTCATCTGGACAGCGGTTCGCGGATCACACAATGCATTGGATTCCGTTTTAAGTATAGAGAAAAAATTATCGATTTCTTTTCCAAGTGATTTGCGATTTAGCTTCGAACAACGGGGTAACACAACGGTTTCTGTTTATTCGCGAGAATACAGCCAAGCTTATCACAACTTATTGAACAATATGGTTGAAAGGCGCTTACGGGCAGCAATTGTGGCGGTAGGTTCCATTTGGTATTCAGCGTGGGTAGATGCAGGTCAACCCGATTTGTCGCAACTACAAAAAATTCCACCAACTGCAGCTTTATTAAAGGAAATGGAAGAATTAGACGCGCATTTTCATAACGATAAGCACTTCGGAAGAATCTGTGATTAAGGTATAAATAACCGCAATAAGCAATTATTTATTTCTGATTGGTAACCAAGCAATGAAATATATTGCCAAATTAACTTCTGTAAAATCTATCCTTTGTCAACCGGACTTTTTGTAAGTACGTAATCCATGTGATACGATACGAGTCCGTCGACTGGCTTTTGTACCACCCTTCCAATTTTTATATTTAAACTTGAAGCAGCTCGCTCTAACGCGGACCTGAAAATACTTGCAATACTACCTACAAAATTAACCTCAAGCTCTTTGAAGTTCTCATAACAGCAGACATGAACTTGCATGAAATGACGGAGGCCATTTTCAATTAATTCTTGAAAATAAGGTTCTTCTTTATGCTTCGCTATAAATGGCATAAAGGAAGAAATATAAACATTTGCATTTTCTTCTCGGTATACTTTGTCAACAATCGACTCTTTATCTTCGTCGTAGTGTTTTTTGAAGTCCTCTGCAACATGCTTTGGCAATTGATGGTATAAATAAGCTGCGAGTAATTTCTTTCCGAAATAAGTTCCACTTCCTTCGTCACCAAGAATATAGCCTAAGGCAGGTACCACTTCAGTAACGTTAGTACCATCAAAATAGCAAGAATTTGAGCCTGTTCCAATAATGCAACAAATCGAAGGATTCCCTCTATACGTTGCATAAGCACAAGCAATTAAATCGTGGTCTACATGCAATAGTGCATTTTTAAAAACGGAAGTAAGCCCCTTGATTACTATGCTATTCATGGCCTCGCTTGAACAACCAGCTCCATAAAAAAATACACGCTGCACATGATCAGCATGGACCATTAAATCAGCATGCTTTTTTAACTCCTTTTCAATGGTTTCCGACGAATGAAAATAAGGATTAAATCCCATTAAAGAAAATACAGTTTGTTTATTTCCTGGCCCTAGAAGCACCCAATCGCTTTTGGTCGAACCACTTTCAACAATTAATATCATATTGGCTTATTCAATTTTACTTTACTTTTTGTAATTAATACACTTTCAAATATACTAACTTTTTAGCGAGTCCCAAAAGACTTTTAACAAAACGTACTTAAAAAACACCAATGACATTGAATATTAATTAATTGTGCAAAAATTGAATTTATCTATGATTAACTCACACGACTAATAGTAGGTGAAAGTGATTATTTATTCATTGCTTGCAATCAAATGGCTATCTTTTAGTTGTTTTACAAATAATTCGTTTATTTTTGTTTTGCTTGTATAAAATTCAAGCTGTAACTTTTCGTGAGGGAAGATTGTTTTAACTGTAATTGTCAATGATTTGAAAAGGCAAGAGTATAATGAAGTAGTGGAATTGCATAGTCGAAACTTATTTCGGTTTGCGGTTAATTTTCTTCGTAACTCTGGGGATGCTGAGGATATGGTGCAGGATGTTTTTGAAAAATTGTGGAAAAACAGAGAAAAAGTGGAATTGGAGAAAGCAAAAAGTTGGTTGTTCACCTGTATGCACCATGCGATGTTAAACTTTGTAAAAAAGCGTTCACGTATGGATTACACGACAACTAATGAATTGCAAGTAGGGACAAACGCACCTGATACAAGTTTCGAATCGAAACAAGTAATAGACCGCGCTGTTAGTATCTTGCCTCCAATCCAAAAGAGTATTATTTTGATGCGGGACCTCGAAGGTTATTCGTATGATGAAATTGGCGATTTGCTAAATTTATCCCCGTCGCAAGTAAAGGTCTATCTGTTTAGGGCAAGAATGAAAATTAAAAAACAGTTAAAAGGATCAACTCAATTCGTGTGAACATACCCAATAGAGACAATATAGATCGATGGTTATTTGACTGGACAGAAGGTAATCTGAGTCCATCTCAAGAAATACAGCTAGAAGAGTTTCTGACGATGAATCCTGATCTAGAAATCGATGCAGATGCATGGACCGCTGCCACAGTTAGCTCGATTCCCTTTAGTTATGAAAAACAAGCGTCATTAAGAAAAAGAAAAAAACGCATTCTCGCTTATTGGCAATTTTATGCAGCTGCACTGTTTCTTCTATTCCTTGGCTCAGGGTTATATTTAATTTTAAATGCTAAAGGACAAACTGCTCAGCCGCTTGCCAAAACCGCTTCAAGTCAGCTGAAAATTAACAATAGTAATAATTCGAAAAAGGCAGTAGAACAGTCTAAAAACAAACGCAATACAACAGCTACTACTCAACAAAATGGTGCTCCCTCCACCCTAATACTTGTCGATAAGAAAAAACCCGCTATTACAATTCCAACAACTAAAATTCCAACAACTGTCATTTCAAAGGAGGAAAAAATCGATGCAATCGCTAACCATGAATTGCTCAAAATAGTGGAAAGTAAAATTACCTTGGGTATGGAGGTATTGCCAATCAATTCACTTCTTACCTACCAATTGGAAGAAAAACAACTCGCAGAAAACGAGTTAAGTAAATACATTTTAAATCAAGGTGTTACTACTGATAACAATGACACAGAAAATTTTCATAAAAGAGCAAGTAGAACTCGCTCGTTTTCAGTAAAGCTGAATCCTTCGTCGAAATTGGCTCAATGGACGAAAAAAGAGCTTACGAATACCAATCAGAAAGAACGAATCTACGCTATGCCTGAAAAGTCAAATTTAGACTTGAATAGTTCTTTTGTAGGTAACACCTCCCAACTAAAATTTCAATCCATTTCGACGGCTAGATGGATAAGCTCAAATGAACAACAGAAAGTATCGCAACAAATCGCATTAGATGGTTATGTACGCAAAGCTAAGTCAGGTTTTGGTGTAGTAGCTAACTACAGTAATTTCTCAAATGGATTAATCCAAGATTGGAATATTAATTTAATCTGTGCACCAAAACTCGCAATAAATCGTTACATCACCATCGAACCATCTATGAAATATACTTTTGGTAAAAAAGCATTAGATCAGACTAAAATAGTCAACAATTCCGTTACAGAATTTCAAACCAACCACCTAGAAACTTTCTCAATTAATCCAACTCTTCCTGTAGGTAGAAATTTGTGGTATCGCGATTTGGGAGCTGGAATGATTGTAAATGCTGGTCCAGTTTATTTTGGTGCACAACTAAACAACCTACTTAGACACCAAGACAATCTATACTCAAACGATTACAGCACCATACGCAGAGCGAATAGCGAATTAACCTTGGTGGGTGGAACGGACTTAAATTCAACTAATGGAAACTTTACATTTTCACCCTATGTTTTTCACACGGTTTCCGATGCAATTTCCAACACACATGTCGGAGCGACAGTACGGCTAAAATCATTTATTTTAGGGGGTACTTATCAAACAAATGGTTCAAGCAGCTTGCTAATAGGAGTTCATGCCGAACGCTTTGCTTTATTCTGTCAAACTTCCTACGTAAACAGTAGTTTCAATCAACAAAAATCGTTCATTCATCAATTAACATTTAGAATTAATTCTAATATTAGTAAAAAAACCAGACGTTATTTATATTTGCAGTTATGAAAATTAAAAATGCCCTATTATCGTTAACACTAATCGTTGCTAGTCACGCTATGGCACAAGACCCAACGTTTACACAATTTTATTCAAACCCCATCTACTTAAATCCAGCGTTAGCAGGATCTACCGGATGTCCGCGAGTAACCATGAACTACCGAAATGAATGGCCCCAACTTACGGGTAACTATGTGACTTACAGCATGGCATACGATTCGTACGTAAAAAGTATTTCAGGTGGTTTGGGAATTATTGCGACGCATGATCAACAAGCTCGTGGAACGATATCAACAACTATGATAGGTGCCATTTATTCTTATAACCTAAAAGTAAATAGAAAATTATCTATTATGGTTGGAGCACGTGCTGCCTATTACCAAAAATACTTGGATTGGAGCAAGCTTACTTTTGGAGATATGATTGATCCTAGAAGAGGATTTATTTACCAAACCGGGGACGTTCCCCGAGGAAATGGTAGAAGAGGATTTTTCGATGTTTCCGCGGGAGCTGTAGCTTACACTCAAAATTTTTATGCTGGCTTAGCCATCCACCATCTAAATCGACCTGATGAGTCCATGATTTTGGGTCAATCAAAACTTCCTATGCGTTTTACTGGTCACGCCGGCGCAAATATTCGCATCGGAAATAAAGGTCGTTATTCCAACTCCACTGCTATTATGCCAAACGTTATTTATCAATATCAAAATGGCTTTCAAGAATTAAGTATTGGTACTTATTTAAAATACGAAAACTTTACAGTTGGCGCTTGGTATCGTAATCGCGATGCGTTTATTCTTTGTTTTGGTGTAAACACACAAAACTTCAAAGTTGGCTATAGTTATGACGTTACCGTGTCTAAATTAGGTAATGGTATTACCGGTGGTTCTCACGAGGTTTCCTTGGGTTTCAATCTGAAGTGCAAGAAAAAACCCAAGAACTTCAGAAAAATCAACTGCCCATCTTTCTAATTTGGTGGTTAAAGGTCATCTTCGCTGTATACCCTTTTTCCCAAGATATAGGTTGCGAAAGAGAAGTTTTGTAAAAACTGTTCATCATTTTTAATTTCACGTTGGGCGATAAAAAATGTAGCATCCTTACCTTTCTCTATTGTTCCTGTACTATTTTCATTAAAAGCAGCAAAAGCAGCCCAGATAGTCATTCCTTTCAGTACTTGTTCGAGCGTTAACTGCTCGTCTGATAAAAACCCGTTATTCGGCAAATTTTTTATATCTTTTCGTTGCGTAGCGGCAAAAATTGTAAGAAAAGGGTTTGTTAATTCAACAGGGAAATCAGTTCCAATTGCTACCATACCGAATGCATCAACAAGCGATCGATAAGCATAAGCCCCTTTCATACGGGATTTACCCAGACGTAATTCGGCCCATCGTTGGTCAGAAACTGCGTGTGTAGGTTGCACTGAAGGGAAAATAGCGAAATCTCCAAAAAAGTGAAAATCAACAGGGTCAATAATTTGGGCATGTTCAATTCTCCATCGGTGGTCTTTATTTGTTTCAAATTCATTTTTGTAAAGATTTAAAATTAGCTTGTTAGCCGAATCGCCGATGGCATGCGTATTTAATTGATAACCTATTTTTGAGCAAAAGCTCCCCATTTCTTGCATCTTTAAAATTGGCATCGTTAATAAACCATGGTTAGCTGCATCGTCACTATACGCCTCTTTCAAAAGCGCACCTCTAGAACCCAGTGCACCGTCTGCGAATAATTTAAAACTACGAATGCTTAAATTTTGAAATTGATAAACGCCGTTTTCCTCAGCAAACTTTTTATTTTTCTCAGATGGCAATAGCATAGCATAAAGATTCAGTTTTAATTGTTTTTTTTCAATAAGCGATTTAAACATAGCAATATCCTCGAATTCAATACCCGCTTCGTGTACGCCGGTTATACCGTATTGAAATAATTCTTCCTGAATTTCAAGGATTGCATTATTCATCTCGGACTTGGAGAAACTCGGCAACTGGCCTTTTAATAAATCCAATGCGTTATCGATGAGTAAACCAGAACATTTACCATTTTTCAATTCTATTTTACCGCCCTTAACAGAGGAAGTATTCGTGATACCAATTTTTTTGAGCAAGCAATCATTAACAAGGGCTGCGTGCCCATCAATACGATACAAGCATACAGGGATGGTTGGGAAAGCTTTATTAAGTAATTCATTATCCGGCATTGCGTCAGCACCCCACAATGATTGATCCCAACCTCGTCCAACAACGAATTTTTTTTGTGTCCGCTGTTGGTACTTTTCCGTTTTCGAAACAAGCTCTGATAAGGAACTACAAGCCACTAAATCAACTGATAACTTTTGATTGGCATACGATAAAATATGACCATGCGCGTCAGTAAAGCCCGGATAGACGGACTTGCCTTGAGCATCAATAAATTCGTCAGCGTCGTACTTATTGAGTATTTGTCGCTCGGGACCAACCTCAATAATTTTTCCGTTTTTAATGGCCATTGCATCAGCAATCGTATTTTGATCATCTAAACAATGAATTGCTGCGTTGTGAATTATTAAGTCAGCATGCTGATCTTTCATACATGACCCAAAACCAAAAATCAACAGCATTATTAGACTTAAAAAAAAGGTATTTTTCATAAACAACATTAAAAAGGATAGCCAATTCCAAATTGTATAGCAGGCGCAAAAGCTCTTGGCAATTTACTTAAAGCCCGCTGGCGATTCATTTCAGGTGATAAATTTGGTAATCCGTAGTAAGCAATTCCCTCTTCGATATACTGTTCGCGACTTTGCGTAATCCACCGGGCAGTTTTTGGCAATGCTGGATTGTAAACTGGAATACCTAAATCCAAGCGAATAATAAAGAAATCCAAATCCAAGCGAAAACCCATTCCGAGTGCTACGGCAAATTGCTCATACCATCTGGATGAAAACTTTGCGCCTGATCTTGCTGCATCCTCGCGGTAGGTCCAAATGTTTCCAAAATCGGTAAAAAACGCCCCTTTAAGCGAACTTCCTAAAGAATACCTGTATTCTACTGTTCCACCAAGACGAATGTCTCCAATTTGAGCTGAAGTAGCGGTTGAGTCAAGGTAATATTTGAATGACCCCGGTCCTAAGGTTCGAGCTTTCCATCCCCGATTATCATTAGCTCCTCCTCCAAAAAAACTATAATCATAAGGCATGGAAGTAGTTGAATTACCATATGGAATACCAAGACCACCAAATAACTTGAGGTTTAATGATGTTTTTTGGTTAAACGCCTTGTTTAAAATATAAATGTTATCATTTCTAATAAACTGGGCATAACCTACACCAAAAATTTTGTATTGCCCGTCCAGCAAAGTATCCTGACTATTTTTAAACCTGTAAAGTAAATTTCCTGCGGATGAAAAGGAACTTCTAAAATTAATGTGTGCATTTAAAAATTTACTCTTCTCGATAGGCTTATCCTTGTTATCAAAAGTAAAAGAGAGTTTGAAATCTTCCCAAATAAATTGGTCACTGTAGGAATTTTTCAAGAATAAATCATTTTGGCTGAGGATTTGAGCTTCAAATTCAGGACTTTTATTCATCGCTACAAATTTAATCACCGAGGCAAATGGGAGGCCTAACTCAAAAATTTGTGTTTTTCCAACTAATAATCTCCACATGTAATTTAATTGAAACACACTTCTATTAAAAACATCTCTTTGCTCGAAATTATAACCCACAGATAAAATTGTTTTTGGTTTTTGTCTTTTAGATAACAAGGAAACATTCGTTGGAAATAAGCCTGGAATTTCAAGTTTAAGCGTTGGTCCAAACTCAAAGGTATTGAAAGTGGTTCCGCCACGCGAGCCGTCATCAAATATAATAGGTTGCGATTCAAAACCACCACCGAACGAAAATGTCAATTTTTCTGCGCCACCAAAAACATTCCTATCCGAATAATTAATTGAAGCATTCACCCCCAATAGACCAAAAGACGAAGTGAATTTAGGTTCAAAGGCGAAAGTTTTTCTTTTAGAAGGAGTTAAGAAATAATGGACATCTAATTTATTGTTTGGTAATTCGATTAACAAGGGTTTTATGGTAGAAAAAATACCAACTTGGCTAAGTGACTGGTAGCTTCTTTCTAAATAGTAGGCTTTGTAAACATTAGACATTTCGAGGTAATTTTGAAGTTCTAATAGGTTTACGTTAACACTGGGTTTGTTGCCATTGTAATGAATGTAAACCATTCTCATCGGGCTCAAGGAATCTTTCTTACTAATGTTTTTTTCTTCCCGTTGTTTTTTAGTCAAATGATGTTTCGCAAATAAGAACTTATTTTTTGTCGCTAAAAACTGATTGTCTATTGGATTAGTAATCGCTGTTTTAAAGTCTGCGTCTAAATATTGCGCAAAGTCCATTTTTAACATGGTTGTATCCGATAAATGAAAGTGTACCTCGTTGATGCGAGTTGATGCGTATTTTACCTTCATTAGACTATCCTTTACGATTGGATGCTCTACAAGCCTATCTTTAAATTCGATACCCAAAATCACCTTCATAGTCGCCTTGTTGGTATCTGCCTCGAGCGCAATACTAGAAGCAGTAAAACCATAATAAGTATCATCCCTCATATATTTGGCTATTTCCTCGCAGTAAGCCTCCAAATAATCTACATCAAACGGTTTATTTAATAAAGGATGCGCATGTGTAACTTTAATTTTATTTTTTATAAATCTAGTATTGTAAACTTGACTTAATGAAGTTTTACCATTTACCAAATAAACAGAATCAATGCGATAAATAGGTCCCACATTTACATTGTAGTTTACCGTGATCTGTTGTTTTCTGCCAACTACGGTAGTTGAATTTACTTTACTGTAATAATATCCTTTTCTTTTTAGAAACAATGCTATTTGAGCATTTGTTTTTTTAGACAAAACGCTATCATAAATCACCGGTGATTCGGCGAATTTATATTTTAACCATTCTCTGAAGAATAAGCGTGAATTATCCGTCTCAGCTGAGGGAAGTATTTTTTCTGTATAATTCTTTCTACCCTTTGATCTTGCCTTTTCAATTCGTTTTTTGTTTATTGCCTTCACTTTTAACACATACTTACTGTTTTTCAGTTGTCGCTTTTCGTTTAGGTAAATTCGTTTATTCGCTACTTTAGCTGAATCTATTAAATTATAAACCATAAGTTTAAATGGAATTCCCACCACTCTACTGTTGGGCTTTTGACGAATAATATCATTGATCGCTGAATTAAATTCAAACACTTTGGAACCTTTAACTAGTACAATATTTTTTCTCAATAAATAATCCTGCTTAGGAACGTGTTTTGTTACGTTACAGGCTACCAAAAAAAATAAGAGGAAGAGTAGAAATATACTGTAATTTTGTGTTCTCATAGCTTGTCGTACAAAAATAACAATATATAAGAAGTGAAAAAACTTTCAACTGTTCAGCTTAAGTGGATTAAAAACTTACACTCTAAAAAAGGTAGAGAAAGCGAAGGCTACTACATTGCCGAAGGTGAGAAATTATTAAACGAAATCCTCGCGCATTGTCGACAGATGATACACCTAGTTGTATGTACCCACGAAAATGAGCTTATTGTAAACACCATTGACGCTAATCAACTGCTTCTGGCAAGTCCAAGCGAATTCGAACGCGTCTCCTTATTAAAATCACCTCAAGGCATATTAATAGTCTTAAAAATGAGCCGTTTCGAAGCAAATTCTTTTGATTTAGGAACCGCGACACTGGTACTTGACAACATTCAAGACCCGGGAAATCTCGGAACGATAATACGAAGTGCAGATTGGTTTGGCATTAAACAACTATTTTGTAGTGAGAGCACCGTTGACTGTTACAACCCAAAGGTCGTTCAAGCCTCCATGGGAAGTTTATTTAGAATCCAAATTTCCTATGGTCATCTTACTGATTTTCTTTCTAAGCAAACGCTCCCAATTTACGGTGCGCTGCTTGAAGGTGAATCTTGTTTTACGCATAAAATACAAGAATCGGCCATCCTTGTTATTGGCAATGAAGGAAATGGAATTTCGAAGGAAATAATGACGTATATTCAACACCCAATTACTATTCCGAGGATTGGCAATGGCGAATCGTTGAATGTTGCCGTGGCAAGTGGAATTTTATTAGCTCAATGGTTGAAAAGTTAAGTGCATAATAAACACTTCATAACAGAAAAGGCCGTATTTTTGCGTTCTATTTTTCGCGGATTATATGATTGATACCGACCTTTACAAAGCCAAAAAACTTTATCCCTTTCAAGAAAAAACAGTGGAAACTGTGCTTGAGGAATTTAGGAGCAATGGAAAAAAGTTTAATTTGCTTTATCAATTGCCTACCGGAGGAGGTAAAACCGTTATTTTTTCTGCAATAGCAAAAAAGTATATTGAAGAATGGGGATTAAAAGTACTTATCCTCACCCACCGAATAGAATTATCAGTCCAAACCTCGCGTCAATTACAAGCGATTGGTGTCAACAACAAAATCATCAACTCTGAAGTAAAAAAGCTTGACGATCAGGATGAATACGATTGTTTTATTGCCATGGTTGAAACCTTAAATAATCGTTTACTCGACGATGAGAATTTCATTAAAAATGTTGGTTTAGTGATTGTTGATGAAGCGCATTACAACAGTTTTCGTAAAATATTTCAATACTACAAAGACGGAAATATCTTGGGCGTAACAGCAACACCGCTCAGTAGCAATCGCGCACTCCCCTTGAAAGACAACTACACGAAACTTATTACCGGAGAAAGTATCGCTGGTCTAATCGAAAGCGGGTATTTATCAGACGCAGAAACCTACAACTACGATGTTAATCTACACGGCCTAAAAATTGGCACAAATGGCGATTTTACCGTTAGCAGCTCGGACGTTTTGTACAGCAACTTCTTTATGCAAGAAAAGTTAATTTTTGCCTATGAAGAAGTGGCTTTAGGTCAGAAAACGCTAATTTTTAATGCGGGTATAGAAACTTCCATGCGTGTTTATGATTCTTTCAAAAAACTCAAGTACAATGTGCGGCATTTGGACTCCACCTTTAGCGATAAAGATCGAAAAGATATATTGGATTGGTTTAGAAAAAGTCCTGATGCCATTTTAACATCGGTGGGCATTCTCACGACAGGATTTGATGAACCAACTGTAAAAACCATCATACTAAATCGTGCTACGCGTTCGCTAACGCTTTATCACCAGATGATTGGGAGAGGTTCAAGAAGTCTTCCAAATAAAAATCAATTTAGCGTTATTGACCTTGGAAATAATGTCAGGCGTTTTGGTTATTGGCAAGATTACATTAATTGGCACGATGCCTTTCGTTTTCCTGACCGCTTTCTCGAGTCGCGTATTTCAGAGCTTGAAGATATGGAATACGAGGTGGAATTTGAATTTCCAAAGGGGTATAATAAATTGTTAGATACATCAATACTGGAAAGTTTTAACATCAAAGAGAATTATTACGAATGCCTCGATCGTGGACAGAAAGGTAAAAACGCCGTAGAAAATTCGCTACAAAATCATTTTGAATCCATAGTTGGTTTCGCTACCGATTTACGTCACGCGCTATCGTTGGTTGAGTTACTCCAAGAGCACATTGAACACCGCCTAAAAAACTATACGCGATGCATCGCAAAATCTACCGATAATTACTTGAAATATTTATTGGAAACCTATAACCGACAGCTTTGTCAAAAGTTAAGAGCGCACATTGTTGAATAGAAAAGTTTATTAACTTAGTAACATGAGAATTGCTGTACTGGTTTTACTTGCTTTTTTAGGTGCATTTACCTTTCCAAATTTTGGTCAAAACGCTAAATTACGGGCCTACGTAGACACCAAACAATTCTATGCTCCCACGGTTGGAAATTACTTGGAAATTCAACTGCAATTTGTTGGCTACAGCCTAAATTACAAATCGTTAGAAGAGGG
This sequence comes from Chryseobacterium gleum, assembly GCA_945888625.1. Classification (GTDB taxonomy): domain Bacteria; phylum Bacteroidota; class Bacteroidia; order Flavobacteriales_D; family Crocinitomicaceae; genus UBA952. The sequence goes on from CAMDAH010000016.1 coordinate 41,849, forward strand.
AATTCAATCAACCGCAGCTGTACAACTGAAGCTAATCTCAAAAGAAAATGATACAATTTCTGACACTTATCTACTGAATTCGCCTGTTTTTAGGGATAGTATCATTGATGATTTTTATGACATTCGCAGGATAAAACTTTTACCGGGAACCTACGATTTTTCGCTGGTTATACAAGACATAAACAAAATGGATAATATTATACGTGCCAAGCAAACCATCGAGGTGCACGACTTACAAAATAAAGCTAGTATTTCCTCAATTGAAATAGCGGAATATGCCTACCCTGATAGCTTGGAAGGCACATTTCAGAAATCTGGTTATTACATTATTCCGAGAATATCGAATTACTACCCTACTCAATTTAATAAGCTACCCGTTTATTTGGAAGTCTACAATCTTCATTTATTGACCAAAGATTCTATCGTAGGCATAAAACAAACCTTAACAGATGTTGAAAATAAAGTGGAAATAGATAACTACACGACATTTAATAGATTGAAAAACAACGCTGTAAGCCCAATTTTCAAATCAATTGATTTAACTCTTCTACCCAGTGGTAAATACGCATTAAATTATGCCCTTGTTAATCGAAAAATGGAAAATACAGTTGTTGAAAGCTATGTTTTTGAGCGAACAAACGACTTTATGGACAGTATGCAAGCGGACAATGTGGTGCTCGATCCAGCTTTTCAACTATCTATGCGTGAGGATAGCGTTTTATTTTTTCTTGAAAGTCTCATTCCAATTGCTAAACCAGCCGAAGTAAAAAATATAATTGCCACCATTAAAACAAAAGACATCGCTTTAATGCGTAAGCACATTCAGGCTTTTTGGAAGTACACCGCGCCCAACAATTTTTACGATGCTTGGTTAAAATACAAAAGTCAAGTATTATTAGTGGAACAAGAATATGCTAATAATTTTCAAGAAGGATTTGAAACAGATCGTGGACGCGTTTACTTGAAATACGGCACACCGAGCACTATTAACGCTCGCGAAACTTCACCGACAGAATATCCTTATGAAATTTGGATATATGACAAGATTGGCTCGTTTAGCAACAAGCGTTTTGTGTTCTACAACCCTGATTTGGTTAATAACGCCTACCGATTGTTACATTCCGACATGTTGGGAGAACTTAAAAATCCTGCTTGGCAGCAAACTTTGGTTAAACGGAATACCATGAATGGAGATATCGATAACCCAAACCTTTACAACCAGCGCGTTTGGGGAGGAAATAGTAACGACTTATTTAGGCAATACTAATTACCTATGCAAGACCTTGCTATCGTCATTTTAAATTTCAACGGAGTAAACCACCTAAGTCAATTTTTACCAAGTGTTTGTAGCTTCAGTAAAGATTATCCCATTCTTGTAATTGATAATGCGTCTACAGATGAATCTGTTTCCTTATTAAGCGAAAAATTCCCTCAAGTTGAACTAATAAAGTTAAAAGCTAATTTTGGATTTGCAGGAGGATACAATGAAGGACTTTCACAACTAAAGAATCGATATAAACTCCTTTTGTTATTAAACAGTGATGTTGAAGTGACAGAAAACTGGTTACTTCCTCTACTTGCTACAATGACTGATGAGCATGTTGCTGCGTGTCAACCCAAAATTAAATCATACACGAGAAAAACACACTTTGAGCACGCTGGTGCTGCGGGTGGATATTTAGATAAAAATTACTATCCCTTTTGTCGTGGACGTATTTTTAGCCATTGCGAAGAAGATCATGGGCAATACAATTATCCAGCTACGGTTACTTGGACTTCAGGTGCCGCTATGCTCGTTCGAGCAGACCTGTTTTATTCAATGGGCGGATTTGACCTCGACTTCTTCGCGCACATGGAGGAAATTGACCTTTGTCTTCGATTTAATCTCGCCGGTTATCGGCTGGTGTGCGAACCAAAATCAGTGGTTTATCACCTTGGCGGAGGAACAATGCCCTATGAATCGGCAACAAAACTATTTTTAAATTTCAGAAACAACTTGCTGCTAATACTAAAAAATCATCAAGGTATTTGGTTGCCCCGATTACTACAGCGAATGGTGCTTGATGGTTTGGCAGCCCTTCAATTTTTAATGAAAGGCAAATTAAACTTCTTTATGATGGTCTTTTTTGCGCACATGTCATTTTACACAAAAATAGGCGCTACGTTGAAAAAAAGACGAGAAATAAAAAGTGTGGTAAAAAAATACGCAAGCTACAATGGGAACATCATTTGGGACTTTTACTTTAAAAAAATTAGAACGTATGTTGGGATAAATAAAAGGAGATTTTCATGAGAAAATATGTTATCCTCTTTCTTTTTGCAACTAGTTTTTTTTCTTTTTTCGGTCAAAATCCCGTTAAGGAGTTGCAAGGTGCAAGCGATAGAGCACGTAATTTATTAAACATCGGTAATACAAGGCCCTTACCGCCAAGTAGCTACGTAAATCCGTTTATTGGAACAGGCGGGCACGGACATACTTTCCCCGGAGCGACAGCACCATTTGGCATGGTCCAACTCAGTCCAGATACACGGGAAGATAATTGGGATGGATCTTCTGGTTATCATTATTCCGATTCCATAATTTACGGTTTCAGCCATACCCATTTAAGCGGTACAGGAATTCCCGATTATTGTGATTTGCTTTTCGTTCCCCAAGTTGGCAAACCCAAAATATTACCAGGATACAAAATTAAAAACGGCTATGGAAGCACTTTTGATCATCAAAATGAAACTGCTCGACCAGGATGCTACCAAGTAAAATTAAATAACGGGATAGCTGTTAAACTGACGGCAACAACTCGCGCAGGCATGCATGAATATATTTTTCCAGATAGTAAAGACAAACGAACAGTATTGATTGATTTAGATCATAGAGATCGGTTAATCGCTGCCCAATTTACCCTCATCGATAAACAAAACATTAGTGGAAAAAGAATTTCATCATCTTGGGCAAAAGAACAGCACCTCTACTTTCATCTAAAGACCTCAGTTCCCTACTCAAAAGCCGAACTCATTACAAAAAATGGTCTACATAAACTACTTTTAACTTTCCCAAAAGAAACGAAAACACTTTTGATAAAAACAGGTATTTCTGCTGTTGACGAAAAAGGAGCACTTACAAACCTTGCGCTAGAAATACCAAATTGGGATTTTAACGAAATTGTTGCTAGCACAACACGCATGTGGGACAAAGAACTGTCGAAAATTGAAATAAGTGATCTAAATGATAAAAACCTTCGTATATTTTATACCGCGCTCTACCACACTTTTATTTCACCAAATCTATTTTCTGATTACGACGGCCGATACAGAGGTCGAGATAAGGCTATTCATTCTTTAACAAAAAAAGAGCAGCAGTACACCGTTTTTTCTCTTTGGGATACTTACCGTGCTGCACACCCGCTTTACACGCTTATTCAGCAAGAACGAACCAACCAATTCATTCGTACATTTTTGCGTCAGTATCAAGAGGGGGACGATTTACCTGTTTGGGAATTAGCCGGAAATGAAACAGAATGTATGATCGGCTACCATAGCGTCTCTGTAATTGCTGATGCCTACCTAAAAAACATCAAAGACTTCGATACCTTGGGAGCGCTCAAAGCGATGATTGCAACTTCAAATTTTGATGAATACGGCAAAAGTAGTTTTAATAAACAAGGTTTTATAGATGCCGACCAAGAACCTGAATCCGTTTCTAAAACACTAGAATATGCCTATGATGCCTACTGCATTTATGAGATGGCAAAAAAAATGGGTGAAAACGAAATCGCCACTACCTACTTAAATAGAAGTTTTAACTTTATTAACCTATTTGATCCTTCTACCTCCTTTATGCGTGCTAGACGTGGAGCGCAGTGGTTTTCGCCGTTTGTACCGAGCGATGTAAATGTAAACTATACCGAAGCTAATAGTTGGCAATATTCCTTGTATGCGCCCCAATCCATTCCGCAACTTTGCAACATGGTGGGTGGAAAAAGTGAATTGGAAAACTGGTTAACTAATTTATTTACCACTACTTCGGCAATCTCAGGGCGAGAACAAGCAGATATCACGGGATTAATAGGACAATACGCACATGGAAATGAGCCATCGCATCACATGGCTTATCTCTACAATTACACCAATAAGCCCTACTTGACCCAATTTTATGTCGATAGTATTTTAAAAACAATGTATTCAAACACACCCGATGGACTGTCAGGCAATGAGGACTGTGGACAAATGAGTGCATGGTACGTTTTGAGTGCAATGGGATTTTATCCTGTAACTCCAGGAAGCACTCGCTATGAAATTGGGAGGCCTTTGTTTGATCAGGTGCGTATTCAATTGGAAAACGGCAAAGAATTTGTCATTAAAACAATAGCGAATTCCGCTCAAAATAAATTTATTGACTATATTGAACTTAACGATTCAATAATAAGTACTAATACACTAGATCACAATGATATAGTTGCTGGAGGCGAGTTAGTATTTCACATGACCAATACCCCAAAAACAGCAAAAGAAATCCCTGTAGTAGAAAACAAATGGCTTGAGCTTGGCTTACCAAATGAATTTGTTCCCGTTCCCTACATATGCAATGAGTCGCGCATTTTTGATGACCTTATAAAAATAACTTGTGGGGTAAATCGCTCAAGAAAGCAGGAAGACTTGCAAATTTACTATTCACTGGATTCCAATGTATGGGAAAGATTTCAGGAGCCAATTAGTATCAGTTCATCATGTAGAATATGGCTCAAAACAATAAAAACAATTAGTCTTAAATCGTATGAAAGTGCCGTTGTATCGAGCTATTTCATTAAAAAAGATGCCGGAATAACACTCCACTTATCAACTCCCTTTTCAAGTCAATATGCAGCGTCAGGTGCAAACAGCCTAATTGATGGCATTCGCGGTGGAAACGAGTATAGAACAGGAGATTGGCAAGGATTCTATGGTAAAGACGTAGCTGCAGAAGTTGTCTTTAGCGAACCAAGAACATTAAATGAAGTGGGGGTTTCGTTTATTCGTGATGTTAGGTCATGGATATTCTTTCCGAGTTCAATTCGTATCGAAACATCTGTAGATGGAGTCAATTACACCTTATTGAAGTATGTTAATTTTCCTGCCTTGAGTGAAAATGATGCAACTGTTTTAAAAAATGAATTCCTAACGGATGCCGGTAAAAACGTAATCAAATCCATCCGTTTTATTATTCAAAATGCCGGTAACTGTCCGAAGTGGCATTTAGGAAATGGTAATCCGTCATGGCTTTTTTTAGACGAATTGATCATTCGCTAGACAAAATCAATATCGTTAAATCATTCCGCCGCTTACCGAAATCGTTTGTCCATTGATATAATTAGCATTTTCTTTTATCAGAAAAGATACTAGCTCGGCAATGTTATTGGAATTTCCTAGTTCATGTGAAGGAATTGACTTCAATAATTCAGTTCTTAGCGCCTCGGGTATTTCGCGGATCATCCCAGCATCCATATATCCTGGTGCAATTGCGTTAACAGTAATATTGCTTGCTCCAAGCTCTGCTGCCATTGTACGCGTCAAACCAATTAAAGCACTCTTGCTTGCAGCGTAAGTACTCGTGCCAGGAATCCCTTTTTGCGCTACAACAGACGATAAAAATATAATTCTACCCCAAGTGTTATTTCGCATTTGAGGAATAAATAACTGACTTAAATAAAAAGGAGCAAAGTAATTGATAACATTTACCTTTTCGAATTCTTCTTTGGTAACTTTCCATGACATTCCAGCACTGGCTACTCCAGCAGCATGGATAAGCACATCTACGCCAACGGTTTCGTTAAATAAATTAGTCAATTCATTATCCAAAGACAGATTCGCCTTTATTAATTTTGTTTGCTCAGGAAATTTCGAGCAAATTTGTCCAAGCGCAGCAGCATTCGAATTACAATGCAAATAGACAAAATGCCCCTCATGCAACAAAGATGCTGCGATTATTAAACCCAAACCTCCAGAGGCGCCCGTAAGTAAAATACGATTATGCATTTAGCTTATATTTTTTGTTAACCCAATTTTTAGCAGGCCAAGGAAGATTATTTAATGACAAAAGTAAATAATTCATATCAATCGCCCCAAACTTCAAATTGAATTCTCGTAAGCCTTTGGAATTACTCCCACCAAAATCAAAATAATTTAGCTTATTGCAATACACTTTTAAGGCGTGATCATGAAGCGCTGCCATGGCTCCAATTGATTTCCCCATTTTGTTTACAGCTCCTTTTAGGAATAGGACTTGGTGTTGGGAAACTAGATAAAACGAGGAGGCAATTAATTCATTCGAAGCATATGCATTAATCTGATAAGCACAATTTGCGGCGTTTGCAGCAATCATAAGTTGACTAATAGCAGTATACTCCTTGTTTCCGAGGTGCGTAAATTCACCGCCTTTTTCATTTTTAAATAATTCAACTAAGGTTTGAGGGTCAAAAACTGCACGAACTTCAATACCTGCCGAAATGGACTTTTTCAATAATCGTTTGATGTTTTCCGAATAATTTTGATGCGCTTGCTCGTAGGAAATGTCCAATTTAACAAGCTGAAAACATCGGGCAGTAGATGATAATTCAGCGTCATTAAAGTTGGTAGATGTTCCAAAATATGAAAAATTAAACTTTTTTACCGCCATCAACATTTGCGCAAGAACGTCATCGGAATAAGGACCAATAACATTAAATTCGCGGGTGAATATGGGCTGAACAAAAAAATTAAAGCCCATTTTGATTGTTGACGTAAGGGGAAAAATACACTCATAATCGTTGTATACGAGTGCTTTCCACTTTGGAGATACGGCGTCTAAATACCATGAAAAATGAAAAAACTGACTTGGATTTTCGTACTGTTCCACCAATGCATCCCATTTAATTCGATTGACAGTTTCAGACGAAAGTACTTGAATCATACTAATTGACTTAATGATACAAATTCCACATCCTGCTTATGCTTGGCCATGAACATAGCTAATTTATCCAATGAATAAAGAGTACAGGCCTTAGGATGTCCAATAACCACCAGGTGAGGTGCTTTCTCTTTTCGAGCGACCTTTAATGCACTTTCAAGTTGCGATATAAAATACCCATCAGCACTTAAGCAAAATGTATTTTTTTTCATCAGTAAATCGATCTTAGACCCACCACCCGCGGCGGGAAATCCATTTCCAATTGGCTTGTGGCGTTTTGGATCCCACCTTCCCAATAAAAATAAACGCCAAAAAAACAGCGGAGAATACCTGCGCGATGTAATTGGCAACTCATAAAAATCACCCTTGTTATTTTCAATCAACACATCCTTATCAAATCGCCAAACTGCCGCATTTGGCGCATTTAAAAAATCGTAAAAATAGGGAGTCACTGTATTTTTTCCTCCATAAAAAACAGAGGAATCCACTAAAATACCCAATTGAATAAAAGCATCTCTTAGGTTATGAAAAGGTTGTATGCACCACCCCCCTGCTCTAAACGTTTGAATTGGTTTTTCACTAAATTGCTGTACTTCATTAAAATAAGTGGTCATTATGCTAGCAATATCTTCAGCTTTAAAATCCGATAGTTTATATCGCCTAATATCGTGTATCCATTCGTCATTTTCGTAATGAACATCTTCCCAATGTGGGTGAATGTGTAAACCCGTCTCGTGCCCGCTATTGTCCCACGACTTAATTTGTGCTTTCACTAAATTGAGGTCAGCTGTTGCTTGCTCAAACTTTTTTGCATGCACCAAGTAACCCGCATCGGGAAAAAAGGTGAATTTTGCTTGATTAGCCGCTGCAATTTGAAGAAGGTCATTAGTTGGTTGAATCATGCATTGTTGTACAGTTCCGGACTTTTCACCGAAAAACATTTCATAATCCCAGGTGAATGCTATTTTCAATTTAAACTACCATTTGGGGTGTACATCGTTGTACCATTCAATTCGAAAGCCTGTATCATCGTCTTAAACATTAAATCAGCGTCAAATAACAAGCAGTTTGCTTCGCCAAGTTTAACCCATTGACATGCTTTATTCTCCAAAAATAAAGGAATTAATTCATCACATTTTCTTTTTTTAGAATAAACCGGATTGTGCACCTTTGTTTTAACAAGATGGAGCACATTATTTTCATCTTTCACCTTCAATTCAAAAACATCCTGGTGATAAATAGGATAAGGAAAATCAACAGCATCCTCCAAAGTATGCAAATTTGTTCCCGCATTGTCTAAAGTGACGCCCACATATAAAATTTTACCTTTTAGTTCACACAATCGATAAAAGGGCGAATTCGAGTTGTAGGGTGTTAGCTGTCCAAAATGGCCTTGGGTTAAAAATGCTGCTTGTGGTCCGAGGGCGCAAACCGATTCGGTCGGATGTAAACTTCGCTTAACGTTTGGCAAGCGCCTAAAATTTTCTGAAATAGCCCCCATTGCTGAAGGCGTTTCGTTAACATCAAATAAAGGTGAGGAAGAAGCATAGTCAAATTGTAGCGCGGATACCGGTGATGAAGGCATTAACAAGTTACCCTGATCACCCACCACATTTTGTAAGGCACAGATAACCGTTGCAGGACCATCCTGCACAAAGCCAATTTGCCGAAGACTTGCATGCACCAAAAGTGAGTCCCCGCTTACGATACCCATGCTTTGTAATTGGGCTTCCAAGAGACCAAGCGATAATAAATCCCCCGATTTTTCTGCAAGAGATAATTTTTCATTAAATTTTTTGCGCTTTAACTCTTTGAATTTGTTTAAAATAAAACGAGGGATATAGCTACGAAATCTATTGATAAACTTCATTATTTATGCTGGTAATAAGACATTGGTTAATTAACTATGTTTACCGGGGATTATTTACAAGTAGTCCCATCCGTGAAATGCACTCGGATAATACTCACCTTAACTTTATTTGCTTCGCTAACCCAAGTTGTAGAACCATCTTTCAGGGATTCGCCCGGTAGTTTAGGTCCAAAGAAATTGCCAGCTTGCCATTTAAAATTTTGTGTTCCTTTCACTTCATCAAATCCATTTAGAAAAGTAACCTTGTAATCTATTGCATCCATATTTTTGGCCGAATTATTTTTAAAAACCACGAAAAACCCCACATTTTTACCCATTAATTCCTGGTTATAGCTCTTTACCACTTCGATACCACATTTATCAGTGGGTGCTAGAGAAAAGGCTAGTAGTACAAATCCAAGCAAAATCAATTCAATTAAAAGTAAAGGCTTAAAGAAATATATTTTCATGTTTTTTTTTGATTAAATTTAGCAATATAAAACAAAATGGGTAACACATATCACGAAAAATAACTAAATTCGTACAAATACACCTCTAAATTTCTAAAAAATGAAAAAATTTATCTTGCTATCAATTGCCATTTTAACTTTTAATATGGTAAGTATTGCCCAAACACAAACACCGGAGCAAAGAGCCAAAGCACAAACAGAAAAAATGACTACTGAACTGACTTTATCAACTTCGCAAGTAGCTAGTGTATACGAAGTGAATTATGGTATCATTTTAAAAAATGAGGCAATGCGAAATGCTACCTACACGGAAGATGTGAAGAAACAGGCCATTCAACAAAATAACGAAGCAAGAAAATCAATGTTAAAATCCATTCTTACTGTTGACCAATACCGACTTTTCGAACAAAAGTTGGAAGAAAAAAAGCAAATTAAAAAACAAGTTCGTCAAAAAGTTAAAAAGGAAAAACAAAAGAAAGATTAACCAAGGTTAAGCGTCTACACAAATTGTCAAAGTCAACAATTTTTAATTTTCGTGTCTAAAAATAAGCTTTCTACTCTTCGATTGATAGAAAACAGTAAACTAGTCTATTTCATTATCGTTGCATTTGCGTTTTGTCTCTATGGCAACAGCATTTCGCATTCCTACTCATTAGATGACAATTTAGTCACAACAACAGATCGCCAGCAACACGAACAGGTTGAAAAAGGAATCGGTGGTTTGTTGTCCATCTTACGCACCAATTATGCCGTTAACGAGCAACAAAATTACGACTATCGTCCAATTACAACCTATAGTTTTGCCATAGAATGGTCCTTATTTGGTGAATCTGAAAATCGAGTTCATATTTCACATTTTATCAATGTATTGCTTTATTCCATTTTGGGAATCATCTTGTTTGTATTTTTGAACCAACTTTTGGGTTCTGGGTATGGATTTTTTACTTTCCTAACTACTTTACTTTTTTTAGCACACCCCATACACACTGAAGTGGTGAATAGTTTGAAAAACAGGGACGAGCTATTGAGTCTTTTATTTGCCCTATTGGCTAGCATTCAAACATTCAAATACATTGACAAAAAACAATTTTCGCGAATAATTTACGCCATTTTACTGCTGTTGCTCTCCATTTTAAGCAAAAAATCGTCCATGCCATTTTTAGTACTTATTCCGTTAACTATTTATTTTTTCAGATCAATCTCCTTTAAAAAAATAGGATTGATAGTCGCTTTATTATTTTCGGCAAGAATACTAGTTACGCTAATGAAATCGAGCTTGATTGAAAAAAGTAAAGTGCGCGAATTCCTGTACATTGAAAATCCATTGTTTGAAGCAAATTTTTGGGCTCGAATACCGGCTTATTTTTACAGTAATTACCTCTACTTGGAGAAATTCATCCTTCCCTACGATTTAAATTATTACTACGGATTCAATAAAATCCCGCTAATAGGTTATTTTAGTCCGCTGTTCTTCATCTCTTTAGCCATTTTCATTTTGTTATTTGGTCTAGCCGTTTGGACCTTTAAGTCAAAAAGTATTTGGTCCTTCAGCATTCTCTTCTTTTTATTATGTATTGGTGGCGCTTGTAATCTATTGTATCCCATGGTAGGTATTTTTGCCGAGCGATTCGCTTTTTCCGCTTCAATTGGCTTATCAATGCTATGTATATTATTACTTTACAAAGTATTCCGTTTGAAAATAAACGAACCAACTAAAGTAGGCAAGGGAAACCAACTTTATCTTTCTTTTGGTATCTTACTCCTCATTTTTAGCACCCTAACCATTCGACGAAATCCTGATTGGAAGAACCAACTTTCATTGTTTCAAGCTGACGCTAAGGCATTAAAGACCTCCGCAAAAGCAAATTCTTTATTAGGACAAGAATTACAATACCGAGCAAATAAAGCATTTAGTTTAGATCCATCTAATTTTACTGCGTTTTATCCAACAATAGACAGTGCTTATCGATATTACGAGATTGCACTTAAAACCTATCCTCGATACGAGCAAATATACAATAACGAGGCAACGATTAAATCGCAATACTATCAAGATTTTATAAGTGCACGATTGCTTTTTGAACGCGCGTTACAAATTGATGCCAGCTTTCAGGATGCAAGAGAAAATTTAATCGCTAACGAGATTCATTACCTTGACCTACTCAGCCGGATTGAAATTGTGCTTAGCGATGGGAATAAAAAAGAAATGTTGCAGTCGAACGAATTAACTGACTCAAATCGTAAAATCATCCATGCTTTAGCGCACGTTTTTAACTTTGAAAATATTGGAAAAATTGCACTAAAAAAAGGAATGAGTCAATCTGGCATAAATTACTTAGTGAGCTTTGCTAATCAATTAGAGAACAACAATAAAACGCTAGAAGAAATACACTTTTCTAAGACAATTTCTACTGAACTTTTCGCCTTATTTTCAGGTGAAAAAAAGAGTGGTAAAAATATACTAGATCCAATTATTCTATCCTTGTTAAATAAATCACCGTTGCTATTTAGCAATAAAACATCCTTGCTTGCCGCAAAAAATAAATCAAATAAATATGTTAATAATCAACTACTTAAGCTATACAGTTTAAACAAGAAAAACATTCAATATTACGAACTTGCGTCAAGTTATCACATTAAAAATCAAAATTACCCTGCATTAATAAAACTGCAGTTTTCAGTCATAAAAAACTTCCCTGAATCGTTCCATGCAAAACAATACATTCAAATTGCAAATTCATTTTTTGCCCTAAAAAATAGCAAGCAAGCACAAGTCTATTTCAACTTGGGAATGAAAGAATTAATTAAGGAAAGAAAATATATAAATCGTAAAACCTCTCCCACTCAAAATGACTTAGATAGATTAATTCAATTGGATGTTGAAATCAATAAATTATCGAATTACCTTAATGAAATAAAAAAACAAACAGTACAAGAAAAGAGTGGAAAAATCAACAATTAACTACATCATTGGAATTGGTCGCTCAGGCAGTACGTTACTTACCACTATATTGAATGCCCATTCAAGCATAAAAGCAATTCCAGAAATTCCTATCAGTATTTTCTTTGCAGCGAAATATAAAAACATAAATAAGCGCAATTTAACACTCGAGAAACAAACAGCAATTTATCTGAGTTACATACAAAAAATTCGGCCATTAGCTTTAGTAGATTTACACGCTAAGCAGCTATTCACAGATAAAACCGAATACAATAACTACGAATCATTTCTTCAGCATGTTTTCGCAGAATTTAAAATAGCAAAAAAAATAGGCGTTACCGATCAATATGTCGATAAGAATCCTTTTTATACCTTTCACTATAAAAAGCTTAAAAAGTTAAGTAAAGACCCAAAGTTCATTATCATTGTGAGAGATTATCACGCGAATGTATTGAGTCGAAAATCAAAACCATTAAACAAATCTGGAAACATCATTTACAATGCATTTAGGTGGCGGTTCTTCTTTAAAGAAATAAATAAGCTAAGTGGCAATAGCGATTGTTTAGTCATTCGATACGAAGATTTAGTTGTAAATGAAACCGCGGAAATTTCAAAAATTTGCGACTTTTTATCCCTTCCATTTGAATCCATTATGCTTTCAGATCGAATGGTAGATAATATTAGTGAGACCGTAGTTGAAGAAAAAACAAAACGATTTGTAGACGAGCACTTCTCAGGACTCTCAAAACCAATGCATTCAAGTAAAATCGAGGCTTGGAAAAACGAATTATCGCCAAAAGAAATTGATCAATGCGATTGCATTTGCAGCAAGTACGGAGAAAAATTTGGCTACCTACCCGCGTCAAGCAAAAAAAGAATTTATTTTCTATTGGTAGTGAAACATTTACCCTGGTACTTAAGAGCGCTGTATGATGTCTACAAAGAACACATTATCTATCACCTACCAATCAAGCTTAAATTATGGCGCCTAAGAAAAAAAACCAACTAAAATTTGAAGGCAAAACTTTTATTTAAAAAAGCAATTAAAAATCCCCAAAATCAAGGGGATTTTTAATTTACTATTGCTTTACAATCTCCAATGGTTTATAGTTCTCTAATGATAACCAGTAAAGTCCTTTTGGTAGATTTAATAGATCAATTGTATTGAAAGCTTTACTTAAGAATCCTTTTTCAATTATCCTTCCTTGCATATCCATTAATTCATAAGGAGAATTCTCGTCCGACAATCCAGAAATAAATACCGTATTAAATGTCGGATTAGGATACAATGTCAAGGATGAAATAGGCAATTCATTTAATCCTATATTATCTATCGTAATACAATCAGATGTATCTGAACCACAACCATTGCTAACAACAACGCTATATTGTCCATTAGTCGAAGCAAATAATGTATCATTTGTCGCATTCGGAATTACAGCCAATGTGATACAATTAATCCATTGATAGGTAACATTTTGTTGACTAGGAACGCTTAGTATGGTATCACTTAATACAGAAATTATGGGCGTATTTGGTGAATAATTCAACGTTAATTGCAAAGTTATTGTTGAATCACAGCCATTACTGTTAGGAATTACCTGTGTATAAGTACCACTTTGTGTATAGTTTTGACCGTTTAATACATATTGATCACACGCCGTCTGTGTGATAGTTGAAGAACTTGGAGAATTAACAATAACTTGAACTTGAGCCGTATTCGTACATCCGTTAGCATCCGTTCCTGTTACTGTGTAGGTTTGGGTATTCGTTGGTGTGAAGGAAACGCCATTCGAGATTCCATTGTTCCATGTATAAGTTGTAGCTCCAGAACCACTCAAAGTTACCGGTGAACCAGCACAAAGCGTTTGGTTAACTCCTGCACTTACCGTTGGTAAAGCATTAACAGAAACTTGAACTTGAGCTGTATTCGTACATCCGTTAGCATCCGTTCCTGTTACTGTGTAGGTTTGGGTATTCGTTGGTGTGAAGGAAACGCCATTCGAGATTCCATTGTTCCATGT
>CAMDAH010000017.1 GCA_945888625.1 Chryseobacterium gleum
GGACATTTGGTGATAAAAACCATTCAAAAATGTCAGACCGTAATGTTTACCGATAGTATTTTTCAACTTACCGACAACAAAGGAAATTATTATGTAATGCACGCAACGGAAACAGGCAAACCAGATACAACAGCAATTTTGCCAAATGGCTGGACACTCAAAAAAGTGATTTTGAAAGAACCGTTAATCATTTCACCTTTCGGAGGAGGTAATGAATGTTACTACAATATCGTTGGAGACAATTTGGGGCAAGGCTATCATCAATATATTTTTGCTGATACAATTTATCCATCAAATGAAAAATAAACAAGACAACAATTAATAATAAAACAGCAGCTAACATCGGTTTGGCAAAAGTGGCGGTTCAGTGCTCCGCAGACACATTTCTGGTTAATCAAACATTTGTTCTCCGCATTAACATTTGTGGTGAAAATCGCCACCTTCGCCAAGCCCGAAACCGTTACCAGCAAGCCTAAAAAGACGACAGTGCATAAAATGAACGACATAGCAAGACATCAAAACGTAACGGGACAATTGATCCGACTGACAGCCGACCGCACTGCCAACGCTCCTGTATTTTTATTTTTTTCCACCGCACATTTTTTAAAAACAATTTTAGCCAGCCGCACAAATGGCACATTTGCTTTTGCCCGACACACAAGCCGACCCTTCGCAAAACCAAAAGAGCCATTTTTTGCCTAGCCTAATAATTCCTGCAATTTATAATGATGACCGAAACTAAAACATATTTTGACTTTGAACTGAAACCACAACAACAGAAAGCTTTTTCTGCATTGTGGAACTTCATTGAAAGCAAGTCAGACAAAGTTTTTATTCTGAAAGGTTACGCAGGCACAGGCAAGACAACTTTAATGAGTGGCTTAATCAAACGGCTTTCGGAAGATAAAATTCCTTTTGCACTTTTGGCTTCAACAGGCAGAGCTGCAAAAATTTTATCCGACAAAACAAAGACCACAGCGAACACAATTCACAGCCACATTTATGTTTTTAAAGAGTTAAGTGAGGACTTGGAAAAGATGAGTGAACTGCAACAAAACTTAGCAATTGACGACAAAGGACAAATTACTTTGCTTTTTGACCTGACTCCAATCAGCAGCGACACAGAAAAAATTTACATCATTGACGAGGCATCAATGGTTTCGGATGAGGTTGATAAGAACACATCTTTCGCAAAATTTGGAAGTGGTGATTTGCTTGGCGACATTTTAAGTTACGATACGAAAGGTAAATTTATTTTTGTTGGCGACCCTTGTCAGTTGCCTCCAATCAATCAGGCAAACTCCCCTGCTCTTTCTGCCTCACATATTTCAACAAAGTATAAATTACAGACATCGGAATTTGAAATGACCGACATCATTCGGCAAGCAAACACAAACGGAATTATTAAAGCATCATTCAAACTCCGTAATTTATTTCACACAAACCCGAATGTTAAGTTTGCAAACCTACCAGTAAAAGGACACAGCAATATTTTTATTGAGAACTCACATGCAGGAATGTTAAACAAGTACATTGAAAAAATTAAAACCGAAGGTTTTAATCATTCCACTCTTATCTGTCAAACGAACAAACATTGTTCGGACTTAAATAATGTTATTCGTTCCTCATTGCAGAATAATAGTGAAAGAATTTGCGAAGGAGATTTACTAATGGTTACTCAAAATAATTATCTTTCAAATCTTGTAAATGGCGACCAGATAATTGTTTTGAAAATCGGAAGCAGTGAATACAGATGTGGCTTATCATTCCTGCAAGTAGAGGTTGAAGAAATTTCTTCAAAGAGCAAATTCAATTTGCTTTTGATTGAAGATATTCTTTACTCTACATGGACAAACCTCAACACGAAACAACACAAGGAATTGATGATTGATTATTTCAAACGCATGAAAGACAAAGGCATTAAGCAAAAAGATTCCGCCTTTAAAGATAACATGCTTAAAGACCCATATCTTAATGCACTGAAAACTGTTTATGGTTATGCGTTGACTTGTCACAAAGCACAAGGCGGAGAATGGAACGAAGTGTTTTTGTATTTGGACAATAAAATTCACGGCATCAAGAAGCCAGGAATTTATCAATGGCTTTACACAGCAGTTACAAGAGCAAAAGAAAATTTACATTTAGTTAATGACTGGTTTATAAAATAACTTTGAGCAATGATTGACATATTTAAAAAGGAAATAAAAGTTTCGGACAAAGTAAAACTCTATCTTAATTCAGGGAAAGAAGTAGAAGTTGATATTATTGAAATTGGCGACAAACATATTTTAGTAAAAAATGCCGATGGCAGTCAATCAAGATTTTTTGAACAACTCATTGGCGGTTGGGACTTAATAACCAGTTCTAAGCCAGTAGAGGAAATAGTTGAACCAAAAATTGAAGCAGAAGCAAAACCTGTTGAAGTTGTTGAACCGGAAAAAGCAGAAAGTGAAAATAAAATTGGTTTAAAGATTTTAGGTAAGATTGACTTAGATAAAATTGAGCCTAAAAGGAAAAAATACTATGAAAATAAATCCATTGTTCCGCAGTCAGAACAAACTACTACAAAACCTAAAACACTTAGTCAACATATCCGTGAGCAGAACTTAGTTTTCACTTCACTCCAAAACTTACAAGAACTCAAAGACAAAATCACCTCTGATTTTGCCAAACAAACAATCCCTGCAAATGCAATAATCAAAAGGTTTGGACAAAATTCTTACGGTTCAAAATTTGGTTTTCTTACAGACAACGAAAAAAGAGATTATTATTTTTCACTCACTGATGTTTGCGATGAAAAATTAAAGGACATCTTAAACAACCCTAATCCACAAGGAACCCATGTAGTTTGCACATTAAAATCTATTCAAGGTAGATTAAAAGCAACTTCAATTTATATACCGAAAACTGTAGAAGAATTTCAATCCATCGCTGAAACATTTTATGAAAAAAATGATTTTGCAGAAGCAATATCGATTATAAATTTCATTGTCAATTCCTTCGATGAATTTGAACCTGCACTAAAACTTAAAAATCAAATTTTAGCAGAGCAGAATAAAAAGAAAGTTACAGCTACATCAGCATCCCCAATTTATCAGCAAGCACGCACTGAACTGAAAAGAGGAAATATAGAATATGCAAAAAAATTACTGCTTGAACTTATTGATAGTCCAAATTCAAAATCAGAAGCCGCTTTAAAAGAATTAGCTTATGAATTACAGCGAGAAGGAAAACTTGAAGATGCTATTCAATTAGTTTTTAAGTATCAAACACTAATTAAAACCTCTGACCCTAATAGTCTATTGGCGTATTTCTATGAAACTAAAAAAGACTATACAAATGCAATTTCATACTTAAATAAAATAAGACCTCAAACACCTGTTGAAAGAATAAGAGTCGAGAAGAGATTTGCTATTTGCTATTTCCAAACAAAAGATTACGCTTCTTCGGAATTATATCTTAAAAAGGTATTAGAAAAACTTCCCAATGATTTTATTATTCAAAAACAACTTGAACTATTAGAGAAAATAAAATCCGAAGGTTTATCAGAAGAAATAGAATCAATATTTAATGAAGCTGAATTATATTCCTTATCAGGTGGATTAAGTCCATTCATGCAATTTGAGCTAAACAGATGCGATTATTATGGTGTTCAATCTTCAGAAGTCACAAAAGAATCCTTTTCAAGAAAAACTCTTAATGAATTGAAGAAACTCATTGATGCTTTAAAAGAAGGCCGTCCGAAAGAAAGAGCTGAGCTTTATTTATCAGAGGCAAAAGTTCAGAGAACAATTAATTCGGAAGAGGAAAAAGCTATTAAATCTTCTTTAGCCAAATTTTGCACTTCTATTTCATTAAGCTGGTCTGCTGATAACCGTAACAACGATACTTTTCGTTTTTTCATACTCGAAGCAAGTTCCTTAAGCCCTGATTTTTCCATAATAACCCGGCATATTCCGATGTATCTCCACTCATTCTTTATTCCAAGCTTTGAAACAAGAGCAAAAGACACTCAATCCCTTAAATCACTTGTTGAAGAGATGTTTTCAAAAGAATTAAATGAAAAATTCTGGTTAGGGATTATTGATTTAATTCTTGTCAACACTGAGTTTACTTCCAAATTTCTATCCTATATATTTCCAGACAAGGTAAAAAAAGAGAAAGCAATAAAATTTCTTTCGAGCTTTTTAGAACAGGAGTTTAGTAATACTAATTCATCAAAGGACTACTTTATAGAAATATGGAATGAAGCAAGCAACAAAAGGAAAAGGCAAAAGGACATACTCAATGCCAAATATTTAGCTCTTAATAAAAGTAATACAACAGAAACTTTTATTGAAGCATTTGATTCATTAAGTTCAAATATTCCTGAATGGTGCTGCAATTTGGATAGAGCAAGAATTAACTCCTTGTCTGAAATAACAAGGACAATTACCGGATTTAATAATCAGAATGCCTTTGAAGATAAAGAGAGGTATTTCAATATATCAATCAATCAAATAAATTCATTGGAGTCGGAAATTATTGAAAGTCCTACTGAATTTTCATTTAACACAATGCGGCAACAATTGACAACACTTATAAAATTAATTGAACAGGAATTTAGGACGGTTATTCAAACTAGCAAACCTGTAATCGACATTAAGGTTTTAGGTGAATCTATTATTCATGACAACAACTTGGTTGTTGCATCCATCAATATTTCAAATAAAAAAGGAAGTGCTCCTATATCATGGTTTCTTCTTGAAATAAATAATTCAGACGGTATTGAATTTATTCAAGAGAATCATGAAAGCAATCAGAGTTTAAAAGGTGGTGATGACAAAACATTGAAATTGAAAGTTCAAGTATCAAGCAGTATTAGGGAACAAGGAGCTTTTAACTTGAATGTAAAATTCAGCTACAAAGTGCGAGGAAGCGAAGATGTTTTGACATTCCCCGAAAACTTAGCTGTACGTTTATACTCTGAGAATGAATTTGACGAAATCACCAATCCATTTTCAGCAACAGCTGACAGTGGACCTGTTCAAGATGAAAAAATGTTTTATGGAAGAAATGAATTTATTGACAACATAAAAAACTCAATACTTGAATCTTCTTCAAAGTGTGTAATCATTTACGGACAAAAGCGTTCAGGTAAATCTTCTGTTTTGTTTCATCTAAAAAAACAACTTATTCAATCTGCAAATGCTTTCTGCATTTCTTTTAGCTTGGGTGAAATTGTTGAAGATTTATCAGCACAAACATTTTACTACAAAATATTATCTGAAATTGAAGATTCATTGGAATCAATTTCAAATGATGGAAATCCCAAACCGAAGTTCACAGCACCAACGCTATCAGAACTCAAAGAAGCACCATCACTTATTTTTAATGACTACATGAAAAAATTTCGGAAAGAATGTTCCGCAACAATTGGTTGGGAAAATAAAAACCTTATTTTACTTATTGATGAGTTTACTTACATCTACACTGCTATTCAAAAGGATTTCCTTTCAGACCAGTTTATGAAAACATGGAAAAGTTTTGTCGAGAAAAGTTTCTTCACTTCAATACTAATTGGACAAGACATCATGCCTAAATTCAAAATGGCTTATCAAAATGAATTTGGAATTGCGGAGGATAAACGACTTTCCTATTTATCAAAAGAGGATGCAATTAAATTGATTGAAGAACCAATTTGGGATGAAAAACGGAAGCGTAGCAGATACTTAGGTAAAGCAATGGATTTAATTCTTGACTACACATCTTCAAATCCTTATTACATACAAATCTTTTGTGCAAGACTTGTTGAATACATGAATAGTCAGAAAGCAATTAGCGTAACGGAAGCTGATGTTTATGATGTTGCTCAAACTTTCATACGAGGTGAACAATCTTTAAGTCCTGATAAATTTGACAACTTGATAACAGCAGGTGACGCTGACATTGAAGCATTCAACCCACAGGACATTTTGAAAGCATTAAAGGAAATAGCTTTTGCTTCTAAGAATCTTGATAGTTGCTCCAGAGAATCAATAAAACTAGGAGATAAAGAAAAGGAAGAACAAATCCTTTCGGACTTAAAAACAAGGGAAGTTATTTCTTGTCCCCAACCCGGTTTTTATAAAATCAAAGTCCGTCTTTTTAAAGAGTGGCTATTAAACAACTAATTCAAATGATATTAAAAAATCCATTCTCCGACTTTGGCGGAATCATTAAAGGTGACAGGTTTGTTGGCAGAAAATTCGAATTGAACCAAATTCAAAAAAGACTTTTGGGAGAAAGCTTTGGCAACCTTGCAATAATTGGCTTGCCAAGAATTGGTAAATCAAGTTTAGCATGGAATTCAATTATTGAAAATAAGGAAACACTTATTCAAAAAAAGATTCTACCGATTTGGATTCCCTTGGGAGAGTTTTCAAATCTTATTGAATTCCTTGATGAAGTTCTTTCAATAGTGTGTGACCAAATCCAAACGACAAACAATGATTTTTTCTCTGTATTTAATGAGTTGAGGAATAGTTTTCATTCCGCAGATTCAAATCTTGAGAAAAGGCGATTTGTAAAAAAGTTTCTAAGAAATATAAATACCAACGGCTTTCGTTTAATTCTTGTAATTGATGAGTTTGATAATGCACAAGATATTTTTTCACTTCAAGACTTTCAGTTTTTAAGAGAAAGTTCATACAATTTAGAAACTAAAATCGGAATCGTTACCGTTTCTCGAAAGACAATTCAAGAGTTAGAACCCGATAATGGTTCTTTATCAAATTTTTATCAAATATTTGACGAGTTAAGGTTGAAACTTTTTTCTGATGTTGATGTGGCTCTTTATTGGCAGCGGTTAAAGAATCTAGGAATAAGTGTTAGCGACACATATATTGAGAATATAATTTTCTATTCAGGAAAGCATCCCTACTTACTTGACTTAATCAATTATAGCATCTTTAATAAAATTGAACAGACGGATATAAATCTTGATGAGATTTTGAATTCAACTTTAGAGACTTTAAAACTTAAAATTTACAATGAATATGAATCCATTTTGAAGTTAATGGAACAAGAAAGTCTTGACAAAAAACTTGTTCAAATGATTGTTGGGCCAAACTATGACATAACTCAAAGAGATGTTGAGAAACTTCTAAAATACAGTTTGGTAAAATCTACGGCTGACGAATCTTTTGAATGCTTCGCAAAATTCTTTGAAGAATATCTTTCACTCAAATCTTCTGAAATTGACATTTGGCCTCTTTGGTCAAATATAGAGAGTGAGTTGCGAAACATAATAAAATTTAGATTAACAGAAAAATATGGAGCAAATTGGGAAATTGGATTTGAAAAAGAGTTTGGTATTAAGAGAAAAAAACTAATGGAAGATTTAAGTTTTGTTAGAGATAAAAACAAAAAATCTTTTGGAGATAAAGCGTCCGAACATCTTATTGATTATACATACCCTATGGATATGTTCAATGGGTTTATTACCTCAGATTGGAAATGGTATTCAAATATTTTTGGATTAAAAACTCAAACAAATGATTGGAATAAAAAATTTGAACATCTGAGTAAAATAAGAAATCCATTAGCTCATAATAACAAAAGCTTCTTAACTGAATCTGATAAAAATATTGCATCTGGATTCTGTCAGGAAATATTAGCACTTATAAATAAATGGAAGGAAAGCCAAACCTAAAAGCAAGCACATTTGCAATTCGCGCAGGACATCGTACAGACCAAAAATTGCAAAAGAGCTTGCTTTGCCAGCGCAGACAAAAATTGTTTTTAAAAAATTCCCCAACGCTTCAAAAAAAAATAAAAATACACCATCACGCAGCCCGACAAACACAGCCAACAATGACAATAAAACTCAATACTGCCAAGGCTTACAACGACAAGGTGGACAAAAGGCCAGCAGGTAACACGGGTTTGGCAAAAGTGGCGGTTCAGTGCTCCGCAGATCCGCCGCGGCGGATGGTTAATCAAAGTTTGGTTCTCCACATCAATCCGCCGCGGCGGATGGTGAAAATCGCCACCTTCGCCAAGCCCGAAAACGTTATAGGCAAGTAAAAATTAACTATGGGAAAGAATTACAAAGAAATAATGTATTCAGCTTTTAAAGCAATTTGCAAAATGGAAATCGATGAGTCTAAAAAAATTGGAATGTTAACCTATTTATTTTCTATTGAACCTAATTGTTGGAGGGTGACAGGAATAAGCATTGATGCTATAAAAGTTTTTCAACAAAATGCTTTTCAACGAAAATCAAAAATGGGGATTAACAGATCACACATTAAAAGAAGATTTGATTCTTACAAGGAAATACTCAAAAAAGAATCTAACGGTGAATTCATTAATCATGAAGAATGGTGGAATTATTATTTTGATAATGATAAAACAATTCTTCAAACTTCATCGGAGAATATGAAAAAAAGTGGACACTCAAGAGTGATAGAAATATCAAATCCGGGTTGGGCATTATTCAAATCAAAAGGCTACGCATGGAATCATGGAAATGCTGAGGTTGAACTTTTAAGAAAATTGCATGAAGAACATGTAGCGGAACCTAAAAATGCATAAGAATTAATCATAATATAAAGGTGGAGGCCAGAAACCACCAAATAAAACGGGGCGAAACCGAAAAGCCACACGAGTAGGAACTTAAAAAAAAGTAAATATGGTAGTAAATGTTAGAACTCATGACGATTTAAGAGATTTGCTCCGTAATCGTGCATCAGGTAACTGGAATGTCGGAATCGGTTCGGAGCCAAGAATTACTAAAGTTCGTGTATTTAATTGGGATACCAGTCAAGTACTTAAAGGAGATTATGAACCTGCGCGCTCCGCATGGGATGCAAACAATGATTTAATAATTGGCATTAGTAAATGTCGAATAGAAAATTTCAGCGCTAATGAAAGATGGTTTGATATTTTTAAAATGGCTGCGGTAGTTTATACACCACCTGTTGCGATTCAAAAATCAAATGGTAGAGTTACAGGAATTTTACGAGATGCCAACTTTGATGAGATGAGTCAAAATGAAATAGATGAATTTTTCAGAAGATTAATAGCAGAAATTCGATTAAGTGGTCTTCAAAAAATTGTCTTCAAAGCTGGTGGAATTCCCATTCCTGATATTTTTAGGCAATGGTGTCAAGACAATAATGTAGAAATTGAGATAATCTCTGAGGATGAATTGAATAGGCAATATCCAATAGATAATGATATTCTATGGGAAGATGACTTATTTGAGGATGACCAACAAATTGATTTCAGAGATTAAATCTGCGTAAATAAATGGTTGACAATTACCAGCCTATAACAGCGTGCAAGCGACATAACCCTGCCGTCCCGAAGGTTCGGGACAACTCAAGGCAACATCGCCTACACGCAAACCGTTAGCGGTCATTGTAAATAGACCAAAGTATAATTGAACAAACAGAATAATAATATTAAAACAGACAGACAAATGAAAAAAACAGGATTGACTTTTATTATGCTTTTAACATTGGGTTTCATTGGTAAAGCACAGACAACTAGATATTTTGAATTTTCGACAACCTGTGGACATGGAAACTGGCAGGACACCACATTTATAGCTTCTACCTCTAATCAGATAATAATAGACTCAGTTCTTGCTAACTTGGCTAGACCATTAAACCAGAGAAACTTTATTGGCGGACCAATTGATTATGGCAATGGAGGACACAATCACAATGCAAATCATTGGTTTTTATGGCATTTTATTCCTAATCAATGGAACCTTGCAGAAGTGGCAATAGAACTTTGTGATGGTTGTCCTTATACAGATGTTGACGCAGATACAGCTTATTGGATCGGAAATGTTGGTCAATTTTGCCCTTGGTCTGGTCGTCCGGTAAGAGAAGTATCAAACCCTTTAGGAATTAACGACCCGATTTTTGAAAATGAAATTTTACTTTATCCAAACCCAGCCAAGGACGAATTAAATTTGAAATGGAATAATTTAAATAACATTTCAGTCACAATATTTAATTCAATAGGACAAGAATTATCAACTTTTTTTCTTTCAAAAGATAAGAACATTATTGACATATCAGAACTACAGAAAGGACTTTACTTTCTGAAAATTATTGACGGAAATAAAACAGGAATAAAAAAATTAATTATTGATGGAAAATAAACAACGAACCGCTAACAGCACCTACAAGAAATTGGCGGTTCAGTGGTTAAATGAAGCTTTGTGCTTCGTATCAAGTTTTGTGGTGGCAGACAGTTTTCGTCTCCGAAATCGCCAACTTCTTTTAGCTGCAAAACGTTATAAGCAACCTTAAAATAGAACTTGACAAGTTGAAAATTAAAATCTAAATTTGATTATGCCTAAAATTGCTATTTATAAATTTCTGACTTTTTTTATTTTCGCCTACGATGCGCTTAATGAGCCACCGCATTTGCATATTGTTAAAGAAAAAGGAAATCGACAACGTTCTGCAAAAATTTAGTTGGAGACTTTTAAAGTTGCTGAAAAAGGTACACTAAACGAGAAGGAATTAAATTAAGCAATTAGTTTGATTAAAAAGAATCAAATAATACTGATTGACTCATTTAACAAGGTGAAAAATGGTCAAAAAATAACTACTATAAAATTTAAATAAATGACAACTACACTTAAAAATACCAAAATTTGTATTGAAAAATTAAGTTTCGACATTGCTGGTAAAATTTCTCTGAAGTTTGAGGATGGCCGTGTAATTATTGTCCCATTAAAATATTTTCCAGACATTCAAAAGTTGCCGGTTGAAAAAAGGAAAAAATACACAATTGTTGACGACCGAACCATTCTTTTCTCTTATTCTGACTCTGTGTATCATTTGGAGGATTTTATGGGATTAGAAAGCAAATGGCGAGAACGATAAGAAAAGGCAGCTTATAACAGCTGTCATGGCGCCAGCCCATCTTGCTTCGAAAGAACGATTATTTTGAAAGAAAATAATTTTAACTTCGGTGTAACGATTTATTTAAAGAGTCGGGCCGATCGCCTACACGCAAAACGTTATTAACAGATATTAGGATCCATGTAAGGGCATGCGTTCTTTTAGGAAATGGAAGGGATAAAATAATATTCCATACTCAATATACTTCCGCCTTTATTTTATAAAATATCGATATTTGGTGAATTCCTTAAATAAAAAAAATTATTGAGTCCGAAAGAGCAAAAAAAATATAAAATATTTTAATTTTGTTGAGAATCAATAAGATAAATAAAATGAATTACGGAAAATTTTTACTTGTACCACTAGTGTGTACATTTTTGCAATCCAACATTTTGACTGCACAAACTACTATTCAAAAAGTTAATCCATTACTTTTTTTAGATGGTGCAAGCGTAACAGTCTCTACTGTAAGCTGCACTTTGTCTAACGGAACCAGTACAAATTGTTATAAAATTGTTTCAACAAGTACCCCATCAGATCACACTATGGGGCCTTGGTGTCCAACAAATATTTCCGATGATGCAACCCAAGGTGGGATTTGGTTACAAAACGGAAATGTGTATGATGTAGATGGTGCATTTATTCAAAATTTAGCTACTTTTTACAATAATAATACTTGGCAAATGTATAATACCACAACAGGTGAAATTATCAGAACATTAACTCAAGCAGAGTGCGCAGCTGCAGCTAACCCAAATGTAGGAGTGCAATATCAAAATTATTGTGTAGAGTGTTTACCAGCTTATGTAGCCGGTATCACACAAACCTATCTATTCCCTGTAACGCCAGTTAAATTAACATCTTCCACCTCATTTGGGATGGGGCCAGGAGCAGTTGGGCCAACTGTGCGAGGGGTTGCATTCAATGGGGTGCGATTTGATGCTCCTGCTCCCGTAAATGCAATTTTAAATGCCTATACATTAGCTCCATTTGATGATGCAGGAGGACATATAAACCTTGCGGCAGGATATCACTACCACGCTGCAACTGGTTTATCTTCAAATATAGCGCAGTGCGACGAACATGCACCAATGATAGGATATGCTTTAGACGGACATGGTATATATGCTCATGCCAATGAAGATAACACAGTACCCAATGATTTAGATGCTTGCTTTGGACATTATGATGCAACAAGAGGTTATCATTATCACGTTGACGCAGCAGGTAATAACAATTTTATTAATTGTATACATGGTGCATATGTAACTCAAGGTGGAAGTAATATTACCATTGATGTTGATGGCGATGGGTTTTCATTGTTGGAAGATTGCGACGACAACAATGCTGCCGTCAATCCAATTGCAGCCGAAATTGATGGAAATGCTATTGATGAAAATTGCGATGGTATATTCTGTACAATACTTTCTACTCTAGAGAATGAGTTAGGAAAAGTTGTAATCCTTTATCCAAACCCTATGAATAATGTTTTGAATTTTAGCGCGGACTTGCCTATCTTAAAAGTTGAAATCTATGATATGGCTGGTAGATTAATTAATGTAAAAACAGCACCAGACAACACTATTTATACAAATGATTTAAAATCGGGGAATTATTTAGTAAAAATTTATTCACAAAATGGAATTACAAATACTAAAATAATCAAAGAATAAGGACCCTAACGACCAACTTCTTCAATATAAAGACAGATTAAATTGAAAATAATGAATAAAACCATTTTTACAACTCGTTTGCTTTCAATTTTATTGTTTTCAGTGCTATTTTTTTCTTTTACGAATAAAAAAAATCATGATTCTTCATACGCTACTACCATTTTGATAGAACAAGAAGACGGCTCATGGAAATTACAGATTTATTCTGCCTTGACTGCTTTCGAACATGAAGTACACACAAATTATGGCAAAGATTCTTATAAAACACCCGAAGAGTTCAATAATTTGGTCATTCGTCATTTATTAAAAAATATTTTTATTAATATCAATGGTAAGGAAACTGTGATTTTTAAAAATGCCCTTGTGAAATTAGGGCATGAAACCTTAGCAGTTTTTGATGTGGTCGGAATTCCAAAAAAAATTAGAAAAGTTTTGTTTACTAATTCTAGTTTTAAAGATGTCAATAATAATCAAAACAATTTAATGATTTTAACGAATGGAATGAAAAAACAAAGTTTTATTTTGAACAATATTAACCAACACAGAATTAAATTAAAAGTTTCAAAAAAACAATTCATTGAAAAATGAATTGTTTTTTTTTCGATCTCTTAGTTTTCTTGCAAGAAAACTACCACAATTGGCGAAAATGAAATTTTAAAGGTGAACTTTAACATCTATTTTTGGTGGTGTGTAATAAGAATTAATGTAATTTTAAAATGTCAGTTTAAATTCGATTTATGACTCAAAAAAAAAGGTCGTAACTCGTTACAAATAAAACGTTAAATCAATTAAATTAAAAAATAACACCATGAAAAATTTATTCATTTTAGCAAGCATTCTAATGAATTTTGGATTTGTGAATGCGCAGGCCATTGTGATTGCGCAAGATGGGAATTGCAGTGAGGAACAAGTTGTTCTGTCTAACCTAAAAATATCAGATCTTAATGACATTGAAAAAGCAGAGGCTGTACAGGCATTAATCGCAGGTTCTTGTTATTACAAGGGAATCAAATTATGGGGTAAAGTCAAATTTGTAACATCCTACCCAGACTTTAAAATTCAATATGTTGACTCTTATCCCGACATAAAGGTCAAATTTGTAACTACCTATCCCGATAAATGTGGCTTATGGCAAATTACAGATACTTATCCCGACTTCAAGGTTCAGGCGGTAAATTCTTATCCCGATCTAAAGATAAAAGTGGTGGAAACCTATCCAGGAGTAAATTAGTGATACAATCAATTTTTAAAACTATAGCTCCAATCTGTATTTAACGATTGGTTCTAATTCTAATCTAATTATTAACAAATAAATAAAATGGCGATTCACATTTACTCAGGAAGATATACGAACAGCGGAGACATTATGTATTCATGGGATGGGTCTCATGTGTACAAAGGTCGCTACACAAATAGTCAAGATATCCTGTATACTTTCGACGGTAAACATATTTATCAAGGGCGTTATACTAACAGCAATGAGATAATGTACACCTGGGATGGATCACATGTGTACAAAGGCCGCTACACAAATAGCCAAGATATACTCTACACATTTGATGGAAAACATATTTATCAAGGCCGTTACACCAACAGTGGCGAAATTCTTTACACCCTTGACGGTGAACACTTATACAAAGGGCGATACACCAATAGTGGAGACATAATCATGACCTTTGATGGCAAAATCCCAATGTGTTTATTTATAATTTTTTAATCATTTTTATAAATAATTACTACCAAAATACTAAAGTAAAAAAAAGTTCAACAAACCATAAAACCAACTAAAATGAAAAATAGTTATGCATTCTTACTAACTGCCCTTTATTTTTTTCCCTTTGCTAGTTTTTCACAAGGCATCACTGTAAAAGCCGTTTGTGGGGAGGGCACGTATGTAAATTGGCCAGAAATTAAAACAATGTATGAGGAAAGTGAAATGAGTGAAGGAGAAGGTCCGGGTTTTTTTTACAATGACTGCGACCAAGGAATTAGTCCTTTGCGGGCCTCGTCAACACTTGCTAATCAAGGGAAATTCAATTACAACATTAAAAATATAAACGACGACAATCCAATGACTGCTTGGGTTGAGGGTAGCGTTGACTATGGCATAGGTGTGTTCTTTGAAATTAAAGCTGCTGGAATCAATACAATTTACAACGGATACCAATCATCTCCCAAAAGTTGGATGGAGAACTCAAGGGTTAAAAAATTTAAAGTTTATAAGAATAATGTGGCATTGTGCTACCTTGAATTGACCGATGAAATGGGAAGACAATCTTTTGAATTACCCGGTCACAACAATTACAATCCGGAAATGAATTATAATTTCAAATTCGAGATTATGGAGGTTTATAAAGGAACAAAGTGGAAAGACGTCGCTATTTCCGAGATTAATTTATCACTTTGTTGTGTTTCCCAATCTACTCAAATTGGTAACGCCCTAACTCCATTAATTGCCGCAGACGTTCAGAAAGGAAATACCATTTATTCCATAAATCTAGAAACTGGGGATGTTGTTAATGCGGAGGTTTTAGGTGTTTCAAAACAAAGACATTTGAGCATGCTTGAAATTACCACGGATACCAAATCGTTGTCATTGACTAGTAATCATCCAATTTTCATAAAAAATTACGGATTTTCATCCATTGGCAGGTATATGTTAACACACCAAGTAAACAATTACGAAGATTTAATTGATCACTTAGAGTTCGCTATTTGGAATGAAAATACCTGCTCAATTAGTTATGAAAAATTAAAAAAAATACAGCTAATAAATGGTGATTTTCAAACCTATACCATTGGTAAGCTTAGTCAGGGTAATGCCTTTATTACAAACGGATTTATCAGTAGACTCTATTAAGTTATTGATTTTTACTGATTACGAGGCAAGTATTCATGATAATAAAACCATCCAATTTCTAAATGATACAGTCGACCAACTAATTAAACAACTATTTCATTTGTCCATTCAAACAATTTCAATTGGTTTAAATTGTAGGTTCAAAACCACTTAGGTTGTAATTTACTACTTTTGCTCCACCTATTTCAATAATATTTATTTTGGAATTGAACTTTACCTATCAATAATTGTTTTTCAAATATTCAATTATGAAAAAAACGTGCGTTTTACTTTTACAATTAGGTACTCCTGATAGCCCAAAAACAAGCGATGTTCGTCGTTACTTATCAGAATTCCTTAATGACGAACGCGTTATTGACGTTCCGTGGTTACTGCGAAAAATTCTAGTTAACGGAGTAATAGTTCCGTTTAGGGCGCCCAAATCAGCTAAAATTTACAAGGAACTTTGGGAAATTGGAAACGGTCAATCCCCGCTCTTAACTCATTCCTTAAATGTCAAAGAAAAGCTTCAACATCATTTTGACAATACGGAAATCACTATTGAAATGGCTATGCGTTACCAAAACCCTTCTATGGACTCGGTTTTAGAAAGAATTCGCCTGTGTAATTACGACCAAATCATAATTTTTCCACTATTTCCTCAATATGCCAGTGCTTCAAGTGGTTCTGCCATGAAAAAAGCCATGCGTATTATTCAAAATTGGTGGGTAATTCCAGAAATTAAAATTATTAGTCAATTCTACACTAATGAGGGTTACATCAATTCGATTATTGAAAATAGTAAAGAGTATGATTTGAGTTCATACGACCACATTCTTTTCTCGTTTCACGGTCTGCCAGAGAGACAAGTTGATAAAGTATACGAAGGCAAGGACTTGTGCGGCGACCAACCATGTGAATCGGAAATAAACGAAAAGAATAAATTTTGCTACAAAGCAACAAGTTATGCCACCGCTCGATTGATTGCTGACAAATTAAATTTAAAAGAAAGTGATTATACAGTGTGCTTTCAATCGCGATTAACCAAAAAATGGCTCCTACCCTTTTCCGATAAAGTAGTGGAAGAATGGGGCAAAAAAGGAGCTAAAAAATTATTAGTTTTTAGTCCAGCTTTTGTAGCCGACTGCCTTGAAACAATTATAGAGATCGGGACGGAATACCAAGAAATATTTGAGGAATATGGAGGGGAACACGTGCATTTAGTCAAAAGTTCAAACGACCACCCCTTGTTTATAGAGGGTTTAATTAATGAAATAAAAGAAAGACTGTAATAATTCAAAGCGAAAAGCAATCAAATAATAAATTTTGACTTCGCTACTTAAATTTGTAATTTTGTAACAATTAAAAATGAAAATATGATTAATACAATTGATAAAATGAGCTACAAAGTTAAAGACATAAGCCTTGCAGATTGGGGAAGAAAAGAAATGAAATTAGCAGAGGCTGAAATGCCAGGTTTGATGGCACTTCGTGAAGAATTTGCTTCAACAAAACCATTAGCAGGCGCAAGAATAGCTGGCTGTTTACACATGACCATCCAAACGGCTGTCCTAATTGAAACATTGATTGAATTGGGTGCCGAAGTTACTTGGTCATCATGCAACATATTTTCTACACAAGATCACGCAGCTGCGGCTATTGCAGCGAAAGGAATTCCAGTTTTTGCTTGGAAAGGTATGAACGAAGATGAATTCAATTGGTGCATCGAACAGACTATCTTTGGTTTCAAAGAAGGTAAAGCGCTTAACATGATCCTTGACGACGGTGGCGATTTAACCAATATGGTATTTGACCACTACCCTGAATTAACCAACGACATACGTGGTTTGTCCGAAGAAACAACTACTGGGGTATTAAGATTGTACGATCGCATTAAAAATGGTACCTTAGTTATGCCAGCCATTAACGTAAACGATTCCGTTACTAAATCAAAATTTGATAACAAATACGGATGCAAAGAATCATGTGTTGACGCTATCCGTCGCGCAACTGATGTAATGATGGCAGGAAAAGTGGCTGTTGTTTGTGGATACGGAGACGTAGGTAAAGGTACAGCAGCATCGCTTGTTGGCGCAGGAGCCCGAGTAATCATTACCGAAATCGATCCGATTTGTGCACTACAAGCAGCAATGGATGGTTTTGAAGTAAAAGCGTTAAATTCTGTAGTGCATCTTGGTGATATCATCGTAACAGCTACCGGAAATAAGAATATTGTTCAGGGAAGCCATTTCGAAAAAATGAAAGATAAGGTTATCGTTTGTAACATTGGCCATTTTGACAACGAAATTGATATGGCTTGGTTGAATGATAATCACGGTGCTACTAAAATAGAAATCAAACCGCAAGTAGATTTATATAATATCGCAGGAAAAGATATTATCATACTAGCCGAAGGTCGTTTAGTAAATCTTGGATGTGCAACAGGTCATCCATCATTTGTCATGTCTGCCTCATTTACTAATCAAGTTTTAGCTCAACTTGAGCTATGGCAAAACGGAGCTAACTACAAAAACGATGTTTATGTTCTTCCTAAGCACCTTGATGAGAAAGTAGCTCGTTTGCATTTAGCCAAAATTGGTGTTGAATTAGAAATTTTATCTACTGATCAAGCCGAATACATTGGCGTAGCGGTTCAAGGTCCATTCAAATCTGATTTATACCGGTATTAATAAACAGTAATTCATTGAAAGCGAGGTTCTACCTCGCTTTTTTTTTGCGCAAAAATTTTGAAACCTTAGCGAGCAGATGTCGTTAGAAACAAAAGATTTTCAAAACAATGATAAAAATACCGCTAATCGCTTCTCTCTTTGTATCGGTACTTGCTTTTAGCAACGAACCACCAACTACAAAAACACAATACAAAGAAAACTTCAAAGGACTTGCCATTAAACAACAACAACTTTACAATATCCCTGCTAGTATTACTATTGCTCAGGGCATTCTCGAATCGGGTAGCGGAAATTCGGAGTTAGCAAAAAATCACAATAACCATTTTGGAATTAAATGTCATTCGGATTGGTCTGGTGAAAAAGCATTTTACAATGATGACAAGGAAAATGAGTGTTTTAGATCCTATAAAAAGGTGGAAGATTCATACCTCGATCATTCGTTGTTTCTAACAAAACACGCCCGCTACAAAAGCCTATTCGAATTAAATGCTGCTGACTACAAGGCATGGGCACATGGATTAAAAAGTGCGGGGTACGCAACAAATCCTAATTATGCCTCTTCGTTAATCAATATAATTGAAGAACTAAAATTGTATGAGTTAGATGTATTAACACCTCAAATAAAACCGATTGTAGGCAATTCATTCGACGCCGAAATAGAAGTACATGAAAACAAAGTGATCTTTGTAAAGTCAAAAAAGGGAGATTCATACTACAAAATTGCAAAGCGGCATGGAATTACCCTTCACCAACTACACAAGTACAATGAAAAGTACCTTTCCATAGATATTTTAGAAGAAGGAACAAGTATTTACCTTGCGCCTAGAAGAAATCATTCTAGAGTAAAGAGACATATCGTATTGGATCAACAAATGACCTTGCGAGAAATTGCCCAGAAAGAAGCAGTAAAACTCAAGCCCCTTATGCGTAAAAATGAAATCAATTCGCCTGATGAAAAACTACTAATTGGCGAAAAAATATTCCTGCGATAACTTCGACTGAAAAATAGTGTAGATTGTTGTTGTGTTGTTTGTTAGAAAGCCTCGTTCGCGGGGCTTTTTAGCTAATTTTTATGGCAACTTGATAATAATTATTTACCCCGCCCAAAACTTCATACTGAATATAAAAAGATTTAGTCCACTCGTCAAATGCTTTAAATTCATGCATGGGCACATTAAATTCATCGAAAAATACAATGTCTCCTTTTTTCAAATAGGGAGTGAGTAAAGTTAACACATAAAGAGTTGCCGTATACAAGTCGGCATCCATGTGGATGACTTTTCGCTTATCATTAGTAAAGGTTGCTAAAAAAGGTATTAACGATTGTTGAAATAGTCCGGTGTAAAACTGATGGCGATCACCAATAATGTTTGGAAGTTCTTCACCGGAACTCATATCGCCTTTTTTAAATGGGCCCCAATCTTCAGGCAAACCAGTGAACGTATCAAAGCCATGAAAACGAGCATCTTCGTGGTCAATCTTATTCGTCCACCACTTGAAAGAATCGCCTTTGGAAACACCGAACTCAAGGTAATCTATGGGTCCATTCAAGGCCTCATTTTCAATAACATAATTAAATAATTTTTCACGATTACTGTAAGTAAAAGCAAAAGAATAAAAATCGCTCATCCCTTCCTTTTTATGAACCGCTATCCATCGCGATAATTTCGATAATTGGCCTAAAAAAGAAAGATAATGCGCAGGCACGATATAATGGAGTCGGAGCATAAAAAAAAGACCTTTCAATTTGCCCCTTAAAAAAAGTAATCTTCGCATAGTTTTTACAAAAGAAATCAAAATTACAAAAAAGAAAGACCTACAAAAAATTGATGTCTATTAAAGTATACCAGTTGTATTTATAAAAACGCATTATTATTTGTAAATTCGTTTACTCAAAAAACTATGCGCGTAATTTTAGTATTGATTTTTCTTTTTTATTCAAGTACCGAAATCGCTGCTCATGCGTACTATTTTTCTTTCGCAGAAATACAATATAACCAACAAACTGCCTGCTTGGAAATCAGCATTAAAGTCGCTAGCCACGATTTAGAAGATTATTTCAGAAAAAAGGTGGTCGATATGAGCCTTGAAAAAGCGCGACTTATTGATAGTATTTCAACTAAAATAAATCAACTCATCTTAGCGGGTTTTGTGATCAAACAAGACAATCAAATCATTGAACTGACTATTCAAGGGTACGAAAATACACCCGATGGATTCACTTACTTCTACTTGACATCAGCTCCCCTATTTAAAGAAAAAGAAACTATTTTGACCTACGACTTGTTCATGGATTTGTATCCTGAGCAGCAACAAAAAGTAACGTTGTTAGGCAAAAAAATGGCTACCTACCAATTTATGCTATTTCAGCGAGAACAAATATTAAATTTTAATGAATTATGAGATCAACCTTTACTATTTTATTTGCAGTTAGCACTTTTTTTATAGGAAATACACAAAAAAAGTTTGCACAATTAGACATCGAATTACCAACGCCGAATTCCTATAGAAATGCAGCAGGTGCACCCGGACACGCCTACTACCAGCAGCAAGCAGATTATAAAATGAACATCACTATCGATGACAAAACACAAATTTTAAGCGGTATCGAAACGATTACCTACACGAATAACTCCCCTGACCAACTGGCTTATTTGTGGTTGCAATTAGACCAAAATATTTATGCCGAAAATTCAGACACAAAAATTATTGAAGTCGAAAAAATGGAGGATTTTAAGTCAATTAGCGATATTGAAAATAAGTTTTTTAAATATGACGGTGGATTTAAAGTAGAATCGATTACCAATGCGCAGGGCGTAAAAATGAAATATGCAATTAACAAAACCATGATGCGAATTGATTTAGATAAACCATTGGCGTCAAAATCTTCGATTTCATTTCAAGTGAAATGGTGGTACAACATAAACGACCGAATGAAAGTGGGAGGTCGATCTGGATATGAATACTTCGAAAAAGATAAAAATTATTTGTACACGATAGCTCAGTACTTTCCACGTATGTGCGTGTACAACGACGTAACAGGCTGGCAGAACAAACAATTTCTTGGGAGAGGCGAATTCACACTACCTTTTGGGAACTATGAAGTAGCCATCACCGTACCTTCCGACCACCTTGTAGGTGCAACTGGAATTTTAAGCAATGCAAATGCGGTGCTGAACGAGGAACAAAAAAAGAGATTAGCTTTAGCAAAAGTAGCCGATTCGCCTGTAATCATTGTATCGCAAGAGGAAGCCATCAAGGCAGAAAATAATCCCTCCACGAAAAATAAAACTTGGCTATTCAAAGCGACTAATGTGCGCGACTTTGCCTTTGCCTCCTCAAGAAAATTTATTTGGGATGCACAAAATGCAAAGGTCGGAAACAACAATGTATTGTGTATGTCATACTACCCGAAAGAAGGAAATCCACTCTGGGAAAAGTATTCCACTAAGTTAGTTGCGCATACGATAAAGACCTATTCCAAGTATACTGTTGATTATACCTACCCCGTTGCTATTTCCGTACATTCAAAATCAATAGGTATGGAATATCCGATGATTTGCTTCAATGGAGGCAGGCCAGAGGAAGACGGTACCTATTCTGAAGAAACAAAATATGGCATGTGGGGCGTGATTATTCACGAGGTTGGTCATAATTTTTTCCCAATGATTATTAACTCAGACGAGCGGCAATGGACTTGGATGGATGAAGGATTAAATACATTTGTTCAATATTTGACAGAGCAAGAATGGGAAAGAGGTTATCCCTCTCGTCGCGGCCCAGCCTACTTGATTGCTGACTACATGCGTGGAGATCAAAAATTCATATCACCTACCATGACAAATTCTGAATCAATTAACCAGTTTGGAAACAATGCTTATGGAAAACCGGCCACAGCGTTGAACATACTTCGGGAGACTGTGATGGGTAGAGAACTATTTGATTTTGCCTTCAAAACGTATTGTGAACGGTGGAAATTTAAGCACCCCTCCCCTGCCGACTTTTTTCGCTCGATGGAAGACGCCTCGGCTGTTGACTTAGATTGGTTTTGGCGGGGTTGGTTTTACGAAACACAACCAGTAGACATAGGCATTAGCCGAGTGAAGTGGTATCAACTTAACACACAAAATCCAACTACGGAAAAAGCTTTTTTAAAAGAGTTAAATACCAATAAAGACACATTTATTGGTGACGAATTAAACAAAACAAGTATCGCTCAAACCATCAACGAAAAGGATAAAAACATTGATGATTTCTACGCAAAAAGAGATAAATATGCCGTTGATGCACTTGACAAGAAAGAATACGATGCTTTTATTTCTAAACTTAGTCCATCGGAATTAGCAATTTTTAATGCAAACTATCAATATTACGAGGTAGTATTTGATAACATAGGCGGATTGGTTTCTCCATTAATTATTGAATTTACATTTGGGGACAACACTACAAAAATAGTTAGAATCCCTGCTGAGGTTTGGCGACTAAATGAAAAACAGGTAACTAAAATTTTCATTTTTGATAAAGAATTGACTAAATTTCGCTTAGATCCTTTCCTAGAAACAGCCGACGTTGACTTTTCAAATAACTCATGGCCAGAAGAGAAACCAATTTCTAGGTATCAAATGTACCAACAACAACGATTTAAAGGCAACTTGATGCAGAGAGAAATCGAGGTAGACAGAGTGAAAAAGAACTAACTACTTGTTTTAGACAACTTTATTGTTTAATTTCCGTCTGAATTTTTGAAGTTTTATTTTAACTTAATGGCAAAAAAATTACTAGTTGTCCTGTTTGTCTTTCTAAAAATTGCGCTGCATGCTCAAGCCGAGGACTGCACTGCACCAACTAACATTGCCAACGTAATTAATTATTGTTCAGGGAATGGCTTTTTTACCAATTCAGGCTCCATCCCTTCTACTTACGGAACACCAACTTGCTGGACAGCAACTGCAACCGAAGACGTTTGGTTTCAATTTACTGCTATCGGAACAGATGTACTTATATCAATTAATGGCTCTGGCAACGGTGGAACAATGTTTCAACCAAGGTTAGCTATTTACGATGGTGTTTGTTTAGGTGTCTTAAATGAATTAGGTTGTTCCAATGGAACTCCGGGTGTGGGTACAACACAATTATATGAAGGTGCACTTACACCGGGCGTCAATTACCTTATCCGAGTTGCTTCTACGCAAGCTAATGAGGGGACATTTGAAGTATGCCTTAATAATTATACCCCAACATCAAATCCTGGTGCTGATTGTGGTGGTGCAGCATTTTTATGTAGTCAAAATCCGGTAAGCGTAGCGACTTTAAGTGGTGGTGGCTTGAACAACGATGAACCAGAACCTGGAACTTGCCTTGACGTTCCGGGTGTAGATGAAGGAAATTCTTCTTGGTTTTATTGGACTTGTGCAACCAGTGGACCGTTTACATTAGACATTACACCCATTAATTCAAATGATGATATTGACTTTATTTTATATCAACTTGCAGGAAATGATCCTTGCGTTGGAAGAACCCCCATACGTTGTTGTTCATCCTCGTGTTTAAATGCTACGGGTTCGACTGGTTTAAGCACAGCTGAATTCGATTTGAATGAATATCCAGGCTGTCAAGCTGGCTACAACGCTTATGTGCAATCGATTAACATGGTTGCAGGTATGAGCTATGCCATATTAGTGAATAATTTTAGTGCTAGTTCTGGTTTTACGATAACCTTTAATAGCAATCTACCTAATGGTGCAACGTTTGCTGGTCCAAATCCTAATATAGTAGCCAATCCATTAACTATTTGTTCAGGTGGGAATATTTCATATAACGGTTCCACCTCGGTAAATTGTGCTGGCGGACTTCAATGGAATTTTTTAAGTGGTGGAACTCCCACATCAGCTGTTGGCGCTGGACCACATGTTGTTACCTATACAAACCCTGGCAATTATGTCGCAATACTTAATGGATTAGATAACCAAGGATGTCAAACCATTGAATATCTCAATGTTGTTGTCAACCCACCGATTCAAGTAATTATCCAGCCATATGATACCATTTGCAGCGGTGCAAATGCCATAATTCCTATTAGTGGCAATCCGGCAGGCGGACTGACTTATACATGGACTTGTTCGAATAATCCAGCTATTACTGGCGCTTTCAATGGTTCTGGCGGCGTAATTAATCAAGTAGTAAACAACACATCTAATGCAACTCAAAGCGTCATGTATACAGTAACTGCTTCCTTGGGTGGTTGTACAAGTACCGATTCTTGTCAGTTAACAATTAATCCATTAATTGAACCCCAATTTTTTCCGGAAGGCCCTTTTTGTTTAGGTCAAATTCCATATCCGGTTCTACCTATTCAATCCGTTAATGTTCCTTCTATCGCTGGCACATGGAATACACCGACAATTAATACACTTCTATTGGGACCAACTACTTATTCATTCACCCCTACTCCTAATCAATGTGCTGACACAAGTACCATGGTCGTTCTTATTTCAAATAACGGTGCTGTTTCTTTCACCGCTGACACTACAATTGGGTGCAGCCCCTTGAACGTTACATTTACAACAGCAGATATTCCAGGTGCAACCTATACATGGTTATCAAACGGTAGTTTAATGGGTAATACCCCTGTCATCACGGAACAATTTAATACATCTGGGTGCTATGATATTGAATTGCAATTTAACTTGAATGGTTGCTCAGCAAACGCTCTAATGCCTGACTACATTTGTGTAGAACCCAACCCAATAGCGGCATTTAGTTTTATCCCGGGAGTTTTTGGAAACCCTTCAGAAACGATTAGTTTTCAAAATGGAACAGTTGGCGCATCCACCTATTATTGGGACTATGGGGATGGGAGCAATTCTAATCTAAGTGACCCAACACATATTTTCAATAATACATACGGTGGCTACTCAGTAACGCTTTACGCCTATTCAAATTCAGGTTGTGCTGATTCAGTAACGAATCCGATTACCTATGAGGAAGGATTAATTTATTACATTCCTAACACCTTTACACCCGATCAAGACGAGTTTAATCAAACATGGAAACCCGTTTTTACCAGTGGATTTGATCCTTATTATTATGAGTTAAGCATCTACAACCGATGGGGAGAAATTATTTGGGTAAGTAATAATGTTGATGTAGGATGGGATGGTACATATGGAATCTCAAATGCCTGCCAGGAAGGAGTCTACACGTGGAAAATAAACTTCAAAATTAAGGGCTTAGACGACCGAAGACTAATTAGCGGAACACTACATTTGTTGCGATAACTAATCTATTTTTACCAAACTAATATTTTCAGTCTGATCCCCCTTTCGAACACAAACCAAATAATGTCCTTCAACTAAATCAGACGACTCACACGGAATATGATGAATTCCTTGTTCAAGTACTTGATTAAATAGCTGTTTAACGATTCTACCATTAAGATCAAGAATTTCACACGAAACAATTCCATTAGTAATGTTATTGAACTTTAAGGTGAAATTAGAAGGCGTAGGGTTAGGATATACAAGCGCGGTTGCCTTGCCGCTATCAATGTCATCAAGCCCAACATTACAACCTGATATTACACTATAATACGTGATTTGATGCTCAAATAAGGCCTGAACATCTTGAGCAGGAACCCCAAACCAATCTTTCAACAGCGAAGCATACACATTTCTAAAGTCGATTTGCATAGGTATGCCAGCTTGCTCATGAATAATATTTGATATTTGTGGATTTGGACCGATAATTCCCGAATTGATACACGAACCAAATAAAAATAGCGGTGCTGCATCGCCATGATCTGTTCCAAAGCTTGCATTGGCAGCAATTTGGCGACCAAACTCGGAAAATGTTAAGCCAGCTACTCGCTCTTGTAAACCTAGTAATTGCAAATCATCTTGAAAAGCAGCAATGGCGTCCGATAATTTCTTTAGCAATTTAAAGTGTGCACCATCCGTCGGATTCAGGTTATCGACTTGTCCATCGTGCGTATCAAAACCACTCAAATTCAAAATATAAACCTTTGTTTCTAGTCCTCCAGAAATCATTTGAGCCACATACCTTAATTGAACGGCCAAGGAATTAAGTGGATCATATAAGGTAGAAAGCGTATTTCCTGCATTTGCTGCTGCATTAATTCGTGCACCGTATTCGTTTGCTTGATTAATTAAAGTCGCCACATACTCCACATTATAGCCAAAGTAACTACCATCATTGATAAAGCCACCTTCGTATAAGTTAAAACTATTTAATGGGTTAGAAACGGTGTGAGAAAAATTCCCCATTAAGCCCTGACAAGTAGCGGAAACCTCGGAGCCCATGCTGATTGCAAAAGGATCTAAGTGAGTTGGATTTGGGTATTGCTCCGGAAAATTGGGGTATGTAGCATCAAACTGACGACCTAACCAACCATTGGTTTGATTTATATCTAGCGAACCCGTTGACCATATATCTGCGGACCTAAAATGCGAACGATTTTGCTGTGGATAACCTACATTTTGAAGAATAGAAAGATTACCGGCATTATACATATTTTTCATACCAGTCATTGCTGGATGCAGTCCAACATCTTGGTTGAGTGTTAACACTTGATTCTGTGGAATGATAATATCCGCCCTTTGTATCATTAAATTGGCATACTGGTCGATTGGAATGACCGTATTAAGTCCATCGTTTCCACCATTTAATTGAATTAAAATCAATACACGATCCTCAGCTCCTGTTGAAAAATTGAATAATTTTTGGTTAACTGCCTCCATCCCAAAGCCATCTGAGATAAACGGCAGGGACAAGGACGCTAACGATATATTCCGTACAAATTGTCTTCTTTTCATAACTTATAAATTATATCATTTGAAATTGAGGCATTTTGAACACACGATTTAACACAAATTCAATTCGCTGCCTAACAGGATCAAGCATTACTGGATTGGTGGGATCTGATAAATAATCATTGTACTGCAAAGTCCATTCAAAATCAGGTAGATTATTAGTTAGAATGGCTTTTAAAATCGTCTTGTCTACAAGACTAACTGTTTCCGGAAAAAAGACATCACAAATATCATCAATAACATCGGGAGCACTAGACGGAATTGATAGTGCATTTAAAAAGCCCATGGTATTTAGTTTGAAATTATTTCCTGCAATGTTTAATCCAGCAAACAAGATACCCGATACTACATCGAAACGATACTTTATGGTTGTGGAATTTATCCAAAGTTTTGAGTACGCTGGAACCTGATAATAGGCTGGCCATCCCGCTACGCTTGGCGGCTGAGCATACGATAAACCCATGTTTTCGGCAGCATAATAGATGGTTAGATACACATTGCTATTTCCAACTAAATCAAAGGTTGGGGTGGTTGATGTTGAATTTAGAACAGTAAATAACATGTCCAATGGATTTCTTATAATCGTCCCGCGTAAGGTTCCATAAAAAAAGTGTTCACTTAAAAATAATTCTTGTAATACAGACTGTATATTGTAATTATTCGAAATTAAAGTTTGTGCTAAACCAGGGATAATGGTGTTGACAACATCCTGAGACAAATCATAGTTGACGAAATAACGATACAATTTTGTACAAATAAAATTGGCAACTTGCGGCTGCTGAAAAATAATATCAATGTAACTCGCATACTCATTCCCATTGTTATTAGTCACGACAACATCATTAAAATGATAAGAAAGCTGCTTTGCTGTTGTATTGTGCAGAACAGGCGTATAGGTAGCAATCGTGGAGGGCATTGTAGCACTTCGAATTCCAGACACTTGAAAACCAGTCAAAATCTTTGATCCAGC
Source organism: Chryseobacterium gleum (assembly GCA_945888625.1). Classification (GTDB taxonomy): domain Bacteria; phylum Bacteroidota; class Bacteroidia; order Flavobacteriales_D; family Crocinitomicaceae; genus UBA952. The sequence goes on from CAMDAH010000017.1 coordinate 27,890, forward strand.
TGCGACATCCATCTCTGTATAATAAGAATAATCACCGGCACCAATTTGATTCCCCTTACCTATTGTAAATAATTCCAATAATTCCCTTGCATAATTTTCATTCGGACTAAAAACGGTATTGGATGCACCGTTAAGAAAAATCAGCATAGACGGATCAATGGTAACGTCTTTCACTAATTGTTTGAAATCACCAAGTGAGTTCTGCCTTAACAGCGTAATAAAGTGATACATTGCCCTTGCCTCGGTAACTGCACTAACGCCAAAATGATTCTGCCAAAAAAATAACATTTTTTCAGTAATCGATAATGATTCTTGATTGATATTTTGCATCATCCATGCCGCCAAGGACTTGTAACGAGCAGTTTCAGCATTATTATTTGCCATTTGCGTGGCCGGATAAACAGCATTTACCCATGTAGCCCCTTGCGCGACAATCGTCTCACCTGCATCAAAAGCGAGGGGAGGAGAAACAACTGTAACCTGCAATAAAGAAGCTACTGTAGCAGGCAAGCCATTATTTACAGCATCAAGAATCTGTTGATTTGTTGCTCCGAACATGGTTCGTCTTAACAAATGTCCGGCTTCCTTTTTGGTCCAAGGACCTACATATGGATTTAAACTCATTTCACAAGAAATTATTAATTACTTATAAATGTAAAAATACAAAAAGCAACCGCATAAAACCTAATTCGTATAGAAATAAAACAAAGGGTAATATAAAATTAATGAATTCTAAATAATCGATAAAAGTCTATTGTTGAAAAGATATAATTGATCTCTATTAGTTTTTTTCGCTCTAATTTATAAAATTTGAGTATTTTAGTAATTGTTTAATAAAAGACATAAATGATAAAAATATACGCCAAAACAAAAATTTTCTTTTTTAGTTTTATTTTTCTTTTAGGAACCCAGTCTCTTTTTTTATCTCAAACTGCTACTTTCAACTATACAGGAAATGTTCAAACGTGGACCGTTCCTCCATGTGTTTTTTGCCTTAATATTGATATGCGTGGTGCACAGGGTGGTGGTATTTTGGGTAATCCATACGGGGGCTCTGGGCAAGGTGGTCGAGGAGCAAGAGTCATACATCCATGCATTCCTGTTCAGCCTGGTCAAGTTTTAGAAATTCGTATTGGTGGTAGCCCGACAACGCATACAGGAGGTTATAATGGTGGTGGTAACGGTCATACTTTTGGAACTGTTCAGATGGCTTCAAAAGGTGGTGGCGGAGCAACAGACATACGCGTAGCTCCCTATGCTTTGGGTAATCGTATTGCAGTAGCAGGAGGAGGAGGTGGCCGTTCAGGTGGTTCCCAACAACAAGGTTATCAAGCAACTGGAGGAGGAGGAGGATGTGCCTCAGGACAACAAGGTTTTGGCTCCCCTTTTACTGGTGTTGGCGGAGGCGGTGGAACACAAGCAGCCGGTGGCAATGGCGGACCACCATGGGGTGGCGGACAACCAGGAAGTGCGGGCAGCTTAGGTCAAGGAGGAAATGGTGGTTTTTATTCATCTGCTTCAGGTGGCGGAGGTGGTGGCGGATATTACGGTGGTGGAGGTGGCGGAGCCGATAATTGCTGTCAAGGAGCCAACGGAGGAGGTGCTGGTTGTGGTGGATCATCTTTTTACCCCGCAGGAGCAACTTGCACACAAGGTTTTCAAACTAGTGATGGACAGTTAGTCATTACCTACGCAGCAGGTGGAGCTTTAATTACAGCATCTAATACTGGTCCATATTGCGCTGGACAAACGATAAGTTTAAGTGCTACAAATGGCGCATCATCTTACTCTTGGACAGGTCCTAACGGATTTACTTCTAATGTTCAAAATCCAACCATTCCAAATTCTACAGGACTTGATGCAGGTGTGTATACCTTGAATTATGTTACACCAGCATGCAACGGCTCAACGACAACTAACGTGGTTGTGAATATTCCCATTAACCCTTTATTTACCCAAATTACTCCAATTTGCGAAAGTGGACAAGTACCATTATTGCCAGGAGCATCAAACAATAACCCTGTAATAACAGGGACTTGGTCTCCTGCAGTTATTTCTTCTGCAGTAGCTGGTACACAAGTTTATACATTCACACCTGCACCAAATTTTTGTGCCAACGTAGCTACCATGAACATTGTTATATTACCAAATGAAATTCCAACTTTCACGCAGATTAACCCGCTGTGTATAAATGATCCTGCGCCTATTTTACCCAACCCTTCAACCAATCTCACTCCTTACACAGGAACTTGGTCACCTCCAACTGTGATAACCAATACAGCGGGAATTTATACCTACGGTTTTACTCCTACCGCAGGTCAATGCGCAGTAGCGACAACCATGGATATTTCTATTTTAAACTACACTATCCCAACATTTACTCAAATTGGTCCAATTTGTCAATTCACGCAAGGAGTAGTTTTACCTGGAAGCTCGACGAATCTTGTTCCAATCACAGGGACATGGAATCCAGCAATTATTAATACCCAAATTCCAAATACCACAGTTTACAATTTTACTCCAGATCCTTTTCAATGCTCAGCAACCGGTCAAATGACCATTACAGTTGATCCATTAAACACCCCGCAGTTTTCACAAATTCCACCGGTTTGTCAAGGCGATGTGCCTCCGTTAATTCCTACTGTTTCGAACAACGTACCTGGTATTGTAGGCTTGTGGAATCCCCCAACTATTGACAGTTCAGTGGATGGAACCACAACGCATACCTTTATCCCTAGCCCAAACCAATGTGCCGATTCTGTCACTATGAATATCGTTGTAATTGCAGCAATGCCACCAACTTTTGTGGCGGATACGCTCAGCGGTTGTAATCCACTTATGGTTAATTTATCCACTCAACAAGTGCAAAGCGCTACCTACACGTGGACATGGAATGGTAACACGATTGGTGTAGGAAATAACGTGGATTATTTGTTTACAAGTGCAGGATGCCACGACCTAACACTAATATATAACCTTCAAGGATGTATAGAGACCACTACATACAATTCATACATTTGCATGGAAAATTACCCAGTTGCTTCTTTTACTAGTAATCCAAATGTTTTGTCATCACAAAGTGAAACCATACAATTTAATAATAACTCCCTAGGTGCCACAAGTTATTTCTGGGAATTTGGTGACGGGGAAGTTTCTTCTGAATTTGATCCTAACCATCCGTATGTTGGCGTAAGTGAAAATATGCTTGTAAGTTTAACCGCATCAACACCCTTGGGATGCTCTGATATTTTTGAATTAACGTTGGTTGTAATTAGCGACCCAATATTCTATGTTCCTAATTCGTTCACGCCCGATCAAGATGAGAACAATCAAACATGGCATCCAGTATTTACCACAGGTTTCGACCCTTACAAATTCTCTTTAGTTATCTATAATAGATGGGGAGAAATCATATGGGAAAGTCTGAATGCTGAGGGAGAATGGGATGGAACATACGGCCTAGATGGACTAGATGTACCTTTAGGAGTTTATACTTGGGTAATTAATTATTCCAATAAAGAAACGGATGATAAGAAAGTGATTACGGGCAACATTAACCTTATTCGATAAGAATAAGTAAGCTTCAATTATTTCTTTCGGAAGAAAATCTTAATAGGAACTCCTTTGAAATCAAACACTTCACGCATACGATTTTCTAAAAATCGACGGTATGCCTCTGTTAAGTATTGCGGCAAATTACAAAAGAATGCAAAAGCTGGTGCATGTGTCGGCAATTGTTGAACAAATTTTATCTTGATGTATTTCCCTTTATTAGCAGGAGGAGGTGTTTGTTGAATAATTTCCAACATCACATCATTTAATTTTGAAGTAGGTATTTTCTTCGTGCGATTAGCAAAAACCTCCATGGCAGATTCAAGCGCTTTGTGAATACGTTGTTTTGTAACCGTTGAAGTAAAAATAATCGGCACATCATTGTAAGGTGCTAATTGCTTTCGTATATTCTCCTCGTATGCAATCATGGTGGTGTGGTCTTTTTCTACTAAATCCCATTTATTAACAAGTACCACTACCCCCTTAGAATTTTTTTCAATCATGTAATAGATACTAAGATCCTGCTTTTGAATTCCTTCAGAAGCATCAATTAAAAACAGACAAACATCGGCATTTTCAATTGTTCGAATCGAACGCAGTACAGAATAAAACTCAATATCTTCGGTAACCTTTGCTTTTTTTCGTATACCTGCTGTATCAATCATGATGAAATCAAAACCGAACGATTTATAACGCGTATGGATTGAATCGCGTGTAGTTCCAGATATATCCGTAACAATATTTCTTTCTTGACCTGTAAACGCATTAATAAGGGAGGATTTACCGACATTTGGCCGCCCTACAATGGCAAATCGAGGAAGATTCACCTCTTCATTAACCACTTCATTTTCCTTGTCAAAATAAGGAACTAGCGCATCTAAAATTTCACCGGTTCCACTACCGTTGGTGGCTGAAAGATCAAACACCTCACCAAGACCTAAAGAATAAAATTCGGCAGACATACCCACTCGATCATTGCTATCCACTTTATTAGCAACAACAATAATTTTCTTTTTACTTCTTCTTAGCAATTGCGCAACAACTTGATCCATTTCTGCAATGCCCGTGGTTACATCGAGCATAAATAAAATAACGGTAGCCTCTTCAACTGCTAATTCAACTTGCTTTCTAATTTCCTTTTCGAAAATATCTTCTTTTGTTGTGGCATAACCTCCCGTATCAATTACAGAAAACTGATAACCATTCCACTCCCCTTTTCCATAAAGACGATCACGAGTAACCCCACTTACCTCCTTAACAATTGCATCCCTTGACTCAGTTAAACGATTAAAAAGTGTGGACTTACCAACATTTGGTCTTCCAACAATAGCAACGATATTGCTCATGTTAATTTGATTGTTTGACGATTAATATCCGTATTTTTTTAACTTCGCTTCCGTGGAACGCCAATCTTTGTCAACTTTCACAAAAGTTTCTAAATACACTTTTTTATCTAGGAATTTTTGAATTTCATAACGCGCCGTACTTCCAATTTTCTTGAGCATCTCTCCTCCTTTTCCAATTACAATTCCCTTTTGGGATTCGCGCTCAACAATAATCAAGGCACGTATTCGAGTGATTGTTTCTTCTTCGATAAATTCCTCTATTTCAATTTGGCAACTGTAAGGAACTTCTTTTCTACAGAGAAAAAAAATCTTTCCTCGAATAATTTCGGAAACAAAAAATCGCATTGGACGATCTGATATCTCCTCTTTGTCATAATACGGCGGATTTTCGGGAATTAATGACAAAATCTTTAACCATACCGCATCAATACTGAAATTGTGTAATGCTGAAATAGGGAATACAGTTGCATCGGGTAATTCTGCTTCCCAATAGGCTGCCTTTGCCATTACCTCATCTTGATTTGATAAATCTATTTTATTTATGAGACAAAGCACGGGCACTTTTAATTTTTTAATCTTGTCCAGCGTTTCTTTGTGGTTCATTTCATTTTCCTGCGTATCAGTTAAGAACAATACGACATCAGCATCATAGAGCGAAGCATTAACATACTCCATCATACTTTCATGCAATTTATATGATGCATTTAAAACACCAGGGGTATCTGAAAATACAATTTGATAATCCTCCTCATTTACAATTCCAAGAATTCGATGACGCGTGGTTTGCGCCTTAGCAGTTACAATCGATAATTTTTCACCCACCAGATGATTCATTAAGGTAGATTTACCCACATTTGGACTTCCAACAATACTTACAAAACCTGATTTGTGCGCCATTTTACAAAACTAATGGCAAAGGTACGGAATTTAACAGTGTCTTTAATTTAGAAAGCCCCAAATAAGAAAAGTATTCTTGAATTAACTAACTTTACAGATGAAATGGAGCATGTAAATTTTATGCAAAGGTGCATTGACCTTGCCTATCTTGGCCAAGGTTATGTTAGTCCAAACCCAATGGTTGGTTGTGTAATTGTTAAAAATGGAATGATAATTGGGGAAGGTTACCATGCTGAATTTGGTGGTAAACACGCCGAAATTGTTGCTATTGAGAGCGTAGAATTTCCTGATGAAATAGAAAATTCTACTGTATACATATCGCTAGAACCCTGCGTTCATACCGGTAAAACCCCGCCTTGTATAACAGCACTTATCGGTGGCAAAGTCAAAAAAGTCGTAATTGGCAGTAGAGACAACAACCCTTTAGTCGGAGGAAAGGGAATTGAAGCATTAAAACGAGCAGGAATTGAAGTTGAAGAGAACATCCTGAGCGAAGAATGCCAAACACTAAATAAACGATTTTTTACTTTTCATGAGAAGCGACGACCCTACGTTATATTAAAATGGGCACAAACTTCCGATGGATACTTAGACAAAGCGAGATATGCAGGTGAAAAAGGCATTAATTGGATATCATCGCCCCAATCAAAAGTTCTTGTACATAAATGGCGGAGTGAAGAGCAGAGTATACTTGTTGGAAGAAATACGATACTAAATGATAACCCCTCCCTTACCGTTCGCGAGATAAGTGGCAAAAATCCAATCCGAATTATTATCGATAGTCAAATGCAATTGAGCAAAGACGTCAATATTTTTTCAAAAGACGCTCCGACGATCATTTTCAATCGAATTACCAATAAAAAAACGGAAGCTGTTGAATGGATAAAAATTCAAGAAACCTCCACCAAATTTATTTTAGAAGAACTTTACAAGCGCAACATCTTATCGGTTTTAGTTGAAGGCGGGAGTAGAACGCTTCAATACTTTTTAATTGACAACGTATGGGACGAAGCTAGAGTAATAGTTGGCGATGTGCGTTTCGGCGAAGGGATTAAGGCACCAATTATAAATAAAGTACCCATCCGAGCACATCAATTCAGTGCGCATGATATGATTTATTATTATCTAAGAAAATGATTGAATTAATAAGCTGTATTATTTGCTCAAGTTTAATTTTTGTGCTCTTCAAACTTTTCCCTAAGTATAAGGTGGATACTTTTCAAGCGATTGTTTTTAATTACTTTACAGCAGCCATTTGCGGCACAATTTTCTTTCATCAAGAATTTAGAGGGCTCGAAAGTTACCAACTCATTACCTTAAACTACGCTATTTCCTGCGCTATTTTATTCATATCATTATTTCTCATTATGGGCATAAGTGCGCAAAAAAATGGTGTTTCTTCTACCTCTGTAGCTGTTAAAATGTCAATGGCAATTTCCATGTTAGCCATGATTAGCTACAACCAAGAAAGCCTAACAATACTCAAATTAAGCGGCCTAGCTGCGGCAATTCTAGGCGTTGTCTTAGTCTCCATGCCAGATAAAAATGAAAAAAAAGGACAGCAAACCATCTGGATGTTAATTATACTATTTTTTGGAAGTGGCTTGCTTGATTTTCTACTCAATGTTGCACAAAAAAGCAAACTCAACGGACTACATCCTGGATTATTCTCGGCGTTAGGCTTTTTGATGGCAGGCGTGATTGGTTCGCTAATTTTAGTTGTACAAATAGTTCGTAAAAAGAAGAAATTGGCACTTAAAAATTTAATTGCAGGGGTGTTCCTTGGTGTTCCTAATTACTTTTCGATTTATCTTTTACTAGCTGCTTATCAAACGACAGGTTGGTCGGACTCTACCGTACTGGCGATTATAAATGTTTCAGTAGTAATATTAGCATCCATCATTGGCTTAATGATTTTTTCTGAACGACTTAACCTAAAGAAAACGATTGGACTTTGTTTTTCAATTCTAGCCATTATCATTTTGTATATTTCCAATGCTCGCTAGAGAAGAGTATTTTATATCTCATTAATTATTTAATTAAGCCATTTATTTCTTAATTTAGCTGAAAGAAAAGTTACATGCGGAAATTTATACTTCTAATTTTCTTATTACCGGTTGGCATCTTGTTTTCTCAATTAAATATTAATGAAGCGAGTAATGCAAATGGGAATACCATTGTTTTGCCGAACGGAAGCACCCCAGATTGGATAGAAATTTATAATGGTTCAGCAATCCCAGCCAATATTGGAGGGTATGGGCTAAGTGATGATAGAAACTTGCCTTTGAAATGGACTTTTCCTACCACAATGATTAGCCCATTAGGTTTTTTAGTTGTCCATGCAGTAAATAAAAACACCGTAAATTTTATTGATCACTATGAAACAGCGGTATTTGCAGATTCTATTTGGCAATATGAAACACCCATTGCCGAGATACCCCAATGGAATAGTAGCACCTTTAACAGCGGCGCTTGGTCGAGTGGACCAGCAAGCATTGGTTATGGTGACGGCGATGATGCAACAGATATAATTGGACCATTTACGACCATTTATTCTAGGATCAACTTTCAATGCACGAACATAAATGCCATTAAAAAAACAATCCTAGACATCGATTATGACGATGGATTTGTAGCTTACTTGAATGGTATTGAAATCGCACGTGCAGGTCTGACAGGTACGCCACCGACATGGGATGAATTAGCGAATGGCCATGATCCAGCACTCCCACAAGGTCTCGCTATTCCATCTTTTGAAATTGATACGACCACTATTCAAGCAGCCCTTATCCTTGGGAATAATGTGCTTGCCATTGAAATTCACAATTCAGATCCGAATTCATCCGATTTAACCGGAAAGCCCTATTTAACATTTGGCTATGGCACCCCAGGTACATTTGCAAGCGGAACAACGCATCCCTATTTCACTGCAATTGTTGGAGGAGCATTAGAGACAAATTTTGGCATCTCAACAAGTGGTGAAATGCTTTACCTTTCAGATCCAACAGGTGTTTTTGTTGATTCATTGCATATAAGTGACCTTGAACCTAACATGTCGAATGGTAAAGCTGTGGATGGCGGAAGTCAAAGCGCCACTTTTAGTGTCCCAACACCCAATGCTTCAAACAATACGTCCATTGGTTATGATGGCTATGAAAATCAAGCAACCATCACCAATAATGGCGGCGTATTTCAAGGACCTATTCTTGCTAATATCGTTAATAATTCTGTGGCAAATGGTGAACTTAGGTACACCTTAACAGGTGTTAATCCAAGCGCAAATTCCCCGTTGGTGGTTGGACCCATCTTACTTTCGACGAATTGTGTTTTGAAAGTTCGTTGTTTCCCAGTCGGAACGAATTTACTTCCAAGTTTAGTTAGTACAGAAACATTTTTATTTCAAGAAGATTTTACCTTACCCATTATTTCCTTGACAATTGATTCAGTAGACCTTTATGGAGGTAATGGAATTTTTGATAATTGGTGGACAGACTGGAGAAAGCCGTGTGTGGTAGAATATTTTGACGCAAATGGGATCAAAAAGTTTGAAACAAGGGCCTCTGTAAAACCAGATGGAGGAGCAGGTGGAAGCCGATCCGCCCCGCAACATAGCGTTACAATCGAACCCGCTCATTCCTTGTATGGAGAAGGGGTACCTGTCCACTATCCAATTATTCCTCAAAAACCATATATTGAAGATTATTATGCCCTCTTTATTCGAAATGGTAGTAATTTTTGGAACCAATACCCACAAAGAGACGCTACCCTTTGCAGAATAATGGCAAAGACCAATGTTAATTCGCAAGCATATACCCCAGCAAACGTCTTCTTAAATGGTCAATATTTTGGTGTTTACGAGCTGCGGGAAAAAGCCAACGAAGGATATTTTAAAAATAATTACAATAACGACTTAGATAGTTTAGACTTACTTTCAGTAAGTTATTTTTATGGCGCTGGAGTAATTAGAATAGTAAAAGGATCGGATACATCATTTTACTCCATGCGCGATTACATCACTACAGCAGATGCTACGAGTCCTAGCTATTTTAATGACTGTAATAGCAAATTAGACTTGTATAATTACACAGATTACATTGCAGGAGAAAACTGGTATGCAAATGCCGATTGGATCTACAATAACATGAAAATGGCAAGGATGCGATCCACCGATAACAAATGGCATTTCTATTTACAAGATATAGAATGGGGCCTTGGTGGCTGGACCGATTATAATACCAATATGTTTGATTGGTTTAGGAACAACCAACAACCGAATCCATTTTGGCAAATCTATGATGCCTTGGTTCAAAACACAGAATTTAAAAATTATTTTGTGAATCGCTACGCAGACCTTATGAATTTCACTTTTCAAAGTAATAAATACACCCCTATTATAGACAGCTTATACTACGAATTACTGCCAGATATGCCCAGGCATTTTCAATTATGGACAGGAGACGTAGCTGGAGGAATGGCAAACTTTGCCTATTGGCGAGATGTTCATATTGCGCAATTTAATAATCGAAATGCTGTCGTACGAGATCAAATGGTTACTGAATTTAATTTGGTAAAAAAAGTAAATGTTAGTTTAGAAGTATTTCCTGCAGGCGCTGGATATATCAAAATTTCTACTATTGTACCGGAAACACTTCCATGGACAGGCGTTTATTTTGACGGTGTTCCCGTAAAAATTACAGCCATCGCTAATCCTGGCTATACCTTCAATAATTGGGTTCAAAATATGACACTTCCAGCAGGCAGCTTGTTACAGTCCAGTATAACCCAAAACATTGATCAAAATGATTTATTCAGAGCGGTATTTATTGGATCGCCGGAAGAACCATCCTTAACCATTTCAGAGGTTAATTACAACCCCGACGCAACAGTAGATGGTGGAAATTGGATTGAACTTCACAATTTTGGAACTACCGCTATGGATTTAACAGCTTGGCATATTCAGACAAAGAACCATTACGATAAATTTAGTTTTGAGGACCAAACTATTATTCCACCTAATGGCTATTTAGTGGTTTGTGAAAACATGGCACTTTTTAATAGCATGTATCCCCAAGTTCAAAATGTGGTAGGAGGAACTGGATTTGTATGGAGCAATAAATACGACTCCATTCGAATTTTTAATCCTTTTGATAGCATGGCCTTGGTGGCGGTATACACAGACGAAGCCCCCTACCCTAAGTGTGCAGATGGTTGGGGGAGAACCTTAGAAAACAAACATACCTCTATTTCATTGCTTGATGAAAATTCATGGTTCTGTGGTTGCATCGGAGGATCACCTGGAAAAGCATACGAAGAATGTGAAGAGCCAATATATGTGAGTGAATTTAGCTACAATAACACCAACCAAATTTATAATGCCGGCGATTGGATTGAGCTCTACAATAATACTTCAAGCGACATTAATCTACTTGGCTACGTTTTCAAAGATTCCAAAAACGACCATGAATATATATTTCCATCTATAAATCTAGCACCTGATGCATTTCTTGTTGTAGGGAATGACCTTAACTCCTTTAATTTAAGAAATCCTTTAGTGCAAAATGTAATTGGACAATTTGACTTTGGCCTGTCACCAAAAGATGGGATTCGCTTGTACGATAACAATGGGATCTTAATCAGTAGTTTTAATTACGATACGATAGCTCCTTGGTCAACTATTCCAAGTTTCCAAGACTTTACAAATGAATATAATTTCTATGATGGCTACCTTAACCCCAACAATGGCTTATCCTGGTTTATTGGCTGCGAAGGGGGATCGCCAGGCACAAAATATGTAACCTGTCCTGTATTACCAGATGGTGAATTTGCTTTTTTATATCCAAATCCTAGTTATTCAAATGTTACAATAAGCATCGACAACACCGCATCGGGAATTGGTGTGACGAAGTTGGTCATTTTTGATTTAAACGGCCGTGTACTTGAACAATACAATTTAGATAAAGTACAAGAATCAGTGATGAGTGTAGAAATAGACGTGGCACATTTCCTCCAAGGAGTCTATTATGTGAAAATTATACAAGCAGATCAAAGCAAGACGCTTCCCTTTGTAAAATTATAATCTGATTACGCTTTTATTGCTTTGTTAATTAGAGAAATCATCCCAATGGTAACTATAAATAATTGGCTAGCCGTTTCTTCACTCAAAGAGGTCCCATCTTCATCATCTGTGGACACTTCCACCGCCATGAATTTTGCTAAATCCGGTTGGTCACAAAAAGATTCAATTTCCTCCTCGTCTTCACTTTCGAAATAACTATCCAACATTTCAAAATAAGATTCTTGCATCGCATCGATGTCATCATCAGAAACAACATTTAAAGCAATATCTTGTACTTCAAATGAATACATTATTAAGCAGAAATAATAAATTAATAATCCTTCCAATTCTTCATTTTCATATTCCGTGGGAGCTAACATCACGTAATCCAATAATTCAGGTTGTGCCAAGGCATAACGTTCAGATAAAGCCTCTAAAGCATCATCATCTAGGTTGTCAACATATGCAATTGCTGACTCAATACTTTTTAAACTTACGTGTGCCATAATATCTAATTTTTAACAAAGTTAAGATTCTCATTTTAATTTCAACTTTTCAGGTGGCGCAGTTGGTTAAAAAAAGATTAAATTAACTTTACGAAAAAAAAATTATGAAAAAAACAATTATTGACGTTAGAACAAAAGAAGAGTTTATGGGAGGTCACATTGAACATTCCTTGAATATACCATTACAAGAAATCATTAACCACGTGGAAGAAATAAAAACAATGGATGCCCCAATCATTTTTTGTTGTGCTAGTGGCGGAAGAAGCGGACAGGCAGCAGCCTATTTTAATTCCCTTGGAATTGAATCTGAAAATGGTGGTGGATGGATGGAATTAAACAAGAAAATTCAATAAAATAAGTGACGCTATTTTTTAACGTTTAGATTTTGACTTATCTTTGAATTACCTTTTTTAATTTTACATAGCATGCAACTGTGGAATACTTTAAATAAGGAGGAATTAGAAACAACACTGCGTGAGCTTGGTCATCAATTTATTACCATCTCTTTTTATCAATACGCAAACATTGCTAAGCCTCACTTATTTCGCGATGAACTCTATCTCATGTGGAAAAAGTTTAATATTATCGGCAGAACCTACATTGCTTACGAGGGCATTAATGCCCAGATAGCAGTACCATCAGAATTCATAGGGCAATTTAGAGAAGAACTATATCAAATAGATTTTCTTCATAACGTTCGGCTAAATTTTGCAGTCGAAGACTCAGCCGCTGAGTTTCCCTTCATTAAATTAAAAATTAAAGTACGCGATAAAATTCTCGCAGACGGATTAAATGATAAAACATTTGATGTAAGAAAAATAGGAAAACACCTTAATGCATTAGAATTCAATCAATTAACCGAAGACCCTGACACCTTATTAATCGATTTCAGAAATCATTATGAACATGAAGTTGGCTACTTTAAAGGTGCCATTTTACCGGATGTTGATACATTTAGAGATAGCCTTCCATTTATTGAGAAAACCTATTTAGAAGGAAACCAAGACAAAAATATCGTGATGTATTGTACCGGTGGTATTCGCTGTGAAAAAGCATCAGCATGGTTTAGGCATAAAGGATATGAAAACGTGCATCAATTGGAGGGAGGAATCATCAAATATGCAAATGATGTAAATGAACAAAAACTTGAAAATAAATTCATTGGAAAAAACTTTGTATTCGATGAAAGAAGAGGAGAGCGAATAACGGAGGATATTGTTGCTGTTTGTCATCAATGCGGTGAACCAGCAGATGTGCATACAAATTGCATTAATAATGCATGTCATTTACTATTTATCCAATGCGCTTCTTGCAGAAAAAAAATGGAAAATTGCTGTTCAACAGAATGCCAAGAGACCATTCATTTGAGCGAAGAAAATCAAAAATTACTTCGGAAAGGAAAAGATAACAGCAATAAAATTTTTAAAAAAGGACGTTCAAATAACTTAATTTTTAAGGTAAATTCACAAAAATAGCTACCTTTGAAACCAATCAAAAACATAAAATAACGTGTTTCTAGCAATAAATTGGACCGTAAGTTCAGAAATAATTGAGGGTTGGAGAACACCCAATTGGTATGGACTTCTTTTTGTTACGGGACTCATCCTAGGCTATTTTGTAGTTAAAAAAATGTTTCAAAAAGAAAACATCTCCAACGACATGTTAGATAAACTCGTCATGTATACAGTGGTAGCTACCATCATTGGCGCTCGATTGGGACATGTATTTTTCTATGACTGGGGACACTACAGCCAGCATCCAGAGGAAATCTTAATGGTTTGGAAGGGAGGACTTGCAAGCCATGGTGCTGCCATAACAATCTTAATTTCACTCTACATGTACTCAAAGTTTGTGGTAAAAAAACCTATACTTTGGATTTTAGACCTCATGTCAGCACCCATAGCAATAGGCGCAACATTTATACGATTTGGTAACTTAATGAATCATGAAATTGTTGGTCATGTAACCAATGTTCCATGGGCATTTAAGTTTAGTCGTTTCTACAACGATGCAACAGGGAATTACGATCCTTCTCCACGACATCCAACTCAATTGTATGAGGCGCTTGCCTACCTTTTAATCTTCGGCTTGTTACTGTTTTTTTTCTGGAAAAAGAATCTTTGGCAAAAACCTGGATTATTATTCGGTAGTTTTTTAATCCTTGTTTTTAGTGCACGCTTTTTTATTGAGTTTTTTAAGGAGGGGCAAACGGCAAGAGATTTTGAACAAGCAATCAATACGGGCCAACTACTCAGCATTCCATTTGTGATCGCAGGAATTTATCTTTTTGTAATCGCAATTAAAAAGAAACCAATCGTACAATAGCCATTCAAAGACCCACAGACTTTGTAAAACAATAACATTTCTGTGATGTATCGTGCATAGAAGTATCATTTTCATTCTTATATTTGTCCTTAAATAAAATAATTAAAAAATGGCTGAGAAATTTGCAAGTTCTAAACTTAGCTCCGAACCTAAAAAAGTTAAATCCAAACAAAAATTCGCAAAAGAAACGTACATTAAATGGTACAAAGACATGTTACTGATTCGTCGTTTCGAGGAAAAAACTGGTCAATTGTATATTCAACAGAAATTTGGAGGTTTTTGTCACCTGTACATAGGTCAAGAGGCTATCGTTGTTGGAACAGCCAGTGCTTGTCGACCAAGTGATAAACACATGACGGCCTACCGCGACCATGGGCATCCGATAGCGCTTGGCACTGATCCTCGGGTACTAATGGCTGAACTTTACGGAAGAACAACCGGATGTTCGAAAGGTAAGGGTGGATCCATGCACTTTTTTGATAAAGAAAAAAATTTTATGGGTGGACATGGTATTGTAGGCGCACAAATCGCAATGGGTACTGGTGTAGCATTTGCAGAACAATACAATGGAACTGATAACATCGCTGTGGTATCGATGGGAGACGGAGCAGTTCGTCAGGGTGCATTGCACGAAACGTTCAACATGGCCATGTTATGGAAATTACCTGTTGTTTACATCATCGAAAATAACAATTACGCGATGGGAACTTCAGTTGAAAGAACAACCAACGTTACCGATTTATCCAAGATTGGCTTATCGTACGAAATGCCATCAAAAATAGTAAATGGTATGCATCCTGAGGATGTACACGATGCAATTGAAGAAGCAGCAAATAGAGCACGTCGTGGCGACGGACCGACATTATTAGATATTAGAACGTATCGCTATAAAGGTCACTCCATGTCCGATCCACAAAAATACCGTTCGAAAGACGAAGTAAGTGATTGGATGGATGAAGACCCAATAAAACATGTGCTTGATATCATTACCGAAAATAAATGGCTAACTGAAAAAGAACTCGATGATATTTCAGATTGGGTGAAAAAAGAAATTGAAGAGTCGGTTGAATTTGCGGAAAATTCTCCCTACCCCGAAGCGCACGAATTGTACGAAGATGTTTACATGCAATCGGATTACCCCTACATTAAAGAATATTAAAATAAATTTAAGATTATGGCGGAAATAGTTTACATGCCGAAATTAAGCGATACCATGACAGAAGGTGTTGTAGCTTCGTGGATTAAAAACGTAGGTGATACGGTTAAAAACGGAGAAATCATTGCTGAAATCGAAACCGATAAAGCAACCATGGAATTTGAGTCTTTTTATGATGGCGTGCTCCTCTACATCGGTGTTGAAACTGGCGATACCGCACCAGTTAATACTATCCTTGCAATCATTGGTGAAAAAGATGAAGACATTACCGAGTTAATTTCGCAGACGACTGTGGTTAGCGACAAAATAACTGAACCTGATCCAATTGTTCCAATTATAGAAACGCCACAAGCAGAAGTTAAAACTGTGGCACCAGCCAAAGTTCCAGTAATTGCACAGAACACGGCAGTCGACCGAATATTTGCTTCTCCACTTGCCAAAAAATTGGCAGAAGAAAAAGGAATTGACATTAGTTTTGTTGCAGGAACAGGCGAAAATGGTCGAATAGTAAAGCGCGACGTTGACCACTACGTTCCTTACAATAGTCAACAAAAGCAAATACAAACCAATTATGTTGGCGTGGAATCGTATACTGACGAGCCAATTAGCCAAATGCGAAAAACAATTGCTAAAAGATTAGCGGAAAGTAAGTTTACGGCACCACATTTTTATCTTACCATGGATATTGATATGGATAATGCTATTCAAACAAGAAAATCGCTCATTGCCTTGGATGTAAAAGTTTCCTATAATGACTTCATAATTAAGGCCGTTGCCCTTGCTTTAAAGAAAAACCCCAATGTTAATAGCGCCTGGTTAGGTGATGTAATACGAAGAAACCAACATGTGCACATTGGTGTGGCTGTCGCTGTTGAAGATGGATTATTAGTACCTGTTATTCGTTTCGCAGATGAAAAAAGTCTAACTGAAATTTCTAACGAGGTAAAAGAACTAGCCGGAAAAGCCAAAACAAAAAAATTACAACCAAGTGACTGGGAAGGAAACACTTTCACAATTTCAAATCTAGGTATGTTCGGAATCGAAGATTTTACCGCAATTGTAAACCCGCCTGACAGTTGCATTTTAGCCATTGGGGCCATTAAAGAAATTCCGGTTATTAAAAATGGACAAGTTGTTCCGGGTAATGTGATGAAAGTAACCTTGTCTTGTGATCATCGAGTAGTTGATGGTGCAACAGGTTCCACTTTTTTAGTTAGCTTTAAAGAATATATGGAAAATTCAGTGTCTTTGCTACTGAAATAAACTTAAAGGGAATGAATTTTAATAAGTATATACAATCTCTTATTGTTTTCGCTTGTTTCAATTTATGCTACCATACCTCTATTTCTCAGGCGACTATACAAGTGACTGTAGTTTCTGTGCAAACACTAAACAATGTTGATTGCGACGGATTATTCCTCGGAAATAGTGACTTCGTTTGGGAATTTACAGCAACAGATAATACCATTGGATACTCCAATAATAACCCTGCACTCTTTGGTATATTTAATTTCAATTACGCCTATAAAAATAATGATAACGGCCCGTATATCATGACTTCACCAAATGGTGGATTCTCCCCTAATAATGGTTTGTTTTTTAACCACGATTACCTCTGTGCCACTACCGTTCCAAGTGTTATCAATTTAGCATGGGAAGCATATGAAAACGACGACATAGGAAATTATGATGTACTTGGTCTAAACGATGGACAAACAAATATTCAAAACGTTAGTATGCCCATACCAGCGGCAGGTGGATTTCTAAATTATAACTTCATCGCTAGTTCTGTAGACCCTTCATGCGCACAACAATACCGCATAACCTTAAGAGTTGATCGAATTCCCATCGTAGTAAGTTATCTCGATGACTTTATTTGTAATGCCAATACTGTCGCACTTAATACCACTTACACATTCGGTTGGTGTCCGGCAACCCTCGAGCCAAATGAACCTGCTGCAAATGACGTTCAAAATGCAGGATCTACTTGGGCAAAGTTTATTGCGCCGGCAAGTGGCTCCGTTCAAGTGACCACCGATTTGGCCGGAACACAAATTGGCACCTATATTCAAATTTACCACGCAGCAGATGGAATGAATTGCACCGATGGTATCCATGCCGTAACAGGCGCATTGGTAAAAGATAAATTCGAATACCTTTCAAATGTTGACTTTTCAGACGGCATTGACCTGTTAGGGATTGATCCAGAGAGTGACATTACGTTTAATGCATGTGATCCAATCCCATTAATTTCTTACCAAAAATTAATTCCAGGTCAAAGTTATTACATACAATTTACTGTCGATAATCCCGGCGATAACGGGTACTATCAATTGCGTGTGAATAGCCTTGGCGGTGGTGCACCTAACCTCGAGGACATCCCTTGCCTGTCGTCCAATGTTACTTATAATACCTCTGCGATTTCATCGGCATCAAATAGCGCTCCCTCTATCGTACTCAATTTTGGCTGTGCTTTTGATGGTGGGAACGGTGCTGGTGAAACAGGACAACAACATAGTTCTGCCAATCCAAGTCAATATCATGCCTATGATTACCCGCATGTTGCCGTCAATAATTCTGTAATGAACGAAAGTGTTTGGTTAAATTTCATTGCGCCAAATCAAGGAAGAATTGCTTTTGAGACAGATTATCAAAGTGTGCTTTATGGGGAAAGTGCTGCACTTTTTGGATTTAATAAGGTATTTGGCCCCGGTGTTCCGAACGATTATTTATGCACGAACTTAACTTTTATTGATTCTGACGAAGGAGGTACCAACAGCTTTTTAGGTGGGGATCCAAGCGCGCTTATCAATGGGCAATGTTTAGAGCCCGGCTATCGCTATTACGGTATGGTCGACCCTTCAGACAACATTACACCTTTGAGTCCCCAAAATATCAAAACATGGTTGTTTGACCCTAGTATTGTTAATCCAACTTTAAATCCTCCTGGTAATGACATTCTTTGTTTAACCATGCAAAATCCCTTGTACCAAGTACCCGTTATTTTAGCAGGGACCAATCCCACTTTTCAATCGGTAGCAGGTTCAAATGTTCTGGCCTGCAGAGAATACCTAGCTGGCGAACCACCGATTGATCCTAATCCTGCCAACTGCGCAGAGCAAACGGTATGGCATTATTTTGTTGCACCTCCATCTGGAGCTGTAGAATTGAGTATTCGGGCATTTATCGGTATGAATTTATTGCGATTTAATGTATACGAATTGTTAAATGGAACCAATTGCTACGGTGGTCTACAACCTGCCACATTTACAATTAATGGAACAAGATTTTCTCCTGTTATAACACCAGTAGCGTCTGGAACAGCGACTTTTAGTGGACACCAAGAAACGATGTGCTGCTTGGATACAGGTAAAATTTATGCTATACAAATTGATGGCGGAGCGCCAGGCGATGTTGGTCAATACATTATAGAATATATAAAAGAATTGGAAAGTGACGCAGGAGATGTATTTGGAAATATCTCCAATGGACAGTACATTGATATTACTAGTCCAGATACAGCATTTGTGTGTTATGGAGACCAAATTACCCCAGGAATCCTCTTAGATGGAAATGGCATTTCAACTGCTTCCCTCCCCTCCTGTTTATTACCTGGATACGTCTTACATCAAACGCAACCATTACCGACCCCAATAGCTAATACTGGGTTTACGTACATTGATTCAATTCAAGGATTGAACGGCTTTTTTAGTAATAATGGGACTGGTTCAGGTGTCTTTGGCGACCCTTTATTCAATTCCGTTTACTTTCTATCGCCTGCTGGTGATCTTCCAGTCAATTGGGGAAGTTTTACGTGTATAACCTCAACGGTTGAGCCTGGAATTCCGGTGGTTTTTTTACAGGATCTTACAACAAATTTCAATTACAATAATACAACCTGTTCCGTGTCCTTTTCTGCCAACGGTGGACTAAATAGCTTCTACAATCAACCATACGCTTATACAATCACAAATCCATTAGGTGCAATAGCGCAAAGCGGTTCCATTACTCCTGGACAAACAATTAATTATACTGCAGCAATTATTGGTGTTTATACCGTGTTTATTAACGATGGCGCCTGTCCTCAAACCTACACTTTCGATGCAACAGGGTGTTTAAATCCATGCGTTCCGACAGCTATAAACATTGATTATTCAATTTGCGCAGGCGACAGTTTGTATTTAGAAGCAAATTGGCAAAGTGTGCCGGGTGTATTCACGGATTCACTTCTATCTGTTATGGGATGTGATAGCATTGTTGTTACCAATTTATCTTTATTTGCTAACCCAGTTTATGGATTTCAAGAATACACAATTTGCCAAGGAGAAAGTATTTCAGTCGCTGACAATTCCTATAATAGTAATGGTTTGTACATTGACACGCTCCAAACAATAAATGGATGTGATAGCATTCTCACAACAGGAATTTTTGTGATTACGCCTGTAGTCGTGAACTCAGAAGTGCATCTTTGCAATGGAAGTTCATACACCTTCAATGGCACTACGTACAATTCCGAAGGTGTTTATTTTGATACAATTGCTACCGTGCAAGGTTGCGATTCGGTACTCGTACTTTCCTTGTTTTTAAATGATTCTTACGATGTATTCCTTACAGATACTATTTGTATTGGGGATCGAATTATTTTTGGTATTGACACCATTTATGCAGCAGGTTTATACCAACTGCCACTTGTGGCAGACAACGGTTGCGATTCAACAATTAATTTGTTGGTGAATGCCATCGATTGTGAATTAGTGACCGTATATGCCCCCAATTCATTTACCCCAGACGAAGATGGATTGAATGATACTTGGTTACCTATTGTGATGAATGTAAAAAAACTTGAATTTTCAATTTTTAACCGCTGGGGAGAACTGGTTATTACTTCTCAAGGGGAAGCTTGGGATGGCAAGTTTAAAGGCGATTATTGTCCCATTGGTGTTTATGCTTACGTACTCATTTGGATAGATAAAGAAAATGTGAGTCATCAAGTAACAGGACATATTAGTTTAATTCGTTAGTTTTTTATTTTTTTGACTAAATTAGCCCATAATTAAATCATAATTATGACAAAACTTTTATTCCGATTATTCTTCCTTACTTTCTTTTCAGTTAATTTAGTTTCAGCGCAAGCCATATTAAAAGTCAAAGTAGTTTCTGTTCAAACCTTAACCAATGAAGACTGCGATGGACTTTTTCTTGGTAATAGCGATTTTGTTTGGGAATTTACCGCTACAGACAATACCATTGGCCTTTCGAACAACAATCCAGCTTTATTCGGCATATATAATTTTAACTACGGGTATAAAAACAACGACAACGGACCCTACACGATGTCCTCACCTAATGGTGGTTTCTCGCCAAATAATGGACTATTTTTCGATAGGGAATACATTTGTGCCAATGATGTTCCAACCCAAATTAATCTTGCTTGGGAAGCGTATGAAAACGACGATGTTGGGAATTACGACATTCTAGGATTAACCGACGGACAAACGGGCTTACAAAACGTAAGTATGGCTGTACCAATTGCAGTTGGCATCTTGAATTATACCTTTACAGCAAATAGCAACGATCCAGGTTGTAATCAACAATATAGCATCACTTTATCGGTGGAGAGACTACCAATTGTGGTGAGTTATTTGGATGACAACATTTGTAATGCTAACCTTTTGGCATTAAATACAACATACGCTTTGGGTTGGTGTACAGCAACACTTGAAACCAACGAACCAGCCGCAGGCGATGTACAAAGTGCAGGCTCACAATGGGCAAAATTTGTTGCACCTGCGAGTGGCTCTGTTCAAGTAACAACGGATTTAGCAGGAACAGATATTGGTACTTACTTTCAAATTTACCATGCCGCTGATGGCCTTACGTGTACTGCAGGGATACATCCGGTAACCAATATTTTACTAAAAAATAAATTTGAATACCTATCACATGTCGATTTTTCTGACGGCATTGATTTTCTTGGAGTAGATCCGGAAGGAGACATCACCTTTGATGCTTGCGACCCAATTCCATTCATCTCCTATCAAAAACTAATTCCTGGTGAAACCTACTACATTCAAATGACCTCCGATGATGTGAATGACAAAGGTTATTTTCAGTTACGAGTGAATGGACTTGGTGGAGGAGCGCCCAATTTAGAGGACCTTCCTTGCTTATCAAATGCTGTCAATTTAACAACCAACGCCATATCCTCTGCGCAAAACAGTCCTCCGTCTGCAAACTTAAATTTTGGTTGTGCCTTTGATGGAGGAAATTCTTCCGGTGAAACAGGACAGCAGCACGTTTCAGCCAATCCAGAACAATACCATGCCTATGATTACCAGCACATCGCCGGTGGAAATCCAGTAATGAACGAAAGTGTTTGGGTAAACTTCATCGCGCCAAATCAAGGCAGAATATCCTTTGAAGGAGATTATCAAAACGCACTTTACGGTGAAAGTGGAGCCGTATTCGGATTTGACAAGCAATTTGGACCAGGCGTGCCCAACGATTACCTGTGTGCCAACTTAAAATATATTGATTCTGACGAAGGAGGCACTAATAGTTTTCTTGGCGGTGATCCAAGTGCAATCGTCATGGCAAGGTGCTTAGAACCGGGTTATAAATATTATGGAATGATTGATCCTTCCGATAATGTTACGCCGTTAAGCCCTCAAGACATTAAAGCTTGGGCATTTGACCCCTCTGTTTC
>CAMDAH010000018.1 GCA_945888625.1 Chryseobacterium gleum
CACGATGTGGCGATAGGTTGGGATGGATCATACGGAACAGAAGGTTTGGATGCTCAAGCGGGCGTATACACGTATCAAATTCTAGTGAAGATACCCGAAACAGATGAGCGAAAAATCATCGCTGGTCATGTGAATTTGTTGAGGTAAAACCTAGCTTTTTTTATCTACGATTTTAATCTTACTATAAAGTAGTAGTGTTAAACGGTCCTAAACTCTAATGGCTAGCCATAAATGGCAACCAATTAACAAAAAATACGTTTTAAAATCGTAAATTTGAAAAATTACGTTTTCATGAAATTTTTAATTCATTGTTATGTTTAAATTAATTGGGAATAGCCTTAAAGTAAATCTAACAATTTCGTTGTTTTCCTTACTGGCATTTAATCTTTTAGCACAAGTACCGATTAGTGTTGGTAATCAGCTAAACACGTTTACTTCCATGATTCGCGGGTATCATTTTACAGCCCCCACAAACTTTACAATTTGTGGTTTGCAAGTACCTAACACTGCAAGTCTCGGTTTACAAACAATTCGTGTAGTACGTTTTAATGCAGCAGCTCCACCCGCATTTCCCGGAAATACGAATGCATTTGTACAATTATTCACTATAACCAATGCCCCTAATGGGATAATTCCTTGTAATATACCTATTACCGCAGGCCAAATAATTGGGGTGTATGGTGTTCGGGGCGCTTGTGTTAACAGCTACGGCCCACCTAATTTTGTGACAAATATAAATGGATTTAACACCACGTTACAACGAAGCGGTATGCAATCATGCCCAACTCCTGGTGGTGCCCCAATGACAAATATATGGTCAGAAGTTTTTTATAATATAGGTAGAATTAATATGTATATCAATTGTTGTGCTCCTCCGACAGCTACAGCAACAAATACTGGACCAATATGTGTGGGATCACCACTTTCGCTTTCGGCTTCTCCCACACCAGCAATTCCATTAAACGGGGTGTATACTTACACTTGGACTGGCCCTAACAGCTTTACTTCGAATCTTCAAAACCCAACAATACTTAACCCCACTATTGCTGCATCGGGCACTTATACGTGTACAATTAATTCCCCATGTGGATCTGTTCAGGTAAGCACCCAAGTCGTTGTAAACCCAAGTCCAACGGCGACGATAACCAATAATACAGGAGGAAATATAATTGATTGTAACACGCCTGTTATTAACGTAACAGCAGGTGGAGGCACAACATACGCATGGGATAACGGCCTCGGAACCAATAATACAGCCTCTATTTCTAACGCGGGTTTATACACAGTAACTGTAACAAATGCGCAAGGTTGTACAGATACCGCCTCAATAGCTGTATCAGTTGCACCGACACCAACGATTACTTTTAACGGCGCAACAATTTGTGAAGGTCAGTCTACGACATTAAATGCTGCGGTTTCTCCAGCTGGCGGAACGATTGCTTGGAATTCTGGTCAAACAGCCACCACCATAACAGTAAATCCTATTCAAACAACAACTTATACTGCGACGTATACGTGGAACGGTTGTTCGGCAGTAGATTCAGCAACAGTTATCGTGAATCTTCAACCAACAGTTTCTGTTAATAGCGATACGATTTGTAATGGAGATACGACCATGCTCACGGCAACTCCTTCAATTATTGGAGGGACGTACCAGTGGTCGAACAATCAAACCCTTGAATCGATAAACGTTAACCCAGGCTTGCCGGGAACGACATATTCGGTAGTTTATACCTTACTTGGATGTACAGCACAGGCATCTGGAACAGTAACAGTCAATCCTGTGCCAGTACTTTCTATTGCGCCGGTGATTATTTGTTTTGGGGAAACGGCAACACTAACAGCAGTTCCAAATTTACCGGGCGGTTCATTCCTGTGGGCTTCTAGTGGAGAAACAAGCAGTTCAATAAATGTTACCCCCTTAGTTACAACTAATTATTCTGCTACCTATACATTAACGGGGTGTACAAGTCCAGCTGCTTCAGCTCAGGTTACTGTAAAACCCCTCCCCTTAATGGAATTTACAGCCGACACTACCTACGGTTGTATACCCTTAAATGTAACTTTCACGCCAAATGTCATGAATCCATCCACTACTTATCAGTGGATTTCAAGCAATGGTTTTACAGGTATTGCTGCCCAACCACAAATTTTATACACCGTTGGCGGATGTTATGACGTTAGTGTTATCGGAACCCTAAATGGTTGTATTGATAGTTCATCTGTAAACGATTATATTTGTGTGCAAAACTATCCTACGGCGGAATTTAATGTTTCAACCTTATTGTTTACGGAAACATCTCAATCTGTGGATTTTGAAAACAATAGCTTAGGTGCAACTAGCTATGTATGGGATTTTGGTGATGGCGAGTTTTCAACTGAATTCTCACCCTCTCATTTATTCATGGGCACTGGTTCAGGATTTGAAATAACCCTAATTGCTTCAACAAGTATGGGTTGTATAGATAGCACGTCTATTGCTATCGCGCCTCAGCAAGGGGGGATCTATTACATTCCAAATTCATTCACACCTGATGGAGACATATATAATCAAGTATTTAAACCATTATTCACTGCAGGGTTTGATATTTATCAATACAACATGTTAATATACAACCGTTGGGGAGATGTTATTTTTGAGACAAATAATTTAGAAATGGGTTGGGACGGTTCGTTTGGACTAAATGGCAATGATGCTCTTCCTGGTACTTATACGTATAAAATTAACATTAAAGTACCTGATAACGATGACAGAATGATAATTACAGGTCATGTAAATCTCATTCGATAGTTGCTTCCTCCTAGAACTTTAACGTGTAACGTTTTAGAATATAACAAAACCAACTATTGATAGCTTGTTGGTAAGATCTTTTGGTAAATTATTATATTATTTAGCACGAATAATTCAAAAAGCGCGTTGGTATAATAAATAATTAACTGCGCTGGTATTTTTAAACAGAATCTTAATTTCCTAGAAAAAAGCAACTGTTATTGGTTGATAATAATCAACAATCTCTAGTAGCCTTAAGTCATTATTTTACAAATTTAGGGCATGAGGTTTTTTTGTTATCGACCTTTACAGAGACTCTTATCCAGTTGTCATTCAAGCCCCACAGATTTGATTTTGTTATTGTAAATATTGCAAAAGTTGAATCAGATGATTTTTCTTTCATAAAGAAAATTAGGAGCTAAGAATGTTTACAATATGGCGATGACATCAGATTTATTTAAAAAAAAGTCAATGTCGCTTGTGCAGCGATCTGAGTTTCGACGTTGAAATATGCCTACTCTATGTTCACCATCGCACTATTAAACTGACACCGAAGTCAAATCAATTGTTATATTTGCTTTATAGTAATAATAATACATTGGTTAGTAGAAAAGAGGCGCTTGAAAAGATTTTTGGGACCGACACTTATTACAACGGACGAAGCATGGACGTTTATATTTCAAAATTACGGAAGATATTGGAGGTGTATATTAGTATAAAAATAATCACGCTTCATCGCCTTGGGTTTAAACTAACAATTAATTAAGCCCCATTACTTTAAATGCAGAAGCAATTTTTTTCCAGTCTTTTTTTAACAGTATTTTTAAATTTATTAATAAAGCCGATAGCCATTTTTGCAATTGATGCAACTGTTCAAAATAGAGTGGGGCAAGCGGAATACGGCCTTTATTTTACCCTACTTAATTTAACGGTAATTTTCAATATTTTTCTCGATTTCGGGATAAATAACTACACAACCAAGATGATCGCGCAAAACCCTTTACAAACGGGAGCTTATTTTGGCAATTTAATGGCTTTCCGATTTGTTTTATTTGTACTGTATTGCATTGTCGTTTTTTCAATTGCTTTTCTTTTAGGCTACCAATGGCGAGAGTTTTATTTGTTGTTTTTTCTTGTTTTTAATCAACTGTTGATTTTATCCATTGCATTTTTTAGAAGCCACTTTTCTGGGCTTCATCTTTTTAAAATAGACGCTATTATTTCTGTTCTTGACAAAGCGCTCCTAATTGTATTAGCTGGTGCAATTTTGATTGTATTAAAAGGAAATTTTAATAAGATTGATTGGTTTGTATATACTCAAACAGGTTGTTATTTTGCCACCTTTGTGATAGCTGTTTTTTTGCTCCGAAAAAAAATAAACGGGCCACTATTAAGATGGAGCCCGGTGTCAAGTCTTTTGATCATAAAAAAAAGTTTCCCATACGCTTTACTTGTTTTACTTATGTTGTTATACAGCAGAAGCGATGCTGTTCTTTTAGAACGACTTCATGAAAATGGACGTTTAGAAGCTGGTTATTATGCTCAGGGCTATAAATGGTTAGATGCATTTTATATGTTCGGGATGATATTCGCAAGCCTTTTATTTCCTATGTTTTCTCGCTTACTGAAGGAGGCGCCTAAAGAGGTTGTTGTGCTACTTAAAACGTCTGGTAATTTATTGATTGGTGGTGCGATAGTTATAGTTGCCATAACAACGTTTAATGCGGAGTGGTTGTTAGCCCTTATCTATACTAATGTAAACGAAAGTTCAATATTTTCTTTTTGTCTTTTGATGATCTGTTTTATTCCGATAAGTATGAATTTCATATTTGGCACTCTTATGACAGCTAATGGTAGTCTTAAAACGTTAAATATTATCTCTTTTATTGGTGTGGTCATAAACGTATCAATTAATAGTTGTTTATTACCTACCTTAGGTGCAAAAGGAGCCGCAATTTCTGCGCTCATCACGCATTGCTTTGTCGCATCTATTCAGTTTTACTTCGCTTCTAGGATTATTTCATTTCGAATCATTTTAAATGATTTTATAAGGTACTTGTTATTAATAGGAATTTTGATTTGTAGTGGTTTGGTAACGATTTATTTTATCTTACCTCATACATTAATTGTTTTGCTACAACTTTTTCTTGGGGGTACATTATTGGTTGTTTTGTCTTTTATTGATGTCAAACAACTTAAGACAATTTCATTTTTTAAGCAACTAAACAATAATTCTCCTAACAGCTAGTTAAGACAAATCTTTAAAATAGCTTAACTTCGCCCTAAATTATAGCTAGCATGGAAAACAACAACCCCGAATTAGTTCAAAGTCAACAGACTTTGCTTCGTTTTATTCTCTCTAAAAGAAAACCCATAATTATTATTAGCAGTTTTATTTGCTTGGGCTCTATTGTAGTAAGTTTATTAATGACACCTTTGTACTTATCAACGGCTATTGTATTTCCTGCCGCAACGAGTAGCGTATCATTTTCTGAGCAGCGAAATGCGAAATCAGCAGCAATGGATTTCGGTGAAGATGAACAAACAGAGCAGTTGGTTCAAATTTTACAATCTTCAAGAATTAGGGATAAAATTGTATATCAGTTTGACTTGATGAAACATTATGGCATTGCCTCTACGGATATTAATAAAAATTATAAATTGACCAATGAGTACAATGGACATTTTTCGTTTGAAAGAACTCGCTATGGATCAATAAAAATTGACGTGTTAGACGAAGATCCAAAACTTGCTGCCGCCATGGCAAATAAAATCGTGGACTTTATAGATACCGTAAAAAATGACATGATACTTGAACGAACTATACCTGCATTTGAGGTAAATCGTCGAAAGAAGGCGCAAATGGAACGAGAAAGAGATTCTGTTCTCAACTGCCTAGATAGCCTTGCTAATCTTGGTGTAATTGCGCTAGATGTTCGCTCCAACTTGTTTCAGGCCTACGTTGATTCCAAAAATCCCGCCGACCGTGCTGAATTAAAGAGGAAAATAGAAGTAAATATGAAGTATGGCGCAAAATACGATGGTCTTGAATATATACGAAATGAGAAAACCGTCAAATTAGAGGATTTTCGCATATCATATGAGCAGGCGGAGTCTGACGCCAACACAAAATTTAATCACAAGTTCATTGTGGAGCGAGCAGTCGTTGCAGATAGAAAGGAAAAGCCAAAGCGAATGATAATTGTCTTTATGGCAACTATTTCAGGGGTTGTTTTATCAATTTTCTGTTTGCTTTTTATTGAAAAGTTTAAAGCGTTTTCAAAGTAAGCAAGTTGCCAGCGCTAACAAATAGATATGCCGTAGTCATTGGGGTTCTACTAAGTCTCGCATTTGGGGTTTCATTGTATTATGACGCTCCCTATCTATTTATTATTTCTCCATTACTTGCCGTGATTTACTTTACTGTGTTTTATACTGAAAACACTTTTTTATCGCTTGCTTTGTTGGCACCCTTATCTGTTAATATAGAGGAATACACGCAAAACATCGGGCTTTACATCCCTACAGAGCCCATATTATTTGGTTTATTACTGCTCTTGTGTGCTACACAAATTAAGGCCCCGTTTTTAGCTAAAGAAACGTGGAAGCACCCGATTATTTACACGTGGCTAATTTTATTAACATGGATTTTTATTACCTCTGTTTCCAGCTCTAATCCTATTATTTCATTTAAGTTTTTAATTGTTAAATGTTGGTTTATTGTTCCTTTATTGTTTTTTGGAACGTATTTCTTTCGGCGTGAGAAAAACATAAAGCTATTTTTTATGCTACTTACAATCGGCGTTTCAATAACAGCTTTATACACGATTATTCATCATGCAAGCTATGGATTTGGCGAAAAAGAAAGTCATTGGGTTATGTATCCTTTTTTTAAGGATCACACCATATACGGTGCGATAGTCGCACTTACAATCCCCTTAGCTTTTGCACTGTTATTCATCGTAAAACAAAAGCCGCTAACACAGTTTTTATTGTTACTGATGTTTGTAATACTATTGTTAGGACTTTATTTTTCTTATACACGCGCAGCATGGCTGAGTATAATTTTATCCATCGTTGTTGCCTTTGTTGTTCATATAAAAGTGAAAAAACAATACATTATTTCCGTGGGAGTTGTTTTTTTATTGGCAATTGCACTTAAATGGGATTCCATACAGTTTGAGTTGTCTCGAAACAAACAAGAACACACAACTGAAAACTTTAGTGAGCGACTGCAAAGTGCTGGTAACGTAACTAGCGACGCTTCAAACCTTGAGCGAATTAATAGATGGTCTTGTGCGGTAGATATGTTTATGGAACGCCCAATTGTTGGTTTTGGGCCGGGGACCTATTCATTTGAGTATGCAAGATTTCAGTCGCCTGAAAACGTAACAATAATTTCTACAAACTTTGGTGATTTAGGTAATGCGCATAGTGAATACCTTAGTTTTTTATCAGAAACGGGTTTGCCAGGGCTACTGTTTTTTGTCGCATTTATTTTTACTGTTTTTTATTCTGCTGTAAATTTATACTACCAAACATCTCATCTGGAAACGCATAAAAAAATTATTATAATGGCGATTATAGTTTCTTTATCTACCTATTTTATTCACGCCTTTTTAAATAATTTTTTGGATACCGATAAGGCAGCGGTTCCTGTTTTTTGCCTGTGCGCAATAATCGCTTCTTTGGATTTGAATAAAAAACTATCGATTAATCCAGAGAGAAGGGTTCAATGATTGCGTTCCACTTCCGACAATCAAGTGGATTTCAAAGTGTAAAATGGAAAACGTTTCATCTTCTAGCATAACGGTCCCTAAATTTTGCTTTGAACTAATTTTATCCCCCACTTTCACGTATGTATTTTGTAGATTGCTATAAACAGAGCGGTAATTCCCGTGTTTTATAATCACAACTTTGCCAGCCCCATTTACATTAATTACAGCGCTTACTACACCTTCAAATACAGACCGGGCTGTTGAATTTCCTGCACAAGTAATATCTATTCCATTATTATTTGTGTAAACACCCGCTAAAGTTGGATGCGCATTTTTACCAAATTTTTCAGTAATGCTTCCATTTGAAACTGGTGAGGGAAGCCTTCCTTTATTGCTCTCGAAATTTTTTCCTATAACATTTCCTTCAGAAGAAATTGGCGCATCAGATTTTACTGTTTTTGGGATTTCAAATTCTTCTTCGTTGACAGGATTTTTTTCCGTGTTTTTTTTTGGCGTTTTATCAACGGCTTCTTTTTTATTGGTTATTTCTTTTTTTCTAGCTTCTTCTTTCTTTCTAGCCTCTTCTTTTTTTCTAGCCTCTTCTTTTTTGCGCTCAATTTCCTGACTTGCTGCAATTTCTGATCTTATTGCAGCGTTTATTTTATTTTTTAGTTCTTCTTTCTTTCGTTCATTATCTTTTAAAAGCGCAAAAAGTTTCTCTTCTTCGGCTTTGAAGTTTTTGTAGTTATCTTCTTTGAGACTTTTATCATGTGCTATTTTTTCACATTCTCCTTTTTTTTCATTTAGAGCAGTTTCTTTGTCGGTTTTCTCGTCTTTAATATTTTCAATCTCTGTAGTAATTAAACCGTGATGGAGTTTTATAAGACTTACTTGTTTGCGTTGTAAACCAGCGACTTTTTTAAGGTATAAATGCCGTTTTTGTGCTTCGTTGTAGGAACTAGACGAAAGTAAGAACATGAGTTTTCCGACTTTATTTCGGTTTTTGTATGCGAAAAAGATCATTTTTTTATACTGTGTTTTTAATTTCGCTAAGCGATTCTGCAAACGCTTCATTTCATTCTCTTTTTCAAGCACTTTGATTTCTGCAATACGCACTTGTCCATCATATATTTTTACCAGTTCTTCCCTATTTTTGATTTGATTATCTAATAATTTTAGTTCTGCGAAAGAATTTTTGGCGTTGCTTTTAACTTTGTTTAATAGGGTTTTTGTTTGTGAAATTTTCTTTTCAATTATTTTCTGTTCTTTTCGCAACTTATCACTTTTTGCCTGACCTACTGCAAATACACCAAGGTGTAACATGATTAATAAGTTAATTACACGTTGCATAGTTTTCCGGAATTACAAAGTTAAATTCTAAAGGATTGTTTATTTCTACCTTTTCGTAACGAATACGAAGATTTATTAAATTAAGTTTTGTTTCGACAACTATTTTTGATTCATATGGCACATGAATTCCATTTACAAGTTGATGCGATAAATGCGTAACATTTAAACTAATTTCTTCTGATGGGATGATTACTTCTACACCAACTAATTGGTTTTCTGAAGGATTGAAAATGTAGTTAACCAAGATGCTGTCTTTTTTGTTTTGTCTAATAATCGTCGTGGAGAGCACTAGCATGGGGGTTTTACTTTGCAGAGTGTGCGAATGCAAGGCGTTAAAATATAACGGCTTGCCTAGTAGAAGTTCCTCTAAATTTAGTAACGATAAATCAATGCCAAGTAACTCGTTAAAATAATCGAGCGGTTTTACGGAGTAACACTTTTCCTTTTTGTCGACAAGAATAATACTGTCTGGTGAGACATTTGCAAGTACTATAGGAATATTTAAGTAACTTACAATGAGTTGTGTGGCGCTATCGGTTCGTATTTTTACGCTTGTTTTAAATGAAATTTCTTGCGAAGAATCCGCATAGTCAACACTTAATTTGGAGTAAAAAGTTTTCGGAGTTGTTTTAGAAAGGCTATCTAATCGAAAAAGTAATGCTGTACCATTTTCTTTTTGAAGATTTTCTTGTTGAGCAGCAACGTAGATTAAGTTCTTCGAACAGGAGAAAAAACAAGAAATTATTGCAAGACTAATTAGAAGGCGCATAATATTTTTTAGCATTAATTTTAGTGGACAACCATTCGTTTTTTGACCCGAGTTCCTTTGCTACTTCCCATTCAGCGACGGCTGCTGGAACATTTCCATTAAAGAAATAGGCGTCTCCTAACCAATCTAAAATAAGCGCGTTTCTAGGGTCTAATTCTTTGGCATTTAACATAGTTGATAAGCTTTCGATGTAGTTGTATTTCGTTAGTAGTACATAACCCTTAACAGCAAGAAACAAGCCACTTTTTTTTCCTTGTGAGATGGATAGGTCGGCAAGCTTTTCCGCATAGTCAAGGTTCAGGTTGTTTTTCGCTAATTGTAATGCATAAGCGGAGCGAATTGTGGCGCTTTCTGGCGCTTTTAATAGCGCTTGTTCATAGAAATCGCAGGCTTTTTCTGTTTGTTTTAGACCAAAATAGGCGTCACCCATTTGCGAAAGCATTTCTGCTTCAGTTGCGTCATCTTTCGTGATGAATTGCATGCCGGAGTTCAAAAAATCAAGTGCCTCGGTGTATTTCTTTGTCTTGTTTGCTGCGATTCCTGCGGTTAAACTAATAAAAGAACTTGTCGGAAATATAGAAATAGCCTCTAAACTAGTTTCATAAAGGGATTCCCAATTTTCTTCCTGGTATTCGATGACGAGGATTTGTTTCCAAACAGGAAATAAATCAGGATTAATTTTAACCGCTTTCTGATAAGATGCAAGTGCGCCCTTTTTATCATTGCTTTCCATTAAACAATCGCCCCTGATAGTAAATGACTTGGCGTTTTCTGGGTATCGATTTACCATGTAATTGGTTAATTCGTGAACATCAGCTCCGCAGCCGGCTATTTTTTGTGCTTGGATTAAGATGTTCATTTTCTGATCAATTGTTGGCCCCTCCTTTGTGACAGCAATTTTTAATAATTTCAGCCCTTTTTGGAAGTCTTTTTTTTCCATGTACATTTCGCCAAGCAATAAGGTAGCCAAACCGTTTTCAGGGTCTTTAAGTACCAGTTCTTCCAGAAGGCTAAAGGCCAATTCATATTGTTTGTTTTCCATGTAAGTATCGACCAGTATGGCCAAGAAAACAGGATCGTTTTCAAATAATTTGCAGCCCTCCTCTAACGTTTTCAAAGCAAGCCCTGACTCATTCATTAAGTTGTAAAGATTATATTTTTCCATTTGAAGAGAAATATCTATTCCTTTTATATTAATAAGTCGATTAAGAATTTTTAATGCTTTTGTATAATCTTTTAATGCTGCATAATTATCGATTGCTCCGATATAATAAGTTGAATTGTTTTTTTCAACATTGATAAGACGCTCAAAAAACAATGCTGCTTTTTTATGCTCATTCCTTTCGTCGTACATGTAGGCGAGCTCGGAAATATAATAGTTGTTTTTGGGATCTAATTTTGCCGCCATTTCAGTGTGCACAGCAGCCTGATCGAGTTGTAAGTCAAGCAAATAAGCTTGCGCAATTGCAAAATGTGCTGCGTCATCCAGAGGATTAATTTTAAGACATGCTTCAAAATCTTGAATAGCTTTTTTAGTGTTTCCTGTAAGGTGATTTCGCAATCCTTGGTGAAACAATGCTTTGGAAGCTACAGCACTACTTATGGGATTAGTTATGCTAGCGGGTTGTTTGCACGCCGTAATACTAATGTATAATACAATGAGGGCGACAAGTTTATTCATTAAGTGTGGAAAAGTCGCCAATGCTAAATTCCTTGGGCGAATTAATAAGTTCAACATGAGCGCCAATCATCGAGTTGTCGATAATCATGTTATTTATTGAACAATTATTTTGTAGTATGGAATCCGTAATTCTACTGTTTTTTATAGTTGTGTGGCTACCAACTGATGTGAATGGACCTATGACGGAATTTTCAATATGAACTCCTTTGTCAATAAAACAGGGTTCTATGATGACGGAATTAAGCAACGATACGTTTTCTCGAATTGGAATTGGGTTTCTTAGAAAGTCATTAGATAATACACTTCGATTGGTATGTACAGTGACATTTTTATTTCCACAATCTAACCATTCGTTTACCTTTCCCGGCCGGAATACACAACCGTTTTCTGTCAATCGACGAAGGGCATCTGGGAGTTGGTATTCTCCACTTTTAATTACTTCATTATCAACTAAGTATTCCAATTCCGCTAACAATTTTTCGCCCTCCCTAAAATAATAAACGCCAATCATTGCAAGATCGGAAACAAATTCTTTCGGCTTTTCAATGTAGTCGACTATTGCACCGGCTCCGTTTAGCTTTACCACGCCAAATTCACTCGGATTGTCGATTTTTTTAACCCAAAGAATTCCCTCGTCCAAGGGATTTATTTTAAAGTCCGCTTGAAATAAAGTATCGGCAAAGGCCACTACCACAGGTCCATGAAGTAAGTTTTTAGCACAAAGCACGGCGTGTCCAGTGCCCAGAGGAGTTTCTTGGTAATGAATTGAGCCACGCGCACCAAACTTTTCCGCCACTTTAATTAGCTCATTCTCAACTACCTCTCCGAAATGCCCCACTACAAAGGCAATTTCGTCAATATTATTCCCACATACGGCAACGATATCTTCCACTAATCGATGCACTATTGGTTTTCCACCAACGGGAATTAGTGGTTTGGGAATGGTTAAGGTGTGTGGTCTAAGTCTGCTTCCGCGACCCGCCATAGGAATAATTATATTCATTTATTTATGTTTTACCGGTACTGCCAAAACCTGAATTACCTCTTTTCGATTCATCTAACTTCACTTCTTCCTTCCATTTAATTTGTTCTATTCGGCTAAATACGCACTGCGCAATTCTTTCGCCTGGTTCTATTGTGTAGGTGTTTGACGACAAATTTATTAATAAGACGCCAAGTTCTCCTCTGTAGTCAGAATCAATTGTGCCGGGAGAATTTAATACACTAATTCCATATTTTAATGCTAAGCCACTTCTTGGCCTTACTTGACACTCATATCCGAGGGGTATTTCTAAAAAAAGGCCTGTCGGAATTAGCTTCCTTTCAAGTGGTGCAAGTTCGATAGGAATAAGGGTATTTGCACGAAGATCTAAACCTGCAGCTCCTAGAGTTGCGTACGCTGGAAGATCATATGAGGACTGATTTTTAATTTTTACTTCCATAGTTTAGCGTTGTACTCCAAAAGTAATAAAATACCAGTCCTACATTTCAGTCTTACCGCGGAGTAATTAACAAATCAACTAACAATTCTTAAAAAGGCTTGTTTGTGTTGATAATTTCATGGCATACAACATGAAGAGTAAGTCAATTTAACATTAAATTTGCAACTTATGATACCAAAAGGAAAGTTAATTATCATAGGAGGAGCCATTGATAAAGGTAGTTTTACAGAGAGTGTTTTTGCCGAACAAGTTGATGAGAATTTAAACTTTTTTGAAAAGGGAATTTTAAAACGAATAATCGATGAATCAAAGCATCAAAAGTTATCTCGAATTGAAATTGTACCCACTGCATCGAAAATACCGTCGCTTGTTGGCACTGAATACGCTAAGGCTTTTGGTCATTTAGGAGCTGAAAATGTGGGCGTAATCAACATCGAAAATAGAGAGTCGGCACTTGAAGATACCGTTTTAGAGAGGGTTCAAAATGCAGATGTTATTTTTTTTACAGGAGGCGATCAACTTCGTTTAACCTCAATTTTTGGAGGGACAGCAATTCATGATCTTTTGATCAAAAAATACATAGAAGAAGATTTTTTATACGTTGGAACTTCAGCAGGTGCCGCATGTGCCTCAAAAAACATGATTTATCAAGGTTCTAGCCATGAAGCCTTGCTGAAGGGAGAGGTCAAAATAACCAGTGGACTAGGATTTATCGACAACGTGGTAATTGACACGCATTTTGTTCAGCGAGGGAGGATAGGCAGACTTTTTCAAGCAGTGGTTGCTAACCCAAAAACGTTAGGTATCGGACTTGGTGAGGACACAGGCCTATTGATAAAAGATGGCGATTCGATGGAGGCGCTTGGTTCTGGCCTAGTCATTATTGTTGATGGCAGACAAATTATGGATACCAATATTACAGATGTAGCGCTAGGAGAACCTATTTCAATTAAAAATTTAGTGGTCCACGTGATGAGTCAAGCAGATGAGTATAATTTATCGAGACATGACTTTACCATCAACAACAAACCAAGCTTCGTATGAAAATTAGTATTCATGGCGGATTTTTTAGTGAAGCATCGCAGTCTGATGAAAATAAGACAGCAAAGCAAGAGGCACTGAAAGAAATTATTCAAAAATCATATCAATTTCTTTTAGTCAACAATGCTGTTGAAACGGTTGTTTATGCCGTTTCTTTGTTGGAGGACAACCCCCTTTTTAACGCTGGCTTAGGGTCTCAGATTCAAAAAGATGGTAAAATCAGAATGAGTGCAGCACTCATGGATGGACAAACTAAAAAGTTTAGCGGTGTGCTGAATATTGAGTCTGTTCAGCATCCTATTGAAGTGGCAAAGAGATTGCAATTGGAGAATGATAGGGTATTGGGAGGGGAAGGAGCGAAGCAGTTCGCGGAAAAAAATGGAGTGCCTCATTTCAATGTAGAGACCACAGAACGAATACGAGAACACGAGAGTCGCTTAAAATCAAATGGTATGGGTACTGTAGGTTGCGTTGTTTTAGATGGGAATGGAAACCTAGCTGCGGCTACATCAACAGGGGGCAAAGGCTTTGAGTTACCCGGTCGAATATCAGATTCAGCAACAGTCGCTGGGAATTATGCCAATGCGTTTTGTGCCATTAGTTGCACAGGTGTAGGGGAAGATATTGTAAGCGCCGCTTTGGCAGCAAAAATTGTAACCCGTGTAACTGACGGATTTTTAATTGAAGAAGCGTTCAGCAAGTCTTTTCAAGAATTAAAGGAGTTTGATGGTTTTGCTGGAGCAATTGGTATTGATGCCAGGGGAAATTTTTTCTGTCAGGAGTCTCATCCTAAGATTGTTTTTGCCTCTTTTGATGGAAAGAATCTTTCTGTTTTTCAATAAATAAAAGTTTGTGGCATAAATAATCAATCCTGTATTATTAAAAATATAGCGGTCAAATGATTATTTTTGCTGAAATTACTCAACCAATATGTTAGAAATTCAACTACTACGTTCGGATAAAGAAGGTGTTCTCAAAGGACTTGTAAAACGAAATATTGATGCGACAGATACCATTAATAATTTGTTGGAAACGGATGAGATTTGGCGAGATAATAAGACAAAATTAGAAAACATTTCCGCAGAATTAAATCAATTAGCACGAAAAATTGGCGATTGTTTCAAAAACAACCTACACGATGAAGCACTTCAGTTAAAGAATCAAACGCTGGTTTTAAAGGCGCAAGAAGTAACGTTAAAAATGGAAGTAGAAAAGAGCGAAGCAACAATGCAAACGCTACTGTATTCCTTGCCTAACGTCCCTAATGAAGTAGTTGTACAAGGAAAGACACCTGCAGAAAATCAAGAAATAGAACAAGCAGGTGTTATCCCTGAATTTTCTTTCGCAGCCCTTCCGCACTGGGAGTTAACCAAAAAACACCAATTAATTGATTTTGAATTAGGCGTAAAAGTTACGGGTGCCGGGTTCCCGTTTTACAGAGGAAGAGGAGCAAAGTTACAGCGCGCATTAATTTCTTTTTTCCTTGATGAAGCAGAAAAAGCAGGCTACGAAGAATTTATTCCGCCGCTTTTGGTGAATGAGGCCAGTGGCATAGGAACAGGACAACTTCCGGATAAAGAAGGTCAGATGTACTTCTCCGCCGAAGATCAACTTTACTTAATTCCAACAGCTGAGGTGCCGCTCACAAACATTTATCGTGATGTAATTATCCCTACGGAAGACTTTTCTTTTAAATTGACGGGTTATACACCTTGTTTTAGACGAGAGGCGGGATCTTATGGAAAAGACGTGAGGGGTCTCAATAGGCTGCACCAATTTGACAAAGTAGAAATAGTTAGGATTGAGCATCCTAAAAACACAGATCAAGCCCTCGATGAGATGGTTAAGCATGTAAGAGGTCTGCTAGTTAAGCTAGAATTGCCCTTTCGTATTTTGAGACTTTGTGGTGGTGACATGGGATTTGCTGCCTCCTTGACTTACGACTTTGAGGTGTATTCAGCAGCACAAGAAAAATGGTTGGAAGTTAGTTCTGTTTCAAGGTTCGATACATTTCAGTCAAATCGACTAAAATTACGGTATAAGGATGATCAGAAAAAATCACATTTGTGTCACACGCTCAACGGGTCTGCGCTTGCTTTACCTAGAATAATGGCTGCATTGTTAGAAAATAATCAAACAGTCGAGGGAATTAAAATTCCCATTGCGTTACAGTCATACACTGGCTTTACGGTCATTAACTAATTTTCACCTGCCAATTATGAAACACCTGTTTATTTTTTTTCTAAGTGTTGTTCTAATGTCTTGTTCTGACTTTAAAAAGAAAGAGCAACTTGCTCAGCTTACCCGATTTCAAAAAGAGATCGGCCAGCTTGATTTGGACTTAAAGAAAAATAAAATTGATACGATAGCCAGAATAGGTTTAGCAACAGCTGAGGTCGAATTACGGATTAAAAACAATTTAAAAAGTAACACAATTGATATGGCGTTCGGCAAAAAATTGGATGATTACAAGCGCATGAGAAGATCATTCGCTCCTCTAGGTGGTACGTATCAAAAACTTAAGAGAGGAATTAAAGAAGAGCGAATAGCGCTGAAGAATTTAAAGACAGATATTCAAAATGGAGAAGGAGAAAGAAAGAAGTATCCAGATTTTATTGCTTTTGAATCCAACAAAATCATGCAGCTAAAGGAATTGTTAAAGGATTACACCTTGTCTAAAAATAATACAATGCAAACATTTTTCCGTTTACATCCTGGACTAGATTCTTTGTCAAGGGCATTGATAAAACCATAAAATGAAGCTTAAACTGCTAATATCTTTGTTTTTTGTTTGTTCCGCGTTTTGCTATTTTACGCAGACGGATAGCGATGCGAAACTAGCACAGTACTACTATCAAAATGGTGATTTTGAAAAAGCAACTGTTTATTACCAAAAGCTTTACGCAGTGGATCAATCCAAGCTGATATACAACCGATACATAGCGTGTTTAACGGAATTAAAGGAGTATTCCACAGTGGAAAAAACGATTAAAAAGCAAATCACATTAAATAAAAAAGACCTACAATTGTTGTTGCAGTTAGGCGCTTTTTATGAAACCATTAACGAGCCTAAAAAGTCAAAAAACACTTACAACGAAGTTTTATCTTTGTGTGTGTACAACCCCACGAACATTTCGGATGTTTTTCGTTTTTTTATCAATCAAGGTAAAATAGAATTAGCCAAAGATGTTTTAGATCGAGGCAGTAAACAAATGCCCGACTATCCTTTTCAATTACTTTATGCTGAGTTGTATTTTTCTATGCAAAATAAACAAAAAGCAATTGAGTCTTACCTGGATTTACTGGACAAGTACCCCGAATACAAGGCCTCTGTTCAATTTGGCCTTGAGGATAAACTAGACTTGTCAGAAAACAGTCAAGATGGGCAAGAATTAAAAAAGGTGTTGCTCGATAAAATCCAAGAGCCAAATAGTCGATTCGAACTTACAGAGCTGCTTATTTGGTTATTTTTGCAGAATAAAAATTTCTCTGCAGCTTACATTCAGGTGGTTGCTCTTGATAAACGAATGCAAACAATGGGTTTTCAAGTTATGGATTTAGGAAAAATAGCACTTGAAAATGAGTCCTTTGAAATTGCTAGAAAGTGTTTTAATTATGTGATTAATTTGGGGACCGACTTGCCCTATTTTTTTGAAGCGGAAGCGGCTCTTTTGAATGCACGCTATGTAGAACTTAGCTTTTACAAAGTTTACAGTGATGAGGAGTTGGAAGCAACTTTAAAAGAGTATAAGAAAGTAATTGATCGAATAGCGAATGCGCGAAAATCAATAACTTTTGTATTAGAATACTCCAAAGTAATGGCCTATTTTGCTGGAAAAAAAGAAGCCGCTATAACTGTTTTAGAGCAGTTAATGGATACACCGGGAATTTCTGATGTTCAAAAAGCGTCTGTGAAACTATTGTTGGCAGATGTATATGTTTTAAGCGGAAGGATTTGGGATGCGTCAATCTTGTATATGCAAATAGATAACGACTTCAAGTTTGACGTTATCGGAAATGAGGCAAAGTACAAAAATGCCCGTGTTTTTTATTTTGATGGCGAATTTGATTACGCGCAATCGCAGTTAAATGTGTTGAAAGAATCTACCTCGAAGTTAATTGCCAATGACGCTATGCAGCTTTCTATTGCCATAACAGATAATTTCGGTTTGGATAGCAATTACCAGGCGATGATGTGGTATGCAACGGCAGACTTATTTTTAGAGCAAAACCAAATAGATAGTGCGTTTTCCCTTTTTGATAGCATTCAGATAAATTTCCCGTTTCATTCGCTAAACGATGAAATAGTATTTAAGAAAGGACAAGCCATGGAAAAGCAAAAAAGATGGACGGAAGCGATCGTATTTTACACCACGCTTTATGAAAAATATGCTTCAGATATTCTCGCTGACGATGCGCTGTTTCGCTTGGCCAAAATAAATGAGGAGCATATTAAGGACGAAAATAAAGCATTGGAATTTTACAAGGAGCTACTATTCAAGTACAATAGTAGTTTGTATTCTAGCGAATCAAGAAATAAAATTAGGGCCTTACGTGGTGATGAAATAATTAAGGATGGCCTATAGTTCAGGCATTTCTCTGGTGAAAGAAGGAATGCCTGTAATGTCCATTCCAGTAATCAATAGGTGAATGTCATGTGTGCCTTCATAAGTCATAACAGATTCTAAGTTGGCCATATGTCGCATCATAGAGTATTCACTGGTTACGCCCATACCACCGTGTATTTGTCGTGCAGCTCGAGCCACTTCCATTGCGATTTCAACATTATTTCTTTTCGCCATTGAGATTTGGGCCGTAGTCGCTCTTCCTTCATTGCGCAATTGACCTAAACGAAACGTTAAAAGTTGTGCCTTGGTTATTTCTGTTAACATTTCTGATAGTTTTTTTTGAACCAGCTGAAAGGCACCGATTGGCACCCCAAATTGTATTCTTTCTTTGGAATACCTCACCGCTTGATCATAACAATCCATTGCTGCGCCAATGGCACCCCATGCAATTCCGTATCTAGCAGAGTCCAAGCAACTTAATGGCGCTCCGAGTCCTGATCTATTTGGTAAAATGTTGGTTTTAGGAACGCGCACATTTTCAAAGATTAACTCACCGGTAGATGAGGCCCTAAGGGATAGTTTTCCGTGCATTTCAGGCGTACTGAAGCCTTCCATACCACGCTCTACAATTAACCCATGAATTCTTCCATTTTCATCTTTCGCCCAAACAACAGCAATCGTTGCAAATGGCGCATTAGAAATCCACATTTTTGCTCCGTTTAATATAACGTGATCGCCATCATCTTTAAAGTTTGACAACATTCCTCCTGGGTTGGAACCAAAATCTGGTTCTGTTAAACCAAAACAGCCCATTATTTCACCCGTGGCGAGTTTTGAAAGAAAACGTAATTTCTGATCTTCAGAACCGTATTTCCAGATTGGATACATCACCAAAGACGATTGCACCGAAGCGGTAGATCGCAGGCCCGAGTCGCAACGCTCCAATTCCTGCATGATAATTCCGTAAGAAATTTGATCAAGCCCAGAGCCACCGTATTCAACAGGGATGTATGGT
Organism: Chryseobacterium gleum; assembly: GCA_945888625.1. Taxonomy (GTDB): domain Bacteria; phylum Bacteroidota; class Bacteroidia; order Flavobacteriales_D; family Crocinitomicaceae; genus UBA952. Next base: position 19,355 of record CAMDAH010000018.1, read on the forward strand.
CCAAAGGCACCTATTTCTCCTAATCCCTTAAGAAGGTGCATCGGAAAAGTAGCCTTTTCGTAATGCTCGTCAATTATTGGCGACACTTCTTGTTTTACCCACTGACGTGCAGTATCACGAATTAATTTATGTTCATCAGAGTATAAATCATCTAAATTGTAATGATCGGGATGTTTAAATTGGTCTGTTTTCATTGATTTTAATTTGAAATGCAAAGTTAGTTAATTAATAAAGGTAATTTTAAACGCATTCTATTTAATTTTGGCTTTCCAAATTTTTAACAAATCAATGGCGGAATTGTTATCATTACATCTTCGAGAAACCACAGTTGATTCGATTTGGTTGTTGAGTTGTTCTTTTTCATTGATACTAATTGCTATTGCTTCCTCTCGACAGGAGCGACTTATAGCGCTTGTTTTAAGTGGGTTCTATCGACTTCAAAAAGACGACGCATTCAATCATGACTCCGAAAGAATTAGTCCCTCGACATTTTTTTTGTTAACGATTAACTTTTTCATTGGCGCTTCATTATCCATTTTTTTATTGTTGGACACAAAAAAGCAACTAACAAACAGTTATTTAATAGCTGTTCTAGCGCCTCTAATTTTAATGCTTTATTGGAAGTCAGGGCAATGGTTAATATTGGTTCTGGTTGGGAAACACCCAATTATTAGGCAATTAAAGTACCATTTGCGTTTCGCCATTTGTACTGCAGGATTTTTTTTCGTGGTTAGTGCCATTATCATTTCATTAAATAAGTCACTATCAGGGTACGTATTTCTTGTTTTATCAATGGGCATTCTATTCACTTGTATCAACAGAATAGGCAAAGGGTTGGTAGCAGCTTGGTTCAATGGTATTAGGTGGTATTACATTTTGTTGTACTTTTGCGCCGTTGAAGTTTTGCCAATGATAGCTCTTTATGTTTTCTTTGGTAGCAAACTGTCTTCATTTGTTAAGTAGCACAACTTTAAACTTTTAGACTTGGCAATAAAAACTATTCTTGTTTCTCAACCTCAACCTGAAGGTGAAAATTCGCCTTATTTTGACTTAGCAAAAAAATACAAAATCAAGATTGATTTTCGCCCATTTATTAAGGTGGAAGGAATTTCCGTGAAAGAATTTCGCGCCCAAAAAATAAATCTAGTTGATCATACCGCTATAATTATTACTTCTAAAGTTGCTGTGGATCATTTTTTTAGGATTGCTGAAGAATCTAGATTTACTGTCCCAGAGGAGATGAAATATTTTTGCATTTCTGAAGCTGTGGCACTTTATCTACAAAAATACGTGGCTTATCGTAAACGGAGAATTTTCTTTGGAAAGCAAACAATTGAAGATTTAGTTGAGGTAATGAAGAAGCATAAATCAGAAAACTTTCTCTTACCGTGCACCGATATTCTTCGAGACAATATACCATCAACCTTAGAACAAAGCAAAATAAGGTTTTCTAAAACAATTCTCTACCGAACCGTCGCGTCTGATCTTTCAGATTTAGAAAATGTCTACTACGATTTATTAGTCTTTTTTAGTCCTGGAGGGATCGAGTCATTATTTGTAAACTTTCCTGATTTCAAACAAAATACCACGGCGATTGCTGCTTTTGGCCCCACAACAGCAATGGCAGTCGAAAAGCATAACTTGCGCCTTGATGTAAATGCACCACACCCTAAAGCACCTTCAATGGTGGGTGCAATTGAGCTTTTTATTATAGAGCAGCTCAAGAAAAAATAATCGCCCTGCTTTTGAACAGAAAATCGGTATTCTTTCCGATAAAAGCCCATATTTTTTTATTTTAGTTTTGAGTTGTTTAAAAAAACATTAAATTTACATCAACTTAAAAAAATTAACATGAAAAAACTTTTACTATCAGCCTTGTTGCTTTCTGCAACATCCGCTACAACTTTTGCACAGTTGGCGCCTGGAAGCCTTGCTCCAGACTTCACTGTAAGTGCTTATCAGTCTTGGTTGTCTACCGCTGGCATGACAAACAATGGTTCTTATAAATTGTATGACTATCTTGATGCTGGCTATACGGTTATTTTAGATGTTTCTGCAACTTGGTGTGGTCCATGTTGGAATTATCATTTATCAGGTGCATTAGAAGATGCGTATGCTGCACACGGTCCAGCAGGAGCGCCTGGCGTTGCTGCAAACACAACAGATGACCTTATGGTAATTTGGATTGAGGGCGATGGTGCAACTGCGGATGCTACGATGTTAGACGGATCAGGTAATATTGGCAACTGGACAAATCCTAATGCTGCAGGTCAAATACAATTCCCGATGGCGAATCCAATTACGGCTACAGCAAATACAATCAACACAAATTTTAACATTGGTTATTTCCCAACAATCTACAAAATTTGTCCGAACCGTGTAGTAACAGAGATTGGCCAAGCAACTGCAGCTGCTATTTATACAGCAGTTGGTTCTTGCCCTCCTCCAGCTTCAAATCCTGCAGACGTAGCAGCACTTACTTATGAAGGTTCTTTAGTTCATTGCCAAGGGTCTTATACTCCAGAGGTGAAAATTCAAAACAATGGAACAAGCCCCTTAACTGCTGCAACTGTTACTGTAACTCAAGGTGGAACAACAGTTTCAACTGGAACATATTCTGGAAGTTTAGCTACATATGGTGTTGCAACAGTTACTTGTACACCAATTGCAAGTTTCATGGGTGGCGCTTTGGTTGTTACGGTTGCTACAGCAGCTGATGCAAACGCGGCAAACAATGGCGTAAATGCAACGGTTTCTACTGCATTAGTTGCGGTTAACCAGTATGTAACAGTAAATCTTACTACAGATAGATATGCAGATGAGACTTCTTGGACAATTAAAAATGCTGCTGGAACAACTGTAGCTTCAGGTAGTGGTTTTGGACCAAATTTAACTGCCGCAGGTCAAACAGTAGAAACGCCAGTTCAGGCTAACTTAACGCCAAACACGTGTTATACATTTGAAATCCTTGACTCTTTCGGAGATGGAATTTGCTGTCAATATGGTGATGGTGGATACACGATTGTTGATGCATCTGGTGCTACTTTAGCTTCTGGTGGCGAGTTTGGAGATAGCGAGCAGAAAGTATTCAAAACAGGCGTTGCTGGTTTAAATGAAATGGAGACAATCGCATTGAATGTATTCCCTAACCCAGCATCTGATTTAGTTAATGTTTCTTTTGAAGCAAACAACAATGATTTTTCAGTTTCATTAGTTGATATTCAAGGAAGAACAATCGCTACAAAATCATTTACAAATTTAGTAGGTTCTCAATTGGTATCTTTCTCAACAGAAAGTATTGCTAAAGGAAGCTACATCGTTACAGTTACTTCAAATGGAGCAACGACTACAAAAAATGTGGTTGTTAGATAAGTTGAAAATTAATGTATTATGAAAAAGGGGAGCTTGCTCCCCTTTTTTTATTTAATACGATTCGGGTTTTATTAATAAAGGAAATTACTATACGGGTAGCGAATACTAAAAACTGTTTTCACCTCCTCATATATGACAGATTTTAACTCTTCTATATTTTCTTTTTCGGTCGCAGAAATAAAAACACATGTTGTTTTTTGCATTTTAGCCATCCATGTTTTTTTAAGAATCTCGATGCTATTAATTGTCTCGTCTTCATCACCATCTAGTTCTTGTGGTGAAAAAGCATCAATTTTATTAAAAACAAGAATACTTGGCTTTTCTGTATTATCAATTTCATGAAGCGTCTCATTCACCACATTAAATTGCTCTTCAAAGTTTGGGTGTGAGAGATCTAAAACATGCACAAGGATATCTGCTTCCCTTACTTCGTCTAGAGTTGATTTAAAAGACTCCACTAATTGCTGAGGTAATTTTCGAATGAAACCAACAGTGTCCGTAAGCAAAAATGGAATGTTTTCAATAACGACTTTCCGGACTGTTGTGTCAAGGGTTGCAAACAATTTGTTTTCAGCAAACACGTCAGATTTCGCCAAGACGTTCATTAGGGTACTTTTTCCAACATTGGTGTACCCAACAAGTGCTACACGAACTAATTGTCCACGATTTCCACGTTGAATACTCATTTGTTTATCAATGTCTTGAAGCCGTTCTTTCATGAGCGTAATCCGCATTTGAATTATTCTTCGGTCTGTTTCGATTTGCGATTCTCCAGGCCCCCTAAGTCCAATACCTCCTTTTTGACGCTCGAGGTGGGTCCACATGCGTGTTAATCTCGGCAGCATGTATTGAAGTTGGGCTAATTCTACCTGTGTTTTGGAATGGAAACTGCTGGCCCGACTTGCGAATATATCAAGAATTAGGATAGGCCTATCAAGCACTTTGCATTCTAATTCTCGTTCTATATTACGTAATTGCGAGGGAGATAATTCATCATCAAAAATTACCAATTCAATGTTTGTTGCCTTGATATATTCTCTAATTTCTTCTAGTTTTCCTTTGCCAACATAGGTCTTTGGATTAGGAAAGGGCAATCGTTGCATGAAGGTGCGTTGTGTGGTAGCGCCAGCTGTTTCTGCCAAGAAGGAAAGTTCGTCTAAATATTCAATGGCAATTGCCTCGGTTATATCTGCACTGATAACACCAACCAAAACACAAGCTTCTTCATTCGGCACAGACGTATCATATCCTTCTGTCAATGTCTTAATTTTTTAACATGATTAATAACCAACTGTATGTTTTCGTTATTTCCAAGTAATTCTTTCATCGGCGGCATCCCATTTTTTCCTTCTGTAATTATTTTCCTGAGTGCCGCATCATCTAATCTTGACGCGGTTAAATCTTTCGCTCCCGATGCACCTAATTTCCCGTCATCTCCATGGCAAGCTGCGCAATGCATAATGAATAAATTTTCACCGACTACTTCTGGGGTATCAGTTGGCCCAGGTTTAACATTATCTCCAGATGAAGAGCAACTTACCACTAAAAGTAGGCAAGAGCAGAAATAAATAATCCTTAGAACCATCCCCCACCAAGATTTGCCCTAAATGGCCAAGGAATAGATAAAAGAATAATGATTAATCCTATCGAATAAAACAAGCGAATTACTTTAAATTTATCCGCATCATTTTCTTTTCTTTTCGCTTTGCTATATCCGATAGTAATTAAAATAATTGCCAATAACATACCGGCCAAATGTTCCATGCCATAAAAACGCAGCAATGGTTCTTTCATCCATCCAGCGGTAAATTGCACTTTCGCGGAGGTGAAGTATTGAATCAACCCGATTACCAATTGAATGTGCAGGGTTAACATGGCAAATAGATTAACCATTTTATGCTTTTTTTCAAAGCGTTTAGCTGAAAAGGCGCTGGCAATAGCCCAAATTAGTAAGATTAGGGCAACCCATCTTAATCCTGAGTGCAAGTGATTGATAATTTCCATACGTTTAATCGTTAAGTTTTAATACTGCTAAAAATGCTTCTTGAGGAACTTCTACACGCCCTACTTGTCGCATTCTTTTTTTACCCTCTTTTTGTTTCTCTAATAATTTTCTTTTTCTAGAGATATCACCACCGTAACATTTGGCCGTAACATCTTTTCTTAATGCTTTTATGGTTTCACGGGCAATGATTTTTGCTCCAATTGCCGCTTGAATCGGAATTTCGAACTGTTGGCGAGGGATCAACTCTTTTAATTTTATACAGATCCTTTTTCCTAAATCAAAGGCATTACTCCGATGTACTAAAGCAGAAAGCGCATCTACCTGCTCCGCATTTAACATTAAATCTAATTTTATTAAATCAGATTCTCGGTAGCCAATCGGATGATAATCAAAGGAGGCATAGCCACGAGATACAGACTTCAGTCGATCATAAAAATCAAAAACGATTTCAGCCAATGGCATTTCAAATGAAATTTCAACTCGATCTTGGGTTAAATACACTTGGTTTTTTAACTCGCCTCGTTTTTCTATACAAAGCGTCATTATTGATCCAACGTATTCTGTTTTGGTAATAACTTGTGCCGAAATGTATGGTTCTTCAATGCGATCCATTCCAGATGGGTCAGGCAATTCAGATGGATTATTTACAATTGTCATTTTTTCAGGGTCCTTTTTCATGTAGGACTTGTAGGAAACGTTGGGAACGGTTGTTATAACAGTCATGTTGAATTCTCTTTCCAATCGCTCTTGAATAATTTCCATATGAAGCATGCCAAGGAACCCACATCGAAACCCAAAGCCAAGGGCCTGGGAAGATTCTGGTTCAAAAATCAAGGAGGAATCATTAAGCTGTAATTTTTCCATGGAATACCTTAGTTCTTCATAATCCTCTGTATCCACAGGATAAATACCAGCAAAAACCATTGGTTTAACGTCTTCAAATCCTTTTATAGCGATTTCACAAGGGTTATCAGCTCCGGTAATGGTGTCGCCGACTTTCACTTCATTCGCCTGCTTGATGCCGGATATAATATACCCAACATCTCCAGCTCGAACCTCTTTTCTAGGTGACAAATCCATTTTTAGAATCCCAATTTCATCGGCATTATAATCTCTACCAGAGTTCATAAAGCGAATTTTCTGTCCTTTTTTGATGACACCATTTCGAATTCGATAATAGGCAATAATACCTCTAAAAGAATTAAATACAGAATCAAAAATCATGGCTTGAAGTGGCGCATTTTCATCACCTTTGGGTGCCGGAATACGATTAATTACTGCGGCAAGTATCGCATCTACACCTAATCCAGTTTTTCCCGAGGCTTGAATAATTTCGCTTATATCACAGCCGAGTAATTCAATTATTTGGTCTGAAACCTCCTCCGGCATCGCTCCTGGCAAATCCATTTTATTCAAAATAGGAATAATTTCTAAATCGTGTTCAAGTGCCAGGTATAAATTGGAAATTGTTTGTGCTTCAATTCCTTGTGACGCATCCACAATCAACAGCGCCCCTTCACATGCGGCAATTGATCTAGAAACTTCGTATGAAAAATCGACATGTCCTGGGGTATCAATCAAATTAAGTATGTATTCAACACCGTCTCTTGAAAAATTCATTTGAATGGCGTGACTTTTAATTGTGATGCCTCTTTCTCGCTCTAAATCCATGTCATCTAATGCCTGCGCCTTCATATCACGGTCAGATATAGTCCCTGTTGCTTGAAGAAGACGGTCAGCTAGGGTACTTTTTCCGTGGTCAATGTGCGCAATAATGCAAAAGTTTCTTATGTTTTTCATACAAATACAAAATTACGATTAAAGCGACAAAGGGCAAGGTGAAATGGAATATTACTTCAATCAAGAAATCAACGAATAATGTTTACATGTCCCGTCATCAGTAATTCTTGGCGGTTTTTAGGCCTGTAGCGAAGTTTCCATGTAAAAACACCGCTTTGAATAACATCTTCGTTGTATCGCCCGTCCCAAGCAAAATCTAGCGCCTCCGACTCAAATACAAGTTCGCCCCAACGATTGAAAATTTCAATTTTTATCCATTCTACGCCGACAAAAGATCCCGAGAAAACATCATTTATTCTGTTTTCGTCCGGAATAAAGGTATTTGGAATGTAAATGTAAAATTCTTCTTGAATGGTTACAGGTTTTGTGATCGTATCTAAGCACCCATTAATGTCTGTTGCAATCAAGGTTACATAGTATGTCCCTTCGCTGGCATAGGTGTGAACAGGATGAATATCGGTAGAGCTTGAGCCATCACCAAAAAGCCAAGCGTAGCCATAGCCGTTCTGAGTTTGATTTAAGAATGAAATGGGCAAACCTTCTGTCGTTGAGGTACTCAAAATAAGGAAGTCGGCCACTGGTTTAACAACAAGAACCTGACAAAACCCACTTACTGTGAAGGTTTGACACTCATCTGAAACAATAACTTGATATAAAGCGCTAGCTGTTGGATGTACCCATATTCCGGATGTTGTTTCTCCTGTAGAAGGCCATAAAAAATAATAGTTTCCGTAGCCGCCCAGTGCACTTGCTGAAATGAACGCGCTGTCTCCAGGGCAAATTCGAATAACAGGACTTGTATACACAACAAGAGGCATGCTCAATATGGTGTATGTAATCGTATCGGTTAATGTTGAGCCACAATTATCACTCACCGTTACAATATAAACGCTTGTTTGAGAAGGGCTTACAACAAGGCTATCGGCAACCCCTATAATACTGTTATTGTTTATCCAAGCGTAAGTAAATGAGCCACTACCCCCACTTGCATTAGCAAAGATTGTTTGTGGAACAAAGGGACAAATTTCGGTGATATCATCTGATACAGCTAACGATAAGGACGGATAAACAGGCACAGTGATAGTTGCAGAGTCTGTAACGCTTTGCCCTGAACAGTTGTCGCTAACCGTAAGTGAAATAGTATTGGTTATATTTGCCATTATTGTGACGGAACTTGTCGTGGATCCGTTGCTCCAAAGGTAAGCGTATGGGGGTACACCACCCGATAAGTTGGGCGTGACTATGATGGGGTCTCCGGGACATAATACGCTTGAATCGGGTAAAGATAATAGTAATGGAGCAATATCTTGAATCGTTAATGTGAGGAGAATAGGTGTTAAATTGCCACAAGGATCGGTAACGTTAAAATTAATCAAAATGGTTTCTAAACCTTCTACCAGATTGTCAGGCAATGAATTTACTGTAAAAGTACTGGTGTTTTGTCCTGCAGCAAATGTAATTGTGTTGGGAATACCTGAATAATCAGTTAGGTTTTGAGCGGTTCCAGTACATTGAATTGGAATGGTTAACGCATTGTTTAGATTACCGCTTCGTTGAACGGTAACCGTTGCGGATACGCAACCTTCCGCCATCCACGAAGGGTCTGGGTAAACTTGTTGTGATAAAGTGAAGGATGCGTTAATGGGTGTTTGTGAACTTAAACTATTGGCCTCAAGAAAAATACCCGAATCCCAACTTCCGTCTCCAACGTCTGCAATAGCAATTATCAAGTGGTAGGTTTGTCCACATTGCACCTGAGAAACTGCTTCAAGTACAGTCGTGAACCCATCATATTGGATGTAGAATGGAGAGCTATTGTAGGGAGCAGTGTTTCCGTCTCCGTTGGCATTGAAATATTGGAAGTTGGTTATCGCATTTACGTTGTTTATAGAAACCACACCGCCATTGTTCGGTAGTTGAGCTATATTTTGCATTCCTGCTATGCCAGGACCGGAAATAAAAAAACCAAACAAATCATTGAATCCGGAATTATTTGGCGGAGCAAATTCAGGGTACTCATCGGATCCGAAAACGTATTTAAATTTGACGGTGTCTGCGAAAGGAATAAAATCAAATTCCAGAATGGCGGCGTTGAAAGTTGGCGTGCCTCCGATTAAATTTGAAAGCAAACCAGAACCACCAACATTATTATCCATGCCACAACTTGGGAGGTTATTTGGTCCTTGCGGGCCTGACCCGTTGTTCAAAACCGTTCCTGTGGTCATAACTATCCCTTGATTTATCCCAAGATTAGTTCCAGTAGCCGAAAATGATCCGATGGCTGAATTACTTCCATTAAACATGATGTTTGAAACAATAACGCCAGGACCAAGTAATACGTTTTGAACTAAGTTTTGAGGAGACTGACCAGTATTAGTTATCAATTGTCCGAGTACACTTGAAAAGAAAGAGAGAGAAATTAAAAGTAAAGAAAATGTTTGAAGGACTAGTTTCATCAATTAATCAACGTACAAGAAGGTAAAACGTTGCGAATTTTGGCATTTTTTGTAGCGATTTTAATGAATGCCTTGCAAGGCACAAAATTTGGTGTAAAAACCCTGTAAAGCGAGTAGTTCTTTATGGCTTCCTTTTTCAACAATTTCTCCCTTTGACAAAACAATGATCTGTTCGGCATTGATAATCGTACTGAGTCGATGTGCGATAATGAAAGTCGTTTTCCCAATCATTATTTTTTCTAAGGCTGCTTGAACCAAAAGCTCTGATTCTGTGTCAAGGGCTGAAGTGGCTTCATCTAAAATTAATAGTTTGGGGTCTAAATAAATAGCTCTCGCAATACTCAAACGTTGTTTTTGTCCTCCTGACAGCTTATTTCCTCTTTCGCCAATAATCGTTTCAAATCCGTTTTCAAGGTCCATTATGAAATCAAAAGCGTTGGCCGATTTAGCGGCTTGAATTACTTTTTCAATCGAGGGCGTATTATCACCAAAAGCAATGTTTTCTGTAACACTTGTGTTAAATAAAATTGATTCTTGCGAAACAATGCCAATCAAACTCCTAAGGGATTTGATATTGACTTCTTTTAAATTTATTCCATCAATACAGATTTCTCCTGATTCTACGTCATAAAATCTTGGGAGTAAATCCATTAGTGTTGATTTTCCACTCCCGGATTCGCCCACTATAGCAATACGACTACCTTTTTTAATGGTTAAGTTAATTGATTTTAATACACTTTCTTGTCCATATCGAAACCCCACATTTATGAATTCGATGGCATTCTCGAAGTCGTTTAAAACAACAGCGTTTTCTATTTCTATTATTTTTTCGTCTTCATTTAAAATGGCGTTGATGCGATCCAAAGAAACTTTTGCCTTGGTCATATTGGCAATAGATGAGGAGATGCCTTGAATTGGTCGAAGCAGTTGGGAAAAGACAATGATAAAAGTCAAAAAAACCTCGCCAGTAAGCCCAGATCCTCTGTTTTCTAATATAAGCTTGCCACCAAACCAAACTAAACAAAGCATAACCATTGCTCCTAATGTTTCATTGAGCAGCGGAGACAAGTCTTTTTTTCTAAACGTTTTTGTGATTAGTTTTTGATGCTTAATGTTAATTTTTTTAAATCCACTTAAAATAAATTGGTTGGCATTAAATGCTTTTATAATTCGTATTCCAGATAGCGCCTCTTCCATTGCCGAAAAAAGCAACCCTGTTTGTTCTTGTCCAGATTTTGCTGTTCTTTTTAAGCTTTTCCCTATGGTTGAAATTACGAATGCCGAAATGGGCAAAAGGAACAATGAAATTAGCGTCAGTTCTGGGCTGAGGTAGAGTAAAGAAACGATATTTATGATTACGGCTATGGGCTCGCGAAATAAGAGTTCCAACATGCTTACCACACCGATTTCAATTTCGCCAACATCGCTATTCATACGGGCCATTAAATCACCTTTTCGTTCGTTTGAATAATAAGCCAGCGGCAAAACAAGGATTTTGTCAAATAATTTATCCCGGACATCTCGCACCACTGCCATTCGTAACTGGGATTGAAACCAAACCGCACCATAGCGAAACACGTTTTTTAATAAGAAAGCAATCATTACGGTAATACAAACAAATAAAAGCGCGTCTTTAGGATTCTCGGAAACTAAATTGTACATGGTGAAATTATACCAATCTTTGACGTAGGTAAATAAACCCAAAAACGAGTTGTCATAATTTGGGGGACTCGCTGCCACCATATCAGCTGGTTTTCTGAAAATTAATTGAAGAATCGGTATAAATAAAACGAGGGATAATAAATTAAAAACAACAAACAAAAAGTTACACAACACAACGAGAAGTGCCACGCTCTTATACCGAAAGGTATAGGAATATATTTGTTTTAAAGCAGTCAATTTAGTAACAAAGATACATTTGTCTGCTAGTTTTTCAATTAGTAGCACTGAAGTTTCTTAACTTTGTTACATGAGTAGTGTTAGACAACAAAAAATTGAAGCCGCAATCCAAGGGGAACTGGGCGTATTATTTCAGCGCCTAGCTCAAGAAATATGTTTAGGCGCAATGGTTTCTGTAACGGTAGTAAGAATTACCACAGATTTATCTATTGCCAGGTGTTATTTAAGCATTTTTGCGCACCCAAGTCCCGCGGAGGTGTTAAAATCAATTCAAACGAATCAAGGAAAAATAAGGGGCCAAATAGGTCAGCGCTTAAAAAACCTTCGAAAAATACCATCGCTTACTTTTTACATTGATGATTCCTTGGAATATGCGAGTAAAATTGAAGAATTGTTAAAAAACAAGAATTAAAGTCCCGTTCTACATAGCGCTAAGGTATTTGTTTTCGAAAAACAAACGTCAAGCTGTAACGGTAATTACACACATATCTGTGGTGGGCATAACGGTTATTTCTGCCGCATTGATTATCGTCATGTCCTCCTTTAACGGCATCGAATCCATGATCAGTGAATTATACACGGAATTTGATCAAGGCGTAATTATTAGGCCAAGTAAAGGGAAAACAATTTTTGAAAACCAAGTCCCGTGGAAACGACTTTCTAAGATTGAAGGGATAAGGTTCATGTCAAAAGGTATTGAGGAAACGGTTATTTTGCGAAAAGAAGAAAAATGGGTGAATGCAACCATTATGGGTGTTGAAAGGCAATTTTTAAAGATGATTAAGATTAAAGAAAATGATCATTTAATTGCAGGCACACCGAACTTGCCTTCAGCTAATACGATTAGCAATGGCTTTGGGTTAATTGGCGCCGGTTTAGCAACTAATTTGGGTTTTCAGAATATAGAACACGAAGCAGAAAACGTTATTATTTATGCGCCCAAAAATAATTTACAATTAAAATTGGGTAAAAACCCATTTTTTCAAACCTCGTTTAATGTTGTGGGCATTGTAAATTATAATAAAGAAACCAATGATGCGGTTGTTATTGCGGGTTTTGATTTCGTTAAAAGCTTACTTAATTTAGAAAACCAGCTTACACATATTTACATTCAGCCCACCCAAGGTAAAGATAACGAATCGTTAAAACGTGAAATACAAACCCTTTTGGGTGATAATTTTAGTGTAAAAACGAACGCGGAGAAAAACGAGCTTATCTACAAAACGAGCAAAAGTGAAAAACTTATCGTTTTGATTATCTTATTTTTTATTTTCCTTTTGGCCACCTTTAATTTAGTGGCATCATTAACGATGATTTACTTGGAAAAGAAAGTGGGCCTTGATGTGTTAAAAAGTATTGGTTTATCAAAAAAAGGTGTTTTTCGTATTTTTTTTTTAGAAGGCGTATTGATTTCTTTCAGTGGAATTCTACTTGGCATTGCATTGGGAATTGGCATTTGTCTCTTGCAAATTAATTATGCGATTGTTGTTATTCCTGGCGCTGCAATTTCCTTCCCAGTAGAACTTAAAATTTTTGAGGTTTTAGGTGTTTCGGGTTTTTTGATGCTTGTAACGACGGCTTTTTCCTTTTTCACTTCAAAATTTTTAGTGAAAGAAATTAGTTGATAAGGATGTTTTTTTAGCTTTTAGAGGGGAGTTATTCAAATATAAATAGTTACATTTGCACCCAAATTTAAACACTAAAATATGTCTGTTTCTAAAGGAAAAGTGTCACAAGTAATTGGTCCAGTGGTGGACGTGAGTTTTGAAAACGGAGTTGTCCTTCCTACCATATTTGATGCGCTAGAGGTAGTAAAAAAAGATGGGACTCGCGTAGTACTTGAAGTGCAATCTCATGTTGGCGAAAATTCTATCCGAGCTATTTCAATGGATTCCACAGATGGTTTCACAAGAGGTATGGAGGTAACATCTACCGGTTCAGCGATTAAAATGCCTATAGGAGAAAAAATTAAAGGACGACTTTTTAACGTAATTGGTGAAGCTATCGACGGAATTAACGTGGTGAGTAACGAGGGAGGAATGCCAATACACCGAGAGGCCCCAAAGTTTGATCAATTATCAACGGCCACGGAGGTGCTTCTAACAGGTATAAAAGTTATCGATCTTATAGAGCCATACGCCAAAGGCGGGAAAATTGGTTTGTTTGGTGGAGCGGGTGTTGGAAAGACGGTTTTAATTCAAGAATTAATTAATAATATCGCTAAGGGTCACGGTGGCTTGTCTGTTTTTGCCGGTGTTGGCGAAAGAACTAGAGAGGGAAATGATTTACTTCGTGAAATGTTAGAATCAGGCATTATTAAATATGGAGAGGCCTTTATGCATTCGATGGAAGAAGGGGGGTGGGATTTATCAAAAATTGATCTCGAGGAAATGAAAGAGTCTAAAGCAACTTTTGTATTTGGCCAAATGAATGAGCCTCCCGGAGCTCGAGCGCGTGTAGCATTATCTGGTCTTACCATTGCGGAGTATTTTCGTGACGGTGACGGTCAAGAGCAGGGAAAAGACATTTTATTTTTTGTTGACAATATTTTTAGATTTACACAAGCAGGATCCGAAGTTTCTGCACTTCTTGGTAGGATGCCGTCTGCGGTTGGATATCAACCTACATTGGCTACAGAAATGGGACAAATGCAAGAGCGTATTACTTCCACTAAGAGCGGTTCCATTACCTCTGTACAGGCGGTTTACGTGCCAGCGGATGATTTAACGGATCCAGCGCCTGCAAATACTTTTGCCCATCTTGATGCGACAACGGTTTTGTCTCGTAAGATTGCTGAACTTGGAATTTATCCTGCCGTAGACCCACTTGATTCTACTTCTAGAATTTTAACTCCCGAAATAGTTGGAGATGAGCATTATAACTGTGCTCAACGTGTTAAAGTTACTTTACAGCGTTACAAAGAATTACAGGATATTATTGCTATCCTTGGAATGGATGAACTCTCCGAGGAAGATAAATTAGTAGTACACAGAGCAAGAAGAGTACAGCGATTTTTATCACAACCTTTTCACGTAGCTGAGCAGTTTACTGGCTTACCTGGTGTCTTAGTAGATTTAAATGATTCGATAAAAGCGTTTAACGATATTTTAGACGGAAAATACGACAAGTATCCCGAGGCAGCTTTTAACTTAAAAGGTGGAATTGAGGATGTGATTGAGGCGGGCGAGAAAATGATGGCTGATGTTTAATTATTATATAGTATGATACTTGAGATATTTACACCAGAAGCAATTATTTTTAAAGGCGAGGTGCTTTCCGTTACGTTACCCGGATTGATGGGTGAATTTCAGTTACTGAGTAATCACTCGGACATTATTTCTGCTTTAAAACAAGGCCAAATTAGATTTAAAAAAGCCACTGACTCAGTTGATTTTGAGGGGGAGGTTCTTATTGACCCGGCTGACAAAAACCTTGCAACTTTTGAGATTAAAGGAGGGGTTTTAGAAATGTTGGATAACAAAGCAATCGTTCTGGCTGAATAAACGGGTTTTCGTTTTTTGCTTATTGCTTGGTTCTGCTAATATTTTTTTCAAGTAAATAGTTTCCTTACCTTAGCATATTAAAATTAATTAAATGTCTTTATTAGACTTATCCAATATACCAAATCATGTCGCTATTATAATGGATGGTAATGGTCGTTGGGCGAAAGGTCAAGGGCAGAATCGTTTGTTTGGTCATGCTGCTGGTGTTGAGGCTGTTCGCGACACCTTGAAGGCAGCAAAAGAATTTGGGGTAAAATACCTTACCCTTTACGCTTTTTCTACAGAAAATTGGTCTCGTCCGCAAAGCGAAA
Source organism: Chryseobacterium gleum (assembly GCA_945888625.1). Classification (GTDB taxonomy): domain Bacteria; phylum Bacteroidota; class Bacteroidia; order Flavobacteriales_D; family Crocinitomicaceae; genus UBA952. Next base: position 34,701 of record CAMDAH010000018.1, read on the forward strand.
TTGATGGCTTAATGGATTTATTAATTGATGCAATCACTTCTGAACTTGATAGTTTGGACAATAATGGCGTAAGACTATTAACTATTGGAGATATTGAAGGACTACCAGATAATTGTAGGAAAAGCATGGAAAATGCAATTTTCAAAACAAAGGACAACAAGGGAATAACCCTTATTCTTGCGCTTAATTACAGTGCAAGGATTGAAATAACTAAAGCATTTCAGTCAATTATAACAAATAATAAGGATATAACTAGTGAAACAATTACCCCCGCATTAATTGCTAATCACTTGTACACAAAAAGTATTCCTGATCCGGAGTTATTAATCAGAACTAGTGGGGAAAACAGGGTGAGTAATTTCATGTTGTGGCAAATTGCCTATACGGAACTTCATTTTTCTTCGATATTTTGGCCGGAATTTAGAAGAGAACATTTTATAACAGCTATTAAAGATTATCAGAATAGAGAGCGTCGATTTGGTAAAACATCAGAACAAATTCAATGATTTTCATGAAAAGTAACGCAATTGTCTTATTTCTGTTTGTATGTACCTTCTCCTTTGCACAGAGGGTTCCATTAACTTTAGGTGAACTTTCTTTTGACTATGCTGCGCCGGTGGAATATGAGATTGGTCCGATACGTGTTGTTGGGGCTGACAATTACGACCATCAAGGCGTTAAGTTGATTGCAGGGTTAAAGCAAGGACAAAAAATTAAGTTGCCAAGTGATCAAATTTCTAAAGCCATAAAGAACCTTTGGGATGAGGGGCTTTTTTCAAACATTTCTATTTATGCTGAAAAAGAGGTGGCAGGTGTTATTTATCTCGTAATCGAATTGGTTCCGAGGCCCAAGCTATCTAGGTTTAAGTTTATTGGTATTTCCCGCAGAGAGGCAGACAAAGTTCGTGAAGAAATCGAATTGTTTTCTGGAAAAACAATTACCGAAAACCTTGTTTTTCAGACGAAAAGTAAAATCAAAGGGTATTTTAGGGAAAAATCTTTTTACGGAGTAAACGTAACTATCCAAAGGATAAAAGACACGATGATAAATAATTCTGAAGTATTTTTAATTGAAATTGATAAAGGCTTAAAAATCGGTATCAAACCGCTAAATATCAGTGGAAATGAAAGTGTCCCAACTTGGAAACTTAAATTAGCAATGAAGGATACAAAGCAAAAATCTATTTTGAGGATTTTTAAACGGTCAAAATTTACGGAATCCACTTATGAAAAGGACAAAATTGCTCTTCTGTCAAAGTTTAATGCCGCAGGTTTACGAGATGCGTTCATCAGTTTTGATTCTGTATATAAAGTAAGTGATAAGAGCCTTCGAATTGATATAAACATTCAGGAAGGAGAAAAATATTTATTTGGAGATATTGATTGGATTGGCAATTCTAAATACAGGTCAAGTTTTCTCGATACGGTTCTTGGAATTAAAAATGGTGATGTTTTTAATAAGGATTTGCTTGATCAACGATTGAAAGGCAGTGGTGATGGTAGGGATATCTCGTCGCTATACATGGATAAAGGCTACTTGTTTTTTCAAGTAATACCAGTGGAAACTAGCGTGGTTGACAATAAGATAAGTTATCAAATTAGAATTATTGAGGGCAAAGAAGCACGTATTGGAGAGGTTACTATTCGGGGAAATAATAAGACCAATGACTATGTTATCTTGCGAGAAATTCGAACTAAACCCGGGGATCTTTTTAATAAAGCTGACATCATACGAACCCAAAGAGAACTTTCGCAACTGGGCTTTTTCAATGAACAAGGATTTCAGGTTAATCCAATCCCAGACCCAGCAAAGGGTACGGTAGATATTGAATATGTCGTAGAGGAAAAGTCTTCCGACCAGATTGAACTATCCGGAGGATACGGTGGTGCAGGACCTACTTCATCAGGACGAATTATCGGAACCTTGGGTTTAACATTTAATAATTTTTCTTTTAAAAATATTTTTAATAAAACCGCTTGGACACCCCTGCCATCAGGAGATGGTCAGCGACTTTCCATTCGCGCCCAATCCAATGGTCGCTTTTATCAAGGGTATAATTTTTCCTTTACAGAGCCTTGGTTAGGAGGAAAAAAAGCAAATTCTTTGTCTTTCTGGGTCAATAATACAGCCTTGTCTTCAAATGGCTTAATACGATCAAATGCAGCATATACTGGTTTGTCAATTACTGGAACGGGTGTCGGTTTGCAACGTAGAAAAAAGTGGCCAGATGATTATTTTACCGCCTATTACGAATTGAGTTATCAATATTATGATGTGGTAAAAGACTTCAGATTTCCATTGTTTCCTGAGGGTTATGCTAATGACATTGCCTTAAAATATGTACTGCAACGAAGCTCAGTAAGTGCTCCAATTTATCCGCAAAGTGGTTCGAATTTTACACTTACGGCAAAGGCAACGGCCCCCTATTCCTTGTTTGTTGATAAAGATTATAGCTCAATGTCTCCTAAAGACCGCTACCATTATTTGGAGTACTATCGCTTCAAATTTACTGGTGAGTGGTATTTACCACTTACGCCGGACAAGAAATTGATTTTAATGCCTAGGTTTGGCTTTGGTTATATTGGCGCTTACAACAACAACAAAGGGGTTACCCCTTTTGAAAGATATTCTGTCGGAGGCAGTGGATTGTCGGGCGTTAATCAGTTAGGAGGGAGAGAAATTATTGCATTAAGAGGGTACGAGGACCAAAGCGTTTCTTCCAATGGAGGGGATCCAATTGTCGCAAAATATACCTTGGAATTACGCTATCCGATTTCGCTTAATCCACAAGCAACGTTTTATGCGCTGGCGTTTTTGGAAGCAGGAAATTCTTATCCGACTTTCGATAAGTTTAATCCGTTTAATGTTAAAAGAGCGGCTGGTATTGGAATTCGGGTGTTTTTACCCATGTTTGGAATGCTTGGTTTAGATTATGGTTTAGGATTTGATAAGTTAGATAGTTGGGCTACTGGAAGTGGGGGAACGTCGGATCAATCGATACAATTAAAAGGGTTCAGTCCTAAGTTAAGTTTTACTATTGGAATGAACCTCGGTGAATTATAATGATAATGGCAATAATTTTTTATATTTGCCGTTCAAAAACGCCCGAAAACAATTCATGAAAGCGATTTTTATTATTTTTCTTGTTTTTTTTGGCATAGGTTTTGCCTCAGGCCAATCTTATGCATTTATTGACTCTGACTATATTTTGAAAAATATTCCTGAGTTTATTGAAGCAAAAGAAAAAATAGATAAGTTGGCGCTGAAATGGACAAAAGAAGTGGAAGATCGTTATGCTTTTATTAAGACGAAAAAAGATAATTTCAATAAGGAGGAAGTCCTTTTGCCAAATGAGGAAAAAGAAAAAAGAAAAAGCGAAATAGAAAAGCTGGAAAAAGAAACCATTGAATTACAAACCCAGTATTTTGGTGATAATGGCGAGTATTTTTTGAAAAGACAGGAGTTTGTTCAGCCGATTCAAGACCGAGTTTTTACAGCCATGAAAAAAATAGCGAAGCGCGAAGGTTATGCTTTTGTATTTGATAAAGCGAACCAAAGCAATTTAGTGTATGCAGAAAAAGAATACGATATAAGTAATACCGTGTTAGAGGAAATGGGGATAACCCAAGAATAAAAAATTTAAAATAAATAGTTATGAAAAAAGTAATCCTTTTAGTTGCCCTAATTTTTAGTGGTCTTAATGTTGTATCCGCTCAAATGAAATTAGCACACGTTAATTCTCAAAAATTACTTGACACCATGCCATCAAGAAGGGATGCCGTTGAAAAACTCAAAAAATTTGAGCAAGATGGGTATTTAGAACTACAAGAAATACAAAAAGATTTGGAAGTTTCTTACAAAAAGTATGAGCAAAATAAGAGTACTTGGTCGCCTGTTATTCTAAAGATAGAAGAGGAGAAAATTATGAAGAAGCAGCAGGGCTTAGAAGATCGCCAGACTGCCTTGCAACAAGAAATGCAAATTTATACGCAGGAGTTAAACAAGCCAATTTTAGCACGCGTTCAAAAGGCAGTGGAAATTGTTTCGGACCGAAAAAAAATTAACTATGTACTTGATGAATCGTCTACGTTATACTTTAAAGGCGGAATGGACATCACCTCCGAGGTGCTAGTTGAATTAATGCTTTTGGATCTTGCTGCAACGAAGAAGTAAGTCTTTTGGCCAATCACAAAGGGGCAATTTTAATTGCCCCTTTTTTTATGTAGTTTTGAATTATGAATAAGGTACCTATTGGCGTATTTGACTCTGGTTATGGCGGTTTAACAGTGCTTTCAGAACTTTTTAAAAAACTGCCCCACCACGACTTTATTTATTTTGGCGATAACGCAAGGACGCCCTACGGAAACCGTTCTTTCGAAATTGTTTATGCTTACACGCTTGAAGCGGTAGATTTTTTATTTAGTCAGGGTTGTGAGTTAATTATTCTTGCTTGTAATACAGCATCTGCCAAAGCGTTGCGCACCATTCAGCAAAATGATCTTCCCAAGTATGGTAAGGACAAAAGGATCCTTGGCGTTATTAGGCCTTGCACAGAATATGTGGGGCATGTAACCCAAACGAATAGCATTGGCGTTCTAGGCACTGCCGGCACAGTTAATTCAAATTCGTATCCTATTGAGTTGAATAAGTTTTTTCCAGGTGTTGCCGTCTACCAACATGCTTGTCCAATGTGGGTGCCGCTGATTGAAAACAACATGCATCTTTCTGAACCGGGAAAACAGATAATTAAACAAGATGTGGAGCAATTTTTAAAGCACTATCCGGCAATTGACACAATTGTTTTAGCGTGTACACACTATCCAATTTTACTCGATTATATTCAAAAGCTTGTGGGGGAGAAAGTAAAAGTAATTGCTCAAGGAAGTATTGTTGCCGATAAACTAGTTGATTACCTGGAGCGACATGATGAGTTGAACAAAAAACTTTCCAAAAGAGGTCGCGTAGAGTATTTTACAACAGAAAACAGCGACCTATTTGATTTAGCAGCAGCAGATTTTTTACAGTTAAAAATACAATCGAAACAAATCGCGATTTAATCGTTGCGAATATTTCTTAAGTCTGTTTCTATGGTCGTGCAAATTTGTTCAAGCGGCAAATCATTATCATCTGTTCCAAAAGGATCTTCGATTTCTTCAGCTAATACCTCCATACTAACTAAGGCATAGAAAACAAACGTGGTAATTAAAATAGCCCAATAATCGAAGTGAAAAAAGACGATGGGCAACGTAATTACATATAAAAAAATAAACTTTTTGATAAATAAACTATACGAATATGGAATTGGGGTGTTTTTGATGCGCTGGCATCCCCCTAGTGAAGCCATTAATCCGTTTAAGTTTACATCTATTTGGATGAGATCACCTTGCGTCAATTCACCTTTTATTTCAATTTCCCGCAGTTTTGTATAAATCATTTGCATTACATAAACCGGACTTCCATCTTCTAGTTTATTTTCATGTATAAAAAAATCTTGCTGTTTATTTCTAACTCTTAAATTGTTTTTTGCATTATGAATGTATAACTCTAGTAAACGCCCCAATTCTTTTTTGTCTTCCTCAGCACTTATTCTTGTTGCTATTTTTAAGTAGGCACTTCGACAGTCGTTGACTATTGCGCCCCAAAGTTTTCGCCCCTCCCACCAACGGTCATAAGCTCCGTTTGTTCTAAACAGTAACAATAATGACATTACAAAACCGATTAAAGAATAGATGGCTGTTAATTCCTTGGTGTAAGAACCGAGTTTGATTTGGTAATAGATTGGTAATCGGTGTAGTAATTCTATAATTATAGCAGCAAGAACGGCAATAAAAAGTAATTGCTTCCATAAAATTCGAATGGTATCACTTTTGTTTAGGGAAAAAATAAGCCCTAACCAACTTTTTGGATTGTAATTTATCATGTTTTTTAATATGCTTTCACAAAGTTAATTTTTTCTTGCTTCGGTGTAGCCACATATTTTTACTAATTTCGGCAACAAATCAGATTAATACCATGTACATTTCACCTGAGGACTTAAAAAGATTAGAATTGTTAAATGATAAGTACGCGTTATTAGGTCAGGATTTATCCTCCTACTTAGATGGTTTGTTGTATGCAGAGGTAACGACTTATTGGGACTACATAGAACTTGAGACCTTGTTGAGTTTGCAGAAACCAAAAACCAGTTTCCCTGACGAAAAAGTTTTTATTATCTACCATCAAATAACGGAGTTGTATTTTAAGTTGGCATTGAACGAATTCGACCAACTGGGATCTAATCTAACTTTAGACGCAGCTTATTTTGTGGATCGTGTTACGCGCATTAACCGTTATTTTGATGCCTTAATTATGAGTTTTGAAATTATGGTTAGTGGAATGGAAAAGGATCAGTTCTTGAAGTTTAGGATGTCCCTTCTTCCCGCAAGCGGATTTCAGTCAGCTCAATATCGTGAAATCGAGTTTTTCAGTACTGATTTAATTAATTTAGTTGACAAACGAAAAAGAGAGGAATTAATGCACGAGCAAGATATAAGTGTTTTGTTAGATCAAATATATTGGAAGGCAGGTGCTACAGAGGAATCCACAGGAACTAAAACGCTTACGCTTACGCAGTTTGAAGTAAAATATAGCGATCGTTTCCTTAGCTTGGCGACGGAATGTAAAACAAAAAATTTATGGCAAGTTTATTTGCGATTGAGCGAGGAAGAAAAAGCGAGCGTTGCTGTGATTGGCGCCTTGCGAAAAAATGACTTAAATGTGAATGTGTTTTGGCCATTAGCACACTACAAATCAGCTGTACGCTATTTGAGTAGAGAAAGTCAAGATGTGTCGGCAACAGGGGGTACGAATTGGCAAAAATACTTACCGCCACGATTTCAAAAAAGAATATTTTATCCTGAATTATGGTCTCAAGAAGAAAAAGACAATTGGGGTAGACAGTGGGTTACGGAAGCGATTAAGTGATTAGCTAAGTTCCTTCAGGTAGATACTTGTAAAATCAACCAAACCTAAAGGGCTTAGTTTAAAATTTCTAACGCGCAAATTAATAATCGCCACAAAATCATCAATTAATATAGGCAATATTACGGCTTCACTTTTAATTATTGAATCACATTTATTAAATAAATTATTTCTTTTAACACGGTCTTTCTCAAGAGTCGCTTGGTAATAATATTGATTATATTCCAACGAAGAAAGAATGGGGAAGAGACTTTTTGAAGAGCTAGTTGATGTTTTGTTTTTTACGTAAAAAAGGCTAAAATATCCTTCGGGATCCGGATAATCAGCTGCCCATCCAACATTCCAAGCATCTACAGTGTTGTTAGCTATTGCATTTTCTCGTTCGGTAAATGAACCCAAAATAATTTGTACCTTGATACCTAATTGATTTCTTAATTCATCACAAATATATTTACACCATTTATAGGCCTTGCTTTCTTCGCCTCCTCCAATAAATAACTTTATAGACAGAGGGGTTTTTTCATTATATCCTGAAATTGCTAGAAGTCGCTTGGCTTCAGCAATATCGTATTTTCGTTCTGAAACTTGCTCGTTTTTATAGTATTTAGATGGCGGAGTGAATCCTCGATTTGCAGGAGCACCGTCTCCATTTAATGAATTATTGCACAACTGATTTCGGTTGATAACGAGGTCAATGGCTTTGCGAATGGTTATTTTTTTAAAAGGACCCATATTTAAATTGAATGCTATACTTGATATGGATGCCCCGGGAGAGACCAAGACGCGATGCATAATATTGCCGCCTTTTTGCGCATCCTGAACACTACCTAATAGATAATTTAACGATTCTGAGGGGACTTCAAATACAATATCGGTTTGCTTCTGTCTAAAAAGTGCGAATTCCTCTTTCTTGGTTTTACCATTCCTAATAATTATTGCATTCAGGTAGGGTAATTTATTTCCGTAGGCATCTATTTTCCAATAGTTAGGATTGTAACGGAGCAGAATATTGTTGTTTGTTTTTTTACCTAAAATGAATGGTCCAGTACCAATTGGATGATTAACGATTTCCGTTTTATAATATTTATAGGCATTTTTGGAAAAAATTCCATAGGCCGTACTCGTTAACAATTTTTGAAAGTTTACATAGGGCTCTTTCAGATTTATTTCAAGGCAATAATCATTTATAATTTTTATTCCTGAAACTCCACTGCCTAAATGTATTTTTTTCGATGAATAGTTTTCTTCTCCACCAATTATTTTCTCACTTAACACTTTTCCACTGTTATTTAGTTGATTAGAGGAACAGGCAAAGTCTAGTGAAAATTTTACGTCCTGGGCAGTCATTTTATTTGAATTGCCGCCAAAACAAGGGTCTTCGTGAAAGAAAACATCTTCTCTAAGAAATAATTTTATCTTTTTATTGTCGGCACTGGTTACCACTTTTTTAGCCAGATTCCCTACCACCTCGCTACTTTGGGGGTCAAGAATTAACAAGGTTTCAAACAGTTGTGAGCTCACTCTGTGGCTATAAATATCGGTGGAGTATAATGGAAAAAGTTTTCCAATGGGTGAGTTATTAAAAAAACAAAGCGTATCGCCATAAGGGATATTACCCTTGCCAAGTTGGTTTCGTTTATTCGCGGAATTACAGCCCAAAAACAAGGGCGCTGCTAGTATAAATAGGAGGGTTGTTTTAACTAATGAAAGAAGGGTTGTTTGCTTATTCATTTTGAATAACTACACGTACAATTGTTTCGTTTTCATCGATTTTTGCGTGTAAAGTGTATAGGCCATTTGCGAGTTGAGAAACGTCGATTTGAGCAGCATTTTTCGATTTAATTACCAAAGCACCTGCTTGATCGTAAAGATAAATCATTGTTGCTTTCTGTGATAAATTTATCAGCTCACTGGATGGATTAGGATAGGCAATTAATGTGTTTTGTGATAAATCATTCAAGTTAGCAGTGCCGACAAAAATGGAGTCAGTGATTGTACAACCATTAGCGTCAACAACATTTGCCGTGTACCAACCTTGCGATAAATAAACGATTGAGGAGTCGTTTTGTTGATTACTCCAAGTAATGTTGTAAGGAGCTACACCTCCGGTTAAAATTGCAGTAGCCGTACCGTCAAAGCTATTTACAGCACTTAGTGGTGTAGAACTTAAGTTTATCATCAAAGCTTGCGGCTGACTAAGAGCAACTGGTTGTGTGGCTGATGAACACCCGAGAGTATCACTCACGTACACATTATATGTGCCTGCAGGCAATTGAGAAAAAATAGCTGATGAGCTAGACATATTATTTAAATAATATACATAGCCGCTATTTCCGCCACTAGCAATGATTTCTAGTTGGCCAGAAGAGGTTCCAAAACATAAGGCGTTTAGAATATTGGTTGATAGGGTTACGGAATCGGGTTCCACAATACTGAATAGAAGTGTATCGGAACAAGGCCTGTCATCTGTTAGTATAACTTGGTAATTTCCTGCTTGTAAACTAGTTACAATGGTACTATTTCCACCTGTCGACCAGGCATAAACCATACTTGTAGGAGGCAAACTTGAATAAATCGCTATACTTCCGTCGCCAGCTCCAGCACAACTGATGTTGTTTACTTGTGACGAATCATAAAGTGTAGGGCTGTATGGAACGAATACGGAATCCAAAACTACACAGCCGTTAGGATGCGTAATTTGAACGGAATTCCAACCTTCCACTAAAGTGCTGTTGGGTTTTGTAGTAATGCCATTTTCCCAGAGAAAAGTACAGGTGCTAAACATGCAAGGGCATCCCGAAGAATTAAGCGTTGCCATCCCGTTAGACCCCTCAGGGCAGGTTGGGGCCAATATCCCTCCGAAGGTAATATTATAGGGATCAGCAAGTGTGTAAGAGGCCAATTCATAGCATCCTAGATTGTTGGTCACTTGAATAGTGTAAGTACCAGCGCTCAAATTATTAATTTGCGAAGTATTAGCATCATTTGCCCATGTGTAGGTTACGGGACCAGCACCTCCCGCCGCACTGAGGGTTATATTAATTGCTCCATCAGCAAATCCATTGCAGCTTGGCTGCGTAACTCCTGCGCCGCTTATTAAACTGCCTGCTCCACAGTTTACATTGTCATAGGTGTAAATACCATCATTTTTGGTGCCCAAATAACTCCCCCAAGCAATTCCAGCATTGGGAATAATTGATGAGGTTTCGTGCCTTGTTGCGTAGACACCTTTCCACCCAACGGGATTTAAACTGTCTTTTTTTACTAGGTAAACAATATCCAATAGGTTATCGTTATCAATGTCTGTTATTAAGGGTGTAGAACCAAGATTTACACCTGCTTTTGTAGTATTTATTTGTTGAATGGTATTGTTTTGAAAGTCAATTTGCTGAAGACGGTGTTTATAATGGCCATTTTCAAAATAATTAAGTGAAGTAATTGCTTCGTCTCGACCATCGTTGTTTATATCAATAGCATTTGCTGAAGCATAATGCATAGATCCTAAGCTGTCTTTAAATTGTTGCGTGCCATTTTGACCATCGAGCATAACTTGATAAAAATCGGTGTATGAAGGCGCTGTCCCTTTAAATAAAACTAAAAACACATCGGGCGCTATACTTCCCGTAAAATTTCCAATCACTGGTTCTGCGCTACTTTCAGTGCCGGGTATGTTGTAGGTCCAACTGGTCGAAAAATCCACCCCTTTAATTTTACTTACTTTACCACCAAACGATTGAATAATAATGTCATATTGATTTGCTTGCGTTTTGTAAATAGCCGCTGGAGCTATAAATCCTTTTACATTGTCGCTTGCTAATACAATAGAGGGAGCTAGAGAATTTAGCAGTAAGCTTGTCAAAGGACACGCATAAAACGAACCGCCTAAATTTTCGCCCCCAGTTCCGTAAAGCACCCATTTAATCCCATTATTTTGAATGTCTGCAACAAGAGCGGAGCAGTACGTTTCAGCACTATCGGGCACAACAGCTTTTGAAATTAATTGTCCTGTCATTGAATTAACGACCATTAAATGTCCGGGGGGTCTGGTCGTATCCCATGCAGGCGCAGTATGATCACCTCCGTTTGCCACTAATAAATCCGGCACATTATCACCGCTCACGTCATCAATGAATTGTGGATTGTAAAAGTTGTAAAGCCCACTATCCCCTGGATTAGTATTGTAAGGGAAGTAATCCCACAACAAGGCGCCATTTGCACCATTTATGGCAAGTAGTTGCGCTTGCCGCCCCGAAATAAATACATCTCTAATTCCGTCGTTGGTTATGTCCATAAATATTGCGCTTCCAAACACTTCATTTCGCGAAGGCCGTTTCCAGAGTAAATTTCCGTTTGCGCCATTTACGGCAATGATGCCGTTATTGCTGGCAACTCCGTCTGTACCCCCGCCGTAAACAATATCTTTTATACCATCTTGATTCAAGTCGTATGCACGGGGAGAGGAAAGCGTAGGAATAGAATCGATAAAAGACTGCCAATTGGTTTGCTGGGCAGGTACGATAAAAACAAAGAGTGTTATGAAACAGGTGATTAGTAACTTTATTTTCATACAATTAAAATTTGCCATAAAGTTAAAGTAATATATATAGGTAAGCAAGATATTGCAGGTGAATTCTTTTGGGTTGTGGATTTCGATACTTCATACTACCTTTGTGCTACCATTAAAATGGCTCCGTGGCGCAATTGTATAGCGCATCAGATTTCGGCTCTGAGGGTTGGGGGTTAGAATCCCTCCGGGGTCACAAAAGCAACCCCGACTTATTTAAGTCGGGGTTTTTCGTTTTTTAGCGTGTTTAAAATATATTTTGATAAGCGACGGAAAATCAAAAAAACCGCTAACTGGTATAGCATTTGGGGTTCTATTTTTTCTTGGACTTGTCTCAAGCGCCTTACGATTAAGGCGCTTGGCCCAAAGATACCATTAAGAAATCTCTTTAACTATTCTGTTGAAAAAAGCAAAAATATAGCTACTTTTGTAATTTGAAATTTGTATTTTGTCTAATGTTCTTTCGTTTTTTCGATATTCCATCGTGAGTGTAGAATTCGCTGATAGAAATATAAAGAATATGAATGTTATCTTCGGATAATTTGTTCCTATAGCTTACCTACGCTCACTGCGTTCGGTCGGGACAGGCGAATTCGCTGATAGGAATATAAAGAATATGAATGTTATCTTCGGATAATTTGGTCCTATAGCTCATTCGGTTAGAGCAACTGACTCATAATCAGTAGGTGCTTGGTTCGATTCCAAGTGGGACCACTTGGCTGAAAGAGATAGAATGAAATAGCCTCTTTCTACTTACTAATTAGATCGAGTAAAATGTACTTGATGTTTAGTGTTTCTTCCCGTTTTTTGAATTCGCTAATTTCCATTTTTCTTTTTCTTTTCTTTTGAATTCTTTCCATTGGTTTTGTGTTGCTTTAAGTTTTCATTTAATTTCTTTTGGTAGATTTCATATTCAGTTAAATTTTGTTCTACATTGTTAATAATCAGCGGCTCGTTTCCATAGATACAGCGAACATAAAAACCGGTTCGTGTATTTTCTTTTTTAAATAGCATATCATTCATGTTAGCCTGAAAATAGGTGTTGTAACTTGAATAAGCATTGCTTTTAGAATAGCCATAGTAGGTTATGGTATCTCTGGACCAAAGTCCAACTGAATTTCCAATTCCATCAAAGGTCCCATTCAGCAATCGACAACCGCCTGGTAAAATAGACATGCCATATTGATCTTCTCCATTTCCTCCCTCCGACCAAGAATACGCGCTTTTTAATTTTATTGCTGAAACACCTTGATCTTGGTAATTATTAATTCCACGTTTTAAAAAGTTATAAAGAATAGCCCAGTCTATATCATTCGCGACCCTAAATCCTTCTGGTGCCAGGCCCCTCGAATCAGCCATTGCAAACCAATTGTATATTGCTCCGTAGGCATTCCCATTTCGAGCATCATTGTTGTAATAACAGTAAGCAGGAATTCCTTCAGCGTGACAATTTATCCACTCATCGTTGCTAGCAACATAACGGATCGGGTCTCCATTACGAAATTGTTTTACGTTTAAATTTATTTTTGCCCACACTTGTAAATCGATTTTTGTTACGGGCATGTCTTGCCCATAACTAACTGAATGGAAAAGTAAGAATGTTATAATGGCTATTAGTCTCATTACAACTATAAATACAAAGGCAATAAAAGTTACGAAAAGCTTTATTAAACGTATTGGCGTTATGTTTAAAAAAGTAGCTTGCCCACTAATTTCCAAAAACACATTGCGTGTAATAACTAGCAAATTTTTTACTCTTTTCCTTTTGAAAAAAAAAGTCCACAATGCGATTTGAAGCACAAAACAAGTCGGGTCG
>CAMDAH010000019.1 GCA_945888625.1 Chryseobacterium gleum
AGACAGTGTTATAAATTAATTAAGTTGTAATGTTCAAAGTTTTCTGCCTAGTACTATTCTATTCTTCTTTTACACTCGTTAGTCAAACATATTACCTTACTGGTCGTCCTTTTTCATTCGAAAGAAATAATGCGATTAAAGAGGTTGCATTTCGATGGAATTTCACCATGAGCTACGCTGGAAATGATGTTGTTGATGCTTTTGGATTGGATTCATTAAATCGCTACAACGACAGTATTCATAAATTAATTGGCGTGCAATCAGGTTGGGGAAATGATTGGCTAAACCAATTATTTGAGCAAACAGATAAGGAGGAATTAATCCATGAAAAGATTAGGAATCAGCTTGGAATTCACCCTTTATTTATCCTAAAAACTAAAAATTATGTTGAACATTTTATTTTAGTAACTAAGGTATCAAAACCAAAACATTATAAGGCATTCGTTTGGAGCAAGAATGCTGAGGGAGTTATTTGTCTCGCATCTTTCGAATGTAAAGTCAAACGAAAGGTTGCTGTCAAAGGGTTGAACGATTGCCAAATACCTTATGAAATCCCTCAAAATGGTTTAATTCTAGAAATCTTGCTCTAATTTATGTTGTTTTAATAGTCGTTTATTAAATGTTTTTACTGAGTTTTACAATTCTTTGTTCAATATAGCGAAATGAAAAACAGTTGGTTTTTTGGAATTTTGATGTTTTTTTCGTCCTCTGCGGCAGAGGCCCAATTTCAATTCGCTTTTAACGATTCTATTGTAGTGCGAAAGTTTGGTGTGGATTTAAAACTTCCTTGGTCTGGAGGATTAAACTATGTTCAAGTTTCTGATTTAGATATTGATTTTGACGGAGATAACGATTTATTTGTGTTTGACCGAAGTAATGATCAAATTCGGGTATTCAAACACGAAATTCAAGGTGCATCTCATTTCTATTCTTTTTTAGCAGATAGTCGAAGTCTTTTTCCTTCGGATATTCGTTATCGAGCAACTATGTTAGATTACAATGGAGACGGAAAAAACGATTTGTTTACCTATGGAGTGGGGGGAATAAAGGTCTATAAAAATTCGGGAAACGCTACGAATGGATTAAGTTGGGTCTTGGTAAAAAATTTACTTTATTCGGACTATTGGGGCGCTAATCTAAATTTATACGTCAGTTCAAGTGATATACCTGCGATTGTAGATATTGACCTTGACGGAGATATCGATATTTTAACGTACCATATCGGAGGTCAACATGTTCAGTATCATCAAAATCAAAGTATGGAATTTTATGGTCATTCCGACTCGTTAATTTTTGTTTTAAAGAATGAGTGTTGGGGCGGATTTAGAGAGGATATAACAACGAATGCACTTTTTTTAAATGACCAAGATGCTCCTTGCTTGACGGGGAATGTACCTAACGCAGAGCGTTCTTCCACTAATGCAACTCTTTTTGATGAATCGAAAGCGCATTCTGGGTCAACTTTATTGGCGCTCGATATTGACGGCAGTGGTGTTAAAGATTTAATCATTGGTGATGTTTCCTATCCAAACATGTCGCTATTAATTAATGGTGGTGCTGCACCTAATACGAATTCTTTGATGATTTCTGTGGATCCTGCTTTTCCTAATAATACTGTGGCGGTTAATATGCAGCTTTTTCCGGCTGCCTATTCTGTGGATGTCGATTTCGACGGCATCAAGGATGTTTTGGTAGCTCCCAATGCTCGAAATGTTTCTGAGAATGAAACAAGTATCTTATTTTATAAAAATACGGGTTCCAATTCAGTAAGTAATTTTGTTTATCAAACTAAATCATTTTTACAAGAAGAGATGATTGAACATGGAACAGGTTCCATACCTGCTTTTGCCGATGTAACGGGAGACGGTTTGTTGGATATGTTTGTGAGCAATTTTTTTGCCTACAAACCTTCATTGTCAAAAGAAAGTAGAATTGCGTATTACAAAAATACGGGTTCTTTACAACAACCCATTTTTACCTTTATAGATGAAGATTTTTTAAATCTCTCCCAAGCCAATTATGGCTTGAGAATGGTCCCAACTTTTGGCGACCTAGACGGGGACAACAAGCCTGATTTAATTTTAGGATTAGAAAATGGCACAATGGTGTTTCGTAAAAATATCTCTACAGGGGCAACACCCTTGTTTGCAGCTGCTGTAGCTTACTCTGATAATAACGGAACGATTATTAATGTTGGACAGTATGCTGCTCCTCAACTTTTTGATTTGGATAATGATGGAAAATTGGATTTATTAATTGGTAAAAAAACAGGGGAAATTGTTTATTATAAAAATATAGGTTCTTCTTCAATTCCTTCGTTTCAATTAGTTACTAACACGCTCGGTAATGTCGATGTGTCTGTAAGTCCCGATGGATTTCCATATCCTCATTTTTTTAGGCATTTGGATACCACGTATGTATTGATTGGTGCTTACGATGGTCAATTGCGGTTCTATGATAGTATCGATGGGGCACTGACTGGGAATTTTAATTTGCGGGAAATAAATTTTTTAGGGCTAGATTTATGTGCCTATAGTGCCTGTTCAGTAAAGGATATTGACAATGACGGTAAATTAAATTTATTCGTTGGACAAGATTTAGGGGGGCTATTTCATTTGGAGCACGATGAAAATAGTAACTTGGACTTGGTCGAACAAACTTTTTCACCCAATTTTTCCATATATCCTAATCCAACAACTGGATTATTTTGTATTAAAAGCGAAAGTCTCGGTATACAGATGGAGTTGCTTGATCAATTTGGTCGTTCGTGTCTGCATGTTCAACTTGAAAAAAGCGATACGTGGATTGATTTAGCTTTTTTATCGAAGGGAATTTATTTTTTAAAGGAAAAAGGGACTTCTAGTCTTGTACGTTTAGTAAAGTTGTAAACCTAATGTACATCAAATTCAAACATTTGTTCACCTTCAATTTTTCCAATTAGCTTGTCGCCAATTGCCACCGGTCCAACGCCAGCAGGCGTGCCAGTGTAAATTAAATCACCAGTTTTTAGGGTAATAAATTTCGAAACATAGGCAATGATTTGCTCGATACTGAAGAGCATCTCCGCCGAATTACTTGTTTGTTTGAGGACATTATTTTGTAGAAACTCAAAATGAATGGGTAAAGTAACTTTTGATATATCAAGCCATTTTTCAGCGATTGGCGCACTATTGTCGAATGATTTAGCCAACTCCCACGGCAGTCCATTTTTTTTACATTCGCTTTGCAAATCTCTTGCGGTAAAATCTATTCCTAAACTTATTTCGTTGTAATATTTGTGCGCAAAACGTTCATCAATATTTTTTCCTGTCTTTGAAATTTTAACTACAATTTCACATTCATAGTGAAGATCTTGTGTAAATGAAGGATAATAAAATCTATTTTCTTTCAGTAAGGCTGTATCTGGCTTCATAAAAAAAACGGGTTTTTGCGGTATGTCAGCACCCATCTCTTTGGTATGTTCTTGGTAATTTCTGCCAATACAGATTATTTTCATTTTGAGTTAAATTTATTCGTTAATGAGTTGAGTTTATTGGCAAGCTCATCTTCCTTTATTTTTCCTTTTTCCAATTTTATTTTTTCCATTTCTTTACGAAGACATAGTTTAGTATGGTTGGTGAAATCAGCTTCAAGCATCCAGCCATAATAGCCTGGCTCTGTTGAATTGACTTGTTGGATTGTCTTCCCTTTGTGTTTTCCGAAGTTGTAAATGGTTTCTCCTTTTTCATTTTTTGCTAAACGACCTGCATAGTCGACCATTTCATAATTACTGTTTCTTGAAAAGTTGGATAAGAAATTCACATCGGGTTCAAGTTGGTCGTAGCGTTCCAATTGTGCCTTTAAAACCTCCCATGTAACCCGAGTGTCAAATAGGGCATTATGCGCGTTTTCCATTGGTTTTCCTGTATAAAATAAGCAGGCAGCCGATAAGGTTCGTTGTTCCATTTTATGAAAAATGTTTTGAATATCCACAAACGCTTTTGTTGAAAAGTCAGCGTCAATTCCAACTCGTATAAGTTCCTCCACTAATACTGGAATATCAAATTTGTTGGAATTAAAACCTGCTAGGTCGGCATCACCAATAAATTCCATGATGGCAGGCGCTAGTTCAGCAAGGGTAGGGGCTTGTTTTGCCGTTTCATTCGATATTCCATGAATTTCACAAATTTCTTGAGACATTTCCATTTCTGGATTTACGATTTGGTTATATTCTAATTCGCTGCCGTCAGGATGGATTTTGATTATGGCAATTTGTACGATTCGATCTTTTGTTATTTGTACACCTGTTGTTTCAAGGTCAAATACGCACAACGGTTTAAGCAGTTTGAGTTTCATAAATTGTGTAAAAAAAAAGTCCCCGAGTTTTCGGGGACTAGGGTAAGTTTTAAATTAAACTTATTTTAGAATAATAAATTCAGTTCTTCTGTTTTGAATGTGCATTTTATCATCACAAGTTTTTCCATCGATACAATCATTCAATAACTTTTCTTCGCCGTACCCTTTGGCTTCTATTCGATCGGGGTTAACGATTTTAGATTTGATGTAATCAACGGCTGTTTTCGCTCTTTTTTCCGATAATTTTTGATTAAATGCTTCAGAACCTCGACTATCTGTGTGTGACCCAATTTCAATTTTGAGGGAAGGATTATCGTTCATTATCTTAATCACATCAACAAGTTTACTTTTTGAATAGTCGGTAAGGTTGTATTTATTATATTGATAATTTACAAAATATGGACCCAAGAAACCTTTTGCAGTACCTTCCAAACTAAAATTAACCGAAATGACAGAATCAAATAATAATTCACTAGCCACATCAATTGATTGAGATAAATACCCGTCTGCGCTCGCTGTTATGGTTCCTTTCATAGTCGATTCAAACTCATAACTTTTTAAGATTTCAGATTTATAACTACCATTTGCAGCGCTTGTGGTGTTGTCTTTATTTCCGTCAATAGTCAAATCCAATTGAGCACTTGCAATAACTTCTCCGGATTCTTTGTCCTTAACCACGCCATTGATATGGTATTTAGGGAAGGGAACAATTTTTTGATTATTGTCATCAATGAGGACACGTTTTGTGATGACTTGATAAGCTAAATCGCAGTTGGTAGAAAATTTATTCTTATACGGATTTTTAGTTGCAGAGCTGTAAAAATAAGCTAATTCGTATTCTTTACATTTTTCTAATTTGCTCACAAAAACACCGTCTCTCATGCGTGGGGTGATGATTTGCTCTGTGTTGTCAGAACAATTTGCACATTTTAAGGTAATGTATGAGCCTTCAGGAATAGGTAATCCTTTAGGGTTAATTATTCTTCCGTCTAAGAATGCGACGTTCTCCACTTGATTACTAGAAAAATCGATGCTGTATATATCATACATACCAATTCCACCCTTTCTATTTGAGGTCACATAAGCTTCTTTTCCATTCGCTGTGTGGGAAAAGAAAAAATCATCAGCAGGTGAGTTAAATGGAAAACCAATATTTTTTGCTTTAGACCACATTCCGTTTTCATCGCGAATAGACATAAAAATATCAAACCCGCCCATACTTGAGGAGTCGTTGCTAGCAAAGTAAAGAACATTGTTATCTAAACCAACAAAAGGAGTTTCTTCGTCGTTTGGCGTATTAATCATGCCACCCATATTTTGGGCTGGGCCCCAAGTACCGTTTTTCTTTTCTAGGTAATAAATATCTCGTTGACCTCTCCCTCCAGCAACATTAGAGACAAAAAATGCCGTGTTTCCGTCAGGGGAAACGGAGTAATGTGTGTTCCAAGGTATGATTTTCGTTTTTTCAATTTCACCCATTGGTAATTTTATCGGAGTCAACGCGCCATTGGCATTGTCTTTAAATTCAGAAGAAAACAAATAGTTACCCGTATTAGAATAAATATAGGTTGTTCGTTCGTCAGCAGACGTATTTGAAAGTTCCTCTGCAACCAAAGGCTTGGACAAAGACGACCTACTTACAGATGACCAATTTCCTTTATTGTCTTTGTTTGTTACATAAATATCATCGGGATAGGTGTTAAACATGATTTCTTTTCCTGCTTCTGATGACTTATCCTCCCAGGGGCGTTGCGAAGAAAAATTTAATGTTTTGCCTTCTAATGAAATTTGGGGATTCATGTCTGAATTAGCCGTGTTTACGTCTCCTCCCATTAACTTAGGAACAGATCCAACCGGATTCGCACTTAGTCTTTTAGCAACGCCACATTGAGCGATGCGAACTTTTGCTTCGTCTGTTAAGCTCGATTGCGCTGTGGATTTTGTGATAAATTGTTTGTAGTTCTCAATAGCTTTATCGTATTGCATGTCCATGTGAAGCGCACGACCTAAATGATAAAGCGCATCAATTGAAGCATTTTGTTCGTTTGGCGAATAGAGATCGTAGTTAGCACTTACTTTTTTAACGGCCTTTGACAAATGCATGATGGCAGTTTCATGATTAAGATTCATTTCAAGAAGAATGAAGCCTTTTCGGTAATTATAATTGCAATTGTCTTTCTTAATTGCAATTAATTTATCAGCAACCAGATTTGCAAAGTGGAAGAAGTTTTCCTGCATTAATCGAGAGTTTTCTGCCACCAGTTCTTTTTCAGAAGCTCCATTAATCATGTTTTTAACTTCTGTTTCTGTTAGCTGGCTAAGACCAACAAAACTCCAAAAAATCGATAAGGTTACAAATAGCGTTATTTTCATAGTTTTTTTTAGTAAAAATAATTAAAATTGTTGATTAATATCAAAATTTTCGAGATAATCAGCAACTTTTCTTACAAATTGTCCACCTAGTGCACCATCTACTACTCGATGATCGTAGGAATGAGACAAAAACATTTTGTGGCGAATTCCTATAAAATCACCTTGAGGGGTTTCAATTACTGCAGGCATTTTTCGTATGGCTCCAACAGCCATTATGGCAACTTGCGGTTGATTTATTATCGGCGTTCCCATTACATTGCCAAATGAACCAACATTCGTCATCGTGTAAGTTCCGCCTGACGTATCGTCTGGTTTTAACTTGTTATTTCTTGCATTATTTGCCAATTCATTCACTGCTTTAGTTAAGCCTAAAAGATTGAGTCGGTCAGCATTTTTTATTACAGGAACAATTAGATTTCCTGAAGGAAGTGCTGTAGCCATTCCTATATTAATAGCACTTTTTTTAATGATGGTAGTTCCGTTTACTGAAACATTTATCATTGGAAAATCAATGATAGCTTTAACAATTGCTTCAATAAAAATTGGTGTAAAGGTTATTTTTTCACCATGTTTTTCAAAAAACTTATTTTTAATTTTTTCTCGCCAAAGCACAATGTCAGTGACATCTGCTTCCACGAATGAGGTAACATGTGGTGAAACGTGCTTCGACATCACCATGTGATCCGCAATTAGTTTGCGCATCCGATCCATTTCTATAATTTGGTCGTTTCCGCTTACAACAACTTGTGCTGTAGGTAATGTTTTGGAAATGCTTGGTGCAACGAAAACTTCATTTGGATGATTGCTTGGCTTATTTTCAATAAATTTCAATACATCTTTTTTTGTCACGCGGCCATCTTGTCCAGTGCCGTTAATTTGATTCAATTGTTCGTGACTTATATTTTCTTTTTGCGCTATGCTTTTTACCAATGGCGAAAAGAATTTTTTCTGTTCATTAAGGACATTAGTAGTATTTTGCTTAGTTATTTCTTGGATTTTTGGGGCTAAATCGGGCGTGTTTAATTCCTTTATTGGCTCCGTTGTTACGTGGTCTTCAACTTTTGCTTCTACAGTGCTTGTTCCACCGCCTGTTGAAATGATGGCAATAACATCACCAACTTGTGCTACTTGGTCTTTTTCAAAAAAACATTTTACCAATACGCCTTCCACTTCAGATGGCAGTTCATTGTCTACTTTATCTGTGGCTACTTCAACCAAGGGTTCGTCAAGCGCTACGTGATCTCCCGGATTTTTCAACCAATTAGTGATGGTTGCCTCGATTACACTTTCCCCCATTTTCGGAAGCCTGATTTCTATTTCGGCCATGATAAATTAATTTTCAACGAGTGCAAAAGTAAGAAAAATTCTTGTTTTTTCAAAGCTTAGCTTTCTCTTCGGTCTAATTTTTTTCGATGTTTAATAATCAATTTAATATCTTTAAGAAGGCTGTAGTCTCTGCAATATATTAAATTTACTTTGTCAATATTTGATTCGTCTAATTGGTTAAAGTCGTCCATATAAGTGATAAGTCCCTTTTTTAATTGAGGTAGTTGGATATCATTGGCTTTCTTGTTTTCGAAAAATCCAACTAATGTTTTTCTTGCTAATAAGACATCAAAAAGATTGAGAATTAGCCTCTTTTTATGCTTGTATCCAAAAATAATGAGCGGTAAACAAACAAGGCAAGACAAAGCAACAAACACATCTACCAATCTTTTTGACCTTAAATTACCCGGATTATTCAATGCGCTTAGGTTTAATACATACATTTCTCCTCCAGCATCGATTGAGTTACTTCCAATGATGAATTGCGCGTCGGGTTGTGCAATTTTAAAGTCTATTGTTGTGCTTTTAATAGAGGTCATCATGGTAATTATTTTACCTGCAGCTAAATTTTTAGCGCAAAAAATTACCTCGTCTATTTTATTGTCGTTAATTATTTGTTGAATTTGCCTAATATCTCCAATTGAGTCTTTGAAGTTTTTACCAATGGCGAGTGGAATTACCGCATCAATAGACAGGAAGTTTTGTTGAATAATTCCTTTTACTCGGTGAAATTCTTGTTCATCTCCCACTACCAAAAATCGCCGTTTGCTTGTTCGATTAAGTGTCAAACCTTTTCCGTTGAACAAGTTGAGTAAAGCTCTATTTAAGATGTTCCATGAAAAAAACCAGCATGCGCCAATTAAAATATAAAGCCGCGAAAATTGTAATTCTTTGGGAAGAAGAGCATAGAAAACAAGAATAATTATTGTTCCCACTATGGCGGCGCGAAATTGTTTAATTAGTTTAATGGGTTCATCAAAAGCGCCTAAGATTAGGTAGTTGATTGACCAAACAATATAATACAAGGGAATCAGAAGGTAATAGGCCTCCTCAGGAAATGAAATATCGCGAATTTTCCATTGATTAGTTAGAGCAAAAAGTCCGCCTAAAACAATTACAGCGTTGATCACTATTGGAGCAGCGATCGTAATTATTCTTCTTAAAATTTCTATACTTGCTCTCAAATAGATAGCACTGTTTATAGCTATAGAGAAAAGTAGGGCATTATTTTCCCTAAAATGTTTTTTGGCAAAAATGATCATTGCTCGATAAAAAACAAAAACGTAGTTAACGCTACTTTTTTTTGTGCTTTCTCCTTTGTAGTGGATAATTGTAGTTTCGGGGAAATAAATATTCTTGTATCCTGCTTTTAGGATTCGATAGGATAAGTCAATATCCTCTCCGTACATAAAAAATGTTTCGTCAAGAAGTCCAATTTCATCAAGTACTTCTTTTCGCATGAACATAAAAGCACCGCTAAGGATATCGACTTCATTTTCTTCAAATTCGTCGAGGTATGAGAGGTGGTAGCGACCAAAGCGCTTTGATTTTTTAAAAAGTGTTGAAATCCCAAATATTTTGTAGAAAGCTACTGATGGGGTAGGTAAACCACGTTTTGATTCTGGCAAAAAAATCCCTTTTCCATCAACCATTCTTACGCCGAGGCCACCGATTTTTTCATCGGAATTCATCCGTAAATTAATTTTCAATAAAGTTTGTTCGTCAATTACGGTATCTGGGTTGAGTAGTAAAATATATTTCCCTTTACTGATTTTTATGCCTTGGTTGTTAGCTTTTGAAAACCCCACGTTTACCGCATTATGGATGCAGGTTACTTGTGGAAATTTTACTTTCAACATATCAATGGAACCGTCTGAACTGTTATTGTCAATTACAATTACTTCATAATTTACTTGTTGACCTGCTAACAATACTGAATTTAGGCATTGTTCCAAGAAATATTCAACGTTGTAGTTGACGATGATTATGGAAATGTCTAATACGGAATTTGTTTTTGTATTCATTTTACGGCAATACAGGATATTTCAAGTGTAGCATTCATGGGTAGTTGGGATACTTGCACCGTTTCGCGTGCCGGGGGTAGTTCCTTAAAGTAGCTAGCATACACCGTATTCATTTGTTGAAATTCGTTGAGATCAATCATAAAAATAGTGCATTTGACCACATTGGCAAGTGTCATGTTTGCTTCGCCAAGTAGGGTAGTGATATTTTTAAGGATTTGATTCGTTGCTTCTTCGATGGAATTCGTAATCAATAAGCCAGTTTCGCTATTTATGGCAACTTGTCCACTTATGTATAAAGTATCGTTTGCCAGTATTGCGGGGGTGTAAGGTCCAATTGGAGATGGTGCACCGGAAATAAAAAAAGATTTCTTGTTCATAATTAATTTACATTCAATAATAGGTTATTCTCTTTCGTACTTTTGCAAAGTAAAAACAAAAGCGGAAGATGCGTGTATTAATAGTTGATTTTTATGATTCATTTACATACAACATTCAGCATTATTTTATAAATCTTGGCTGCGAGGTAGATGTGATTCTCGAGGATAAATTACTTATTACCGCTGTTTATGACTACGATTGTGTGGTTTTGTCGCCAGGTCCTGGGCTTCCATCCGAAAAGAAAAATATCTTTTCCTTGATTGAAATTTGCCGAAATAGTATTCCGATTTTAGGTATTTGTCTTGGAATGCAAGCCATATCTGAGTCACTTGGGGGAGAATTACGCAATCAATCCGAGGTGAAGCACGGTCGTTTGGAGGAAATTTTAATTCTCAAGAAAGATGTTTTATTCGCGGGGCTTCCCGATATCATTTCGGTTGGACTATATCATAGTTGGATGGTGGAAGGATTGGAAGAAAACGTAATAACAGCAAAGAGCTCGACGGGAATAATTATGGCTTTGGAGTCAAAGCAGGAATTTTTATTTGGTGTTCAATTCCACCCCGAGTCAATTCTAACTACTTTTGGGGAGCAAATTCTAGAAAATTTTGTTCGATTTGTAAAAAATATAAAATCAGTATAATGAAAAATACGCTACTTATAATTTTCATATGTTTATTTAGCTTGGTAAACAGCCAAGTAGGTTTAGTTCGTGGAAAAATAATTAATGCCTCCACAAATTTAGGTTTGCCATTTGCGAAAATTCAACTGTTAGATCAACAAATGGGGGCTATTTCCATGGAGGATGGAACCTACGAAATCAAAGGAATCGCTCCCGGTGTTTATTCTTTTAAAGCGTCCTCACCCGGTTTTAAGGATCAAATAATAAATGAAATCACGGTAACCAATGCCCGTTCAATTGATTTAGATTTTGTTTTAGAGGTGGTTGTGGTAGAACAAAAAGAGGTTACCGTTCGCGCCAATCGTTTTAGGCAAAATATTGAATCGCCGGTTTCACTTAAAACCCTTAATTCCACAGAAATTGAACGTTTGCCAGGCGCAAACCGCGATGTGAGCAAGGTTATTGCTGCGCTTCCTGGTGTTGCGTCACGTGCCACGTTTCGAAATGACATTATTATTCGTGGGGGGTCTCCTGGAGAAAATAAATTTTACTTGGACGGCATTGAAGTTCCAAATATAAATCACTTCGCGACACAAGGAAGTTCCGGTGGACCAGTTGGTTTGCTAAACGTTAATTTTATTCGAGAGGTTGATTTTTATTCTGGGGCTTTTCCTTCCAATCGCGCAAATGGTTTGAGCAGTGTTATTTCCTTCAAACAGAAAGATGGAAATAAGGACGGATTAATTACCAATTTTGCTTTGGGATCCAGCGATGCTGCGCTAACACTAGATGGTCCGATTGGCAAGAAGGTAGATTTTATTTTTTCAGCGCGCCGTTCTTACCTGCAATTTCTTTTTGCGGCTTTAAAATTACCGATTCTACCAACCTACAACGACTTTCAATACAAGGTTAATGTGAAGTTAAATGATAAAAATAAAATTTCATTTATTGGTTTGGGAGCAATCGATGATTTTCGATTAAATACCACAGTAAATGATAACATTACGGATACCATTCAGCGCGAATACAATAATTTTATTTTGGGAAATTTACCGCTTCAAAAACAATGGAATTATACGGTTGGATTAAACTACAGTCATATTTCAAAAAATAGTGTTCAAACTGTTGTTTTAAGTAGAAATATGCTTAATAATCGGTCTTCTAGATACAAAGATTTTATTGAAATTGATGCCAATAGGTTACAAGACTATACCTCGTTTGAAGCAGAGAATAAGTTGCGTTTGGAGCATACCTATCTAAAAAATGGTTGGAAGTGGAACGCAGGTTTGGGGTATGAGTATGCTCGTTATTACAATTCAACTTTTAATAAAATTACGGTACAAGGAAATCCATTTACCGTTGATTTTGAGTCGGATTTATTTTTGAGTAAAGTGGCCTTGTTTTCGCAACTTAGCAAAGGATTTATAAAAGAGCGTTTGAATTTATCGTTTGGAATCAGAACGGATGTGTCTAATTACAGCACCGAAATGATGAATCCATTGGATCAATTGTCGCCAAGTTTATCGGTTAATTTTAGAGTTACTCCTTCATTTGCTTTGAACGCAAACGTTGCACGGTATCACCAGCTTCCAGCATACACCATTTTAGGGTTCAGGGATATTTCGGGTACTTTAGTTAATAAAGCAAACAATTTATGTTATATCCAAGCGGACCATTTGGTTTTTGGAGCAGAATACCTTACCCAATTTAATTCCCGTTTTACTTTGGAGGGATTTTTTAAGAAGTATGATAAATATCCTTTCTCATTAAAAGACTCACTTTCTTTGGCTAACGTAGGATCGGATTTTGGCATAGTGGGAAATGAAGCGGTATCTTCTACCTCCACAGGAAGAACTTATGGAGCAGAATTTTTGTATCAGCAAAAATTAATTAAAGGATTCTATGCGATTTTGGCCTATACTTTTGTCGTTTCAGAGTTTAGAGATAAAAATAACGCGTTTGTTCCAACGGCTTGGGACAGTAAAAACATTGTTTCTTTTACGGGTGGGAAACGATTTAAAAAAGGGTGGGAAATTGGTTTCAGGTGGTTGTTTTCGGGTGGGTCTCCCTACACGCCATATGACGTGGAAACGTCGCGCTTGATTCAAAATTGGGATATTAATGGATTTGGTTTATTGGATTATAATTTATTAAATACCCAACGGGAAGAAAGTTTTCATCAGTTGAATGTTCGGGTAGACAAAAAAATATTCTTGAATAAAATGAACTTAAATTTTTATCTCGACATTCAAAATGCCTACGCACACAAAACGACATTGGCTCCTATTTTATTAGTGGAAACCGATATAAATGGGGTGCCTGTTGTTGACCCTAATGATCCAACACGCTATAAAGCGAAATTTGTTGAGAATTCATCGGGTATAATTCAGCCCACGATTGGAATAATTGTGGAATTTGCCACCAAGAAAAAACCTTAGTCAGCATTCACTTGTGCGCTATGGGCTAGTTTGAAGTTTTGAAAATCGCTGTCCTCAGCTAATCGTTGAATACAGAATTCCATAAATTCGGGCGATTGAAAGAAGGCTTTTTCCATCCTTCTTCGATAGGCATATAATAATTCACTCTCCGAAATTTTTGAGTTAGGATTAGAATTGAATTCATTTGTCCATCCGGTAAGAAAAGCCGTCTTGCTTTCGGTGTAGAGCGCCATCCATTCTGCGTTGGTTGAAAAAGCATTTTCCCATTTCGAAGGAATTTTGAATTTTTTATCCTTGGTATTAATTATTTCGGGGGACTTTTCTACTTTAATAGCTTTTTCTTTTCGAAGCACCTTTTGATTTTTAGTTAATTGCGGTTGGTCTTCGTTTTTAGTTTGACTCGAATCTGAAGACAATTCTCTTTGCGGTACCTTAACTACTTCTTTTTCCTTTTTCTTTAAAATTACCTCCTTCTTTGTGTTCGTGCAACACGTGACGAATGATATGAAAAGTAGTAAACAACAAAGTGTTTTCAATGGTGACATAAATTAAAACATTTAAAAACTAAAAGTAAAGTTTTTTAATTACTTATCTTTGCATTCAAAAACATAAAAATGACAACAAACAGAACTTTTACCATGTTAAAGCCCGATGCAATTGAAAATGGACATATGGGAAAGATTATTGACTTGATTATCCAATCAGGTTTTACAATAAAAGCCATGAAATACACGCAATTGACCAAGGAGCAGGCGATGAAGTTTTATGAAGTTCATTCAGAACGTCCTTTTTATATGGAGTTAGTTGACTATATGACCTCAGGTCCAATTGTGGCTGCTATTTTAGAAAAGGAAAATGCGGTACTTGATTTTAGAAACTTAATTGGTGCTACAGATCCTGCGGAAGCAGCAGATGGAACTATTCGTAAGTCTTACGCTGAAAGCAAAGCAAAAAATGCCGTTCACGGATCTGACTCGGATGAAAATGCACTAATTGAAGGAGAATTTCATTTCAATTTGAACGAAATATTTTAATATATTTTCAAGCTATAATTTTTTAAGAACCGCAATTTGCGGTTTTTTTTACCTCATAATATTGGATGCGCAATCAAGTACAAATTGAGAAAAGAAGAACTTTTGGGATAATTTCCCATCCGGATGCTGGTAAAACAACCTTAACGGAAAAATTACTTCTTTTTGGTGGGGCAATCCAAACAGCTGGGGCGGTTAAGAATAATAAGATTAAAAAAACGGCCACTTCCGATTTCATGGAAATCGAAAAGCAACGCGGTATCTCTGTTGCGACATCCGTAATGGCTTTTCAATACAAAGACAAACAAATCAACATACTTGATACCCCTGGACATAAAGATTTTGCAGAAGATACCTTTCGTACATTAACAGCGGTTGATAGTGTTATTTTGGTGATAGATTGCGCGAATGGCGTTGAGGAGCAAACAAAACGATTAATGGAAGTTTGTCGAATGCGCAAAACCCCAGTGATTGTTTTTGTCAATAAAATGGACCGCGACGGCAAGGAAGCTTTTGATTTATTGGACGAATTGGAACAAATTTTAGCTATTAAAGTACGCCCTCTAACCTGGCCAATTGGTATGGGGGATCGTTTTCAAGGCGTGTATAATATTTATCAGCAGAGTTTGAATTTGTTTTCAGCAAACAAAACAAAAATTGAGTCAAAAGTATTGGAAATTGCTTCCCTAGACGACCAAGAATTAGATGCGTATATTGGGGATAATGCGGCAAATGAATTACGGGAAGAATTGGAAATCGTTGAAAATGTTTATGATCTATTTCAACGATCGGATTATTTGTCGGGTGACATTGCGCCGGTATTTTTTGGTTCTGCCGTAAATAACTTTGGGGTGAAGGAGCTGTTAGATACATTTTGTGAAATCTCACCTTCTCCGATTGGAAGAGAGACCGATCTCAGAAGAGTTGAGCCGAGCGAGGAAGATTTTTCGGGTTTTGTATTTAAGATCCATGCTAATTTAGATCCAAAACACCGAGATCGCATTGCGTTTTTAAGGGTAGTTTCAGGAAAATTTGAGCGCAATACGTTTTATCATCATGTTCGCTTAGAAAAAAAATTAAAGTTTTCTAATCCCACCTCGTTTCTTGCACAAGATAAAAGTGTGATCGACGAGGCATTTCCCGGTGATGTAGTAGGATTGTATGATACAGGCAATTTTAAAATTGGAGATACATTAACGTCAGGGGAGAAGTTTAGTTATAAAGGAATCCCTAGTTTTTCACCTGAGATTTTCCAGGAGTTAGAAAATTTAGACCCGATGAAATCAAAGCAGCTCGATAAAGGAATTCGCCAGTTAATCGATGAAGGGGTGGCGCAATTATTTATTCAACAACCAGGTAACAGAAAAATTGTAGGTACTGTTGGACAGTTGCAATTCGAGGTAATCAATTACCGATTAATTCACGAGTATGGCGCTAATTGTCGATTTGTTCATCGAAACTTTTTTAAGGCTTGTTGGGTGACCAGTGAAAAACCTGAAAAGTTAGTAGCTTTTGAGCGTGCCAAAGCAAATAGCATTGCCATTGACAAAGATGGCTATTTAATTTTTTTAGCAGAAACATCTTTTTTACTTACGATGGCTGAGCAAGATTACCCAGATATAACCTTCCATCAAACTTCTGAATTTATGTTGTCAGCGAAGAAGTAACTTACTTGAAAGAGAAGTTTCCTTCAGCATCCATTGAAAAACCCACTTCAGGAAAATCAGTATTCGTCAACGAAATTAGTTCAGCAAACACTCCTTTATTTAAATCAACGAGCGGTCCACCCTCACCAATTTGTCTAATTGGAATTACCTTCCCAGATTTGAACGATCCGTCTCTTCTTAATTGAAGTTGGTAAATAGGAGCGATGCCACTAATTCCTTTTAGATTGAAACTCCCATAGGTACAAAAATTACCCATTGAATAAGTGATAAACCTTCCTTTGTAATAATCGACTGCTCTTGTAACGTGTGGGCCATGGCCTAAGACAACATCCGCTCCGGCATCTATTGCCATGTGAGCAAATTTATAGACATCGCCTCTGTTTTCACCCAAGAAAATTTCTTCCATTCTTGGCACATGACTTTTACTACTTCCTTCAGCGCCACCGTGAAAGGAAACAATCACGATATCACACATTTTATCCAGCATTTTTACGGTAGATTTCAATAAATCGTAATTGGATAATTTTTGGCAATGTGAATTTGGAGAGAAGCCTGTAAATCCGATTTTTAATCCTTTTACATTCATTGTATCCCATGGCGCAATTTCTAGTCCTCCATGGGCAATATTATTCTTATTAAGAATAGAACAAGTTGCCTTACGCCCCTCTTCACCAAAATCTCCCATGTGGTTATTGGCCACCGACATTAAATTAAAATGTGCGTCGACCAAATGATCTACGATGTATGTTGGTTGCCTGAACGCATAACAAACGGATGGATTGCTACAGTGCTTTGGAACTCCACCCGAATTTAGTACTGTGCCTTCCAGGTTCCCAAAGGTAATGTCGCCAAATCGAAGGTAACTTTTAACTGAATCTAACAAATTGATGCCTTTTGGCGGTAATTTTGACTCGTCTGGATAATTTGTGCCCATCATAATATCGCCAACAGCTACCAAAGTAATGATTGAATCATTTTCCATTTCGACGGGTAAGGCATTACCGATTTTTAGGGGTGATTTAGAGCTATCCTTGCCATTAAGCAAAAAATAGGTAGTGATAATTGGCACTAAAATCAGGGACCCGAAAAATACTTTTTTCTTCATTTGCATAAAAATTAGTTCAAAAAAAAAGCGAGTCGAAACTCGCTTAATTTTTTTTTAGTAGAATTACTTAACGTAAGCACGCTTAGAAACTTTTCCAGCTTCAAATTGTGCGGATATTGTATAAATTCCTGTATTGATTCCTTCAAATTCTATAGTCGTGTTAATATCAGAAATGTTCATTGATTTAACTACTTGACCATTGATGGAAACAACTTGTAAAAGTCCACCAATTAAATCAGGTGTTACATTAATCGTTGCATTATTTAAGGTAGTCTTGATGCTAACTTTGTCTTCTACGTTTACATTTTCTAATCCTACCATTTGACCTGCATTTAAAGCACCATTTGGTGTTCCATTAAAAGCGTAACCATGGATAGTTAACTGGGTAGCTGTTCCATTGGCAGATAATTGTACCCATCCGTAATGCGTATTTGTTCCAACTACAAACTTGGCTCCTAAAAATTTATTAGATGCAGCTAAGAATGCGCCTTGTGAAATAGGAAATGTTCCAGCACCTGGAGCAGTAATTAATGCATTTATTGCAAGTGCCGAAGAACTAGAACCGCCAAAATTCTGCGCTGAAGATATTGGGTCACCTGCGTTAAGAGCAGAAATAGCAAAAGATGAACTGGAAACTGCGCCAATAACCTGATTTCCTGCTGGAAATCCAACTGCGCAAACATCACCAACATAGGTAAATGGAAGACCACTTTGTGATCCGGCACCTGCTACGTTTTGAACTGAAAATATTAAGTCTGGATTAGCATCGTTGTTGAAATCTAGCATGTACGGTGCACTTAAACTATCAAGTACAGCGTCTGGGCTAACATCAGTGTATACTATTTGAGCATTTACATTACTGCCGGCAATAAGAGCACCAGCAACTGCTGTATATTGCGCTAATTTCGACTGTTTAGATGGTGTAGAATTTTTCATAAGCATTAATTTAATTTAATTTATAATGTGAAATTACTATTTTTTTTTAAAAGTTCTAATTTATTGATCAAAATTAATAAAGTTCCTTAGGATTTCTGATTGCTCTTCCGCTTCGGTTTTTACACTCTCACTATGAAGAATTAATACGGGTAATGTGGCTTGTGAAGCTATCCAAGTATCAATTTTATCTTGATCGTTTTTTGATTTGTTTAGTAATTCAAGAGGAAATTCTTTTTCTTTAAAATCACGTTTGTGTAGCTTTTTTAAGGTTTCAATTACCTGGGCACTATCTTCCTCGAGTACAATTAATTTATAATTTAAATCAACTGGTAATAAAGACAAGCAATGGCAAGGAATATAAATCATCTCATTTCTTTTCGTTTTCAACCAACTCGTGTCTGAAGCTAATTTCTTTGCATCATTAATTGATTTACTATCGTATTCGGAAGGAATTTCAAGCAACTTGAACCACTTAAACATTTCTTCTATGTTTACGCCGTCAATACTTGTACAAATTGTGATTTCACCTTGAATGTTATGCTTAAGAAAATTCAAGGTTTTTAGCGCTAACGTTTCATTTGGCGCCCATTTTGTATAAATTTCGTGCAACCATTTGTGTGCTTTTGTTAAGCCAGGTGACAAGCGAATGGCGACTTCAAAAGCATAAGCAGCATCATCGTATTGTTCTTTTTTCATTAACGATTCTCCCAAATGGTAATGCGCATTAGGCAAATAAAAATCATTGCTAATGGCTAGTAAGAATTCTTCGATGGCTTGGTCAATTAAATTCCTCCTAAGGAATGATACACCTAATCCATGATGTGCTTTTCCATTTCCTTCGTCAATGGCAAGTGCACAAATAAATTGCTGTTCTGCCGAAGCGTAATTTTTACGTTGGTTATGAATTTGTGCGATATTGAAAGCTACATGGAAATTTGCTGGATTCTTTTTTTGCACACTTTCTAGTATGGGTAATGCTAGGCGTGGTCGATTAATGGCTAACAAAATTAATCCTTCTAAGTATTGCAGGTACATGGGTTCCTCCATGTCATTACTACCAAATGGATCATCAGATTTTTGCAATTTTTCCTTTTTCTGCTTAAGGTGTAATTCTTTTAGTTCTTCTAATAAATCTCTTGCTTTTTGGTAGTGTCTTAATGCTAAATAGGTAAATGCTAAGCGTTGGCCATATCGAATAATCTTGGACTCCTGAAATATTTTTTCTAGAATAGTCAAGGCTTTAACGATACGCCCACCATTGATCATGTTTCTTGATAGGTAGTATAAATTTTCACGTTTAGATTTTTCAACCTCCAGTAATTTATCGTCGTCGGGGGCATCAATATATCCCATTTCAACAAGTTGTTGAAGGGCTTCAATGGCATCCCAAGGATTTTCTTGTCTATTTTTATCGTGCATCCCTGAATCACCATCAACACTTTCCCAGCTTGGGATTAATTGAGTATTTTTAGTTTCTTCAAAACAGGCGTGTAGCACCTTTCCTTCCATATCTTCTCCGATGGGTAGGTTTAAATAATGCAGCAAAGTGGGGGTAATATCGAGAATGCTGGCACCGCTTACTTCAACACCGCCCTTTTTTATTCCTGGACCTGCCATGGCAAAAATTCCATAAGGGCTGTGTTCTACCGCCGGACCTGAAGGTTCTCTTGGGATGTACAAAGGCCGCTGATGATCCGAATGGAAGCCATGGTCTGATACAATCAGAAGTGTTGTTTGCTCATCCATCAATTCTAGTATTCTTCCTAGCATTAGATCGTGAAAACGGTAAGCAGCCTCCACCACTAAATGATAGTCATCAAATTCTTTTTGTTCAATTTCAGCTCTTTTTGGGGGGTGATAGCGCATGGCAATATGCGAAAAATGATCGATGGCATCGTGGTAGATGGCCATAAAATCCCATGTAGTTTCCTCGTGTAAATAAGTAGAAATAGCGTGAACCGTAGCGGCATTTGCCAAGGTTTTTAAAATACTTAAGGTTCTTTGTTCTTTCCTTAATTCTTTATCCGTATTCAAATTTGGAATAAAAGGCAGTGCCATGCTCAAGGTAATTTCATGCGGATGCACACGGAATTTTTCGAGGGTTTCTTCCATTTCTTTAGGATGAACCGATTCAGGAGGAGAAATCCATGGTTCTTCTATTGATTTACTTGCTATCTGAAATAAGTTGGAAACCATTACGCCGTTTATCGGTTCAACGGGATTCGTGGGCCACCAGGCGACTACGTTGCTTTTGTACCCTTCTTGATTTAAAATATTCCAGATTGCTTTTACTCTTCTTGAAGTGGAAGTAACAGGACGAAGTCTTTCACCATCTGGCGTAGGTTCAATAAATCCTGAAATGCCGTGCTTGTCTGCTCTTACGCCCGTTGCAATACTGGTCCATAACATCGGAGAAAGGGGAGGATCTAAGGTTTTTATTTTTCCATGAACCCCTTTTTCAAGGAAGATCTTCATATTGGGCATTTTTCCTTGTTCTATTAAAGGAAAAATCACTTTCCAATCTGCGGCATCCCATCCTAAAACGATGACTTTTTGTTTACTTTGCATTTTTAGGATTTTTCTTCGTGCTTTTCGAATTTTCTATTGCTTCCCGCCATTTGATTAGTCCAATATGACCAAGGGCAAGAAGTCCCAGACTTCCTTGTGGTGTAGCAATGTATATTTTTTCTTTATCTTTTTTAATTTTCATTTTTATTTCTATAAAGTGCTGGATTAATCGAAGGCAGTAAGTCATCTAAATTACTAGGTAAAGATAGAAATTCTATTAGTTTCGTTAATTCAACCGTGGGCTGATGCATCAAATTGTTATAATCTATGGTAATAAAAGGGATGGAATTGCTTTCAAAAAACACTTTTGTTTTTTCGATGTGCATCAGGTATATTTTTTTGAATTTTTCTCGTTCGTCCAATTGGTTTTTTTGCACCATTTTTTCCTGTGATTGCAATACTTCATTTAAGTCTCTTATCATAAAAACCACTTGATACTTTTCTGATAAATCGATAAAAGTAGGAAGAGGAGCAACAATTTTCACCACCTTATTTCTGGCTTCTTGAAGAAATGAATTATTTTTTACGATGCCTTTTACGGCCTCCAATTCGAAATATCCTTGCGGATTATTGTCATCTTCTTTTCGATTATTATCCGAATGAATGTCCAATCCAGCTCTTTTTAATACTTGCATCATTAAAGAGGTCCCGGACCTTGGTATACCGGTAACTATCGTAATCACATTATTCATTCTACAAATGTAAAATTAATGTTGACTTATTAAGGGCCTTATATTTTCGATTTTAAAAAATTTGATTTTGCATTGGCATCAAATTTCATAAAAATATTGGCATATATTATTTTAGACAATGAAAACAATAAGGGGCCTAGAAAAATAATTAATAAGGAGAATATACTTATTTGTGTCCAAACACCCATGGATGGAAATAACAGATTACAACTTGCCCAGATACTCAAAAATAGCACAACGCCTAAACCATAGGCCACGTACATTGCTCCTTGATAAAATCCAGGTTCTAGCATGTATTTTTTTCCGCAAACTGAGCAGTTCTCTAAAATATCACCCGTAAATTTAAAATTATACGGATGAGAAATGAAAAATTCACCTTCTTGGCAACATGGACATTTAAAATTGAGTACGCTATATAATTTAGTTCCCTTTTTCATGGGCACAAAGTTAGCTTGTATTTTAACATTCTAAATGTTAACTTCGATTATAATTTATTAGTATAGGTGTCTTAAAACCATAAATTTTTCCTAATTTTCAAGTATATATATAATAAATATGGTAAAATTTTACATTTTCTCCGTCTTTTTGTGTTTTGTTTTTTTTGCTAAAAGTCAATGCACAACTACGAATGCTACATCATGTGTTTGCGCTGATGGCTCTCAAAATTGTTTGTTACTTCCCGATATAACGGCCTCTTGGAAGGGTATTATTAATAATGGCTGGATAGAATATCCCCAAAGTGGTGCAGGTACCAATTATAACGGCCAAGGCCCTGATGATGGCCGCATACGAGTTACTGGTTCCACGCCCAATATTGGTCACGGAAGTTTTACTGTTCGTGGACAAGATGTCAATGGGAAACGCGCTTTTTTATGTGGCAATGATACGGTGTTTAACGTTCCCAGTACTGGGACTTTTACCTGTCCAAATGGTGCGCAAAATCCAAATCAGTTATTGATTCAACGTGTTTACAAAAAGGATCTAGGGGTGATGAGTTTTGTGGATACTTGGACTGGAAGTATGACCTATCATCCATCTCATGGTCATAATCATGTTAATGATTGGGCGGTCATGACGCTTCGTATTCAAACACTTGACCCCAACCCGTTAAATTGGCCAATTGTTGGACAAGGAGCAAAAATTGGATTTTGTTTAATGGATTATGGTCAATGTGGTACACCCGGCTCTACGTATGATGGTCATTGTCGTGATGTTAATACCGTTTATTTGGGTGGTAACAATCTTTTAAATGTGAACTTCCCTAATTGGAATTTAGGAGGAGGGAATTATGATTGTTCTGTTGTTGAGCAAGGTATTTCATCTGGTTGGACGGATGTTTACGGAAAACATTTGGACGGAATGTGGATTAATGTCCCAGCAAATACCTGTAATGGAAATTACTACATCGTAATGGAGGTGGATAGAAATAATAATTTTCAAGAGGAAAATGAGAATAACAATTACACAGCTGTTCCTGTAACACTGACTATGCAAAGTCCTGCGAATTCAAATCTCTTACCAACGATTTCTTCTAATGGCTCGAGTAATTTATGCACAGGTGGTTCGATTAACTTAAGCGCAACTGGCGGATCTAGTTTTCTATGGTCAACTGGTGCAACAACTCAATCAATTGTAGTAAATCAATCTGGTTCATATACTTGTACCGTTACTAGTTATTGCGGAACAAATACGTCAGTGCCATTTGTAGTAAGTAATGTTTCGCCTTCCATGGCAAGTGGCCAAGGACTTACTATTTGTGCAGAAAATGTGGCTAATCTAACGGCAAGTGGTTCCGGTCAATTAACATGGTATGATGCGCAGGGAATCCAAGTGGCTGTTGGGGGAACTTACACTACGCCTGTATTAACAACTTCACAAACTTATTATGTCACCAATACACAGTCTTATTCAGATTCGGTAAATGCTGAGCCGCATACAAACGGTATTGGTGGCGGTGGTTATTCTTCGGTTAACCAATACGAGATTTTTAATAGTTATGAATCTTTTACCTTGAAATCTGCGAAAGTGTATGCCCTCAATGCGGGTAATATTTCGATTGAATTACAAGCTTCTGACGGGTCTATTTTGCAGAGTGCAATTGTTAACGTTCCTTCTGGCGCAAGCCGTGTAAATCTAAATTTTGCTGTTCCTTTGGATAGTAATTTAAGATTAAAAGCAACTAGCATGCCTTCTGGTGGTTTGTACCGCAACAATAATTCAGCTGTCTATCCTTATGAAATTCCTGGATTAGTTTCTATTACAGGATGTTCTGCTGGTGCTTCTTTCTATTGTTATTTCTACGATTGGGAGATTTTTACACCGAATGGAACGTGTGAGAGTGCTTCTTCACCTATCGATGTCATTGTAAATGGCCCATTAAATCCTATGGTTATTGGGGATACTATTTGCGATGCAGGTTCATTGACGCTCAGCGCAAGTGGTTCAGGAACAATTAATTGGTACGATTCTAATGGTCTACTTGTAGGTACTGGTAATACTTTTATCACTCCAATTTTGACTAGTTCCCAAGTTTATTATGCCCAAGCTGTTGTAGGTTCTTGCTCAAGTGATACGGTGGCTGTTAATGCAATCGTTAATCCGTGTGCAGGAATTGTGGACCCACTTATTTTCTTGAACTCCTTTTTTGTGTTCCCAAATCCTACTGAGGGTCATTTTCAACTTCAAATTAATCCTTTCGTTAAAGGTCGCTTGTCATTTACGCTCACTGATATAAATGGTAAATTACTTTACCGTGAAGCCATTAATGAAATATACGGTCAATCATTAGTGGATGTAGATGCTTCTAATTTGAAAACAGGTTTGTACTTTGTGAACCTAACTTTTGATAATAACACGTACACCAAGCGAATAAGTATTGAATAATGGTGTTTCCTGTAAGGCTTGCTCTTTCGTTTGTTTTATCTCTAGTAAGTGTTCTTTGTTATTCGCAATTGTCCTTTCAAGTGTACAACACATCAAATTCTGCTTTGCCATTCAATACGGTTCGTTGTTTGAAAATAGATACTGTCAACCAGCTCATTTGGGCAGGGACTGATAACGGATTGGCAAGTTTTGATGGAACAAGCTGGACAGTCTACAATTCTAGTAATTCTGCCATGACGGATAATGCTATTCGCTCGCTTCAATTAGATGGCTTGGGTAAGCTTTGGGTAGGGACGACGTACGGAGGCTTGTTTTCTTTTGACGGCTCAACTTGGGTAAACTACACTAATTTTAATAGTGGATTACAAGATAATTATATTCGCGCGATTGAATTCGACACAGAAGCTAATATGTGGTTAGCAACTACCGAAGGTATCATCCTTTTTAATGGGGTTTCTTGGCAGCAATGGAACACGTCGAATAGCAGTATGATGACCAATAATGTAACGTCAATTGCCATGGGAAAAGATGGAGAAAAATACTTCGGCACTATAAATGGAGGAGTCATATATTTCGACCAAGCGAATAATTTAAGCGTGTTTACGATTGCTAATGCTGGCCTTCCTGATAATTCTTCCCGTTCCATCGCAATAGATTCGTTAGGAAATCCATGGTATGCTTCCCCGGCTGGTGGCCTTTTTTTGGATAATGCCTACGGAGGACCTTGGACTAATTTTAATGTGTCTAATTCAATGTTGCCAAGTAACGGACTGACTTCGGTGGCAATAAGTCAAGATCAAACGGTATTTATAGGATCCGAACAAAATGGATTAATCATCAAGTATGAGAATGATTGGTTCAATTATGACGTTGGAAATTCCGGGTTACCAGAATCTCATTTATTATCCTTAGCGGTTGAGGATAATACTACTTTATGGTTAGGAACTTACAACCAAGGCTTAGTGAAAATGGAGGGCAATTATGCCGAAATTACTAATCAAATTATGTCCAATAAACTCATTGTTTATCCGAATCCAAGCCAAGGAGTTTTACACGTCGATATGGGTGAATTACATGCAGTAGATTACCAACTATTTGATTCTTTTGGGAGAGAAATCAGTAATGGAATTGGCATCGAGAGTGAATTTTCTATCTCCATTGAACATCTTGAAAACGGGTACTATTTTATACATTTTTCTAGTGAAATCGCCCCAATAAAATTTGAAAAGATAAACTAATAAAATGCGCGTAGCGTAATCGTTTGTCTAAGGAGTAAATTCCTTGAAATGAAAATCTGAGGTTAACAAGCAATAATCATTGGTATACGAATTATCATCGTTGCGAATGATAAAATTTTTTTCTTCCAACCTGGTTTTCTTGTTACTACTGAAACATAGAATAGTTCTCGATAACTTGTTTGCTTTACTATATAGGTCTATCTTTTTTGAGACAAAAAGTTTGTTGTTGGAGCCAATTTCGATTACTTGCTCACACGTTTCACTTGGCCAAATCACCCAAAACTGCCCTTTTGTTGTCAGCAGATTCGCTATTTTATTTAACCAACTTTGAAGCGATTCAGGTGTCATATGCTTGGTTCTTTCATTGGCTTCGTTGGAGGAATTATCAGTAAAATAATAAGGTGGATTGGTGAAAATAAGGTCGAATTTTTGGTGAAAATCATACAGCGTAAAGTCGGCGTGAATGGTGTTAATTCGGTTAAACCAAGGCGAATTATTAACGTTGTGGGTACATTCCTCCGCACTTTTTTGATCTATTTCGATGCAAGTAATTTGAATTGTTGGATTTCTTTGTGCAAGCATCAGTGCCAATACGCCTGTCCCCGCTCCGATATCCAAGGCTGTTTTATGATTGCTTGTATTGATAGATGCGCCCAATAACATAGCGTCGGTACCAACTTTGTGTGTGTTTGCGAATTGGTTTAAAGAAAATTCCTTGAAATGAAACGTGGACAATTGTTAGTAGGCTTTAGCAAAAACAACCCTACCTTTCGAAGGGGCTCCTGTTACCATGCATTTCCCTGCTTCACTAACAAAATCCAATGGGATACATCGTATGGTCGCTTGGGTTTCAGTTTTTATTTTTTCTTCGGTTTCATTTGTGCCATCCCAATGTGCCATAAAGAAGCCGCCGGCATCAATTTTTTCTTTGAATTCCTCGTAGGTATCAACTACGAAGGTATTGTTAGTCCGAAAATCTTTTGAGCGCTGCAGCAAGTTTTGTTGAATGGAAGCTAATACTTGCTGAATCATACTTTCAATTCCATCAAAAGCCACAATTTCTTTTGTTTTTAAATCGCGTCTCGCTAATTCCACGTTGCCATTTTCTAAATCTCTTGGACCCATCGCTAGTCGAATTGGAACACCCTTCGACTCATATTCTGCAAATTTCCATCCTGGTCTTCTGTTGTCGTCATTATCGTATTTGAAGGATATACCTAGCGATTTCAGTGATTTCCCTAAGGTGATAAATTTTTCAGAAATAGCATTTAATTCGTCATCATTTCTATAAATCGGAATACCAACCACTTGAATCGGTGCTAGGGAAGGAGGGAGAACGAGTCCTTCATCATCGGAATGCGTCATAATTAGTGCGCCCATCAATCGTGTGGAAACACCCCAAGATGTAGCCCAAACGTGATCTAGTTTTCCTTCTTTATCTGCAAATTTTACTTCAAAGGCTTTTGCAAAATTTTGACCTAAAAAATGGGAAGTTCCAGCTTGTAGTGCTTTTCCATCTTGCATTAAAGCCTCAATACAAAGTGTGTCTTCTGCTCCAGCAAATCGTTCACTTTCTGTTTTACGACCTAATAAAACGGGCATTGCCATGTAATTTTCAGCGAAATCTGCATAAACGTGCAACATTTGATCCGCTTCATCCATCGCTTCTTGTTTGGTAGCATGCGCCGTATGACCTTCCTGCCATAAGAATTCAGTGGTTCTTAAGAATAAACGTGTTCTCATTTCCCAACGCACCACATTGGCCCATTGGTTAATTAAGATTGGTAAATCACGGTACGATTGAATCCAATTTTTATACGAATTCCAAATGATCGTTTCAGATGTTGGTCGAATTATTAGTTCCTCCTCTAGTTTTGCACTTGGGTCAACAACAACGCCGCTGCCATCTGGAGCGTTCATTAATCGGTAGTGGGTTACAACGGCACATTCTTTTGCGAAACCTTCCACATGGCTAGCTTCTTTACTAAGGTAAGATTTAGGAATAAATAATGGAAAATAGGCATTTTGGTGCCCAGTCTCTTTAAATTTTACATCTAAAATATCCCGCATTTTCTCCCAAATGGCATAACCATAAGGTTTAATAATCATGCAACCTCTTACATCTGAATGTTCTGCTAAGTCTGCTTTATTTACTAATTCATTGTACCACTTGGAATAATCTTCCGAACGGCTTGTTAATTTCTGAGACATGTTGGTAAAATAGG
The DNA here is from genome assembly GCA_945888625.1 of Chryseobacterium gleum. Classification (GTDB taxonomy): domain Bacteria; phylum Bacteroidota; class Bacteroidia; order Flavobacteriales_D; family Crocinitomicaceae; genus UBA952. The sequence continues at coordinate 27,842 of CAMDAH010000019.1, forward strand.
TATGGCAAAGTTAAATGAAACGCTTGTTTTTTGAGTAAGCGTTGCTTAAAATTTAAAATCTTGTTTGTTTGTCTTGAATCCCTCAATAAATACCGTTTTAACTGTATCCACAGGACCAAACTTCAATAGATGAACATAACAATCCACAGTGAGACCACCAGCCGAGCCATTTTTTATATAATCGTTTAAGTTGAATTCTGCTAAACCATTAGCATCTGTAAATTCCGTTAAATCAATTGCCGGAGGATTTAATGAATTGACGCCATAAATACGCACTTTTGCGTTTACTTTTGGTTGGCCATTTAACGATACATACACGCGGTAAATGGTATCGTCTTGTTTTCCGCACCCCATTAGTATTGAAATGATAACCAAAAAGGATAAAACGAAGCTACTTTTCATACTAAACTATTTAATTTTAAGTCAAATGTACGGAATTGAATTACTTTTGAGAAATTTGAATTCAAAAAAATCACTTTTTTAGAAAATATGAATGACATTGTAAGTTGGTTTTCAGAAATAAATCCGGTGCTTGCTGCTTTATTAGCCACAACTTTTACTTGGTTAGTAACAGCCGCAGGTGCAGCAATGGTCTTTGGTATTAAATCCATGCATCGAGGCATGTTAGATGGCATGCTCGGATTTACTGGGGGAATTATGGTAGCGGCAAGCTTCTGGAGTTTGTTATCACCAGCGATTGAAATGAGCTCAGGTGAGGGCTTTGTAAAAGTATTTCCAGCTGCAGTTGGGTTTTCGCTTGGTGCTATTTTTATATTTGGACTCGATAAATTATTGCCTCATTTACACATAAACTTTAACGAAAATGAGTCAGAGGGGGTTAAAACTCAATTGCACAAGACCACCCTATTAGTTTTAGCGATTACGCTTCATAATATTCCAGAGGGATTGGCAATTGGTGTTTTGTTCGGTGCGGCAGCGAATGGTATGGAAGGAGCGACCTATGCTGGAGCAATAGCATTAACAATTGGTATTGCGATTCAAAATTTCCCTGAAGGATTTGCTGTTGCGATGCCTTTGCGCAGGGCAGGAGCGAGTCGATTTAAAAGTTTTTGGTACGGCCAGCTTTCTGCGATTGTTGAACCAATTGCTGGTGTAATTGGCGCAGTTACCGTAATTTACATGCAATCAATTTTGCCATATGCCTTGGCCTTTGCAGCCGGCGCAATGATTTTTGTGGTGGTCGAAGAGGTGATTCCCGAAACTCAGCGCGATAAATATACCGACGTTGCTGTATTGGGTTTTATTGGAGGATTTTTAGTCATGATGATATTGGATGTTGGATTAGGATAAAAAAACAATTGTTTTAGCAACTGATTCATAGATTCAATAATCAACGAACGGGCTATTTATGCAAATGCATCAATTCCCTAACATACCACTTTTGAGGGTTTCGTCTGCAGGTATTTTTCCTAACCAAATGGAGAACAATGCTTTTTTGAATTCGAGACCGGGGATAACTTTTAATTGCGTTCCATTTTTTTCAATTGCAACACCTTTACCGGGGGTATATTTTAAATCAATTCTATCTCCATTTTTAAAAGGACTAGTAAATGCACCGGTAAATTTACTGATTTCGTCTTTTGAAGCTTTTCCGTGACTAGCATTTTTGAATCCTTCGATAACTGATTCGGTGAATTTTTCTCGTGTGACTCTAGTGGAAACCAATTTTATTGTAATAGCCATTGGTTCATCGCCGTTGATTATTTTTCCAGCATCTTTTGTTTTTGTTTTGATGTAGAGTCCTGCGACATACAAATCCATAAAATATTTTTCTCTAAGGCCACCACCATTAAGGGTTAATTTCTCTCCCCCAAGATACATGTCAGATAAGAAGCTGACCCCGGCGAAAACTTTTTGTGCTTGAGCATTTTGTGAAGAAAAAAGGAGTGCAATAAACGGCAATAAGAATAAGATACGCATAGTTAAAATTGTTAATATTAATGTAAATATAACAAATTATTACTAATCGCAATTAATTGCAAATAGTTTCTTCTGTTGCTTTAAGGATTTCCCTTACTTCTGCTAATGTAGGAGCTTCAGCATAGGTTCGAAGTACTGGTTCGGTGCCGGAAGGTCTAATCATCACCCATCTTTCGTCGTCGAAGAAGTATTTGAATCCGTCTGTAGTTTTTAAATCGCGTACCGTGTACTTTCCGAAAGATTTATAGTAGTCTGCCTTGCAATTTGCTATGATCTTTTGTTTTAATTCTTCTGTTATATGCAAATCACTTCGTTCGAATTTGAAGGCGCCTACAATCGCATAAACTTCATTAATTAATTCGTCTAATGTTTTGCCAGAAAGGGCCATGAATTCCCAAATGATTAAGCCCATCCAGATGCCATCTCGTTCTGGAATATGTCCTTTGACAGCGATTCCTCCAGATTCTTCTCCGCCAAGTAGCACATCCTCGCGAATCATAATCGATGCAATTTCCTTAAAGCCTATTTTAGTTATTTCTACTTCAAGCCCATAATGTTCGCAAAGTTTTTCAACACGTGGCGTAACACTAAAAGCGATGGCCACCTTACCTGTCAATTTTTTGTAATTAACTAAATAATGAATTAATAATAAGATGATATGGTGCGAATCAATAAATTCGCCGCTTCCATTATATAATCCAATGCGATCAGCATCACCATCCGTTGCTAAAGCGCAATGTATTCCTTGGTTTAGCGCAATATATTCTTCGAGCCCTTTCAAGTTTTTTGCGATAGGTTCGGGTGCTTGTCCCATGAAGGTTGGGTTGTGTTCGCAATGCAGGAGTTTAACATTTGATAAAATCCTTGGCATAACGCGCTGCCCAGCACCATACATCGCATCATATACTAAGTTCAGTCCAGAACGATTGATGGCATCCAAATCAAAATTCTTCTTTACATGTTCCACATAGCGTGTTTCGAGATCTACGATTTCAATGTCTCCTTGCTTAATTGCGTTTTCGATATAAATTTTGCTTAGATCATAGCTGCACGAATCAGGAATAATGTCCTCTACTTCTTGCACATTTTCGGGTGATAGCGGTCCTCCAAAGAAGGCTTTTAGTTTAAATCCGTTATAGCTAGCAGGGTTATGACTTGCGGTAATAATCACACCGATTTCACATTCAAGTTGAAAAGCGGCCAATGAAATCATTGGGGTAGAAACAAAACCTCGTGCCATTTTAACAGGAATTCCTTGTGTTAAAAATACTTTAGCTACCGTTTCAGTAAACAATTCACCTGCAAAACGACAGTCGTGTCCAATTACCACTTTTGGGGAGGTATAATTCTTTAGTAACCATAAACCAGTAGCCTGAGCAACTCGTGCTACATTTTCTACTGTAAATTGATCCGCGATAATTGCACGCCATCCATCAGTTCCGAATTTTATTTTTTCTCCCAAAATAGTTATTTTTTTATGAAGTTAAGAATCGTTTTTTCAATAATTGCAATACATTCCATCAATTGTACTTCTGTAATGGTAAGGGGTGGTGCAAAGCGAATGATGTTTCCATGCGTTGGTTTTGCTAACAGTCCATTATGCATTAAAGCGATACAAAGATCCCATGCAGTGGAGCTTTTAGGGGAGTCATTCACTACAATAGCATTTAGTAGCCCTTTTCCCCTGACGAGCACCAAGAGATCGCTTTTGTCAATAATTCGCTGCATTTCTCGGCGGAATAATTCCCCTAAATCGCGTGCATTTTGTATAAGATTTTCCTCTTTAATAACATCCAAGGCAGCAATTGCGACTTTGGCAGCAATTGGGTTTCCCCCAAATGTAGAACCATGTTGACCTGGTTTTATCACCGTCATGATTTGATCATCCGCTAGTACGGCGGAGACCGGGAACACGCCTCCAGAAAGGGCTTTTCCTAAAATTAAGAGGTCAGGTTTTACGTAGGTAGCTTGTCTTTCACAATTTCCTTCACAGGTACAATTCCCACATACAGCCAAAAGGCTTCCTGTGCGAGCGATACCTGTTTGAATTTCATCCGCAATAAATAAGACACCATTATCTTTACACAATTGATGCGCTTTAGCGATGTAATCATTTGCCGGAGTACAAACTCCCGCTTCGCCTTGGATTGGTTCAACTAGAAATCCAGCAATATTTGGTAATGTGAGTACTTGTTCGAGTACCTCAAGATCGTTATATGGTATGGAAATAAAACCGGGAGCATACGGCCCGAAATTTCTATTCGAGTCAGGGTCACTAGAAAATGAAATGATAGTAGTGGTTCGCCCATGAAAATTACCATCACAAACCACAATGATAGCTTTATTTTCCTCGATGTTATTTTTTTCGTAGGCCCATTTTCTACAAATCTTGATAGCTGTTTCTACCGCTTCCGCGCCAGTATTCATGGGTAGCATTTTATCAAAACCGAATAATTGGTGCATATATTCTTCGTACGGTCCAAGGGAATCATTATAAAAAGCTCGGGAGGTCAAGGTTAATTCTTGCGCTTGTGCGATTAATGCCCCCACAATCTTCGGGTGACAATGACCTTGATTAACAGCTGAGTAAGCCGAAAGAAAATCGTAGTATTGTTTTCCTTCCACATCCCAAACAAAGACACCTTCTCCTTTTGCCAGTACGACAGGAAGAGGGTGATAATTATGTGCGCCATATTTATCCTCTAATTCAATATAATTTTCGATACTTTTAGACTTTAGTATTTCATTCATTGTGCAAAGATATAGAATTAAGTACTTTTTAGGATTCCCACTTAATTTAATTCTAATTAAAAAGATAATTTTGTTTTCGATGAAAAAATTGAAAATTAGAAATAGCTTGCTTTTTGTTTTATTTATTCAGTGCATTTCCTTTTTGGGAATTTCCCAAAAAATAATTTCAAATCAAAATAATGCCTGGGTTTTGTATACTGGGAATCATAAAATAAGCAAGAAACTGGGCGTCCATACGGAGTACCAATGGCGAAGAGCTGATTTCTTTAATGATTGGCAACAATCTTTACTTAGGGTTGGTTTAGATTATTATAATAATCCAAACATCACTTTCACAGCTGGCTATGCTTCTATTATTTCTTATCAATACGGTGAACAGCCTATCAATCATCAAACACATGAAAACCGTATTTGGGAGCAGGTTAATTTAAAGTCCAAGTATGGTCGATTTGATTTGCAGCATCGGTACCGAATGGAACAACGATTGATTGATAATTGGAGTAATTCTTCAGGTGCTTTTGTGCAAGGGAAAGATAATTATCGCAATCGATTTAGGTATCGTATGATGGTAAATGTCCCTTTGAGTCGAAAGGAAATGGCGAATAACACGCTTTTCTTGAATGTAAATGATGAGCTATTCTTAGGTTTTGGTAAGGGTATAGCCAAAAATGTGTTAGATCAAAATCGATTTATTGCAGCTTTGGGTTGGCGATTTAGTCCAGATTTTAATATCCAATTGGGTTATTTGAATCAGATGGTACTAAAAACCGATGGTATTAAAGTGGAGCGTAACCATACGCTTTGGCTTTCTACTACTTACAACATAGATTTTACAAAATTCATGAAAAGATAATATATTGTAACTCATTAATTTTATAAATTTGTCTTCAAGACACTCTTTTAAGAAAGTGTTGTTTAAATAAAGTAACCTAAATAGAACAAATGAAAAAGATGATTTTAATTGCAGGCTTAACCTTGCAAACCCTAGTAGCTAAAGCTCAAGTAATAGTTGACGGAACCGATATTAACAATTTGAATATTAAATATATTGAAATGGTTGGTCAGTCTAAAATATTAAGCATGTCAATAAAAATTGTTATTGACTATGGCCAAGATTTTTCTTGGAAGGCACAAACCGTTAAGACTGTTGATGGAAAAACTGCCTCTTTTAATAGTATCGTTGAAGCATTAAATTTCTTTGATGTTAATGGTTGGGAATACGTAAATAACTACATCATTCAGACACCTGCTGGAGAAGTAACGTACCGCTACTTATTAAAGAAAAAATAATCACAACTTTCCGGGCTGCATCCTCAGTATTTTCTCTGAAATCCATTTTTTTATTCTTCTCCAAATCGTTCAATTACACCTTGGGTAACTCCAGTATTTGAGAAGCCTCCATCGTGAAATAGATTTTGCATGGTTACATAGCGAGTTAAGTCAGAGAACATAGAAACACAATAGTCAGCACATGCAAGGCCCGATGCATTACCTAAGGGCGACATTTGTTCCGAAAAATTAATAAATTCCTTAAAGCCTTTGATCCCTTGACCTGCTGTTGTTAAAGTTGGAGATTGCGAAATGGTATTAACACGGACTTTCTTTTTAATACCATAATGGTACCCAAAAGATCGAGCGATGGATTCCAGTAAGGACTTAGCATCGGCCATGTCGTTGTAGTCAGGGAAAATACGCTGTGCAGCAATATAACTAAGTGCCACAACAGAACCCCATTCATTCATCGCATCGTGCTTGTATAGCGAGGCGAGAGTTTTATGCAGCGACATGGCTGAAACGTCCATGGTTTGGTTGTAGAATTGATAATTGCTCTCCGTATAATGCTTGCCTTTTCTTACATTGGGTGACATGCCAATCGAATGTAAAACAAAATCAATTTTACCGCCTAATATCTCCATTGATTGAGCAACTAAATGATCGATTTCTTCCACGTTCGTGGCATCTGCGGGAATAACTTGGCTGTTTGTCTTCGTGGCTAAATTGTTGATTTCGCCCATTCGCATAGCGATTGGTGCATTTGTGAGTACAAATACAGCTCCTTCTTCATGCGCACGTTCAGCTACTTTCCAAGCGATAGACTGATCGTTTAATGCACCAAAAATAATTCCTCTTTTTCCTTTTAATAAATTATTAGCCATGGTCTTTTTTTTTCTCAAAAGTAATAAAAATATTAAGGTGACTTTTGTTTCTAATTATATTAATAGGGCGTTTTCAAAGAAATCAAAAATTATTTAAGATATTTTTGTAGAGTTTATTTCGGTTTAACTTGGGTTAAGTTTAAAATAAATATTTTTTTTAGTTTTAAATAAAAATATTTATTTAAGTTTATCGAAATTTTAAAATTTATATTATGAAAAAAATGTTTTTTATTTTGGGGTTAGTAACTATTTGTTTAGCTTCTTGCGCTAAAGATTACACTTGCACTTGTTCTACAACCATTGATGGAATTATGATTTCCGAATCAACCACTTTGAATGGAAAGAAAAAAGATGTGACTGAAGCATGTGATGCGGGAGATTCTTCTTCAGCTGGAATTACAGTTGATTGCGAAATTCAATAATCAAATTGAATTATTAATTTTAAGGGGCGAAAGCCCCTTTTTTTTTACATTATGAATTCAATTGAAATTTTTCTATCCAATTTCGGTCTTTCTTGGACGCAGTCTAAAGTATTCGCCTACCTCCTTTTTTTATTGTTTGGTTTGTTATTGAGTATTTATTTTTATCGAAAGAGCTCGCAAAAAAGATTTGTGAGATTTCTTCTTGCACCACTAATTTTTGTTTTGCCATTTTGTATTTACTTTATTTTTTCACCGATTTATCAAGGTGATTTTTCCAATGCTCCATACAAGGTTCAAAATCAATTTTCCTTTTCTGAACCCAAGCTATTTACACTCATTGTTTTACCGAATTGTAAGTATTGCGTTTCTGCTCTACCAATTGTGCGGAACATGTTACGTCAAACAACTAATTTAAAGTTGGAAATTAGGATAATGGGTAATAAAACAAAGGATAGTTTGAAGTATGTTAAATTACTTGGTATTCCTAATCAAGGGATTGTCCGTTTGTCGAGTGATTCACTTGCTCGCAATTTGCTTAAACTGACGCAAGGTGAATTTCCAACTTTCGTGATTTCGGAAAAAGGAAAATTAGTGAGTGCTTGGCACAACGATAGTTTTGGTGTACAAGCTATGGATGAGGTGATTGAGTTCTTTGAATCGACAGCTGAGCAAAAAAAAAGCCCTTCGAAATAAACGAAAGGCTTTACAATTAGAAATACTTATTATTCACTAACCACTTCGAATTTAAAGGATTGCTTAACCCCTTTGAACAAAATGGCTTCTGCTTCATAAGAACCTATTTCTTTTATAGGCTCCTCTTTTATTTTTAGTGATTTTCTATCAATATCAAACCCTTCTTTTTTCAAGGCATCAGCCAATTGAATAGTATTAATTGAACCAAAAATCTTTCCGTTTTCACCAGCTTTGGTCGAAATGGTTACTGTTAAACCTGCTATTTTAGCAGCTATTTCCTCTGCTTCGGCAACTAACTTAGTTTCCTTGTGGGATTTTTGCTTCATCATATCTTCGTGGGCTTTTTTAGCACTAGCTGTCGCCAAAACTGCATAACCTTGCGGGATAAGAAAGTTTCTGCCATAACCCGGTTTTACACTAACCACATCGTTTGCGTATCCAAGCTTATCTACATTTTTCTTTAGAATTACTTCCATGATTCTGAATATTTTTTGTTAAATCAATTATTTGAGCATATCGCCAACATACGGCAAAATGGCAAGATGCCGAGCACGTTTGATTGCTTTGTTTACTCTTGTCTGATACTTCTGTGAAGTTCCCGTGATACGGCGAGGTAAAATTTTACCTTGCTCATTAATCAACTTCAATAAAAAGTTGGGGTCTTTGTAGTCAATAAATCGAATACCGCTCTTTTTAAATCGACAGTATTTATCCTTTTTAATATCAATATTAATCGGGGTAAGGTAACGAACATCATTTGCCATAGTAGTTTTTTTACTGGGTTAGTATTAAGATTGTGCAGTGGCTGATTGTCCAGCTTTATTTCTCCTTCGTTCGGCGTAGGTAACGTGGTCAACATCCATTCGAACAGTCAAAAAACGCATCACTCGTTCGTCGCGTTTCATCATCAGTTCGTAATTTGCAACCACCGTACCTTCTGCTTCAAATTCCACCAAATGGTAGAAGCCAGTCGATTTTTTTTGGATTGGGTACGCCAACTTGCGCAAACCCCAGTTTTCGGAATGCTTAATCTGTCCTCCAAAGGTCTTGATTTCGCTTTCGAATTTCTGCACTGCTTCCTTTGCCTGATCATCAGACAAAACGGGAGTTAAAATGAAAACAGTTTCGTAAGAATTCATACGTTATTAAATTAAAATTATTATTATTAAGGGTGCAAAGATAAGTATTTATTTCATAGAGACAAACTGATTTTAAGATTTTCTTTATGCTTATTAGCGTTTAAACCATAAATGTTTATTTTTGCCAGTCATTTTATTATAAAATTTTAAAGTAAAAACATTATTTTTAAGTAAAAAATATCAAAACCATGAAAATTTATTTAATATTAATCTCAGTTATTTTCACCACTTTTTCATATACATTATCTCAAAAGAAAGAGCTTTCTTTAAAAGATGCTGTTATGTTGCAAAGAAGTCTTTCTCCTGAAAGAATTTCAAACTTTCTATGGATTTCAGATACTGAATATTCTACTTGCAGT
>CAMDAH010000020.1 GCA_945888625.1 Chryseobacterium gleum
GTACCCGAAAAATTCGCTGATTCTGCCGTATTTCCAGTTCCTTGAGTTCTGTACCATGATCGATTATTGAAGTTCGTACCGCTGGAATATTCCACACTAATTTTCAAATTGTCCACATTATTCCAAGTAAAAGGGGTAGTTAACGTTACACCATACCAAGAACCCACTACCTTATTGAAAGAAATTGGCCCATTATAGACGAGTATCGAATTATTAATAATCGTGGTGGACCAATCTTGGTTGGTCGTGGTGGTAGTTGCGGCGGTATTCTCCACGTAAATTTTTATATTACCATCGGATAAGCCCGCAACTGATGCCTGCCACTTAACGGAGGTAATAAGTTGATTTCCAATCGCGGGAAAACCACCTGCTTGGTTCAATACCGCTTTAGGATAAATAGTGGCACTTCTGTTGCATCGGTTGGCCCCTCCAAAGTTTTCGGTAGGCCAATTGGTAGTCGAAGTTCCAGCTCCAATGGTAAATCCTTGCACCCCAACATTTATCGTAAACGTACAGCTTTGTCCACCTAACAAAATAGCAAAACTTGCCGTACCACTCGAAGTTGGTGTGCCTGTTATCGTATAGGTCAATGAACCTGCGCCATTAGCCAGCGTTCCTGCCGCAAGGGTTGCAGTTAAACCTAAAACGCCGGTAGAGCTAATGGTTTGTGCAGCATAAGAACCGCCATTTCCGCCGGTATAACCTATTGCAGTACTCACGCCACTGGCTGCTGTTCCGTTCGATAAGGTTCCGGTAGTGGTAGCACCACCGCAGTTTAAAGCACCAACAGCTGAAGGTATTGCGGAAGCGTCTTTAATACAACGTACAGAGAACCCGTACGCTCGGTAATAGTCGTAATTATAGGCATCGCTACTGAAGAAGAACAAGATACGTGAGAGCGTTCCACTCACCGTACTACTCCAATAGTAGCCGTACGAACCGACATCGTTGAGCGAGCCATCATTGAAGCTGTGGAAGCCCCCCAACGTCCATTTGAGCGGGGAGGCAAAAGCGCCTGCAACGTTGTTACTACTCCAACTTAAGCGCTCGGCACTCATTTCTGTTTCCGTAGGAATTCGGTAGCCACTTGGACAAGGGTTGTTCACCCCATTCACGCCTTGCCATAAATTCGCGTTTTGTGGGCTGCGCCAATCGTATGGAGCATTGCTCCCCGTAATAATAAAATTGCCATGTGCGGGTTGGTCAATGCTGGAAAGGGTTGCTGTTGCAGGAGAAGTGCGGCACTGTTGCCCATCTGCTCGTCTGCCCCATTGGTATAAATCCCCGTAAGAATTGGCATCGGTGCTGCTGGTGGCTACTTGCGTAGCGCCTAAGTTACGATCCATCCAAATTTTACCGGTGGTGGGGTTCGTTACATCTACTACGGTGGTGGCGCCTGCACAATTCACCGTTCCTGCTGGGTATTGAGGTTGGGCGGCTCCCACACTTACCGTAAAGGAACAAGATTGTCCACCTACCGTGATGGCAAAACTCGCCGTACCACTCGTAGTTGGTGTGCCTGTTATCGTATAGGTCAATGAACCTGCGCCATTAGCCAACGTGCCTGCAGAAAGCGTTGCTGTTAAGCCAACAACGCCTGAAGAAGAGACACTTTGTGCAGCATAAGAACCTCCGTTTCCAGCTGTGTATGGCACTGAGACAGAAACCCCACTAGCAACAGAACCATTGTAAAGATTTCCTGTTTGGGTAGCTGAACCACAGTTTAAAGCACCAACAGCTGCTGGTATTGCTGAAGCATCCTTCAAGCAACGAACAGTGAAGCCGTACGCTCGGTAGAGGCCGTCCATGTAGGCATTACTGCTGCCGAAGACCAAGTTGCGTGAGTTCGTACCACTTACCGTGCTACTCCAATAGTAGCCGACTGTGCCGACATTGCCGAGCGATCCATTGCTACCGTCACGGAGGCCCGCCAAGGTCCATTTGAGCGGGGAGGCAAATGCTCCCACATTGTTATTTTGGCTCCAACTAAGGCGTTCTGCATTAATTTCTGTTTCTGTTGGTAGGCGATAGCCGCTTGGGCATGGGTTATTTAACCCATTCACGCCTTGCCATAAATTCGTGTTTTGAGGAGAACGCCAATCGTTTGGAGCATTCGGTGCTAGTATAAAATTACCATGCGCTGGTTGGTCTACCGAACTTAAGGTTCCGGTGGTGGGTGAAGTTCTACACTGGTGACCATCTGCCCGTCGGCCCCATTGGTATAAATCCCCGTATGAAGCTACATCAGTGCTGCTCGTGGCTACTTGCGTAGCACCTAAGTTCCGATCCATCCAAATGCGCCCCGTGGTGGGGTTCGTTACATCAACTACTGTAGTAGCACCCGCACAATGTACCGTTCCTGCTGGGTATTGGCCTATGGCAGCTGCCACACTCACCGTGAAGGAACAAGATTGTCCACCTACCGTGATCGCAAAACTTGCCGTACCACTCGTAGTTGGGGTGCCTGTTATTGTATAGGTCAATGAGCCAGCACCATTAGCCAGCGTACCTGCAGAAAGCGTTGCTGTTAGACCAACAACACCTGTAGAGGAAACACTTTGCGCACCGTACGTGCCAGCGTTTCCGCCGGTATAAGATATTGCGCTACTCACTCCACTGGCTGCTGTTCCGTTCGTTAAGGTTCCGGTGGTGGTAGCACCAACGCAGTTTAACGTGGTGAGGGCTGCAGGCAACGTACAAACACCAGCCATGCTTACCCAAGTTAAACTTCCATTACAAATAGAGAGCACTTGTCCATTTATACCCGGGTTCAAAGTTACCCATGCACTTCCGTTCCAATACATTAGTTGATTGACCGCTGTACCATTTGAAAATCCATTTCCGGTTGCACCTGTCGCGCCCGTTGCACCTGCTGGACCTGTAGCTCCAACAGCGCCGTTTATTCCATTCGTTCCCGGTAAACCTTGAATACCTTGTGCACCTGTGGGACCAGTTAAGCCTGTTGGACCTGCTGGACCTGTAGCTCCAACTGCACCGTTTGTTCCATTTGTTCCTGCGGGACCTGTAAGACCTTGAATACCTTGAGCACCTGCGGGACCTGTTAAGCCTGTTGGACCTGCTGGACCTGTAGCCCCAACTGCGCCGTTTGTTCCATTCGTTCCTGGGAAACCTTGAATTCCTTGAGCACCTGCGGAACCATTACAAACAAACGTAGTTAGTAAGGCATTTACTTCTGCAGGATCCAAGATTCCATTGTTATTGGCATCTAAACCTGATTCAACTTTTACACCTCCGGTAAGACAATTTGCACCTGCAGGTTCTAAAGTTGTTTTCACTAAAGCATTCTGGCCATTTAATCCATTGGAACCTGCAGCTCCTATTGGGCCGGTTAAACCTTGAATTCCTTGCGGACCTGGAACACCAGGGGCACCTTGAATTCCTTGTGCACCGTTTGTTCCTGCGGCTCCCGAAGGACCTGCTACTCCTTGAATTCCTTGTGCACCTGTCGCGCCAGTTGCTCCTGCAGCACCTGCTGGTCCGGTTATGTTACCGGTTAACAACCACGTAGTTGGGTTTGTTTTGTAATATACATTACCATTGGTCATGTTCAGGTAAAAATCGCCCAATGTACCTAATGCCGCAGCCGGTACGGTAGTACCGTAGCGCCATTGATTTAATTGATTCCCTGCATTTTTTGCATACAACGCATACGGAACACTCATTAATTGTTGGGAACCGTAATCTAAGTAGGTACTTCCATTGGTAAAGTTTACGCCTAAGCTTACAAAATAAGGACCTGTCGCCCAGTTAATGGTTGAAAAGTTTCCTCCTAGCAGCGTTCCTTGTCCGATCACTAAATTAACAACACCTAGCGGGGAAGTCGTCACACTGTGTCTTTCTTGAAAAACGATGGTTCCCGAAGCGGATGTTTGCTTGATTTGAATACGAATGGCTATCGTGGAATTGGCCACCAAAGTACCCGAAAGGTTGCGAATGACCGCTTGATAGTTGATGCCATCGGGTGCTTGCGCATGTGCCTTTGTGCCTAACAATAGACAGCAAAAAGCCATCAATAAGGCGCTTAGGATATACGTTGATGTAGTTGTATGTTTCATGAGTTAGCAATTTGTAGTAAATGTAGCTGAAAAAATTGAATGATTACGTTTTTAGCAGGGTATCTTTTTTGCGAGTATCAGCTATTGGCTGATACTCGCAAAAAAAGGAGGTGAGTGAGGTGTTTTTCACTGGATTTCGATAAGCTTCTCTCGTCCGCCTAGGCGGACAACCACAGCAAGCTGTGTCCACTCGATAAGCTTAATGAAGCTAGCCGAGTGTTCCAACAAAGATAGGGTAGTCTGCCTCCGCACATTAATTAAAAAACGCATCCGGGAAATTTAGTAGATACACTTTTTCTTGAGCACGCGTAATGCAAGTATACAACCAGCGGTTATAATTTTCTGTTCGCATTTGTTCGGGTAAGAAACCAAAATCAATGATGACATTCTTCCATTGTCCACCTTGCGCTTTATGTGCGGTGATTGCATTAGAGTATTTTACTTGCAGCGCATTAAAATAAGGATTTTTAAGAATCAATTGATAGCGCTTTCTTTTATTTCGCTCGTAACTGTAATCCTTTTCCACTTCAAAGAAAAGTTCTTTCATTCGGTCACGAGATAAACTGGGTGCTTCGACAGTTAATGCTTCTAAATTCAAAAGCACCTCCATTTCTTGTTCATTCGGATAATCAATAAATTCAATCGATGCTTTTACAAACTCAAATCCATACAGCGTTTGACGATTCAGTATTTTGGTTATTCTAATGGATTCACCATTCGCAATAAAACCAATCACCGATTCAGGACTAAGCCAAAAATAATTATTCTTCACCACCATTAAGACATCGTTTTTCTGCACGTTATCCTCATGCAATAAAATCCTTGCACGGATTTCATTGTTCCATTGATTCGCCCGTTTGTTCGACATCGTAAGTAAGACCGTTTCTTCCATTCCAACTAAGTCGTATGAAGTGGCTAAAATATCACTTAACACATCGCCTTCAATACGACGAACCTCCCTACCATGCGAATTAATCAAGGGCAGAGAAAATTCAGTTTTATTTCGAATAAAAGTGGCTACATCCGTAATCTCAGAATGTAACGCTTGACGAACGATTTCCTTTAATTGTGCCTCATGAATACTTAGTTTCGGATACAGGTTTCGCAAATACACTTGGTCTAAAGCAGGCGAATTAGTTTGTCCCACGGGAGGTAGCTGTCCGGTATCCCCAACAAGCATTAATTTACAATTCACACCACTAAAAACGAAGTTTAATACATCCTCCAACAAACTATTAGCCTGAGTGGCATCATCGATGCCCACCATTGATGCTTCATCGACAATAAAAAGCGTTTCAGTGAACAAATTCTTTGCTTTCACTAAACTCATGGAACCGTTGAGTTGGTCACCCACGAAGTAAACTTGTTTATGAATGGTGTAAGCAGCTTGCTTTGAATAATTAGCAATTACTTTGGCTGCTTTTCCCGTTGGTGCTAAAAGACGCACTTTTTTTCTTTTCGAATTTAAGCTAGTAACAATAGCGGCAATCAAAGTGGACTTACCAGTTCCTGCATACCCTTTTAAGATAAAGACCGGATATTTTTCCACCGACCTATAGAACAAGTTAAATTCCTTTAGGGCCAAATTTTGATCTGCAGTAAAAACCATATTTCCTGAACCCAATTCATTTGCTTTTGAATTATCCATAATTTAGCTAAACCTATCAATAACAAATTAACAACACCCCCCGTTTTTACTTTTTTTTGAAGCTATACAAAAGAACGAAAAAATCAAGCACAATAAGTACAGAAAAGAATAAACCAAGCTATTGATTAAAAAACCTGCTGATTTTGTAGTATTATCGTAAATTTGAGATGAGTTATACAGATAATTACAAATTATGAAATATAATATTAAAAAGATTTGGAGGTATTTGTTGGTTCTACTTGCCATATCCTTAACAATCGTTGTAATACAAAATATTAACGGTCACGAACAGGACATACCAAAAGTAGTTCAAGACGTAAACAGCGGAGTTATTGGGGCAATTCTAACAACTATCATCACCTTACTTTTACTATCAAACCAAACTGACTTACAGGAAATGCAAACTAAAAATTCAGTTATTTATGAGGAAAAGTTAAAACTTTTTAATGAGTTTTTGAATGTATTAGGCAAATCCCTCGAGGACGGCAAGCTAGGCCCCGAAGAATTAAAAAGCATAATATTTCAATATTCAATTGTTCGAATTCACATCTCAGCAGAAGGAGCAAAGAAAATTGAAAATGCCATACGTATGATAGACGAAGAGTTTTTTTATATTGATGAGAATTACGTTCCCAAGTTTGATCGATACATACAATTATATACTGAAATATGTAATGTATTGAGAAAAGAACTATACATGAATGACCAAGCGGAAGATTTAGCACCATTTATGTTTGATAATTTCTTGAGAATTGCTTACCAGCATCGCTCAGTAAAACTTCCAATAAATTCATTTGAAGATGTATTAACGGAATTTAAAAAAACAAGAAGTATTTATATTGATGAAAGTAAAGGAAATAAGATTCAATTTGAATTATCGCATGAAAATATCCGCAATCTAATTGATGCATTCAAGATGGTGGAATTAATTTTTAATGAATACACGGAATACAATATTGAGCGGCGGTTTTTACTAAAACAATATAATGTTAACGGAAAGATTTATTTAGGCATGTTAAATATATTCTATTCAATGGGAAATAAGCAAATCGCTACGCTTGGGGTGTCTCAGAAAAACAGAATTTATTTAAAAATAAAGCTTGAAAAAGAACGAATTATTTCTTTTGAACCAGAAACTATTGTCGCGGAATACGACACCACCATTAGAGAAGATATACATTCATTCTTGAGTAACATTGATCCCGGTTCAAATAAGTCCAAAACAGAATAAATGCGCTATCACCTAGAATTTTCTGAGTTGGCAATTCAACTGACCATAATCGAAGACGACAAGGTTAGCACTTCGTACGTGCATCAATTAACCTCTTTAAGCGATTTACTTAAAGAAGACGAGGCCAAAGCATTTATCAAAGAAAGTACAAAAAGTTCCTTTTTACATGTAGCCGACTACAGTTGCTTTTATCGTTCAACTCAATTTCTTCTACTACCTAGTGCCATATACGACGAAAACCTTCTGTTACAATACCACGAATTAAACTTTGGAACTAGTCCAAATCCGTCCTTGCTGCATGCAGATTCACTCAATAAATACGGAATAACAAGTATCTATACCTTATCTGCTTGGGTAAGTAATTTCTGTGCCAATAACTTCCCCGGAAAACCAATCATTCCAGTGCACCAAGCCTACCTAAATCAACAACAAGAAAATTCCTCTCATTCGATAGCCGGTTGCTTGTGTTATGACCAAAACTCATTTTATTTACAACTTATTCAAAAGGGAAAATTGATTTACAGTCAAGAAATTCCAATTGTGAGTAGCGATGATATCCTTTACTTTACAACAGCAGCTCTCAAAAACTTACCTATTGACACGTACAGCGGAAAAGTGAGCATTTACCCTCGTCAAGCACTAGAAATGGACGAAACAATCGGTTCAAATTTTCGACGTATTCAAGAGTTCAATGACATTCAGTTTGTTGTTTCCGACTTTTCATCCTACCAAAACGAGTTGCTTTGCGAATAATAAGCGGAACACTAAAAAGCAGACGGTTTTCAGTCCCCCCGAACTTTCCATCACGCCCCACAACAAATTATGCCAAAGAAGGATTGTTTAACGTACTGCAACATAGTATTGAATTTGAAGCACTAAACGTACTTGATTTATGTGCAGGCACAGGAAATTTATCCTTTGAATTCATTTCCAGAGGAGCTAAAACGGTGGTAGCTGTAGATGAAAATCCTATATGCACTAAATTTTTAGCGAGTAATGCCTTGCAATTGGGCATTTCGAACCAATTTGATGTAAGGCGATCAGACTGCCTAAAATTTATCAGTAATTGTCAAACCCAATTTGACTTAATTATTGCCGATCCACCCTACGGAGCAATTTTCCACAAACAAATCATTCAATTAGTTTATGAAAAAAACTTGCTAAAACCCAATGGCTTATTAATCATTGAACACGGTAAACAATCGAACTTTAGCACACTTGATAACTTCCAATTTTGCCGTATATTTGGCAATGTAAATTTCAGTTTTTTCCAAGCTATAACATGAAAAAAACAGCTCTTTTTCCAGGCACATTTGATCCTTTCACAAAAGGACACGAGGCCATAGTTTACAAGGCACTTGCTATTTTTGATCACGTAGAAATAGCATTGGGGCAAAATACCTCCAAACAAACCCTGTTTAGTTTAGAAAAAAGAATTTTACACCTTAAGACCCTATTTGAAAAAGAGAAATCGGTGAGCATAAGTTCATTTAGTGGACTAACGGTAGACTATTGTAAGCAACACCAAATAGCACACATCATAAGAGGTCTGCGCGACACCAAAGATTTTCAGTACGAGCGTTCCATAGCCCACATGAATTTCGAATTGAGTAAAATTGAGACGGTTTTTTTCCTTACCGACCTGCATTTAAGTGCAATAAATTCCTCCATCGTTCGCGAAATAGTTAAGAGCGGTGGATCAATGCAGCAATTTGTAACACGATCTGAATTACTCGTTTAAGCAAAATGAATAAATCCCTACTTTTTTTAACTTTCCTTTGTTTTCAATTAATTGGTCACGCCCAAGCGACTATTCGAGGAATAGCTACTAGCTATGCGAATCAAAAAATAGCTATTTACAAATTAGACGATTACATTTCCAATCATGAAACCCTTGTGACAGAATCGAGCATCAATGCGAAAGGTTATTTTATTTTCTCCGTTTCCGTTCCCTTCATCGAAAAGTACATCATTCGCGTGAAGGACGCCTATGCAGAAATTTACTTGCAAGATAAGGCTTATTACACCCTAGAGTTACCTGAAATCGATCCCTCACTGCCACGAAATTACAGCAACTCAGAAATGGAAATTACTTTCATTGATTTAGATAGCAGCGACATAAACTATAAAATCCTAGGATTTCAGGCATGGATGGATAGTTACCTGTCAGAAATTTACTACACCAATAAATCCGATCATGGTGACTTCATCCGAAAAATTCGTCTTTTTAAAGATGAAGTAGAGCGCGTTTACACCAACGATACCTCCCTATTTTTTCGAGAATTTCTACGGTATTCCATCGGGCAAAGCATCGATAATTTACAATACCTCGGCGCGCCATCAGGAGCAGACAAGTTTGATTTTTATTTTAAGGAACAAGCCATACTTTACCATAACGATGCCTACATGATTTATTTCAATGGGTTTTTTAAAAAATTTCTTTTTCAAATCAACGGAGCAAAAGCAAATGACTTATACGTTAACATCACACGCGGCGACCTCCAAAAAACGGACTCACTACTAAGTTTAGATCGCTACCTTAATGATGCCAGTCTGAGGCAGCTTGTCCTTTTAAACATTTTAAAGGAAGAATATTACGGTAGTTACCTACCAAAATCGGGCATCTTAAAACTATTGAGCCAGTTAGCCATCCATGGAACAAAAGAAAACACCCAAATTGCTAAAAATTTATTACAAACGTTTAACACAGCAGCGGTTGGTTTTCGCTTCCCTGAACTTATTCTTCGCTCGAAAAACGACAGCACTTTACTCAGTTCGATAAAAGGAAAATACATTTACCTTCACGCCTTCGACGTTAGAAATGCCAACTGCGTAGCTGAAATTGGAGCATTAAAAAAATTACATGAAAAGTACGGAAAACAACTAGAATTTGTGAGTATTTATCCCACCACAGATAAACCATTCAGTAAAGTGGAAGAACAAAATTTAGCCCGCATAAATTGGAAAACAAGTGCCTATTCGGCTGGCGATCCTATTTGGAAAAGACTTCAATTAGTTTCCTTTCCTTATTATTTATTAATTGATGATTCCTATTATCTACTTGCTTCTCCCGCTCTGAGTCCCCTACCAAATGGAAATTATCAAACCATAGAAAAAACCCTCTACGACATCGTTCATCAAAACGATAAAGAATAAAGTTAACGTTTGAAGTAACCCCAAAAAATACCTGAAATTCCTCCAGCCAAGTGTGCCATGTGGGACACATTATCTTTACTGAACGACAAATACACCTCTTGACTAAAGTAAAACAAGAGAACAAGAATAAAAGTCATTGGAATCTCGTTTGATTTTGCATGAATTAACGTGGAAAGAATGATCAACATAAAAACAATTCCACTAAGCCCTAGCAGTCCATTTTCCCAAAAAAGCACGTGGATAATTGCTGTAAATAGTGCCGCAGTGGCAATCATTAACAAAAACTTTTTTTGTCCATAAGCCTTTTCTACTATTGGCGAGAGCACAAGAAAAAAGGAAAGATTAGCGAACAAATGCTGTAAATCAGCGTGGCCAAAAATATACAATAGCGTACTTAAATACCAACGAGCGCTATCTTGTTGAAACTGTCCATTCAATATAAAAACTGGACCAAATTGATTAACAAAAAAATGAAGTAAAGCAAAAGCGATCAAGCAAATTCCTGAAATTATTAACGTAACTTTCGCATCAAAAGTAACTTTCATCCTACTCTATTTTTACACTTAAGCCCTTGTCTAAAAGAGCTATACATTTAGGTTCTAACTCGCTGTACACGCCGTGAAAAACAGCACAGCGTCCGTTTGTGTGCACAATCCAAGCACATTGTTCCGACTCCATTAATTCCAATTTACAAATGGCCATTAATGAATTAATGACGTGATCAAAGCTATTAAAATCGTCGTTGTAGAGCACGAGGGAAAATTCTTCTGTCAGTTCCTCTTTAACGCTTACTTTTTCTTTCGGTTCTGCTATCATAACTGACTTAATTTGTACGAATAATTAAATTTATCTGCCATTTCTTTTAAATAGGGAATTTGCACCTCCGAGGAAATAACAAATTGTAATTCAAAAGTATTGTTTTTCGGCAAAATAGAATAAGGAATGGTACAATGAATTAACCAATCGTGACAAGCAGCGTTTATTTTTTCACCCGTTGAGACCAGAAAAACAGCGGACTCCTTTTGTTTTTCGATAATCGATAAATCAGCATAATAAATTCGTTCAAAGGCAGATATTGAGCTGAGAGCCAAGAAACCTGAAACAAGCGCTTGTTGATTTACGTCAAAAACAAAGGTTCCTCCCCTATTTAGTGCCCCAAGCAATTGAACAGTAGGCAGCGTATCTGCCGACTTTATAAATTGAACATACTCCACTGCAGCTTGCTTTGGCTCCTCTAATTTATTGAAATCAATTTTTATTAGCTGTTGAGGGTCCTTTGCGCCCATGTTGGCAACCTGCTCTTGTTGTAAAAGAATCTGTTTTGCCAAATCCAAGGGGATTCGCTGGCCATTTCTAAAAGCCACAAGGTATGCATCGGTAATTCCTTGTTGAATTATCGTATTCTTCCTGTTATTAGCTAATTCAAAACTGGCAAACTTTCCGCTCGTGTAAAAATATTGGCCCTTTGGTGATCTATCAAAAGCCAATTCCTCAATTCCTGCCAATTGCGGCCCGGTAATCGGCTTATTATAGACCGCCACTTGAACAGTCAAAAACACCTCTTCTTTTTTCAGTGAATTATCCACTAAATTATCAATTCCTTGCTGTTTGTATAAAGCGGCTACTTCGATAGCAATCTCGTTATCCGTTTTGGGTATACATTTTCCCGAGCGCTCCAATTCTTTCGCCTCAGCAATGGAAATTCTAACTCCATCACAATAAGCAACGATGAAAGCATCTGCATAGCCTAAATCTCGAATCGCCTTTCTAGCATTAACCGCCTTTTCAGTGTTATTAAAAAATCCGGCTAAATAACACGTCAATCCATTTTTCAAGACCTCACCCGACACCGGTGTAAACTCCCTAAATTTATCCAATGCAACCGGTTTTCGAAAAGCACCAACCTGCACACGATAAATTAACCCCGAGGGAGAGGCCGTTAGGACAGGCAGGTTGCCAGCACTTGTGGAAGGAGCTCGCTGACCAAGATTGAAACTAAGATCCATCGGTCGCACCTCAGTTATTGGAGAAATTGGCTCAATTTTATTTACCAACATCGCTTCCATAAGTTGCTGATTAGGCAGTGCTTGTAAAACTAGCGCATCAGCAAGCAAGTTGCGAACAAGATCATCCATCCGAAGATTATTTTCACTAATCGACTTAGCCAGTTCACTCTCTGCATTTATATTCTCTTCGTTGCCATTAAACTGAGCCAAGGAATTGGCTAACTTTTGCTTTTCGAGTGAATTACGCAATGTTAAACTATCCAAGGTCCGTTTTGCGTTGTTGTAAACAATGCGTTTCTGCAGATAGTCGCTGTATGCGGCATCTTGTTTTACAGCATTAATCTCCCTATCGGAAGGATTAATTTGTCGAGAAAAATTGGGAGGGACACTTAGCTGTAAATTATCAATGCTACTTTCCCTTACCGAATTCTCTAACCGAGCAATCTCATTGTCAACTATTTCTATTTGTTGATTTAGCAGACCGAGCGCGGGACCTTGTGTTGATTTCTGTTGCGTCTTCAAAAGAGCAGCTTGAATCACTAATGTATTTTTCGCCTCCTCAAGCGAAACTCGCGTGATGCCATTCACAGTAGGAAATTTCAATTCCAAATTCGCTAATTTATCGGCTAAAAGCAAGTGATTTTCGAGTAGGTCATTCGTAA
Source organism: Chryseobacterium gleum (assembly GCA_945888625.1). Lineage (GTDB taxonomy): Bacteria > Bacteroidota > Bacteroidia > Flavobacteriales_D > Crocinitomicaceae > UBA952. The sequence goes on from CAMDAH010000020.1 coordinate 12,780, forward strand.
CTTGCATTGCTTTTACAAGCTCCAACTCTTGTTCACGGCTTGGAAGATTATCCGATAAAATAGACTGTTTCAGAGCGCTTGTTTTATCGATGACACTTACTAATTCATTTGAAACAGGCGAGTTTAGTTGAATTAATGAATTTTGCTTTAATTCAGCAACTTTAACCTTGTTTTCCGACACTTCTGAACGCGTCTGCTTTGCATCTTCGGCGATACGAAGTTCCTCAGCATTTTGCAGCGCAACCTTTTCGGCAGCCAATCTGTCCGCGGAGACTTTTTCTTGCGTGGCTATTTCCTCTTTCGCTTTCTCCTCTTTCTCTAACTGCTCTTTTGCTTGAGTAGCTATTTCCACTTTCGCTTTCTCTTCTTTCACTTTCTCCTCTTTCGCTCTCTGCTCTATTTCACTTTGGACAAGCGCCTCAGTGGCTTTCTTGGCATCTTCGGCGATACGAAGTTCCTCGGTATTTTGCAGCGCTAACTTTTCGGCAGCCGATCTGTCCGCGGTGACTTTTTCTTCCGTGGCTATTTCTTCCTTCGCTTTCTCTTCTTTAGCTTTCTCTTCTTTAGCTAACTGCTCTTTTGCTTGAGTAGCTATTTCCACTTTCGCTTTCTCTTCTTTTGCTAACTCCTCTTTTTCCACCTTTACCTTTTCACTTTGGACAAGCGCCTCAGTGGCTTTCTTGGCATCTTCGGCGATACGAAGTTCCTCGGCATTTTGCAGCGCTAACTTTTCGGCAGCCGACTTGTCCGCGATGGCTTTCTCTTCTTTTGCTATTTCTTCTTTCGCTTTCTCTTCTTTAGCTTTCTCTTCTTTAGCTAACTGCTCTTTTTCCACCTTTACCTTTTCACTTTGGACAAGCGCCTCAGTGGCTTTCTTGGCCTCTTCGGCGATACGAAGTTCCTCGGCATTTTGCAGCGCTAACTTTTCGGCAGCCGACTTGTCCGCGATGGCTTTCTCTTCCTTTGCTTTCTCCTGTTTCGCTCTCTGCTCTATTTCCTGCGTGGCTATTTCTTCCTTCGCTTTCTCTTCTTTAGCTTTCTCCTCTTTAGCTAACTGCTCATTTGCTTGAGTAGCTATTTCCTCTTTCGCTTTCTCTTCTTTTGCTAACTCCTCTTTTTCCACCTTTACCTTTTCACTTTGGACAAGCGCCTCAGTGGCTTTCTTTGCCTCTTCGGCGATACGAAGTTCCTCGGCATTTTGCAACGCTAACTTTTCGTTTGTTTTTAAATCGTTTAACTGGCCATTAAAATTTTCTATGTCATTTTTTAGGTTTTGTTGTTCTTCTTGAAGGCTATTTATCGTCAAAAAATCATCTCTCTCGGTAGCACTTTTTATGGCTACATCCAAAACGGACTCTTTTTTGGCAAGAAGCGCTAACAACTCTTCCAGTTTATCTTTCGTTTTTTCTTGCTGACTTAGCAGTTCAATTTTTTCATTAAGCACCGACCGCTCGTCCGGAGAGGAAGTCATCTTAACAATTAAATTTTCAGTCGCTACTTTCTCTTCACTCAGTAAGGTAAGGTCCTCTATTGTCACTCTAAGCGGTATTGAATCAGTTTGCTCCGAACCGTCAATAAGCGACTCTAAGTTCGAACCTTCTAACTTTTCTGTCACTGCAATTTTTGCAAATTCAATGCGCAATTTTTGTTCTTCTTCTGCTAACTTGTCCAACGATATTGAGTTTGAGAGAGCAATAAGCGCCAATTTTTCTTTTTCTCGACTAATTTGTTTTGCTATTTCTTCCCTATCTTTTTTGCTCGCTAGCTGTTCTTTATCATTCAGGATTCTTATCAATTCAGTTAAGGAATCACTACTACTTTTAAAGGAACTCAACTGCGTAACTAACGAACGTTGATTTGCAACCAAGGCCAAATTAACCGCGTTCTTATCCACCTCTACAATGCTAAGGCCTTGTGCATTAACAACCAAATTTTGAATAAGCTCCCGATTATTAGAAAGGAAAATAGCCAAACTATCCGCTACTTCAATTAGTATTAACTCGACTAATTTCTCATTCAAATTAGCTGAGGACTTTGTCAAGTCGAGTTTTTGACTTTCCAGTAAATTCGTTTCTGTTTTCGCAATTAACTGGTCTAGGGCGATCATTTGTTGTTGAAGTAACAATTTTTCTTGTTGCAACAATTGCAATTCCTTTAGCGACTGAATTTTTTTGGTAGCATTTTCGTCTAAGGTATTGAGCTCATCATTTTTAGCTTGAATCGCTTTGTTCAAGGAATTTAAATCATTACTATTTTTCTGCTGGAATAAAATGGCTTTTTTCAAATCTTCTGAAAGATTTTCCTCCACTAGTTCAATGGCAATTAGGTCATCATTGAGCTTTGATAAAGCCGCTGTTTGATTTGCTTCGTTGTAACCAAGTTCAACAAGCAGCGATTTAACATCAGTCGTATTAATCGGCTCTTTTACTTTCGTTTGTACAAGAGTCGGATTCATTGTTAAAGAAGCAATTGCACTCAAAACCAGCAACTTGTCATCCTCTGAAGCGTCTTGACCGTCGAAATAATTAAAAAACTCCATTACTTCCGAAGCATCTTTGACAACATACTTTAAGGATTGACTTATTTTATTATTCTCCTTAACCGCAGGAACAACAGCCGTATTTTGAAATAACTGCCGCGAACCCTCCACGGTAACACTAAAAGTGTAAGTCCCACCACCTGGCAGTACGATAGCGTATTTTCCCGATTCATCCGTTGTAAAAGGACCAAATTCAACACCGGTAGAAACATCAAGCACTTTAATTTGTGCGATTGTATTTTTCTCATCCACTAAATCACTAAAATCACCTCTAATGAGTTGAAGAGTTGATTTTTTTGTACTTGTTTCCACTTCAAATACATCTATCTTATTTCTTTGGCTCAAACGATTAGAAGCAAAAAAAGCAGTTTTATTGTCCTTTTCAGGAACAAAAAGATAATCATCATTAGCGGAGGAATAAGGAAAATCTAAATTGCTTGTATTTTGTGTAAAATTAGAAGCGGGATTAAAATTAACCTTGAACACATCGTATCCACCAATTGAATTATGACCGGTAGAAGAAAAGTAAAGCACCCCATTTCCCTCATCAAAAAATGGATAATCTTCATCAAAAGGCGTGTTTATATCTCCTAAAACTTTGATAGCAGGAGACCATTCCGTAGCACTTAGCTTTCTAGAAAAATAAATATCTTTTTGTGTGTTAGCGCCATAACTGGCAAAAAACTTAAGACTATCCCCACGAGTAAAATAATACATGGGTAAAAACCCCACTTTTTTATCATTTTTTGATTGTAAAGCTACATCAGTAAAAAAACCACCTGTTCGAGAAACCAACTCATAGTTTAAGTAAAACTTATCCAATGAAACACGGTTGGAATTAATTAGCCTCAGGGCCATTGGTTTTTGAAGTAATGTTTTTCCGTTTTTACACTGCTCAATATCCTCGTCTACTGACCACTTTCTAAGCTTCAAAGGCGTATTATCCCTGTATTTTTGGTACAAATCAATGGCTAGGGAAAACTTATATTCCGCGTGCACTATTTTGGCTAGGTAATAAAACGCATCCGTCGGAAAATTAATTTGACGCAAAACAAATTCAAAATAACGCTTTGCCCCCTTTCTGTTGTCGGAGTGAAAGAGACATACCCCGTATTTGAAATTAAAATCGACGGAAGTAGGATTTTGCGCAAGAAGTTGCCTAAAATCGACCAAGGAAGCAGCGTAATCTTCTTTCTTAAATAGCTCATCGGCTTTTTTCTGTAATTGCGTGACAGTTTGAGAAAAGGTAACATTTCCAGCTAGGAGAAACAAACAAGTCAAAAAAAACAAGAAAGGAAACAGCTTATTTATCACCTTTTAAAAAACATAAAATGTATTACGCCTCTCGCTTTGAAAGGTTCATTCTACTTTCCTCACCATTCATCAAACGCCTGATATTTTTACGGTGCAAAACAACAATCATAAAACCAAGCAATATGGTAAATAGAATCATAATTCTAGCATCTTCTTTTACGATAAAATAACTTACAAATGGATATAACAAGGCAGTAATTAGAGCACCCAATGAAACGTACTTAGAAAGTAAAAAAACAAGTAAGAAGATACCAATCGAGATGCCCGCCGAAAATGGGTTAAGCCCAATAATAATCCCAAGTGATGTGGCCACTCCCTTACCTCCTCTAAATTGAGCAAATAGCGGGAACACATGCCCGATGACACAAGCGGTGGAAGTGGCAAGCTGACAGAGTAAAAGTTGATTTTCTGTATAATCGAGTAAAATAAAAAGAGGGATAATACTCGCTAAGGCACCTTTAGCTACATCGATAATGAGTACAAGCAAACCGGACTTTTTACCTAGTACGCGAAAAGTATTGGTAGCTCCCGCATTTTTACTACCGTGTTCACGTGGGTCTACGCCATGGTATTTTCTACCAACCCACACAGCAGTTGGAATAGATCCTAAGAGGTAAGCAAGAAAAATAAGTAAAAAACAAGTCATCATTTTGATCTCAAATAATCATTGAATTTAAGTAAAATTAATTTAAGTTGGGTATCATCAGCTATATCGAATCTAAAATTCTTCGATTTTCGTTTCTCCGATTTAATATCCGTAATTGATTTAGTGAACGTTTCATCCTTGGCGTACAACAACATTGTTCCGTCTTTTTTATCCATAGAATAATTTAGCACATACTCTTTGTTGTTGGCAGTTGTCCAACGAAAAGCGAAACCTTGGTAAGATTCATTGGAATTTGTTTGATGAAAAACCATATTGAAATCAAGCTCCTTGAGCACCACTTTATCCTCCAAACCGATGATAGCGACCTTATTTTTTGCTTTTACCTCATCGCCTTCTCCATCAATTTCAGTAGAGGTGTTATTTGTGTTAAAGCCCCGAGCATAGCCTGTTTCATTCACCTTCGTTTTAATTTTAAAGTATTCAAGATGTATACCTGTTATTAGCATAGTACCTTCGAGTTCAGAAGGTAATCTTCTTAACTTATCTTCCTCATAATCCTTATAGAAATCATTTTCCTTTTCTGGACTGAGCCAAAATTTGCTTACTTGCTTAAAATTATATTTTTTTGCTTTCACATCGAATGACTTTTGCCCTTCCAACTCCTTAAGTGAATTAGCTAAACCTTCCATGATATTTTTCTGAATTGGAAAAATAAATTTACTCGACAAATTAAGCGCTATTTTACGATTTGCTGGTTCAAACGAAATATCACCAAATGACTCAATGCGCACTTCACCTAAATCTAAACCCAAATCTATTTTTCCAAGTCCCGTAAGCGCACAAGTTTCCGTATAAAAAGTTAGCAAATTCCCCTTGTTATTGGCGTTATCAAGCATTTGCTTGCTTCCAATTTGGTAAGCCAAACTTTTAGCGTTGTATTGAACGTAGCCATCGGCCTGGAAAATAACAGCATCATTTTTACCTTCGATCTTAGATAAAAATGCTGGGTAAACACCAACACTATCCATTTTCTCATCATCCTTCCACAAGAAACCGACAGCAAGACGATTACCGATGTCGTTAAGGGGTTTTTCAGTTATTGGAATTTGAATATTTGTCGCTACAACTGTATCCTTAAACGCGAGCCAAGACCGATCAAAATTCTTACACAAATGATTTATTCGTGTCGAACCATCACATATAATTCCCTGATTATTGGCAATTATTTTAATGTTTCCATAGAAATCAAACTCTTTGGACAACTTAAAATTTTGTTTTTGTTCCACTGTTCCTTCTGCAATTGTCTTGGCGCTATTTTTTGAATATGAAATACTTTTTAGACTTAAGTTTGTGAGTAAACTATCACGATCGTAGTATGGATAAATTCCAATGCCGTCAAATTTATTACGTCCTGAAATAGTACAATTTACATTCAAAAAAGTATGGAATTGTGTAATGTAATTGGCAATCACTTTTGCATTAGTAAGTGGTTCCATAACTGCATTTTTCTTAATTACAATTTTCATACTATCGGGAAAAATTTTAGCATCACCAACACGCACGAACTCGACCTTATTGCAAAAAATAACTTGCGATTTGAGATCATACTTTGCGCTCAAAGAACGAAATCTTAACGAATCTTGGGTGTCATCCATAGAGAAGAAATTTGACTCCGTTAGATCAGCACCGGCCTCGAAGGCAGTTTCACTCGATTTATTTTTTTCAAAATCCACCGATTCACCATCCATGTACCAGAAAAACTTATCCATGGTACAGTAATAAACGTTAGCTGGAAACTTAATTCTTTTCGATCCAAAAGAATTAAACTCTCCCTTTCGGTCCTTAAATGAAATATGAGCTTTTACCCCATCAGTTTCAATAGCCAATGGAGCTTCACCCTCGGTCACGTACTTATTTCTCAGTGAAAATCCAGCCGTGTCGGCATCAATGTCGTTGTAGGAGAAATTGAAGCGACTCGAATTTAAACCGGCATCGTTGAATAATATTTGACCAAAACCACTCATCCCGGTTTTTGAAAGCACCGTTGTACCATTTAATTGACATTGATTATCAAACATTTCCAAATTCACTCCATTAAAGGCAGCTGCTTTCAACACTTGTTGCTTAGGAATAAAAGTCACAAATGCCGATTCAGAGAACACCGCTGGTACTTGAATTCCTTTTTCAACGGCTGTATTGGAGAACTTTGCCACCCCAATTGTTGAATCAGGGAGAAAAGTCAATTTATTTGAAATTGCGGAGGCCGATAAAAAATTAATGGTTCCACTTCCTTGCAAGCCGTTATTGGAGAGCACAATTTTATTTTCATACTTCGACTCATTTCCATAAAACGGAAGGCCTCCTTCAGGCGCTTTAGTTGAGAAACCAAAAGAATAATCGTTCATAATTTTAATATTTTCCTTAATAGGTGGAAAAATACCTCCCGAAATCAATTGTCCCTTTAAAAACAGTGAAGTTTCAACAAAATCGTCTAAGCTATCCAATTCGAATGGTTCTAAATCATAGTAAAAGCGTTTAGGGTCGTAAGCACCTTTTACAATTCCGGGTGCATTGTATAATATCTTTGCCACGACTGGCACCAAAAGTTTTGGGTAAGCTTGGTTATCCGTTGCCTTCCCCGATTTCGAGTTTGGTCTATCAACTAGTAGCTCCCCTTTTAATTCACTAAAGGAACTACCCATTTCAATTGCATCAGTTCCATCAGCAGGACGAAGTGGATTGACTCTTAAAACACTGTAATCCAATTCTTTTAGTGTAAATTTAAAATCAGCATAGGAAAAATAGGCGTCTTTTACAATGGAGGCAAACTTGCCCGCAAGCAACAAGCCCTTGACTTGTAAGTCCCTATTTTTTTTCATGATGACAAAACTCGAATCCGGTTCAATAGAAACGGACTGCGCGGTCGAGATGTTTATATTATCCACTCCTGAAATAAAAAGATGTTGTTTTTTAATATCCACAAAAGCAAAATAGTTTTGATTAAGATATTGTGCGTTCATAGTTTCGTATCGTTCTTGCAAATCTCGTAGATAGGGATCATTTTTGATTTGCTCCGGCGAGTATCCATTGAGCATTCTTGGTCTTAAATCAGCTTTAAAAGACAAATTATCATAGTCACGCTTTCCATTTTTAGCATCCGAAAAATTAAATAATTTAGGTGTAAGCTTAACTGTTTTGTCCTCTTGATTGTAGATTAGGAAACCAAGGCTCATCAAACTAAACATACTTGACTTGTTATTTTCAATAGAGGTATTTAATGCACTAGCCAATTCGCCTTCTGACAAAACGAGTTTATTTTTACTGCGGGCGAAGGTTGCGATGATCGCAATTGGATTAATTTTGCTTCCCCCTCTAACTTTTTCATAAAGTAATTCATCGAAATAGTCAAAAGACTCAATAGCCATATACTTTTGTTCCTGAGCGGTTCCTACCTCAAAAGAAAAATAAGGATAATTACCATTAATTTTCCAACAAAGTATAGGCGCATATACAAATACATTAAAGTGAAAATCCTCGAAGGGAATGGCATTTGATCCTGTTTTTTTTGCTGTCAACGTCATTAATTTCTTTGATTCATCAAAATAAAACAAGCAATTATTATGAATTAGTGTATCGCCATTTTGATAAAACATTTTAACACTTACCTCGCGGGAAATAATTTGAGAAGGATCCATTGTAAAATTTAATGATGCTATTTCAAACAGCGGTTTTTCGTTGTAATTGAAAATAACTTTTGCAGGGTTAAGGTTGTTTCCACGACCAATAAATTTTTCACCTTCAAGAGAAAACCCTCCATCATAATCCAAATTTTCCCTAAGCGATTTAATTTTAAGTCTTTTTTCAAAGGAATTAAATTGTGGGGCATTCTCGTCTTGAGACAATTCAGTGTAGGTTTTATCCACCAATTTACCTAGAATAGGTGTTTTGAAATAGGGAGTCGTTAATGAAACCGTATCTACTTTAAGAATAGTCCTAGAAAGATCAACCTTGTAAGATTTCAATTCAGCAAATGTGTCATCGCTTTTAAAGCCCACTTTTTCCCAAGTCAGCAACCCTGCTTTTCCGACAAATTTTGCTGCAGCAACATCAAGCGTACCCGAAGTACCTTTTACCACGATACTATCGTTCAGCTTTCCATTTTCATCTACGATATAACACGATAAGTTTCCTTCTTGGCATACAAGTTTCAATGATTTCTCTCTTTGCCACGTAAAATCGCCGTTGCGAAACACCCAACGAAAACCATCTCCAGACTTAATGCTGTAAAATTCAAATAATTCAGCTGAAAACTGAAGAAAAGCGAGCAATTCTTCCGTCTCCTTACTTTTATAATCCACTAAAATATCCGCCCATTCAGTATTAAAATCACCCGGAAACTTATTAAAAGATTGAAATAAATAAGCTTTAATTAATGGAAATACTATGCTTAAATCCGATGTGGCAGTGTAAAAAGAATTTGCCCTATCGACCATTTTAGAAAACTTAGCATCTGTAAAATTGGGTGACTCAACTAATTTTGAAAGTTGTCCTTTAACAAAATAGACTTGGTCTGGTTGAACAAAGGTTCGTTGGCATTCTTTTATGAATTTGTCCTTTTCTTTGGTGAAAATTTGAGAAGAAAGAAAATAACAATTCGCGATAAAAATCAGCGCAAAAAAACATTTTAGCATGGTATAATTTTTTGAAGTTTTATTAGCGCCCAAGATTCTTTTTCAAAAACACCAATTGTTTGAAGAGACAATGGAAAAGCGAATTCAGTTAGTTCCGTTACATCACTGATAAAAAAACCACTTAGGAGAATTACTCCCCCTTCTTTCAACAGTCGCGAATAAACAGGTAATTGATCTTTGAGAACATTTTTATTTATGTTGGCAACGATACAATCATATGGCAAATTTGGAATAGCCGAAACATCGCCCTCAATCGCTAAAATTTTTGTACAAGCATTTTGTTTTGCGTTCCAAATGGTATTTTCAACAGACCACGACTCTATGTCAATTGCGACACACTCGCGAGCGCCCATTTGTTCTGCAAGAATAGCCAGTACACCCGTTCCTGTTCCCATATCCAAGACGCGCAATCCTTTCATATCAAGATTAAGCAGCTGTTGACACATTAGAAATGTTGTTTGGTGATGACCAGTTCCGAAGGACATTTTAGGTTCTATTTCAATCACATGATTTCGGCGCATAGCGGCCGGATGAAACGGTGCAACAATGGATAAGCTATCTCCGATATAAACCGGCTCAAAATTGGACTCCCATACTTCATTCCAATTTTGGTGCGCAATGCAATTCCGATTCCACTCTAGGGACAATTCTATATTCGCACTAAACCCTGCTAAAAGCTCATCAACTAGCTCAATATCCTCCGACTTAGCAGAAATATAAGCTTTAACTTGATTCCCTTCTTCCATAAAGCTTTCAAAGCCAATTTGTGAAAGTTCGAGCACTAAAATCTCATTCCAAGGTTCAAATGGAATAGGAAAAAGTTGGTATTCAATATATTCCATTAGAGCGATTTAATTATGCTATCCAGGCTATCAAATCTAAGTGAAGCAGCGCCAATCAATCCGCCGTCGACATCTTGATACGAAAAAATTTCACGCGCATTGTCTTGGTTGCAACTACCGCCATAAATTATTCTCACCTCCTCAGCGCAGGAAGAACTATACATTTTGGAAATTACTTGTCGAATGAAACCGTGCATTTCCTCAATTTCAACTTTTGACGCGTTGTGTCCCGTTCCGATAGCCCAAATGGGCTCGTAAGCAATGACACAATTGGTCATTTGAATTGCTGTAACCCCCTTCAAACCTTGGACTAACTGATTTTCGATAAATTGTAAGTGTCCCAATTTTTCCCGGATCTCAGTTGGTTCACCGCAGCAAAAAACAACCAATAATTCGTTTTCAATTGCTCCGATCAACTTTCGGTTAATTAGCTCATCTGACTCATCAAATAAATTTCTTCTTTCGCTATGACCAATTAACACGTAGCGGCAATTTATAGATTTAAGTTGTGCTGGCGATATGGCACCTGTAAAAGCACCCTTTTCGTCACAATAAACATCCTGAGCGCCAAGCGACCAATTATTTTTAGGAATCATACTCGACAAATACAGTGTGCTCGGAAATAAGATTAATTCGAAAGGCAATTGAAAGTTCGCTTCGGCTATTTGCTCACAAAGAAGTTTAGTTTCCTCGAAAAGCAGGTTCATTTTCCAATTAGCACCAATAATTTTTTTCCGCATGGTTAAAATTAGCGCTAATTTTTAAATTATTATTCTTTAGCCCTAAGCTTTTTGAAGTCTTTTGAGCTAAATTTCATTCCCTCTGTTCCGTAATAAAACTTCTGAACGTTTCCATTCCAAAGGTAAACGACACCCGGCACATCACGACTGACATTCCCCGCCTTTCCTAAACGTTTCCAAAATTCTATGATATCCATTACATGATAGGGGTATTTTTTTCCTGCAAAATCGAAAAAACTTGGGATGGTTTCAGGCGCTTCGTCCATAAATATAATATGCACTGGCGGAAAATTTTTATCGGCTTTTCTCAAGGCGGTTAATAATTTAATTGTGCTTCTGCAGTGGTCGCAGTCTGGCGCGAAGAAACATACTATTTTTTTTCCCTCATCGATATTTGGGAACAAGCTAGCATAACCCGATTTTTTTTTTTTCGGTGCAGGCTTAACAATAGGCTTTACCGTATCCTTTACAATTACTTCAGCGATCGGTTTAATAGAATCTACAGTAACCTTTTTTTGAACAGTGGTCTCTACTTTATTTTTCTCAGGAATTTTATTATCTGCTGTAGAGTTACTTCTGCTTGGTTTCATTCCAAGCATAAACACGAGTAAAACAGATGCTAAAACTACATTTAGTAGGGGCATGAAGGCTTTTTTGTCCTTCTCTTTAATGATTTTGTACAAAACACCAAGTAAACCAATCGATATAACATTTTTAATTATCGCCTGTAGAGGAGTCATAGGCAACAAACTTCCAAAACAACCACAATTACCCGTGTTTCCACCCGAAGCGATTTCGATGGACAAGTGCACAACAAAAACAGTTAACATAAGTGCAGTCGTCGGAATTACTAATTTTTTGAGGTAAAAAGGAAGAAGCAATAAAACCCCCAACGAAAATTCAATACCTATTAGTGTACGGGAAAAATAAGCCGCCAAATTCTCAGAAAAACCCATCGTGTAGAGTTGCTTAACTTCGAAAGTAGAAAGTGCAAAATAAGGTGACGGATACAATTTCGCCACTGCTGATAAAAGGAACAAAACAGATACTGATGTTCTAATTGTCCAAGGTAAGGCTTTTTGAAAAGTGCTCATAGTTAGAATTTTTATGTAAATCTAAAGGTTAAGATTCCGCACAAAAATTAACTAACATTTATTTAACATTTGAAAGAATGAGCGCAAACACGGCATAATTAAGCATATCATAGTAATTGGCGTCAACCCCTTCACTTATGGAAGTTTTTCCATCGTTGTCCTCAATTTGTTTGATTCTTAATATTTTCATTAAAATTAAATCAGTCAGTGAGCTAATTCGCATATCTCGCCATGCTTCGCCATAATCGTGATTTTTTCTTTCCATGAGTTCCACCGCAAGCGCCATGTATTTGTCATAATAAAAGGCAGCCTGTTCAGTTTCTAGTTCAACTTCCTTCAATTCACTTTCTTTTATTTGAATAAGCGCAATAACGCAATAGTTAACGATTGCCTTAAATTCACCTTCCACCGACTCACCCACTTGATTAATACCTGTTTCTTGAATTGTTTTAATCCGATTAGCTTTTATAAAAAGTTGATCAGTTAAGGAGGTCGGCCTAAGAATGCGCCAAGCAGTACCATAATCTTTTGTTTTGGCTATGTAAATAGCACGACAAATAGTGATTATATTTGCAAACTCAGTTATGGTTTTACTCATTTGAAATTATGTCATTTTTCGGGGCTGAAATTAAGCATTTTCGTTCAAACACATCCATCTTAGTTCAGAATAAATTATTTGATCTTTCGGAACCCAAAATTATGGGCGTGCTCAATGTTACTCCAGATTCTTTTTACGCTAAAAGTCGTATAACCCATTCGGAGGAAATTTTTAATCGCGTTCAAGACATGATCGTCGATGGAATGGATATACTCGATGTAGGCGCTTGCTCAACAAGACCTGGTGCTGTGGAGGTGGGAGAGCAAGAAGAAATCGATCGCCTACTACCTGTACTTCAAATTGTGCATACTAACTTTCCTGACTTAATTGTTTCGGTGGATACTTTTCGTTCAGGCGTTGCAAAACAAGCATTACAAAATGGCGCTTCCATAGTTAACGACGTGCAAGGCGGAAATTTCGACTCCATGATTTGGGAAGTTGCAGCGAAGTATAAAGCCCCTTATGTACTGACCCATTCCCGAGGAAATTCCGAAAAAATGCAAGGCCTTGCCACGTATGATTCCGTTGCCATGGAAATATTACATGAATTTTCCGAAAAAATAGTGCGAATTAAAAAAGCAGGTGTTAATGACATTATAATAGATTTGGGATTTGGTTTTGCCAAGACCGTAGCTCAAAATTTTGAATTACTCCAGCATCTTGCCATTTTCAATTTACTTGAACACCCAATTCTATGCGGTTTTTCAAGAAAATCAATGATTTATAAAACACTCGGGATTTCCATTGAAGAAGCAATTAACGGAACATCTGTACTGAACACCTTTGCAATAAGTAAAGGGGCAAATATAATTCGCGTCCACGATGTAAAAGAGGCCAGGCAAATACTTGATTTATTGAAAATTCGTTAAAAATTAAAATTATTGAATCCTTTTTTTTAACTTCGTCATCTTAAACTGAATGCTTCTTAATTATGAAACTTTTCAACCTCTTAATTGCACTCTTCATTTGCGCTTCTGCATTTGCACAACCGACCGCTAGCTTTACGGTTTCCGACAACATAATTTGTTCTGGGGATTGTATTGAGGTAGACAATACGTCAACAAATGGTGTTGTTGCATCTACTTGGTCTTTTGGTGGTGCAATTCCCTCTTTTTACAGCGGCGCTAATCCTGGGCCAGTTTGTTATCCAAGTGCTGGCACATTTACCATTACATTAACTGTTACTGATGCAGCAGGACTTACAAGTTCTTCTAGTCAATCAATGACGGTAGGAACAGTACCTTCTATCTCGGCGACTGTGTTAGACAGTTTGGGTGGTACGGCCATTCCCGACACACTAATTTCGATGTTTGGATCTGCTGTTATTGCAGCAAGTGGATACGTTGTTGGCGACTCAATTACATGGTCTCCGTCCAACTATTCTTGTGTTAATCCAGTTTGCGACACCATTGTTGCTTCCCCGTTTTATGCTACATTTTACATAATCACCAACACTTCTCCAGAGGGATGTGTTGCTTCTGACACTGTATTTATTGATGTATTGTTTAGGGATTCTGTAAAAATTGTTGTTCCCAACGCTTTTTCGCCAAATGATGACGGAGATAATGATGAACTAAAAGTACTCACCAACGTGGATGCTGAAAACAACTACGCCAATGGTTTCATTGAAGGAGGAGCAATCGTAGAAATGAATTTTGAAATTTACAATCGTTTTGGTCAGCTCGTATTTCGAACTACCAATCCACACGAAGGTTGGGATGGAAACTTTAAAGGTAAACCGATGAATCCATCGGTTTTTGTCTACAAGTTAGATTACCTTTTGATAAATGGACTTTCGGGAACGCTGAATGGAAATGTAACACTTTACAGATAGTATCATGAAAAAAATTATTACGCTAATCACCATTATTATTTTAACCGTATCAGCTAGGGCGCAGCAAGCATATAATTCAAGTGTTTGGATGCAATCCCCTGCTCTATTTAATCCTGGTGCTATGGCATCTGGCGCTGAAGACTATTCGTTTTTTACCAATTGTCGATTACAATACCTTACCATGGATGGTATGATGATGCGAACCAACACCCTATCGATGGGATTTAAAATTTCGGACGGTGCCTACAGTAAGAATAATTTTGGTATTGGACTTAATGTAATCAACGATCAAAGTGGCGACAATAAATTAATGACGAATGCGATAACCATTCCAATTAATTATTCGATTCAAATCAACGATTACAACAAAGTATCTTTGGGTGTTGCACCAGGCGTCTATTTACAATCCTATGATCCAAGTTCACAAAATTGGGAAAGCGATTGGAATGGCAATGGATTTAATGGTTTAGTAGGTGACCCGATTTTCATTAACTCAAATATATCAAGAAGTTCATACGGAGCATTAAACGTGAATTCGGGATTACATTTTCAAAATACGCAACGAAATAAGTCAAAACTTTACGGTGGAATAGCGTTAAATCATTTATCGAGGCAGAAAATAAACTTTACCAATAAGGCTGATAAGTTGTATGGCCAACTTGTTATTAATGCAGGTGCAGACTTAGTAACACGCAGAAAAGATTTAAGAATACAGCCACAAGTAATGTATTTTAGAAATGGTCCGAGCAACAATTTTATTATGGGCGTAGGTTGTGAACACTTATTAGAAACTGGTTCCAACATTACAAATATAAATAAGTCTACATCATTCAGTTACGCTGCATTTTACCGTTGGAATGACGCGGTTGTTGCAACAGTAAATTACAAGATTAAAAACTTTAAAATCGGACTTGCTTTTGAAGCTAATGTTTCGAGATTAAACAGTGCCACAAGTGGTATTGGTGCAGTTGAATTTTATTTCAAGTCCATGCACATTTACCGCAAGCGCAAAACAAAAATTAAGTAATTAGTCTAGTTTTTGTGTGCCTCCTGTGTGGATGAATAATACTTTTTTATCGCGAATTTCATTTTTCTTAAGGTATTGAAGTAATCCAAACATGGCTTTTCCTGTGTAAGTAAGATCGAGTGGTACGGTAGTTTTTTCTTCGAAATCAGCAATAAAGGAAACCAGATCACTCGTTACCTTACCATAACCTCCGAAGTGAAATTCATCCTGTACAATAACCTTATTACGATTTTCTTGCCATTCATTAAAATAATTAGTTTTAAGCGAAAGCTTCTCCATTTCATTTAAGGCCTCAAAACCTTTTAAAGAAGGAAACACGACTAGCCGGGACGAACTTTTCAAAGCAAAAAGTACACCAAGACTTGTGGTCGTTGTACCTTGCGAGAGCGCTACGAAATCGTAATTGTTTTCAGTTTCAGACATTATTTCAACACATCCTTTAATACCTAGTCGGTTTGCCCCTCCTTCCGGTATTGAAAGATACTTAGAGCCATCTATTTCTAAGCTTGTATTATTTGCTTTTAAAGTTGCGTATACTATCCTAGAAACAAATCGTAATTCCATACCTAATTCTTTACATTTGGCTAATAATAAATTAGAAGAACTTGTTAATTCTTCCCCTCTAATGTATGCGATCGCTTTTAGATTGTAAAGATGACAAGCAGCAGCACAAGCTAATATATGATTTGAGTAAGCGCCACCAAATGTAATAATACCTTTATAATCGTCTGATTTACATAAGGCGATATTATAAATTAGCTTTCTCCATTTATTTCCGGATACAAATGGATGAATTAAATCATCGCGTTTTATAAATAAATTTATCCTTTGCTCGGATAAAAGACTTAATTTTATTTCTTGAACAAACGAATTTTGAATATTAATTTTTTGCATTGATAGAAAAATGGTAGACGATGAATTTTCCTCTTATTTCAAAAAAGACAAATCGGTAGAAAGCGAAGATTACTACACCAATGAGGAGGGTTATATCGTTTTTACAGAAAAATATCATTTAAAGCGAGGTTATTGTTGTAAAAGTAACTGCAAACATTGTCCTTATGGTTATGATATTAAAACGGGAGAACTCAAACCAAAAAAGACCTAATCAATCCCATTTTCAGGAAATCTTCCCTTGTAATTTCTTAGAATACTTTTGATATACAATATGTCGGCGTTAACATCCCCAGTTGGTTCAAAAAGACTGTGAAAACCTCCCTTTTTGTTTGCATAATCAACATAGCAGATAAAAATAGGAACTTGCGCTTTAATGGCTATGTAGTAAAAACCTTTTTTCCAATTTGGGTTATAACTTCGGGTTCCTTCTGGTGAAAAAACCAAATACATGGTATCATTTTCCTCAAAATAACGAAGCGCTGTACCGGTTAAATTATTGTTTTTTGAACGATCGACGGGAATACCACCAATCGCTTTGAGAAGTAAACCTAGCGGAAAGAAGAATAATTGTTTTTTTATAAGGAATTTTCCCTTGACACCGTAGCTCATAAAAGCCAACCTACCAATAACAAAATCCCAGTTAGAGGTATGAGGGCCAACTACGACTACACATTTTTTAACATTCATTGGAATATTATCATCTATAGACCATCCAATGCACCAAAAAATAAAACGAATAATTTTTTTCATAAGCAAAGGTAAGCATTGTAGTTTAGTGTAAATTTACAAAAGTGAAAACAGCCAAGAATATTTTTAGCTATATCCTCATCACATTTTCGTGGTTAGGAATACTTTATTGCATTTATTGGTTGGACAAGCCGAGTGCTTCTGAGCAAGTAAGGATTCCTGCTAATACGAGCGATCTAATAAAAATTTCGCCAAAGGAAATTTCAAAAAACCTATTATTCGATATTTATTTCAAGAATAAAGATGTTGAAATTATCAATTCGTTGCATTCGTATTTGTATCGAAAAAAAAGTTCTGAGGCAAGTGTAATATGGCATTTTGACCTAAATCAACCGTTGTACTTAGTTCATTGTGAAATTGAAAATCGACCGACTTGGTTGTTAAAAGGTCGAGCGCATAACTTTTCCCAGCAACCGAACACATCAAGCTTATTTTACAACAAAAAAACGAAAGAACTCTATGCTATTTTAGTCAAATCAGTTGTCATAAAAAATAGGAAAGAAATTTCTAAGAAATTATTCAATAATACCATTTCGATTGGAACGATAGACAAGGTTTTAGCTGCCTATTCAATAAGAAATGGAAAAATAAAAAATAGTTATTTACCACACGTATTATCTAATATTGTGGGAGTTTCCGCAAGTACAAGCATCCCACAAACCAAGAAAATTTTAAATTCAAAGCCCAAGAGTATTCATGTAACGACCGAATTCAACGTGGAGGGACTATTACCTAATTCGTTGAGCGATCTAGCTGTACTTACTAATAATCTCAAAGGATTTTCATTAAATTATTTTGGAGCTGAATCAAACACAAAAACCGACTTTTTATCACCCGTGCCAAACTTTGAATTACTGTTGCACTTTAAACAATGCATAACAACGGACTCGTTAACAAAACTAATCAAACCACAACTCCCAAAAGATGCGTTTATAAGTCCCTCGATTGTTCAAATCTATTTCAAAAATTATCATCTTTATCAAATTGATAGTAGTACCATTTACATTGGTTCAAGCAGCTACAATAAAAATAAAATTAGCTCATCAAAATCTCCATTTTTAATTCAAGGTCAGCCCAAATACCTCACTCAGATTAGCAATTTAGGCATTTGGGGAACTTTACTAAGCTTTATACCGAGTTATAAGGCAAGTGATTACTTCTTGAATACTATTGAAAAAACTACCACTCAAAGTCGATCGTCAACAACAGATTTCACCTTTGTTTTTAAGAAAAATACGATTCCCACCATTGAATTATTGCGTTTAATTTTAGCCCTGCAGTTTTCAACATCAATTTGAGTACATTTTTTTAGCAACCACCGTTTATTTTCGCCGTTAAATATGTAAATTTGTAGTGATTAAATTACAACTAAGGTGAGTATATATAAGTTTTCAAACATCTTGGTTATCCTCCTTTTATTGCTATTCAGTGGTAACACCCTATTTTCACAATCAGCCACATTCAATAGCATTCCAGTAGCTGTTAACGGCACTATAAATGTTTGCGCTGGATCAACGATTCTTTTCAATTCAACTGTGGCACCAAATTCATTGAATGCCCCAGCCGTTTATGCTTGGAATTTCGGAAACGGACAAACCTCAGCACTTCCTGGTCCAATTGGAATTACTTATGCAACCGCTGGAACGTTTACGGTTACCTATAATATTTCAAGTGCGGGAACACCCTTAACCCAAACCTCTATAACTGTCAATGTTGCAGCAGCACCAGCGGTAGTCCCAACGATTGGACCTGGAAATAATTGCACTCAAATGACCGTTATAAATGGCATTCCCGTTTATCAAGCGACTGGAAATAATTGTCAATGTCCTCAAAATGGACCTGGCCCTATTGTCAGTCTTACGAATGCCAATACTTTGGCTGCAGGAACCTCTGCAACAGTTCATTGGGGGGCCGTCGGAACTGGACAATTAACCAATACCTTTCTTATTGGCACTAGCAATTTGCTCAACCCTCCCAACAGCTTTCCAGGGCAACAAAGTGGTGCTGCACCTGCATCTCATTACAATAGCCCGGGAGCGTATAACATGATTTACATGGTTACCATGCCAGGAGGTTGCGTTTATTCTTATTACTGCATTATGAGTTATGGCGGAGGTGCTATTTCATTAGGGACCTTGACCGCACAAACCCAATGTAATCCACTATTGTATAATCTTACATTTGCGAATCAAACACCCGGCAACACCTATGTCATAAATTGGGGAGATGGAACGGCCAATACAACATTTATTTACCCGAATCTTCCACTTTTACCCAATGGTATTCCTCACTCCTATGCACCAAGTCCTTGTACAAATGGTGTTCCTCAATCCTATACCATAACGGTAACGGCCACTAACTCATGTGCTAACAGTACAACGACTAGTACAATTGGGCCTTTTAATGTAAGTTCTTTACCAAATGCTAGTTTTACAAGCGCTCCTTCTAATACGATTTGTCAAAATCAATCCATTACGTTTACCAACACCTCCAATGGAGGATTATCCATTGCCAACAATACTTGCAGCAATGTATACAACTTTGGTTGGAATATTAATTTTTCAGCAGCGGCAAGTGGCGCTGGCTATGCAGTAACAGCAGGATCAATGGGCGATCCGTTTAACAATACTCCGGTGAACGGAAGCAACCAGCTAAGTGTTCAATTTACACAGCCGGGCACCTATTTCCTGTCGCTAGACGCTACCAATGCTGCTTGTGGCGGAGACAACGAAACCCAAACAATTACGGTAAACCCAATACCAGTTGTACCCAACCAAACGGCTACTATATGCAGCGGTAGTAGTTTCAGCATTGCACCGATAAATAATCCACCGAATACGATTGTGCCTGTGGGAACAACATACACTTGGACTGTTGCAGCAAACGCCAATGTAACCGGAGAGGTTGGCGGTACCAATGATACCATAATGGGCACGCTTATTAATATCACCAATGTAAATCAAACCGTGGTTTACACGGTAACCCCAACAGTTAATGGTTGTACAGGGGCTCCATTTACATTAACCGTAACCGTAATTCCTGCGATTGTTATTCCAAATTTCACACAAACCATTTGTAACGGAACGAGTTTTACCATTAACCCCACCAATGCGCCACCAACAACGATTATTCCAAATGGCACCACCTACACATGGACTGTTGTGGACAATCCAAATGTTGTAGGGGAATCGAATGGCAGTGGAATGCCACTTTCTCAGACATTAACTAGCAATCTAGCGAGTCCGACACAAAGTGTAGTATATACGATTACTGCTGCTTCTTCGGGTGGCTTGTGCCCAAACACAACATTTACGGCTACTGTTTTTGTAAATGTGGTTACTCCACCAGTAATTGACGGAGACACGACCATTTGTTCTGGAGGCGACCCACTTGCTTTTACCTTAATAAGCGCTGCATCGGGCTCAGGAAATGTAACCTATCAATGGCAATCATCAACCACCAACGTGGCGGGTAGTTTTACCAATATTGGTGGCGCTCAGAGTGCCACCTACAACCCACCTGTTTTAGCTATTACGACCTATTATCGAGTTATTGTAACGAGTACCTTGAATGGACTTTCTTGTACAGCAATAAGTAATGTGCTAATTGTAACTGTCAACTTAGTAAGCGCTGGAACCCTTTCACAAACCCAAACCATTTGTAGTGGTGGCGATGCCAATCCATTTACGGTTACAACGGCCGCAACAGGAACGGGGACATTGACCTATCAATGGCAATCATCCACCATAAGTGCAGTCGCAGGATTCAACGATATAGTTGGGGCAACCAATGCAACGTATAATCCTCCAGGCGGTCAAACCGTCACAACCTTTTTTAGATTAATCGTTACCAGTACATTAAATGGAATAGTTTGTACCTCCACTTCTGCAGTACTTACCGTATTCGTAAATAACATTACTCCAAGCGTAATTACAAATAGTCAAACCATCTGTTCAGGTGGAAATCCTGCAGCATTCACTAATACGACCGCAGCCACAGGAACAGGAACTTTAAGTTATCAGTGGCAATCATCAACCACTAACGTGGCGGGTAGTTTTACCAATATTGGTGG
>CAMDAH010000021.1 GCA_945888625.1 Chryseobacterium gleum
GGCACTTGTTGCCACATAAGTATATGATCCCGGTGAAAGGTTTGATGTTGGTGTAGCGCCATAAGTGAAAGGAGCAGTACCGCCGCTGGCACTTAAAGTAACGCTACCGCTTCCGCCAAAACAAGCAATGTTGTTTGGTGTTACCGTTAATACTGGGGGACCGCTTACGGTAACAATAGCCGTGGCCTGACAACCATTTGAAGAAGAGTAAGTAATCGTTGTTGTGCCTGCACTAAGTCCGGTTACTAAACCACTTGGACTTATCGTTGCAACAGCAGTATTAGAACTCATCCATGGAGAGCCAGATGGCGCTACAGGGTTTGACAACTGAGTTGTTGACCCTTGACATATCGTTAAATTTCCTGCAATAGGTTGTGAAATATTTATGCTAACCGTCGTTGAAACTGTTGCTGTGCAACCTCCATTATTAACGCTAACGGTATAGGTGCCTACATTTGAAAGAGATAGGTTGGGAATCGTTGGGTTTTGCAATGAGGAAGAGAAGTTATTTGGCCCGGTCCAACTATATGTTCCGCCTCCTGATGAATTAAGTTGAATGGTTTGCCCAGGACAATACGGCCCTGTATTTGTAGCGGTCGAACCCGCAATATTTGAAACAGTAATGGTAACATAGCCATTATTTGAATTACCACCTGGAGCACATGTTCCTCCAACAGGAACAAGTGAAGAGCCGCCACCGCCTCCCCCGCCGCCATTAGCCCCTGTGCAACAACCATCATTTCCGCCGCCACCGCCACCATAATATCCACCGCCACCGCCGCCGCCAGATGCCGTTTGCCAATATCCTCCTTGGCCACCTTGGCCCAGAAATCCTGCTTGACCTCCTGGTGGGGTTCCCGCCCATGGAGTTCCTCCATTTCCACCAGATCCTTGGGTTCCCCCTCCTCCTCCAGTGCCAAATGTACTACAACCCTGGGCTCCATTGTTACAATTGGCGGCTCCCCCGCAAACGGGCGATGATCCACCGCTACGTCCACCACCTCCGCCGGCTACAATGAAACGATTTAATAATGCCGTACCGCCCGCCCGGATATCGGTGCCGCCGCCACCGCCCCAAGAACGATAAGTACTCGAGCCCGAGGAATTATGGCCCGTACCCCCACCATTCCACCCGCCCGAAGTGCCGCCTTGGTTACCCATGCCACCAACGTAAATATAAAGTGTTTGGCCAGGAGTTACCGCATAGCAAGTTTTGGTAATTATGGCACCATTTCCCCCATTAAATCCACCGCCCTTAGCGCCTGCAACCGTGAAGTTTACACTAAAAACCCCCGCAGGGACAATCCATTGTTGTTGTCCACCGGTGAAATTAAATGTTACTGTTTGGCTATGTAGAAAAGAGAAACTAGCTAAAAAAACAAAATAAAAAACAAGAGAAAAGTTAGTTTTCATTGAAGGCTTTACTATGATTTTGTTTTTAAACATAAAAATTGACTATTCAATAAAAAGACGTAACATAAAAACCGCCGTTGCCTTGTATTGGATTGCTTAACAATAACTTAAACTGATTCGTTCCAAACTTACCACTAATTTGCGATAAATGCAATAGTTTATAGCTAACAACTATTGTGACCCGGAAGCGAAAGATGTTGATGAAAGAAATTGTAAAGAAATCTCCTTTTAATTAGCCTGTTTTATTGGGGGAAATTGAGAATTAAAATAAACGACTTAAGCCCCTACTTAACAATTCACATTTCAAATGAATCCATGAATTTTGTGGTAAAATTCCCAGAATTAAATTCTGGGTTTTCCATTAGCTTTTGATGAAATGGAATCGTTGTTTTTACCCCCTCAATAATATATTCATCAAGCGCTCTTTTCATTTTTAGAATCGCTTCTTCACGAGTTTGAGCGACTACTATTAACTTTGAAATCATAGAATCGTAATGCGGCGGTATAGAATATCCAGCGTAAACGTGGGTATCAATTCTAACCCCATGTCCTCCAGGCGAGTGATATTGAAGTATTTTTCCTGGGCTTGGCCTAAATTCATTCAGTGGGTCTTCAGCATTAATGCGGCATTGAATAGCATGCATAAGCGGGAGGTAGTTTTTCCCTGATATTTTTTCGCCTGCCGCAATTTTAATTTGCTCCTTTATCAAATCAAAATTAATAACCTCTTCAGTAATGGTATGTTCTACTTGAATCCTTGTATTCATTTCCATGAAGTAAAAATCTCTATTTTTATCCACTAGAAATTCAACCGTCCCCACTCCTTCATATTTTACTGCTTTTGCTGCTTTGATTGCAGCTGTGCCCATTCTGTCGCGGAGTTCGTCCGTCATAAATGGCGAAGGCGTTTCTTCTACTAATTTTTGATGGCGGCGCTGAATAGAACAGTCTCGTTCAGACATGTGGCAGGCATTTCCGTATTGATCGCCTGCGATTTGAATTTCTATATGACGAGGTTCTTGTATGAACTTTTCCATATAAATCCCATCATTTCCAAAAGCTGCAGCTGCTTCTTGTCTAGCAGAGTCCCATGCCGCCTGCATTTCATCTGCCTTCCATACGATACGCATTCCTTTTCCACCCCCACCAGCAGTTGCTTTTAAAATAACCGGATATTTTACCAATTCGGCATTTGACAAGGCCTCCTTAACATCTTTTATTAAACCTTTAGATCCGGGGATACAAGGCACGCCCGCTTTAATCATGGTTGCTTTCGCCGTTGCCTTATCTCCCATGCCAGCGATTTGCTCAGGAAGGGCGCCTATGAATTTAATACCGTGTTCTTGGCAAACTTTAGAAAACTTTTCGTTTTCAGATAAAAACCCGTAGCCCGGATGAATTGCATCAGCGTTCGTTATTTCTGCGGCTGCAATAATATTCGGGATAGAAAGATAGGATTTTGAACTCGTTGGTGGACCAATACAAACCGCTTCGTCCGCAAACCTCACTGGCAAGCTATCTTTATCAGCTGTTGAATAAACGGCAACTGTTTTTATTCCCATTTCTTTGCAAGTTCGAATAATTCGCATCGCGATTTCACCTCTATTGGCAATGAGTATTTTTTTAAACATCCGTTTGGTTTTTAATTATTCTTAATTTGGCTCAACTAAAAATAAAGGTTGATCGTATTCAACAGGCGATGAGTCGTCTACCAAAACCTTAACTATTTTACCCGACACTTCTGCCTCAATTTCATTAAACAACTTCATTGCTTCAATAATACAAATTTTGTCGCCTTTTTGAATCATCGTTCCCACGGAAACGAAAGCCTCCTTTTCAGGACTTGTAGATCGATAAAAGGTTCCTATCATGCTCGATTTTATCGTAAGTAAATTACTTGCAACTTCCGCGACCGTCTCCGTAACAACCTGTGCTATAGGCGCAGTAGGTGAAACCGCAGCCTGTTGAATTACTGGTGCGTGTTGAATAACTTGCGGAGCCTCATGAATGGAGTTTGTTCCGCCGTCAATTGCAATGAAAAAATCATCTCGCTCAATTTCTACTCTCCCAACACCTGTTTTGGCAACAAGTTTAATTAACTCTCTTATTTCTTCCGTTGTCATATTGTTTGTGTTAAAAATTTAATATTATGAATTGTAGGCCCATTTAATATAAACCGCTCCCCATGTAAATCCTCCTCCAAAAGCCGATAAAATGATATTATCCCCTTTTTTTAGTTGGCTTTCGTAATCCCACAAGCAAAGCGGTAGCGTAGCAGCAGTGGTGTTGCCATACTTTTGAATGTTTATCATTACTTTATCGGTAGAAAGACCCATTCTGTTGGCCGTTGCGTCGATAATTCTTAGATTGGCTTGATGCGGAACAAGCCATGCCACATCGTCGCTCGTTAGGTTGTTTTTTTCCATTATTTCGGCTGAAACGTCTGCCATTTTAGTTACTGCAAATTTGAAAACCGATAATCCCTCTTGTTTAACAAAGTGCATTTTATTCTCCACTGTTTCAGCGGTGGCTGGATTTGCTGAACCTCCGGCGGGCTGCATTAGAAATTCCCTGCCCGATCCATCGGTGCGCAAAATATGGTCTTGAATTCCTATACCATCTTCATTTGGTTCTAGCAACACTACACCCGCACCATCGCCAAAAATTACACAGGTTGTTCGATCAGTGTAGTCTACAATTGAAGACATTTTGTCTACCCCAACTACAAGGACTTTTTTATACCTGCCATTTTCAATAAATTGGGCACCAGTAGTAAGTGCAAAAAGAAAGCCGGAACACGCTGCGGACAAGTCGAAACCCCAGGCATTGGTCATCCCTGTTTTGTCACACAATACATTCGCAGTACTGGGAAACACGTAATCTGGTGTTACACTCGCTAAAATGACAAGTTCAATCTCTAAGGGATCTATATTCTTTTTTTCAAGTAGTTTTACTACCGCTGCAGAGGCCATGTCTGAAGAAGCCCCATTTTTCATTATGCGGCGCTCTTTAATACCGGTTCGGGAAGTTATCCACTCGTCGGAAGTGTCAACCATTGATGTTAAATCTTGATTACTCAAAACATTTTCGGGTAAATAGCCCTGAACGCCCGTTATAGCGGCTGTAATTTTATTCATATTTTATTAAATGCTTCGTTAATTTTTATTGCTAATCCTGATTTTGCTACATCAAATGAATGCAACAGCATATTTTTTACCGCTATTTCATTTGATATGCCGTGTCCTATTATGACATTTCCTTTCACACCTAAAATTGGTGTTCCTCCGTAATTTTCATAATTAAATCGCTCAAAAAAGGTGTCTTTAATCCCTCGTTGCTTCATTAATGAATAAATCCCTTCTGCTTGCTTTAAAACAATGTTCCCTGTAAAACCGTCACAAACAATTACTTCTGCTTTTCCGTTAAATAGGTCTCGCCCCTCTAAATTACCTACAAAATTAAATTCATCTGACTCAGCGAATAATTTGTATGCTGCTTGAGTGAGCAAATTGCCTTTAGACTCCTCTTCGCCAATGTTAAGTAGCGCTATTCTTGGATGCTCAATGCCAAAAACTATTTTTGAATAGAGAGAACCAAGTACAGCAAATTGGTAGAGAACATCTGCTTTGCAATCGGCATTCGACCCCACATCTAAAAGAATCGAATTACTGCCATCAATTGCCGGGAGTGCAGAAGTTATACAAGGTCTAAATATACCCGGCACTGTATTGATTTTGTATATCGCCCCTACTAGCATGGCGCCTGTGTTACCTGTACTTGCAAAAGCATTAAGGCTACCTTTGGAAAGTAAATCAAAGCCAACGGCTATAGAACTATTTGGTTTCTTTGAAAAAACCCTAGCCGGATGATCAAGCATTGTTATGACATCGGGAGCATTTACTATTTCAAATTCATCAGCCTTACAACCTTCATCAAGCAAATGGGCAACAATGGTATCGAAATCACCTATCAATATTATTTTCGCCTCTTCTCCTAAGAGTTTTTTGGCAAGAATAGCACCATTAATATTTGCTTTTGGCGCAAAATCTCCACCAGCAATGTCAATTCCGATTCTCATTTACTAGTGGACTTAAGCTACCGCATCTTTTTCGGCAACAACTCTTCCCTTGTAATAAAGCTTTCCCTCATGCCAGTGGGCGTGATGAAATAAATGCGGTTGACCTGTGGTTGGACAGGTTGCTATGTTTTTCGCTACCGCATTGATGTGCGTTCTGCGTTTGTCTCTTCTCGTTTTGGAGATTTTTCGTTTAGGATGTGCCATAATGTGTACTATTTAGTTAATTCAAATTTTTTAATTTCGACCATATTGAGTCTTCTGTCGTATCTTGTTCGCTTAAATTGCTTTTGTGCGCATTTAAAAACACAAGCATGTCCTGATTACAGCCACCTTCTTCATGAGTAGAAAGCGATGAAAGCGCCATCGCGATCATTTCGTAGATTGGTTGGTAAACATTTATTTCGAAACTATCCGGATGTAGAACAATTAAATTTTCGTCCTCACTTTCTTCAGAACCAAACTTATAAACTAGCGAGAGATTGGTGTTTAAAATAACGTCGACCAAATCATTACAACGACGACATGGCTGTTGTGCCGTTCCTTTTGCTGTGAAAGATGCTAACATCATGGTTTCTTTTTTTTCCAATTCAAGTTCAACTTTAAACAAGCCGTTTTCAAGTTGTAAATGCGACAAGTCTTCAAAGAACATTTCCGTCACCGTAAAATTATACTGGTGAATACCTAACTTAATGCCTGCAAATGGAACAACGAATAAGTTGTTATCTTTCATAGTCAAACAATTAAACAAGGAGGCAAAAGTAACACTTTTAATTTTAATCTAAAAACTGTTTTTCAAGATAACCTCATCTTGAAGCACTTCTGTCTTTTTCCCCTATGGAAATAGGAAGGGCATTTGCGTTTATCTCCCGCTCGAATTTTCGTGATTTATAGACATCTATGGCCAAATAAATTGCACTTCGCATAGATTGAGCAGAGGCACTATATGATGCTGCAATATCAAACGCCGTTCCGTGATCTGGCGATGTTCTAACAATCGGTAAACCGGCAGTAAAATTAACCCCTTCATCAAAAGCAAGGGCTTTGAAGGCAGCCAAACCTTGGTCGTGGTACATAGCCAAAACACCATCAAATTTTGCGCGTTGATCAGAACCAAAAAAACCATCCGCAGCAAAAGGGCCATATACCTGAGCGCCTAAATTTTTAGCTGTGGCAATAGCAGGATTAATTATTTCCTGTTCTTCCATTCCTATTTTTCCATTTTCGCCCGCATGAGGATTTAAGCCAAGAACAGCAATGGTCGGCGTTAAAATTCCGAAATCCTTTCGAAGAGACTTTTCAAAAACGGCAATTTTGTCAACTATTTTCTCAATTGTAAGCGCCTGACTTATTTCTTTAATTGGTACATGCGTCGTAACGAGCGCAACTTTCAGAAGCGGAGAAACCATTACCATAAGTGCTTCGGCTTGTCCAGCCATTTCAGCCAAGTATTCGGTGTGCCCTGGAAAATTAAACCCTGCATTTTGGATACTCTCCTTCGAAATCGGCGCGGTTACCAAAACATCCACATCGCCATTGGATAAATCAAGCGCCGCTTTATCCAGTGCTTCTATAGCTAATTTTGCAGACTGCATACTAGAAGCACCTTCCGAAATTTGAACATCCTCATTAGTGCAATTTACAACGTTTATTTTTTTGTCTTCTATTTCAGCTGACGTGGCACAAACTTTAAACGAAAAATCGTTCACACCAAGCTTGTTTTTACTGTTGGAGATGGCCTTTCCTATGCCATAAATAACGGGAGTAAAATCCTCTAAAATACGTGCGTCTTTTAATGCCCTCACGATAATTTCAGGACCTATTCCGTTTACGTCTCCGATCGAAATTCCCACCCTAATTTGATTGCGCTTGGCCTTTTCTTTGTTCATTGAATCAATATGTTTTTAAAAATTGATACAATAAACGAACACCGTATCCGGTTCCATCAACCCCTTTGTAGTTTTCTCTAACATCTAGCCAAGTTGGTCCAGCAACATCCATATGAATATAAGGTGACTTAACGAACGTTTCTAAAAACTTTCCGGCAGAAATCATTCCTCCATTCGGACCACCAATGTTTTTAAGGTCTGCTATTTTTGATTTCATATCCTCCTTGTATTCGTTCCAAAAGGGAAAGCGAACAACCCGTTCATGCATTTGAACGCCTGCCTTTTCAAGTTTACTAAAAACCTTGTCATCTGCATTGCCCATTACGATTGCGGCGTGAGTTCCAATTGCCCTAACAGCTGATCCGGTCAGCGTTGCCGCATCAATTACCAATTCAGGGCTATATTTTTCTGAATAAGAAAGCGCATCAGCTAAAATCATTCTTCCTTCTGCGTCGGTATTTAAAACCTCCACTGTCGTGCCGTTATACATTGTTATCACATCTCCGGGCGTATACGCGTTCATTCCTGGGCGATTATCCGTTGCCGGAATGAGTGCAATTATGTGTAGTTTTATTTTTTGTTTGGCAGCCAAACCGAGCGCAGCAACAACTGCAGCGGCGCCCGCCATATCACTTTTCATAGCGTCCATAGATCCTGGCGTTGGTTTTAAGCTAAGCCCCCCGGTATCGTATACCACTCCTTTACCAACTAACACTATTGGTTTCTTATTTGTGTGGCCCTTGGGCTTATATTCTGCAATTGTAAAGGTTGGAGGGTCAATTGAGCCTTTATTAACAGCAAGTAATCCTCCCATTTTTAACGCTTCAATTTTCGATTTTTCTAGCACGTCTACCTTTACACCAAGCGGGGATAGTAATTCGCTAATTTCTTTTGAAAAATCCACGGCAGTTAAATGAGATACCGGTAAATTAACCATGTTTCTTGCCCAAAACACTGCGTTTGCCATGTTCATTAATTCCTCTCTTTTGAGGGGGTCTATTTCCGCTGGGCAGTAAGCGTAATTGAGTTTAACTTTAGCAGAAGGCTTGTCTGTTAAAAAACGATCAAACAAATAAGAGGATAGTATTGCGCCTTCTAATATGGGCAACAAACAGGACGAAGGGCCAGAAAACAAAACATCATTCGTTTTATCTTTTAAAAAATGATAAATATCATGACCTACAATCCTAAACATTTCGTCGGTCATGTCTTTTTGTTTGACTAGAATAGTTATTCCGTCTTCGTTTTTAGAAAATGCCCACTGTTTTTTATTTTCGTTGATTTCATTTTCTAAAAACAACCGTTCCTTTTTGTTTTTAGCACTCGATTTTTCGTCTAGAACATGAACACGTGTGTTACAATTTAATTTATCCGTAGTTGGTTTTAACAGCATTTTTTTGAAGTATTAAGCAACAAAGTTAATTAACATTATTAGCTTGGGACAAAAAAGATAGGTCATTTGTTTTTTTTAAAAAGTTTTCGGTAAGAACAGAAACCGGGTAATCGACCAGGTTGTTTATTGGGATTTTTATTAAATTGCTTTTTGGCACGACTAATTTTATGATGGAATCGAAGCAGATAAAAAAAGCAGTGATTTTTTGATGAGAAAGAATATGTGTTATTTCGGGAGACTGAAAAATTGCGTTAGAGCGATGTTGTTGTAAAAAAGCGTTTTGATCTTCGCTCGTTTCAAATTCAACAAGCGGAAATTCGTACAGTCCTTGCCAAATGTCCTTCGCTTTTCGTTTTTGTACATACGTTTCGTTGTTTAAACAAAACACAAGAAAAACAAAATAACGCTGTCTCGTTTTGGTTTTTTTGAGTTTAACAGGCCTTTCATTTACCGTGTTGTTTACTTTCGAAAGGCATTTTTTTTCAAAAACACAATGGAAACAATTCGGTTTTTTAGGCGTGCACTGTAAAGCCCCAAATTCCATTATTGCTTGATTAAATATGGCTGGTCTAAGTTTATCTAAGAAATCGTTTGCCAAAACCTTAAAAATATTTTTTCCTTCTGCTGAATCAATTGGGGTATTAATATCAAAAATACGACTTAACACGCGATAGACGTTTCCATCGACCACAGCAACCGGCTCATCAAAGGAAAATGATGCAATCGCGGCGGCGGTATACTCTCCAATTCCTTTGAGTTTTAATAGCGAAAGATAATTTTCTGGAAATTTCCCGTCTAAATTGTCGACAATAAACTTCGCTGTCTGCAACATATTTCTAGCTCTTGAATAATAGCCCAAGCCCTGCCATAAATTAAGTACATCATCCTCGCAAGCTAGCGATAACGAAAGGACGGTTGGGTAAGCCTTTAAAAATCTGTTGTAATATGGAAGTCCCTGCTGAACGCGTGTTTGCTGAAGTAACACCTCGCTTAACCAAATGCTGTAGGGGTCTTTTGTATCGCGCCAAGGCAATTCTCGTTTGCTAATTAAATACCATGAAACCAGATCATCTTGCTGTATTCCCATTCTTTTTTTTAAAAAAATGTAAATTAATTAACTAACTGAATTACTTTTGTACCGCAAAAATACAAAAACAGAATTTTTAAAATTAAATTAATATTATGACAAAAGCTGATATAGTAGCTGATATTGCAACAGAAACAGGCCTAGAAAAAACAGAAGTTTTACGAGCTGTGGAAGCGTTTATGGTTTCGATTAAATCATCGCTTGCCCAAGGAAATAATGTTTATCTAAGAGGGTTTGGAAGTTTTATAATAAAAGAGCGTGCTCAGAAAACAGGCAGGAACATTTCGCAAAAAACAACGGTTATTATTCCTGCTCACAACATTCCTTCCTTTAAACCCGCTAAAACTTTTGTTGAAAAAATTAAGACAGAGGTCAAGGTCGGATAAACCATTTTGCTTATTAAAATTAAACGTGTATATTTGCAACACTAATTCAGTAATTCTTTGTATTTAGTATAGCATTTAACAACAAGATAAACTTCAATATATGCCAAGCGGTAAGAAAAGAAAAGGACATAAAATGGCTACGCACAAGCGTAAAAAAAGATTAAGAAAGAATCGCCACAAAAAGAAAAAATAAGCTTGTCCTCTAATTATTAACACCTAGCCTATCAGCGTTGGTCTTAATGGTTTATCCTAAAATTTTTGACGTGAGCTTAGAACTAATAATAGATGCAAGGTCCAGCGGTGTTTGGCTTTCCTTGCTTCGTGGTGGTAAATTAATTGAACTTCATGAGGAGCGAGGAAACTCCGAGTTTGCAGTGGGGGATATTTACCTCGGGAAAATCCGGCGCTTATCCCCAAGTTTGAATGCCGCATTTGTAGATGTGGGTCACGAAAAGGATGCTTTTTTGCACTATTTAGATCTGGGTCCTCAGTTTAACTCCTTAAATAAATTTACTAAAGATTCTATTCGAAATAAACAAAGTGTTCACGATTTGCGTTACTTCAAGTTAGAAAAAGAGATTGAAAAATCGGGAAAAATCGATGGCATTCTATCCTCTTCGCAATCTATTTTAGTGCAAATTGCTAAAGAACCAATTTCCACTAAAGGGCCAAGACTTTCCTCCGATATCACTTTAGCCGGACGTTATTTGGTTCTTTCTCCATTTTCTAATAAAATATCTATTTCTCAAAAAATTAAAGAAGTTGAGGAAAGAAAGCGTTTAAAAGACCTAATGGAACGAATTATCCCAAAAAACTTTGGTGTAATTATTCGAACCGTGGCCGAAAATCGGTTAACAGAGGATTTAGAACAAGATTTGAATGATTTATTGGAGAAATGGAAAAAAATTCATGCTAATACCAAAAGTGCTGATGCACCTAAACGAATTCTAGGTGAACTCAACACGACAACATCTATTCTAAGGGATTTATTAAATGGCGATTTCACTAATATTCATGTAAACGACTCCAAAATGTTTTCAGAAATGAAAACCTACATTACAAGCATTTCTCCAGGAAAAGAGCAGATTGTAAAATTGTATGATTCTAAAATTCCAATTTTTGAAAAATTTGGCATCAACAAACAAATAAAAACGCTTTTTGGCAAAAAGGTTCCAATGCCTAGTGGCGGACATTTAATTATTGAGCACACGGAGGCAATGCACGTTATTGATGTAAATAGCGGAAATAGAAAAGGTGCTGATGGTCAAGAAAACAATGCCCTTGGAACAAATCTAGAGGCCGCCGCAGAGGTTGCGCGCGTGCTTCAACTACGAGATATGGGAGGAATAATCTGTGTTGACTTCATTGACATGCACGAAAAAGAAAACAATAGAGTTCTTTTTGAAAAAATGAAAGAATTTATGCGTTCCGATCGTGCCAAGCACAACATAATACCCCCTTCTAAATTTGGTATTATTGAAATTACGCGACAACGTGTTCGCCCACAAACAGAAATAAAAACCGCGGAATCTTGTCCAACTTGTAGCGGAACAGGCGAAATTCAAGCAAGCATACTTTTTGCAGAGGAAATAGAAGCCAACTTAAATTTTCTGATTTTAGACAGGAAAATTACTGGTATTGCCCTGCAAGTTCACCCCTATTTAGAAGGGTACTTCAAAAAGGGAGGGTTTTTAAAGTCAAAACAATGGGCTTGGTACTTTAGGTTTAAAAAATGGATCCCTGTAATTGGCGTAAGCGCACTTAACCTGCTCGATTATTCTTTTGTAGATAAAGACAACGAAGAAATTCCTTTGTAACATGACAACGTCTTCCGCCTTATACTTGTCGGAAAAAATTAAATTAGAGCGTTATTGTGCCTACGAAGACCGATGTGTGTTTCAAATCAAAAAAAAACTGTTCACCTCCTTATTAACTGATAAAGAAAAAGCGGCGTTGATTTTGTCACTGCAATCCAATAAGTTTTTAGATGACCATCGCTTTGCCTGTTCTTATGTAAGCGGTAAAACCCGAATTAAAAAATGGGGGGAGCACAAAATTCGTTTGGGATTAAAAGCATATCAAATAGACGATCAAACCATAGCTATTGCTATGAAAGAAATTCAGTTGGATGACTATTTTAAAACATTAAAAGATTTAATCGAAAAAAAGAGCGGACAGCTTTCATCCATTGATAACGAGTACGAAAAAAAAGTAAAAATAATTCGATTTTTAGTCAGTAAAGGGTACTCACTTTCTGATATTTATCAAGCGGGAATTGACGCAGATTAGCTTATTTGCTTTATCATAACGGCAGCGTCTATTTTATATACCTCAACACGTCCCATTTTTACTAAATTTTTAATGGTTATGTCCCACGATTTATTGCTGACATCAAATTTTTCGCGTAAATCAATCAAGGATAAGGTAACTTGATTGTCCAATAGGCTACACACTTGTTTTTCCGTATCCGTTAATTGCTCTTGTTGAGTAAACGATTCTGCCCGCATTTGAGGAAAAAACAACACCTCTTGAATAGAAGGATTATTGGTTAGTAGCATTACAAAACGATCGATGCCAATACCCATTCCTGAAGTTGGAGGCATGCCATACTCTAAGGCCCGAAGAAAATCTTGGTCAATAAACATCGCCTCGTCGTCGCCTTTTTCCGAAAGTGCCATCTGTACTTCGAATCGCTCCCTTTGGTCTATTGGATCATTTAACTCAGAATATGCGTTTGCAATTTCCTTTCCGTTAATCATCAATTCGAAACGTTCCGTTAGAGAAGGATTGTTTCGGTGTTTTTTACATAGCGGCGACATTTCAATGGGGTAATCGGTAATAAAAACAGGTTGTATGTAGTTCCCCTCGCACATCTCACCGAAAAGTTCATCAATTAATTTCCCTTTACCCATTGAAGCATTAACAGAAATATGATTTGCAAGGCACGCTTCACGTAGTTGGTCTTCGTTTTTTCCATCAATATCGAACCCTGTAAATTCGATTATTGCTTCGCGCATAGTTACTCTTCTAAAAGGTGCTTTAAGCGATATTTCATTTTGACCAACCATAATTTCTGTCGTTCCACAGACATCTAATGCAACGCGCTCGATCATTTTTTCAGTAAAATCCATCATCCAATTATAGTCCTTATAGGCAACATAAATTTCCAGCATGGTAAACTCCGTGTTGTGTGTCCTGTCTAAGCCCTCATTTCGAAAATCCTTTGCAAATTCAAAAACCCCATCAAAGCCACCAACAATAAGTCTTTTTAAATACAATTCGTTGGCAATTCTCAAATACAGGGGCATGTCTAGGGCATTGTGATGCGTAATAAAAGGCCTGGCCGCTGCGCCTCCGGGAATGGGCTGAAGAATTGGTGTTTCCACCTCAAGGTAATTAAATTCCTCAAAAAACTTGCGCATAGAAGTAATCGCTTTTGAACGTTTAATGAACGTTTCCTTAACCTTAGGATTTACTAACAAATCCACATAACGTTGTCTATACCGTAACTCTGGATCAGTAAAAGCATCATGTACCAGACCATCTGTATCCGTTTTGGGCAAAGGAAGTGGTTTCAATGATTTACTTAGCAGGGTTAATTCCTTAACATGTACACTTTCCTCACCTACTTTCGTTTTAAACAAGGTTCCTTTAACGCCAATTATATCCCCCAGGTCCAAATACCTCTTAAACAAATCATTATACAACGACTTATCCTCACCTGAACACAACTCATCTCTATTGATGTAAAGCTGAACCCTGCCGCTAGCATCCTGTAATTCTACAAACGATGCCTTACCCATGATGCGTTGGCTCATCATCCTTCCCGCCAAACACACTGTTTTTCCTTCTTCAAAATGTTCATTAATTTCTTGTGCAAAACAAGAAACGGGATAGGTTTCCGCGGGAAACGGGTTTATTCCCATTGCTATAATTTTAACCAATGACTCTCTTCGTTGAACCTCTTGTTCGGAAAGTATTTGCTGACTCATATTTCTAAATAAATTTGTTTAAATCTCATAAATTAACATGCCGATAGTAAAATAGATGAACAGACCTACAACATCATTTAGCGTGGTAATAAAAGGACCAGTAGCTATTGCAGGATCTATTTTATATTTATGAAGCATAAGTGGTATGAGTGTGCCAATAGTAGATGCAAAAATAATAACGGTCAACAAAGAAATGCTAACCACCATGCCTAACTTAGCATCGCCAAAAATAAATGCGAAGCCAAAAATTATAGAAGATAATAATAGTCCATTTAAAAGACCAATTAAGGATTCCTTAAGAATTCGTTGAACAACACCTCCCAAAATTTTATTTCCCCTTGCCAAGGATTGAACAACAATTGCAGAGGATTGAACACCTACGTTGCCTCCCATGGCAGTAATGAGCGGGATAAAAAAAGCCAAAGCGGGAATTTTGGTTATTCCTCCTTCAAAACCTGAAAGAACCCGAGCGCCAAAAACACCTCCCACGAGCCCAATAAAAAGCCATGGTAATCGACTACTTGATATTTTCCAAATACTTGCATCTTTTTCTAATGGCTCTGAAATACCTGTTGCGAATTGAAAATCGCGGTCGGCCTCCTGTTTTATATAATCGACGACATCGTCCATTGTTATTCTTCCCACCAATTTTTTTTGATAATCGACGACCGGAACAGATACTAAATCGTATTTCTCCATCACATCTGCCACCTCTTCAATACTATCGCTCGTCTTAACAGAAATAATATTTTTGAATTGGTATAAGTCCTCTATTCTTGTATTTGTCCCGGCAAAGAGCAAGCGTTTTAATGATAAAACACCAACAAGCTGCTCCGTATTATTTACAACAAAAATGTTATACACTTTTTCAACGTCTTCTGCTTGTTTCCTTAACTCAAACAAAGCTTTATCAACCGGCCAGTCGACCTCTGCTTGAAAAAACTCCTTTTGCATTATTCCACCAGCTGTATTTTCGTCGTAATTTAACAAATCGACAATGTCCTCAGCGGCCTCGTCGTCGTCCATTTGAGAAATAACCTCTTGTATTTGGGCTTGTGAAAAATCCCCTAGGATATCTGCAGCATCATCTGAATCCAAATTTTCTAATTGGTCGGCTATTTCTTTGGATGAAAGAGAGGCAATAAACCGGTCTCTTACCTCTTCCTCAAGTTCCATTAAAATATCAGCTTGAGTATCCTCATTTACCAAAAAGTAGAGGTATTTAGCTTCGTTATTTGTTAATTTATCTAAAATTTCTGCTACATCTGCGTAATGCAGGTCGAGCACATGGCTTAGTAACCAAGATTCGTCCTGCTCAGCAATTTTAAGGCGAACATCAACAAGAAAATCTTTAGTTAATTCAAAGCGCATTGGGTCAAAAATTTAGGTGCAAAGGTAAGGGTTTTAAATAAAAGTGGGCTATTGAGCAATCTCAATCATGACAAAGCCCTTGAACAAGATGAAATAAATCATGTGATTCAGCCATCTCTTTTATCAACAAGGCATCTTTTGCTCCCTTCTTAACTAGGTTATTTATTTCATTACATTTTTTTTCCAAATTTAACAATCCCTGCTTAACGGAAAGATTGTTTAAGGACTTCGGAGGGGTTGAGACCGTTAATAAAATTGCCTTTGCCAAGAACTCCCCGCTCCTTAGTCTAATTGGCCCTAAGTCTCCATTTTCTGAAGGGTGGAACGTTTGTGCCATTACCTTGTGAAAATCCTTCATCGCTGGCCAATTATCTTTCTCAATTTCAATTAACAGTGAATCCTTCATTGCTCCTTCATATTTTTTTGATACCACACCCCAATCAATTAATGACCAGACCGCATTAAGGTAATCCATTCGTTTGTTTTGATAATTTAAGTAGTAAGCATGCTCCCAAACATCGATTGCCACTATCGGAATACCTCTTTCGTTCACCACATCCATTAAAGGATTGTCCTGGTTAGACGTGCTTGAAACAACCAATTGTCTGTCAGGACTGACCATCAACCAAGCCCATCCCGAACCGAAGCGATTTGTTGCCGCGTTTAACATTGATTTCTTAAGACTATCCATTGATTTAAAGTCTTTACCAATTGCTAGTAATAAGTCGTTAGTTATGGGTGTTTGTTTCGCTGTTGGCGCCAAAATGTCCCAAAAAAGTGAATGGTTGTAATGCCCACCTGCGTTATTTCTAACAACATCCGAACGAAAGCCAACATAAAACAATAAATCAATTAATGACTGTGATTCCATGCGTGTTCCTAAAACCGCTTTATTTAAGTTGTTAACGTACGCTTGATGATGCTTTGAATGATGTATTTCCATTGTTAAGGCATCAATTTGTGGGGCGTACTCCGCGTAAGCATACGGTAAAGTTGGCAATGTGTATGATTGAGCAGCTGTTAACTGAACAAACAAAACAGCAATAAGAGAAAAAAGTATGGTTTTCATAAGAAGTATTTTTTGTTTAAAGTTACAGAAGATGGTTAAATATATGCACATTTAGCACAACCTTTTCTTATGTTGTAGCTAGAACATTGTGTTTTTCTTGTTACTTTTGAGCACTAATTTTCTTATTAATGCCCGAAAAGTATCCCGAATATACTGGATTAAACTTACCCCTTGTTGCATCGGAAATATTAAAACATTGGGAGCAAAACAAGGTGTTTGATTTGTCTATTTCAAAGCGGGAAAATTGTACCCCATTTGTTTTTTTTGAGGGACCTCCCTCGGCAAACGGCCTTCCAGGCATACATCACGTTATGGGAAGAACGATAAAGGATCTTTTTTGTAGATAC
Organism: Chryseobacterium gleum; assembly: GCA_945888625.1. Lineage (GTDB taxonomy): Bacteria > Bacteroidota > Bacteroidia > Flavobacteriales_D > Crocinitomicaceae > UBA952. The sequence goes on from CAMDAH010000021.1 coordinate 17,023, forward strand.
AAGACCTTGAAAGGTTTTCAAGTCAAACGAAAAGCAGGATGGGACACCCACGGCCTACCAGTTGAGCTGGGTGTAGAGAAAGAATTGGGAATTACAAAAGAGGATATTGGCAAAACAATTAGCATCGACGACTATAATCTGGCATGTAAAAATGCCGTGATGCGCTACACAGACATTTGGAACGACCTCACCACAAAAATGGGTTACTGGGTGGACAAAGAGCATCCTTACGTTACCTATGAAACGAAGTACATGGAATCCGTTTGGTGGCTTATTGGGGAGCTGTACAGAAAAAACTTGATGTACAAAGGGTATACTATTCAGCCTTATTCTCCAAAGGCCGGAACCGGACTGTCCACACATGAATTAAATCAGCCGGATTGTTATAAAACAGTAAAAGACACCTCGGTGACTGCGATGTTTCGTGCCAAGAGTGACACAAAAAAAAATTTTAATGTCGAATTTTGTCACGGCGACACCTACTTTCTAGCATGGACCACTACGCCTTGGACACTGCCATCGAACACCGCGCTTACCGTTGGCGATGAAATTGAATACGCCCTTGTTGCAACTTATAATCAGTATACATTTGAGGCTATTTCAGTCGTGCTTGCTAAAAAACTTATCGACTATCAGTTTGGAAAAGGATTTCATCAAGCGGAAAATGAATCTAAACTAAAATCCTACAAATCAACAGATAATTCAATTCCTTTTTTGTTTTTAGGAAGCTGCTTGGGAAAGCAGCTAATTGGCACACAATACGAACAATTACTGCCTTATTGTTTGCCTGATGAAAACCCAAGCGCTGCCTTTCATGTTATAAGTGGTGACTTTGTTACAACAGACGATGGCACAGGAATCGTGCATACTGCTCCGACATTTGGAGCCGACGATGCGCGTGTGGCAAAATTAGCAAATATTCCGGCTATGCTTGTTCGTGACGAAAACGACGCCCTTGTTCCATTGGTTAATCTTCAAGGAAAGTTTCGAAAAGAGGTGGTCGATTTTGCTGGAATGTATGTGAAAAATGAATATTATCCAGATGGGGAAGCTCCAGAGCGGTCTGTAGATGTGCAAATTGCAATCAAACTAAAACAAGAAAACAAAGCATTTAAAGTAGAAAAATACGAGCATAGTTACCCACATTGTTGGCGAACAGACAAGCCAATCCTTTATTATCCCCTTGATTCTTGGTTCATTCGGGTTAGCGACAACAAGGAACGACTGGTTAAGCTAAATAATACCATTAACTGGCAGCCCGCGAGCACTGGACAGGGGCGGTTTGGAAAATGGCTAGAAAATGCAAACGACTGGAACCTCTCACGCTCAAGGTATTGGGGTATTCCAATTCCAATTTGGTCAACGGAGGACGGAAAAGAACGACGATGTATTACCGCGTTATCGGAACTCAAAATTGCCTGTCAAGAGTCGGTTTCGATTGGATTCATGCAAGTAAATCCACTGGCTACCTTCGATGAAGATGACTTGTCTGACGAAAACTATGAACGAATTGACATTCATAAGCACCAAGTTGATAAAATCATTTTAGTAGCTAGCAATGGAGAAAAAATGAAAAGAGAATCCGACCTCATCGATGTGTGGTTTGATTCAGGTGCCATGCCTTATGCCCAATGGCACTATCCTTTCGAAAACAAGGAACTTATCGATAATAACGAAGCGTTTCCAGCTGATTTTATTGCGGAAGGTGTTGATCAAACGCGCGGTTGGTTTTACACACTTCACACTATTGCTGCACTGGTCTTTGATAAAGTCGCTTACAAAAACGTGCTTTCTAACGGCCTAGTTTTAGATAAAAACGGTCTTAAAATGTCGAAAAGACTCGGAAATAGTGTCGACCCTTTCGAAACACTAGAAAAATTTGGCCCCGATGCAACGCGCTGGTACATGGTTACAAATGCACAGCCTTGGGACAATCTTAAGTTTAATTTCGATGGCATCACAGAAGTACAGCGCAAATTTTTCGGGACGCTATACAACACCTATTCGTTCTTTGCGCTGTATGCTAATATTGATCAATTTGATTCCCAAGACGCCGAACTGGCATTAGTAAATCGACCAGAAATTGATCGTTGGATAATCTCAAAGTTAAACAGCCTAATTCAAGATGTTGACGCCGCTTTTTCTGCCTATGAGCCCACAAAAGCAGGTCGATTAATTCAAGAATTTGTGTGTGATCAACTGTCTAATTGGTACGTAAGACTTTGTCGAAGACGATTTTGGAAAAGCGATGATGCTGTGGATAAACGAGCGGCTTACCAAACACTCTATACCTGTTTAAAGCAAGTTACTATCCTTGCCTCGCCAATTGCTCCTTTTTTTATGGACCGCTTATTTTTGGATTTAACTAAATCTGGCGGCACAAAAGATATTGCCTCCGTACATTTATGTGATTTTCCCTTGGTTAACGAATCAGAAATTGATCGAGCACTTGAATCGAGAATGATTATTGCTCAGCGTTTATCCTCCTTAGTTCTTGGGCTAAGAAAAAAAGAAAAAATTCGGGTTAGACAACCTTTAGCGCGGCTATTAGTACCCGTATTAAATGACGATTTCGCAAAAAGTCTAACGGAAATTCAAGATCTGATCCTTTCCGAAGTAAATGTAAAAGCCCTAAGTTTAATAAAAGACGACGGTGAAATGTTGGTGAAGAATATAAAACCAAACTTTAAATCTATCGGCAAAAAATTTGGTGGGCAAATGAAAAGCATCTCGGCAAAAGTGGCGTCTTTTGAACAAGTTGACATCCGCAAAATAGAAGAAAGTGGCCTGTGGGAGGAAGAAATGGATGGCGTAGTCGTAACACTAGAATTGACCGACTTTGAAATCACAGCAAAAGACATCCCCGGGTGGTTAGTTGCTAACGACGGAGAGCTGACAGTTGCCTTGGATATAACGATAACTGAAGAATTGCAAGCGGAGGGAATAGCGCGAGAATTTGTTAATAGAATCCAAACCTTAAGAAAAGAACGCAACTTTGAGGTTAGTGATCGAATAGTTGTGTCTTTCACAACAACAGAATCTATTTCAACTGCGCTAAAAAATAACGCTGCATACATTTGTGCCGAAATTCTTGCAGACAAGCTTGATGCTTCCGCTTCTTTGCCTGAATCAATAAGCCTAGATATTGAAACGGAAGGAGACTTGCTCGTATTTCTTAAACGAAGCACTGTAACATAAATACAACTTACTATGAAAAACAATGATTGGTATTTTAACAACGACCCTATTCAAAGTGCAGAAGGTGCAATTGTGGAGTGGCACAATCACAAGTTTTTTGATTTAATTTTTCGCGGAAAAGTTTTTCATGGAGAAATTCAAGAGGAGAAAACAGAGGAAAGAAAACTAAGCATCAAAATAAATCATCGGATTTTTGAAGTGCGTAAAAAACACGAGTTAGATGATTTAATCGCCTCACTGGGTTTCGATAAAGTTCAAATAAAAAAAATTAAAGATTTTAAATCGCCTATGCCGGGAAGAATTGTATCTATAAATGTAAATGAAGGGCAGGAGGTCGCTCCTGGAGATGCGTTACTATCGTTAGAGGCCATGAAAATGGAAAACACATTAAAAGCGGATGGAAAGGGTATTGTTAAACTGATTTTAGTGAAGGAAGGCTCTATCGTAGAAAAAGGCAGTGTTTTAATTGAATTTTTTTAACAAAACGAAAACAAGAGTTGCTTTGCATTGTCTAATTTGTTGTTAATCTAAACGCATGAAAATAGTAAATAGAGAGTTGAGTTGGCTTGCTTTCAATGAGCGTGTATTACAAGAGGCACTTGATGAAAAGGTTCCCCTAATTGAACGTATGCGCTTTCTTGGAATATACTCCAATAATATGGATGAATTCTACCGAGTTAGGGTAGCCAACATTCGACGCTTATTAAGCTTTAAAAAACAAAAGATGAGCGGCTTCAATGGAAATGCCGAAGAGCTCTACAAGGAAATTAGGCGAGTTGTTTTAAAACAACAAGAAAAGTTTGAACATGCCTATCAAGAAATTATAGATGGATTGGCCCTCTTTGGTGTTTTACAACTTAACGAAAAAACAGTAAGTAAAGAACAAGAATCCTTACTGGCAGATTATTTTCATAAGGAACTCAAGCACGCCATCTTTCCAATAATGCTCAATAAGAAAGGGGCCTTTCCACGCTTGCGAGATTATGCGATATACCTTGCTGTGAAAATCACACTGAAAGGCTCTGCTACTCGTTTTTCCCTGATTCAAATTCCACCGCAGTTGTCTCGTTTTTTTATTATAAAAGAGGGTGATAAACAATATGTAATTATTCAAGACGATATAATTCGTCTTCATTTACGCGATATTTTCTCGATTTATAGCTTTACCACTATTGAGGCCTTTACGTTTAAATTTACACGAGATGCGGAATTAGACTTAGACGATGATATTTCTCTTTCGTTCTTTGAAAAAGTAGAAAAAGGGCTAAAACAACGAAAAAAAGGAGCGCCAGTACGATTTGTTTTTGATGAAAAGATGCCAAAAGATTTACTAGACTATCTTTTAATAGCATTGGAATTAACCCGCGGTATTAACACAATTCCCGGAGGTCGTTACCATAATTTTAAAGACTTTATTAGTTATCCGTCATTTAACTTGCCTGCTTTGCAATATCCGGTACAAATCCCTTGTAATCATCCTGAATTAGAAGATACACATAGTTTGTTAGACCACATTGTAAAGGAGGATGTGTTTCTCTATTTTCCCTACCAAAAATTTGATTATATCGTAGATCTATTGCGTGAGGCAGCTATTGATCCCAAAGTCCGTAGCGTTAAAATAAATATCTATCGGGTTGCAAAAAACTCACAAATAATGAACGCGCTGCTTGCTGCGGTGTTTAACGGCAAAGAAGTCTGTGTTATTTTGGAACTTCAAGCGCGATTTGATGAAGAAAACAATCTATATTGGTCGGATAGACTGCGGGAAAATGGCGCAAAAGTAATCCATGGCGCTCCAAATCTAAAAGTACATTCAAAAATGCTACAGATTTGTCGAGTTGTAGAGAAAAAAGAACAATTAATTAGTTACGTCGGCACTGGAAACTTTAACGAAAAGTCGTCCAAAATATACACTGACTTTGCCTTATTGACAAGTAAAACCGGTGTTGCCAACGAAATAAAAAGAGTATTTGGTTTGTTAGAAAATAACCTTGATCGTGTAATTTTCCGTCACTTAATTGTATCGCCTATTAATACCCGAAAAAAAATAGACAAGTTAATTGATACAGAAATAATTAACGCGAAATCAGGAAAGCCTGCAGGCATTAAGATAAAATTAAATAACTTGACCGACGCTTCAATAATTGAAAAGTTATATGAGGCGAGTACGGCAGGTGTTAAGATAGAAATGATTATTCGTGGAATCTGTTGTCTAAAACCTGGTGTTAAAGGACAAAGTGAAAATATAACTGTTATAAGCATCGTGGATCGTTACTTAGAACACGGACGCTTACTTATTTTCGAAAACAACGGAAAACCATGTTACTTTATTCTCAGCGCTGATTTCATGGAAAGAAACTTAGACAGCCGAATTGAAGTAGGAGTGCCAATATATAGCAAATCAATACAAGAAAGTTTGTTGCGCATTTTTGATTTCCAATGGAAAGGAAGCGTTAAATCTCGATTAATAACTGGCGACTTTAAAAACCAATACCGAAGAACCCAACTCGAGCCGTTTCATGCACAAGTTGAAACGTATCGATACTATGCTGAAAACAGTGCCACAAAAATAACTTGACGCATTAGGCGTTTACCGCAAAGTCGGGTACTAATTCACGATTAACGACTTCATTTTTTTCAATAATGGAAGACAATATCTCTCTTGTTTGATTGGGGTAGTGTACTTCTATAATCTCCTTGCTTTGAAGCCAAGAAGTAACCACCCTTTTATTTAAAAGACATAACTTATCAATGATTGCTGCGCCCATTAACCTTAGGCTTTCCGCGTTACACAATTGTTCGTATTGTCCGGCCATGGGTATAACCATCAACTTCTTTCCCAAAAATAACGCTTCTGCTGGCAATTCGAATCCAGCACCACAAAGCACGCCTTTACAGTCTTTAAGGCTTTTGGTGAAAACACTTTGGTCAATCGGTTTAATCCAAACATTATTTACACGGTAATCGTAAGTAGTATATTTTGAAAAAACTTGCCATTCCACGTCATAACAACAAAGGTTTTGAATAATTATATCGTCGTGATAAGCAGGTAAATACACCGTATAATAATCTTTACTAACTGGATTTAACGCCCTTATTTTTTCCCTTATAACCGGCGTAAAAATACCTTCTGCATACTTTTCAAAATGAAAACCATACTTTTGTCTAGAAGGACAATAATTAGATAATATAAAGGTACCAAGACGTGATTTTTCGACCGGTTTTGGAGAACTCGTATGGTTAACAGCCGCCTGATGGCTCAATTCTACGGATCGTACACCATGATAGCGCGCTGACCATGCAGAAACAGGTTCGAAATCACTGATTATCAAATCATACTTTTTTGCTGGGAATTGTTTTATTTCGTTGGTAAACTGAACAATATTGGTATTTAAAATTGTTTTTGCGATATCAACCCCTCCACTTTTAGAGGCCAAAAAGCTCATGCCTCGCAACGAATAATCTATTGAAAACTCGGTATTTATTTGCGATTGATTACCACTCACAAGAATGTCTAAATCACAGATGCTTTTTAAAATCGGAACGATATCTTGTGCTCTACTTAAATGGCCATTACCAGTTCCTTGAATTGCATACAAAACCTTCATGATGCCTTATTATCAGTGACTAGAATGTTTTGTGTTATTTCCGCTAATAGTGTTTCCATCGACCAAGCGCTATCCAACGATTTTTCAACTATTTCTTTTTTAGACTGAACAGGAAATGATTTGTCGTAGTGCATCATTTTCCATTCTCCCAAATTGTATTCTAAAGCGGTTGAATTTTCTACCCAATCGCCTGAGTTTAGGTATAACACTTTCTCGCCTTTTGAATTGGTAATGTACCTGATTTCGGGTTGGTGAATATGGCCACAAACAACATAATTATAGCCATTAGATATCGCCAATTCAGCCGCGGTTTCCTCAAAATTACTCACGTAACTAACAACGCCTTTAACGCCATCCTTAATTCGTTTGGATAGGGATATTCTGCCTTTACCGAGTTTTTCGCTCATCCAATTCATTACCGTATTGATCATGATTAACAAATCGTAGCCCTTCCCTCCTAATTTCGCAATCCATTTGGAATGGCGCATGGTCGTATCAAAAACATCGCCATGAAAAAACCACGCCGAGCCAGTAGACAATGGCAAAATCAACTTGTTTACAATTTCAAAATTGGCAATCTTAAATCCCTTAAATTTTCGTAACATTTCGTCGTGATTCCCTGTAATGTAGTAAACCATAGTACCACTGGTAAGAAAAGACGTTATCTCCCGTATAACTTGCATGTGGGCACTCGGAAAATAACGCTTATTAAATTGCCATATATCAATAATATCACCATTTAAAATGAGCGTTTTGGGCTTGACGGTACGCAGATATAAAACCAACTCTGATGCTCTTGATCCAAAGGTTCCTAAATGAACATCTGATATTACAATTAATTCGACTTCCCTTCTCATAATGCATTTTTATCAAAGGTGGCCGTTTAATATTAACTGTCTTTTAAGCCGGTGTTAAGGACTGTGTTTCTATTAATAGGGCATTGTTAATAACCCTTGTTAACGTAGCTAATTAATAATGTATTCCTCGAATAAAAAAAGCGTAAAAGTTAATTCTTGATTACTTTTACTAGTCTAGTGAAATTGTGTTGACTTAGCTTTACCAAATAGGTGCCTGCAGTATACTCCTTAAAGTCAATTGAATAATTTGCTGAATTGTTTACATAACGATTAAGCAATTCCTTTCCATCTAGGGAATAAACACTAATTTCTAGGCTCGTTAATTGATTGAAAGAAAACAATACCTGATCGGATGTTGGATTAGGAAAGTACTTAAAATCTAATTCATCCACTTCGCTTATTCCAATGCAGCCGTCTACTGTAACCAAAACACTGTTTGTTACACTACAGCCGTTTAACTCGCCGGTTACGTTATAGGTGCCTGCTTGATTTATTGATACCGAGTTGCCTGAGGTTCCGTTGCTCCAAACAAATGAGCTTGCATTTCCTAATACTGTTAACTGTAAGGGTAAATTATAATCGCAAACAACGGTGTCACTTACTAATAATACGGTTGGATTTGGATTAACCGTTACAAAAAACTCCGCTGATCCTTCACAATTGTTATTATCAATACCTATAACCGAATATAAACTTGATGAAGTGGGCTGAAGGTAACTTCCGTTAACCTGCCCATTGTCCCATGTATAGGTAGCCGCTCCTGTTGCTTGAAGTAAAAGTGAATCTCCCTGACAAATCGTTGTATCATTTCCGGCTAAAACTACGGGTAATGCGTTTACGGTAACTAACAACTGGTCTTGGCCTTGACAGCCAAATGCGTTTGTGCCCGTAACGGTGTAATTATTTGTACTTGCGGGGATAAACGTTTGCCCGTTAACAACTCCGTTGGTCCATGTGTATGTCTGAGCACCCGTCGCTAATAAAACAACTGAGGCGCCACTGCAAACAATAATGTCGTTACTAGCAGTAACAGTTGGCGTAGGATTTACTGTAACCAAAACCTGATCTGTATTTTGACATAAATTAGCGTCTATTCCAGTTAAGGTATACGTCTGAGTTGATTGCACAACAAAAGGGGAGTTGTTTGAAACTCCATTATTCCAACTATAAGTTATCGCTCCCGAACCAAGCAACGCGATTGTATCGCCAGCACATGCTACAAGATCAATTCCAGCATTTACACTTGGTAAACCCAGCACATTAACTACCACTTGATCGTTATTAGAGCAGCCAGCCAAGTTCGTACCAGTGACAAAATAAGTAGATGATGAAGCGCTCGTACCAGTTGGAACAATTAAAACTTGTCCGGTTGCGCCGTTATTCCAAACATAAGAAGTTGCACCATTCGCTGTTAACGTAACGTTTGTACCACCACATACTGTTTGATCGATGCCAGCAGAAATTGTTGGTAGCGGACTAACCGTTACTGTTGCTGTAGCTGTAGCGGTACATCCTTGTGCATTCGTTCCTGTAACCACGTAAGGAGAAGTTACTAGAGGAACAAAGCTTACTCCATTTGTAATTCCACCTGTCCATACATACGTGAGCGCACCTGCACCGACTAAAGTTGTTGGAGAACCAACGCAAACAGTTGGACTATTTGCCGTAACAATTGGAGAGGGAAGCAAGGTAATTGATTTCACCAAAGAAGTATCGTTGCATGTCAATGTTTGACTTGTAACAAACACAGTGTATGAACCAACCTGATTCGCAGTATACTGAGTGCCAACCTCTCCTGGAATTACTTGGCCGTTTAGTAACCACTGGTAAGAACTTCCGACAGAACCAGGTATTGACAGCGTAGTACTTGAACCCGCACAAATGGCGTTAGCAGCGGCACTTATTACTGCACCTGCAGCTGTCGCACATGTGTTTATTTGATATATTGATAAGGTTGAACTTACTTCGTTGGCTAAGATAACAAGGGCGTTTCCGTTAGGAGATGTTGCAGCCGGAATCGTAATTATTCCTTCGGCACCTAAATCCGGACCACTTACTGTTGTAGACCTGTTGTTGTAGTAACCTACAAACACAGGTGACCCCGGTACTTGAACGTTGAACAACATTACACCACCTATTCTTTCTAGTGATACGAACACATACGGTTTACCATTTAATATTTGAAATGCTATACCTTCCACTTCAGGACCTTTATCATCACTTCTGTTTTTAGATACCGGAGCACCCACTGAATTGGAAGCATTAAAAATAGCTGAAAAAATAGGATGATTCGATGTTATCTGCTCAATCAAGTCTTTAGAATCGTAAACCAAAGCACCCGTAGTTGCATTCCATATACTAAAAGACCGGCCACTCATCACGTGTAATTCGTCATAATCGCCATCGCCATCGGTATCTCCTGAATATTTCAAGGCATTTAATCTTCCTAAAAACTTATTATTTTTTAAAATTGCAGCATCAGGAAATGCCGTTGCATCTAAGTTTGCAAAAGTAGCCGAACTGATTCTATTTGCATCTATTACCGATCCAAACTCTCTTGAGTCACCTTCATTAGCGGAGAAAATATATCCTTGATTATTAATTGTTCCGAAACTTAGTGCGTCAGGCATGTATGCTCCTTTGATTGGTAAATCACCTGTTATTAAAATTGCACCACTTTGATCGGAGGCATCCAAGGCATTGCCAGATGCTGCGTTGTATGAGCTGTATCCGAGAGGAGCTAAGCTTATAATAGTGTTCGTTAATAAGTTAATTGTTAACAATGCATTGGCTTCCTGAATACCAACGTATGCTTTTGTATTATCGTCTGATATAGTAATGTATTCTGGCTCCAAATCTTGCGCTACGCTTGCGCTCGTAGGGAAAACCCTGATTCCTTGAGCGGAAAGCGTTGCTTGTTGGCCGTTGTATGCTGTTAAATCTATAGTGGTAACATTGGCGTTGGTTAGTGCAGCATAGCCGGGCGTTAAATCAATAACCGAAACGGAACCTTCAGGGTCTACTGTATAGGTAGCATTGGGCTCACCTTCATTTGCCGTTAAAATTTTTGTAAACGTTTTATTAAATGTAATCATGTCTGGCATGGCACCAACCGTCACTTGACTCAAGAAGTTTCCATTGTAATCCAAAAATACAACCGAACCATTTAATTGAGGATTCGCATTTTCAATTGCCAAAGCAATTATACTGTCGTGAGCAACTACCGAATTGATGTTTCCATAAGGAGCCATAGAAACAGAACTAATAATTACTGGTGCAGAAGGGTTTGAAAAATTTACAATGTCTAGTTTTGCACCTATGCTATTGGCTATGTAAAGACGGTCCACATCGGGATCAAAAGCAATAATTTCCGCTGAATTTGTTCCCGCCGCACCGTTTGAAAAACTAGTCAACAAACTTAGATTTAATGCATTTGAAGGATTCGGTGCTAAATAATCATTGTCTTTAATAAATACAATTTGATAATTATCTGTTGGAGAAATCAAAGCATTACTGCCAGAAAGAACCTTAACAATGATTCGTTCTGCCTTCTCCGCCAGTGCATCATCAATAATTGTAATGGGGTGGTTGAAAACGCCGTTGGTATTTGCAGGTATTAAAACGGTAGTAGACATGGTAAAGTCAACTCCGTCCGATGCATTGGAATAAACCGAATAGCCTAATGTTACAGAAACAGGACTTGGATTGGCATTCGCCACTAAAATTGGCACGTTTACAGTTCCTACGCTTTCGGCTACTTGTAAAAAATTATTAGCCGCTGCAATAGATATGTTGGCCGCCCCTTCAATTTTAACATTATCAAAACGCCAAGTGCCACCGGTTGCTATGGTGGTTGGTACGGCTGTTGTACGAAACTCTCCAGTCGCTTGATAATGAGCGGCAAGTATTCTTACCGCGAAATTGGCGTTGTTGTTGGCCGCAGGAATTGAAGCAAAACTAACAGCTATTCTTCTGTATTGATCTCCTACTCCATTGTTTTGAAAACGACCGCCATCAATAACGCCGTTACAAAAAGTAGTGTTAAGCGTAGTCATTACAAAATCAATCCAATTGGATCCATCTGTCGTGTATTTTATTCTAACCGTGTTGGTAGCTGTATTGGACCAACGTTGATCCCAAGTAAACTTTATGTTTTGATAACCAACGGTCGAGACATTATATTGAACGCCATTGGATTCATTTGTTAGTCCTGGAACAGCAGTAAAAGCCCACGCCCCTGGATTTAGTCCGTTTTGTGCTCCACAGCCATTATTTATTATAGGATCCATGCCTGTTGCCGCAGAGGTAACAGTAAGTGTCCCAACTATAGAAGAGGTTCCCGAACCAAAATCAGAAATAGGCGCAGTTGGCATACCAAGGATGGTATTATAATTCCAAACAGCAATTTCATTTTGCGAACAAACTTTTGACGAAACAAATAGGACAATAATTAATAAGAAGAAAGATTTCATTTTACAGTTTTTTAATTCACTACAAAATTCCTTTATACACTCCTTGTAAATGTTTGCTTAATGTTAATTTTCGCCCTTTTTCGTGTCCTTGCTGTTAACAATAAATTAATCGGTTGTTAACTCGTGTTTATTATTTTACAGAAATTACTATCGTTTTGTTTTTCGTTAAATTAAGGGCCGCTTCAGAAAAAGATGGTGCACTAAATGTTCTGCGCGCATTATTAGAAAATCCATAAGCTTCAACTGGTATACCAAGATAATTTTTATCTAAAACGTTATTGTTGTTTTTATCATGGTAAACCGCAACGGCATAGGACCCTGAAGGGATACTACTGAAAACAACTTGGCTTACGTTTCCGGATATTGTGGTGGTCTTTCCTTTATATTGCTTTCCAAAAACCGGAAAATCATCCGTTGCTCGATAAATGGCAATATAAGCTTCGCCCATACTTGAAGGAAACCCCTTGACATTAATCGTTAAATCATAGCTTGTAGATGACTGATTTAAAATAATAAGTGAAAGAAGTGAAAGAAAGACATTCATAAAACAACTGTTTTTTATACAAAAGCTGATGCAAAATTAATTGTTTTTCTACTACCTTTGATATGATGTCTAAAAAGGTTTTAATTACCGGGGGAGCAGGGTATATTGGCGCACATACCGTTGATGCATTAGCAAAAAGTGGCTACGCTCCTGTTATTGTTGATGATTTTCGGAATAGTAAACCTAGTGTTGTAAGGGGTTTAAGTGAATTAATAGGTTTCGAACCCTTGTTTTATACTATCGACATCTGTGATAAAGCAGCCTTAAAAGATGTTTTTAAAACACATCAAATTAATTCCGTTATTCATTTTGCGGCTTTTAAGGCTGTGGGCGAATCTGTAACAGAACCGCTAAAATATTATCAAAATAACCTCATCGGATTATTGAATGTGTTAGAGTGCATGGAAACATTTGACGTGCATGAATTGGTGTTTTCTTCCTCTTGTACCGTATATGGCGAACCAGATTCAATAAAAGAGGTAACTGAAGAAACCCCCAAACAACTCCCCACCTCGCCCTATGGTTATACCAAGTGGATGGCCGAGCAGATTATTTCCGATTATGCGAAAGCAAATAGCCGTTTTAAGGCAATCTGTTTGCGTTATTTTAATCCGATTGGTGCGCATCCGAGCGGATTAATCGGAGAATTACCCATAGGGAAGCCTAATAATTTATTGCCATTTATTACGCAAACCGCTATTGGGAAACACAGCAAACTATTGGTTTTTGGAAATGATTACCCTACCATCGATGGAACTTGCATAAGAGATTATATACACGTGATGGACTTGGCTGACGCACATATAAAAGCCGTCGAAGCTTTTGGCAATAATTCAATTGGATCCTGTGAATATATTAATGTAGGTACCGGAAAAGGAACCAGTGTGCTTCAAATGATTCAAGCTTTCGAAGAAATTAGTGGGGAAAAACTTTCCTGGGAATTTGCCCCAAGAAGAGCCGGGGATATCATAGAGATCTATGCAAATGTGGATTTTGCTAAATCATTGTTAAACTGGCAAGCACAATTTTCCTATCAAGATGCCATAAAAGATGCCTGGAATTGGGAACTCTCAAACAAACAGAAAGAACACTAAATGCATTTTATTGATACACATGCCCACACCTATGATGAAGCCTTTCTGGGTGATTTAGACGCAACGATTTCTAATGCAAAAGAAGCTGATATAAGCAAAATCTTAATGCCCAATATTGATGTGGAGAGTATTGAGCCCATGTTTGCCATTCAAGAAAAGTATCCATTCTGTATTCCTATGATGGGATTACATCCGGCCTATGTTAAGGCAGATTGGGAAGAGCAATTAGAGAAAATTGAGGGTTATTTATTTGCTGATCCGCTTAGATTTTGTGCTGTAGGAGAAATTGGAATGGATCTTTATTGGGACAAAACGTTTCTTGAAGAACAAAAAACGGCTTTTATCCGACAAATTCAATGGGCCAAAAAACTTGATTTACCGATTGCAATACATGCTCGTGATGCCTTTAATGAAATCTTCGAGATTTTAGACAAAGAAAATGATGATAAGCTCAAAGGGGTGTTTCATTGCTTTACAGGGAATACAGCACAAGCAAAACACATAAAAAATTACGGGGGTTTTTTATTAGGAATTGGCGGAGTGCTAACTTATAAAAATTCAGAACTTGGAAAGACGCTTAAGGAAGTGGCTTCATTAGAAGACTTGGTGCTAGAAACAGACGCTCCTTATTTACCCCCCATGCCCTACAGAGGAAAAAGAAATGAATCCGCTTATATGCTTGAGGTAGCGTATAAATTAGTTGATTTGTATCAGGCTCCTTTGGAAGAAGTCGCTCGTATAACGTCTCTAAATGCGACAGAACTTTTTCAATTAAACCGATTTTAATATGAAAGCAAAAATATTACTCATCTACACCGGTGGGACAATTGGGATGATCAAGGATCTTCGAACGGGGGAGCTTAAAAGTCTGGATTTTAATTATGTATTTGACCACATTCCAGAATTGGAAAGGCTACATGTTGAGTTAAGTAGTATAAGTTTTGAAAAAGCGATCGATTCCTCAGACATGACCTATGCACATTGGAAACAATTGGTTGATATTATCAGTGATAATTATGAAACGTATGATGGATTTGTGGTGCTTCATGGTTCAGATACCATGGCCTATACCGCCTCTGCATTAAGCTTCATGTTGCAAGGTTTAAATAAACCCATTATTTTAACAGGTTCGCAATTACCCATCGGAACCATTCGAACAGACGGAAAAGAGAATTTGATAACAGCAGTTGAAATCGCTGCTGCAAAAAACAACGATGGATCGGCTACCGTGCAAGAAGTTGCTATCTATTTTGAGTATTCACTTTATAGAGGAAATCGTTGCACGAAAATCTCCGCCAATCAATTTGAGGCATTTTCCTCGCCAAATTATCCGCCACTAGCGGTTGCTGGTGTTACGATTGAATATAAACTTGATCAAGAATCAATAAAAAAAAGACACGTGCTTCAAGTTTATAAAAATCTAGAAACTCGTATCGGTTTATTAAAAATATATCCTGGTATTCCTTTTAAAAACTATGAATTCCTTTTTAATGTCAATCAATTTAAAGGAATTGTATTAGAAACATTTGGCGCAGGAAACGCCCCCAATAACCAAGATATGATTGACTTAATTACCAACTATATCGATGCGGGAGGAATTATTCTAAATGTCACACAATGTTCTTCCGGTTCGGTGCGGCAGGGACAATATCAAACCAGCTCGTTTTTTGAAAAAATTGGGGTGCTTAGCGGAAAGGACATGACGACTGAGGCAGCGCTAGCAAAGTTGATGTATGTGTTGGGTAATTATTCCTCAAAAGAAGATCGAATCAATAAATTAAATTTAAATGTGGTTGGGGAACTAACAGCATAACCGTAATTATATGATAAATCTACTATTGCTAGCTTTAACATCATGAAAAAAAATCCATTCCTTATTATTCTCGCCATTATCGTTTTAATGAAATTTCATGCTTTTGGCCAAACAACCTGGCAAGGATCGAAGAATAAAAACCATAATTTCACCCTTTCTGGCTTTGGTGATTTATATTACGGTAAACACGTTGGAAACTATGCTAAAAAAGAAAGTTTTTATTATAATCATAAAGTAAATGATAAAATCCGCACTAATTTATTGCTCTTAAAAGGAGAATTTACTTCTCCTCGCTTCCATGCCACATTGGGACTAATGACTGGCGACTATTCTCAATTTAATTTATCCGCCGAACCCAATTGGGCCAAGCCATTGAACGAGGCGTATGTGGGAATCAAATTGTCAAAAAAGAAGAAATTGTGGTGGGATGCTGGAGTCTACAGCTCCTACATTGGAATTGAATCATCAATATCGTCGGATTGTCCTACATTAACACGGAGTATTGTTGCTGAAAACTCCCCCTATTACCTTAGCGGAACACGATTGCTTTACACAAGCGACAACGACAAGAATGAATTTGGATTTCACGTCTTAAACGGTTGGCAGCGGATTGGTTGGGACCCTTTGATAACTCGTCCTAGCTTTGGTGCACACTACAAACGCAATCTAAATGACCATGCCTCACTAATGTATGGTGTATTT
>CAMDAH010000022.1 GCA_945888625.1 Chryseobacterium gleum
ATTTTTTAGCCGGGATAATTTCCATGTTATTTATCTAATTAAATTTGAAGCAATGCAAAAACACTTTGCAAATTATTCGCATTAAATATGGATAGACGCTATTTTCTTAAACAATCAGCATTATTTTCAATCGGTGGTTTATTAATCCCTTCAGCGATTGTTGGCTCTTGCCGAAAAGAAATATTATTAGAAGACATTAACTTCGATGGGAAGGTTATAATAATTGGAGCTGGAGCCGCGGGATTGTATGCTGCATACCTATTAAAATCAAAAGGAATAAAATATCAGCTTTTAGAAGCTTCCGCGAACTATGGCGGGAGATTGGGCAAACTTACTGGATTTGCTAATTTCCCAATTGATCTAGGCGCACAATGGATGCATGGGAAAAATAATATTTTCAGTGACTTTATAACAAAGTCTGACACCAAAATATCCTTGGACGATAGCGATCTAAAATATTGGTTCAATAACCAATTAGTAAATAAATTACCCAAAAACACAGACATTTTTGAAGGGGATGATTTACCCGATATTTCATACGAAGATTACGCACTACAAAAAGGATTTGGCAACGAGTATAAGTACATTATAGAAAATATTGCCGGTGATCAAGGGGCGGACGCATCCCAACTTTCTGTTTATGGGAATAATAAAGACGAAGAAAATTGGAATTCTGGCGATGATGATTATAAATTTCAAGAAACATACTTCGATTTGATTGATAAGCAAATTGCGACTCAAGTCAAAGATGAAATAATATTGAACACCATCGTTTCTAAGATTGATTATACACAATCAAGCATAGAAATAACCGACAGCAACAATAATGTATACAGTGCAGACAAAGTAATTATCACAGTTCCTATCCCGATTCTTAAATCAGGAGATATACAATTCATTCCGTCACTATCTACCGAAAAGACAACTGCATTCTCAAAAATTGGAATGGGCGCAGGTATGAAAGTATTTTTAAAATTTAGCACTAAGTTTTTCGACCAAAACATTATTGGCGGGACAATTTGTGCGGCTTATGCCGACGATAGCATTGGAAAAGTACAAGATGATAACATCTTGCTCGCTTTTGTTATGGGAGAGCAGGCTGCATATTTAAGCGCATTAGGAAGCAATGCAGCAATTACGAACGCCTTACTCCAAGAATTGGACACGATGTATAACGGACAAGCTACTGCATCATTTATTGCGTCGCATGTTGAAGACTGGACCACCAACCCATTTGTGAAAGGAGCCTATTCTTACAGCACTATTGGTATGGGAAATGCACGGTTTATTGCAGCAAAATCCATAAACAAAAAATTATATTTCGCTGGTGAAGCCATGAATTTGAACGGCCACCATCAAACTGTGCAAGGAGCTGTAGAAACAGGCTATAGAGAAGTTATTAATTTATTAGAAGACCTTGGAAAATGAGAGTTATATCATTATTTATCGTTTTGTTTTTTCTGCATCTCAACTCAATAGCACAGGAATTTAAAATTGATGCTTCTTACAACTATTTATTTGCAAATCAATGGGACAAAGCGATTCAAACTTACAACTTTAGTCGGCCATTTAATTATGAGAAGCAACCATTATTCATGCATGGCTTAACTACTTCTGGGACCTATATTTCTAAGTCACCGAAACAATTAAAACACGGAATAAACATTTCCTATTCTTACTTAAGAAGTTCGTCTGAAAATGAAAATTTAGACGTTAAATTGCACCTTAATTTTCTTAAATTGGCCTATCTTCTTCATTATGAATACAAAGAAAAATTAAAAAATATGTATACCGACATCATTTTTTCAGCGAAAACTAGCGCACTATTTAGAAATGTAAACGGAAAACCATTTACGTATGATGAAGAAAAATCAAAAGCTTTTGGAATAGGCGGCGACATATGTGTTAAGATGGGCTATTTCATGAAATTTAAAAATAAAAATGGCCTTTCTCCTTTTGTCCTTATTGCTTGTACTCCTTACTTTTATTCCCCAAATACCGAAGCCGTAATTAACCAAACGAAAGGACTTGCCAGTAAATCTTCAACAGCAATATTAAGTGCTCAAATGGGTATGGCATTTCATATTAAATGAGCGAATACCATACATAATTGGACACGTTAAAACAGACTCAATCCCTTTTAAATAAGATTGTCACACAAGAGAATAGTGATGAAATAACGAAGCTAAAGTCTCTTAATTCAATAAACGCTGTGGTGAAAAAGCAAGGGAAATGTGTTAATTTATCAATAAAATTGATAAATTTGATATTTAAAAATATAAATAGAACACCTTACTTTTACAACAAATAAATGCGGAAATTTTTTAGTATAGAACTAGCAGAAAACAGAATTTTCGGACTTGATCTCTTACGATTTGTTGCTATTTTCATGGTGCTACTTGGTCACAGCCTTATCATGGCACCGGAGCACATTAAACCACACGTTTACCCTTTTTTATTTGATGGTGTAGCGATATTTTTTGTTTTAAGTGGGTATTTAATTGGGGGTATTTTGATTAAAATTTTGCAAACAAAAAAGCCTACATATTATGGTTTATTGGATTTTTGGAAGAGAAGATGGATGCGAACACTACCAGCTTACTTGGTAGTATTAGTTTACCTCATCATTTACACACTGATTTTTCTTCCAAGAAATTTTCCAGACGGATGGTATCGGTTTTTCTTTTTCACACAAAATTTTTTAGGTTATTATCGTCCTGGGTTTTTCGCTGAGGCTTGGAGTCTTAGCATCGAAGAATGGTTCTATTTATCCGTGCCACTGCTACTTTTCAGTTTTTTGATCTTTTTTAAAACGAGTACAAAATGGACTATATTAATTATTTCAATACTAATTATTGTCCTAATTACATGGTATCGTTATCATTTATATTATTCTTTTAATATGCCAAGTTCCCCTAATCCATACCAGCTAAAATTATTTAAACGATTTTTGAGTTTAGGAATCGACTATCAAGTAATACCTAGACTAGACTCGTTAATGTATGGTGTTATAGGGGCTTTTTTTGCTTATTACACCCCAAAAATGTGGAATTATAAATGGAACTTTTTATTTGTACTCCTTGGTGTTTACATTCTCTATTACACTAAATTCCAAATGGGAAAGTCATGGGGACCATTTGCAAACATTTGGTGTCCTTCGTTAATTTCACTTTCTATTTTTTTTATGCTGCCTTTCTTGTCCAACTTAAAAAAAGGATTAGGAAGATGGACTTCTTGGATTACCTTTATTAGCTTAATATCCTATTCCTTATACCTTGTTAATCTAAACGTGGTAAGTATTTCAATAATTAAACACACTATCCACGGAAATTATTCCGGTAAAAAATTTATTCCCGGAGATTATTGGGCGATTGATTACTTATTGTTTTGGGGCTTGACTATCTTGATCTCGGTCTTATTGTACAAATACGTCGAAGTCCCCTTTATGAAAATGCGCGATAAAAAAAAGAAAGTTTCCATTGAGGTTTAAGTTAGCTGGGTTACTTATTTTAGTTTTGGCGGTCTTTTGGTCACTGTTATTTTTCTTTTGGTTTAACAGTCGAAAAACCTTGCAATTCTTTGACGGAAGCAACCAACAAATTGGCTATGTCGGGCGCTTTGACAAAACAGAACCAACAAGTCCAAAAGTATGGGCACCTGGCGCATACATTGAATTTAATTTTGAAGGGACGTTTTGTGAAATTGAGTTAGAAGATGAACTGCGTTTTTTAGTACACCATAATTACATAGAAATAGTGATTGATGGTGGTGTTCCAGAACGTATGCAGCTATCGAGTAAATTCAATACCATTAATATTGGGCGAAACTTATCTAAAGGAAAACACCATGTTGTTATTTGTAAGAATACAGAGAGCGCAATTGGTTATTTAAAATTTATTGGCGTTCGCTGTGCAAATCTCCTCCCTTTAAAAAAGAGTAGAAAAAAATACTTCGAGTTTATTGGCGACTCGATAACATGCGGAAATGGATCTGACAATTCCCAAATTCCTTTTAACAAAGGTAAGTGGTACGACTACCACAATGCCTACATGAGTTATGCTGCTTTATTGGCGCGAAAATGTGATGTCGATTATCTGTTAAGCGCTGTTTCAGGAATTGGTTTAAAAAAAAGTTGTTGTGGAATTGACTATTCAATGCCTGATGTATACGACCGAATAAGTTTTGATAAAAACAACAAAAAATGGGAATTTACAAAGCAGCCAATCCCAACCATAGTTTTTATCACCTTAGGTCAAAATGATGGTTTTAATACTAACCAGTTATTTGAGAAAGCATATGTTGGTTTTATTCAAAAACTGAGATTAAATTATAAAAACAGCACCATTATCTGTTGCGTAAGCCCCATGTCATCAAAAAAACTTAAACGACAACTTACAAATTGTATTGATCATGTCGTTTTAAAAATGCGCGCAGTTGGTGACAAAAAAATAATGCGATTCGCCTACAACAAAACCTATAACGGCGGGCACGACAAGCACCCTACTTTGGCTCAACACCAACTAATGATGAAAGAACTTTATAATTTCGTCGCCAAAAATGCTTTGCTCGTCGCCAAAAATTAATCCATTCTTTTTATTCCTACGTAGTATTCTTTAGAAATAATAATGTCTTTGCACTCCTCTTCCAAATTAATGGATGACCATTTCGACTTTGGATAAATAAAAATTACTTTATCGTTGTATTTTATTTTTACAGGCATATCGAAATCTTCAATGCAATCTATCCAACAAAAAGAAAGTTTTTTTCCATTCTTAGCATCTATCTTATATTGTAATATCGGCATTCTTGCGTCTCGCAAATATTGATCAAAAAACGAAGATAACTTCAAGCCCGTTTTATTTATTAAATACAATTCAAGTTGTTTAGAGCTCACGGTTTGATGGTAAAAATCTTTATTTATCCCCCTTAGGATGCCACGCCACTTTTCATCATCTCCAAGCAATTGTCGAAGGGTATGTAGCATATTGCTACCCTTCGAATAAATATCACCGTTGTTGGGGTCGTTCACATCATAATTTCCTATTAATGGATAAGCATTATCAATCCCAGTGCGCAAACCCCTAACGTATGCAAAGCCCGCCGATTTTCCATAAACGTACTCCACAAATAAGGCCTCAGAATAAGTGGTAAATGATTCGTGAATCCATAAGTCGGCATTATCTTTAGCCGTTATGTTATTTGCGAACCACTCATGACCCGACTCATGGATAATAATGTAATCAAACTTCAATCCCCAACCGGTACCGCTTAAATCAGAACCTAAATATCCATTTCCGTATTTATTTCCATACGAGATAGCACTTTGATGCTCCATTCCTAGATAGGGAACCTCCACTAATTTATAGCTGTCTTCGTAAAAAGGGTACGGCCCAAACCAATGTTCGAAAGCGGCCATCATCCGAGGGGCATCTTTAAACTGAACTTTAGCTTTCTCTAAATTATCTTTTAATACCCAGTAATCCATGTCTAACAATCCATTTTCACCTTTATACACCTCCGAAAAATGGACATAATCCCCAATAGTAATATTCACACCATAGTTATTGATTGGATTTTTAACTTCCCAAACAAACGTTGAAGTAAGATCGTTTTCTTGTTTTTCCTCCTTCAATCTCCCGTTAGAAACTGCTACTAATCCCCTTGGGACTTGGATGGAAATTAGCATGCCTGAATCCGGTTCATCATACATGTGATCTTTACATGGCCACCACAAACTTGCCCCAATCTCCTGACATGAAGTGGCTATAAAATGCTTGTTATTATTGTCTTTTTTCCATGCAAATCCTCCATCCCACGGTGGGTTTTTAGCGACACGTGGCTTTCCTGAAAAAGTAACCACTAGTTCGTACTGCTGCCCGACAAGTTGTTTTTTTACCATGGTAATAAAATGGGCATTTCCATCATTCATAATTGATAAAGGAACGCCATCTTGAGTCACCGATAAAATAGTCATAGGTGACTGTAAATCCAATTGCAAAAGCTGATTTTCAGCTATGACTTTATACCGAATCACATTAGTACCTTGAATACTTTTCACAGTTGGATTAACCTCAAAACTTAGGGTATAATATTGAATATCCCACCAAGCCCTTTCTTTGGTAATCCCCCCTCTCAAGGAATCTTGATGGGTATAATTTTGAGCCATTGAAGACAAGGAAAATCCTAAAAATAGTAGTATACACGCTTTATTTTTCATAAACTCAGGTTTTTAAAAAGTACTTTCTACCGAAATAAATTGGAATTCCCAAAGCAACAATAAGTAGTCCAAAACAAGTATTTTGCGTTTTTGTAATGAGTAAAATCGTGCAAATTATGGTGGCTAAAAGAATATATAAAATAGGTGTTAATGGGTAGGCAATTACTTTATACGGTCGATCAGCAGTCGGCTCTTTTTTTCGTAAGATAAATATTCCAGCAATCGTAATGATGTAAAATAACAAGGAAGCAAATGTGGCGTAATCGAGTAAATCGCCATACGAGCCACTTAAACACAGAATACTTGCCCAAATTGCTTGAGTGATAAGGGCAAACATTGGAACGGAGTTTTTATTTAGATTCCCAGCACGTTTAAAAAACAAACCGTCTTTAGCCATTGCATAATAAACTCTAGCTCCTGATAAAATCAAGCCATTATTACAGCCGAAAGTGGAAACCATGATGAGAATCGCCATAAAAGCAGCAGCAAAATCACCAAAAATCATTGACGCTGCGGCCGTTCCTACCCTATCAGTATTCGCCCCTCCAGCAAATTGCATACCTTGAGATAAGACGTCGGCTCCATCTGGAGAGCCATGTATGGGAATAAGCGCCAAATAGGCAAAATTAGCCAACACATATAAAACAGTTACTACCGAAGTTCCTATTAATAAACTTAGTGGAATATTTTTTTTAGGGTTTTTAATTTCCCCAGCAATAAAGGTAACATTGTTCCATGCATCACTGGAAAATATTGATCCAATAATTGCCGTTCCGAGCGCAAGAATTAAAGCAATTCCTGTAATGGGAGAAATTGATTCTGTCCAGTTCCCCCCTACTCCTTTTGACCATGTATGTGATGTATCCCACATGTGTTGCATATTCTGAGAAAAGACATCACTTTTCAAACCAATAGCCAAACCCAACACAATGAGAGCGAGCAGCGCTAATAGTTTAGCAGAAGTAAAAACTAATTGAATAATTTTTCCACTTTGAATACCACGAGTATTAATAAACGTTAGTAGGAAAATACTAAAAATAGCAAATACCTGAGCGGCCGAAACCTTTAATGGACCTAGATTAAATAAGATGTTATCCGGTCCTAATTGAGGAAAAAAGAAAGCCGTGTATTTAGCAAAAGCAACTGCCACAGCAGCAATTACGCCCGTTTGAATTACCGTAAAAACAGTCCATCCATATAAAAAAGCAGTAAACTTACCATAAGCTCTTTCAATGTAGACAAATTGCCCACCGGCTTTTGGCATCATGCTCGCTAATTCGCCGTAACTCAAAGCGGCAAGTAAGGTTATGAATCCTGTTAACAACCATAAAACAATTAACCATCCCGCAGATCCGACCATGCGCGACATGTCGGCACTAACGATAAAAATTCCAGAGCCAATCATTGAACCCGCAACAATTGCAGTTGCATCTAATAATCCTAATGACCTTTTAAAGTCGGCCTTTTCTTCTGTCATATTTTGTAAATAAAGCGCTTGATAATTCTACTATTGCAACAATTTGCATTTGCTAAAAGTAATAAATGTTTTGGATTGATGGAAAAGCACCTTTTTGATAGGGGTAAACAAATGATTCTCCTTAACTTTGCTTCATGGCTGGATCAAGTTTCGGTACCCTTTTTAAACTTACAACCTTTGGGGAATCCCATGGAGAAGCAATAGGTGGAATTATTGAAGGATTCCCACCAAACATAAAGGTTGATTTCGCAATGATTCAAGCAGAATTAGACCGTAGAAAACCAGGGCAATCGGCGCTCGTTTCACCGCGAAAAGAATCCGATACAGTTAGCTTTTTATCTGGTTTTATGGATGAAACATCTACAGGAACAGCCATCGGTTTTACCATTCCTAACGACAATCAGAAAAGCGACGATTATGCTAATCTAGACAAGTCATTTCGGCCATCACATGCCGATTACACGTACGAAAAAAAATACGGCATCCGAGACCATAAAGGAGGTGGAAGATCCAGTGCAAGGGAAACCGCCTGCCGCGTTGTTGCTGGTGCTTTGGCGAAGCAAGCATTAGAAAAACTAAACATTCGATTTTCAACCTACGTGATACAAGTAGGAGCTATTCAAATGACAAGCAATCAATTTTACCCGCTTACTGACATTGAAAGTAATCCAGTTCGCTGTCCGGATAAAGAACTTGCAAAAGAAATGGAATCGTTGATTGAAAACACAAAAAAGTTGGGCGATACATTAGGAGGTACAATTCAATGTATTATCGAAAATGTGCCTGCTGGTTTAGGAGAACCTGTATTTGATAAAATCCATGCAGATTTAGGAAAAGCAATGTTGTCCATTAATGCTGTAAAAGGATTTGAAATTGGCAGTGGATTTCATGCTGCCTCCATGTTGGGATCTGCCCATAATGACCTTTTTAATTCAGATGGAAGCACACAAACCAACCATTCTGGCGGGGTACAAGGTGGCATCAGCAACGGAATGCCTATTTTGTTTCGTGTCGCTTTCAAACCGGTTTCTACTATTCTCAAAAAACAAGCTTTGTTAACAAAAGATGGTGAAATTGAAGAAGTACAAATTACAGGCCGACACGATGCATGCGTTGTACCTAGAGCAGTACCGATTGTTGAAGCCATGGCATCAATTGTTATACTTGATTTCTATCTTCGCAATAAGTCAGTACATTTGTAAAAAAATTAGCATGATTCAGCGTATACAACATTTGTATTTTGGATTTGTAATAATCAATCTTTCGCTATTATTGAGCGGATTGGAAATTGGAACCTATCAAGCGAAAGAGTTGCCACATCAATTCACTATTTATGGATTTTTTCAAGGAAAAGAAGTTATTTGGGGTTTTCCATTTTATTTAATAATTATTGCATTAGTGGCGCTCTTAATCTTCACCATTAGCCAGTTTAAAAAGCTTAACTTACAACTAAAACTGATAAAATTCACCTTCTTATTTTACTTGCTTTTCGTGGTAGGAATTACCGCCATGTTCCTTTTTAAATTGATGCCAAACGTGCCAGACTCCGTGAGTTTTGGATTTGGTTATTACCTATTAATACTTGGTTTGCCTTTTACTTATTTAGGCTTACGCGGGATAATGCGAGACAAGAATTTACTTGACTCCCTCAACAGACTACGTTAACATGAATTATTTATCGGTTGAAAACCTCACCAAATCATTCGGTGTAAGAGTATTATTTTCGGATTTAACATTTGGTATAGATCAAGGACAGAAAGTGGCTATTGTAGCAAAGAACGGCGCTGGAAAAACCACCCTGCTCAGATGCTTAATGGAAATGGAGCCATACGATAGTGGGCGCATAGTTTACCGAAACGACATTCGCATTGCCTTTATGGAACAAAGTGAAATGTTGAATCCAACACATAGTATACTTGAGGCAGTTTTTGACCATGATATTCCCGAATTACAATTAATCAAAACCTACAACATTGCCATTGCAAATAATGACGAAAAAGCATTAGAGGAATGCTATCAGCAACTCACCGATTTGAATGCATGGGATATTGAGGTAAAGGTGCAGCAAATATTGAGCGTGCTTAAACTCACGGATACCTCACAAAAAATTGAGGATTTATCCGGTGGACAAAAGAAAAGAGTTGCATTAGCCAAAGTACTACTCTCCGAAGCAGACTTATTATTTTTAGATGAGCCAACGAACCATTTAGATTTGGATATGATTGAATGGTTAGAAAGCTATTTATCAACGTCTAAATCGACCATCCTAATGGTTACCCACGATCGTTATTTTTTAGAAGTGGTTTGTGATACCATTTTCGAATTAAGCAATGAAACACTTTTTCGATACAAAGGGAATTTCTCCTATTATTTAGAGAAAAAAGCAGAACGGGAAGAGCAATTACATGCTACCGTAGATAAAGCACGAAATACTTTTAGAAAGGAACTGGATTGGATTCGCAGACAACCAAAAGCACGAGGAACAAAACAAAAAGCAAGGGTAGATGCATTTGAAGGAATAAAAACGACCGCTCAAATGCGCTTAGAGGAAGACGAAATGGAATTGCCCGTAAAAATGGAGCGTTTAGGTTCCAAAATAGTGGAATTCCATAAAATAAGTAAAGCCTACGGTGAAAAAACCATTTTACATGATTTTTCATATCATTTTCAACGTAAAGAACGCCTAGGAATTGTTGGTAACAATGGAACCGGCAAGAGTACTTTTTTAAACCTTCTTATCGGGCAAGACCAAGCGGATAAAGGAAAAGTAGTAATCGGTGACACCATCGTTTTTGGGTATTATAGTCAAGACTTAATAAAAGTAGACGATGGAAAAAAGGTGATTGATGTCGTTAAGGATGTTGCAGAATATATCCCATTGGAAAAAGGAAAGCAATTGTCAGCCTCTCAATTATTGGAAAGATTTCTTTTTACACGTGACAGCCACTATAATTTTGTACATAAATTAAGTGGAGGGGAAAAACGTCGCTTAAAATTGTTAAAAGTATTAATGGCAAATCCCAATTTTCTCATTTTAGATGAGCCGACCAATGATTTAGACATTTTTGCGATGGCTGTTTTAGAAGAATACTTGCGAAATTTTCAAGGTTGTTTGGTCGTTGTCTCACACGACAGGTATTTCATGGATAAAATGGTGGATCACCTATTCGTATTTGAAGGAGAAGGGAAAATACTTGATATCGTTGGGAATTATACCGATTACCGAAAAGTACAAAATGGGAAGTCAAAAGAGGAAAAGTCTGGAAATGTTAAACCAATCACCAAAGAAGAGGAAAAGTTTTTAATGCCAACGGTGTTATCGAAAGAAAAGAGAAAACTGTCGTTCAAAGAAAAGGATGAATTAAAATTGCTTGAGAAAAGTTTAGAGGAACTAGAGACGAAAAAATTGGTTTTAAGCCAGCGTCTGAGCGAAGAAAACAAAAACAGCAGTGAAATGTATGAGCTAGGCTTGCAATTGGGAAAAGTAGTGGAAGATTTAGAAAATCAAACCAATCGCTGGTTAGAATTATCTGAGTTTGCCTGATTTATTTCTTAAATTGTAATTCTTCAAGCGATATTTTACGGGTAATTTGCGGTATTCCGTTTGCATCTATTATTTCAAAATTCATCGTTCTAGCACCAGTATCAATGTTTATCAATCCAAAATTATTCCCCATAAAAGGTCCGTTGATTCTGTTGCTATTTGGGGTAGCTAAATGCCATGTTTGGCTCAAGCCACTCGAGGTAATATCATATATCGGATAAGCGAATGGCAATTCTAATCTTGAAATTTCAGCGTAATGAACATCACCAGAAATAAAAACCAAGCCCTTAGCTTTTGTTTCCTCAATTAATTGGGTCATCCTCTGTCGTTCGTTGGGAAAATTTGCCCACGCTTCATAGCCATTATAGGATATTCCGAATTGTGTCGAACTACAGATGATTCGGTAATCGGCCTCTTCCAATAACTTTGTTTTTAACCAGCTCCATTGTTTTTCTCCTAAAAAAGACGCTTGTTTTTCGGTATGTGGAATGTAATCCAATTGATACTTAAAGACTGTATCGACGCTTTTCGCTTTATTGAAAAGCAGTAGCTTATCTCTAAAAGTTCGGGTGTCCAACAAAACAACTTGTATTATTTGACTATCAACTAGAAAATTGTAGCTTGTATAAATTCCTTGCTGCTCTCTGCGCAACGATTTTTCAGGTTCTTCGAAGAAATCAAGAAACACCTTTTTGAATTTTGTTTTTCTGATAAATTCTTTGCCCGCGTCATTTTTTCCAAAATCGTGATCATCCCATGTTGCAATAATTTGAGTTTTTTGTTTCAGCGAAATAAATGAGGACTTTTTCGCCAACTGAGCATATTTTTTTCTAAGCAAAAAACCATTTTTTGTGTCTCCATAGATATTATCTCCCAAAAAAATAAATAGATTGGGCGAGCGCAATGCAATTTCATTAAATATTAACAAGGGCTTATCCTGATGGCTACAAGAACCAAAAGCAATTTTAAATGGTGTTTGCGCGGTTAGGCAAAACCCAACAATGAAATAAAGAAAAAAAAGTACATTTTTCACGTAACAAAGTTAGTACTTATTTCGCCCTTGGATTTAAAAACATACTACAATTAACGGTTCTTTTTTTAGTATTTTTGAACTATGAAATTAACCTTGTTATTTTTACTTACTTGTTTCATTTACCTACTTCCTTGCACTGCTCAAATTATTTCAGAAGAGGGAAAAGTCATAAAGGAAAATAAAAAGAAATCACCCACCTACGCTTTTCTAGAATTCAATCGAACAAACTCCTACAGAACATTAGAAGAAAACAAACTATTTATTAGTTATCCTTTGGGGGAGCGTTTAAATGAAAAGCCTTTGAATGTTTGGTCTTACTTTTTAGGAATGAACACAGGCCTTTCTCGATTTTTGCGATTTGAAGGGGGAATTTCATACATGCAAACAGGTGAACAATACAATTATGAGGGAACAGCTGAAAGTGATAGTACCTTCTCGTATCAGACCAAATATCGCTATTTTGCTATGCCTTGTCAACTAAAATTTGAAAGCGGAAAAAAATGGCGCGTTTCGCTAGGGGCCGGTTTGCTACCGCAACTATACAATGCCTATCGACAAGAGCAACAATGGACAACCGAACTTGGCGGTAAAAAAGAAAATACCATCAAATCGAATAACACCTGTAATTCTTTTGCTTTGAGTTTAATTTCATCCCTAGGACTTCACTATTTTTCGGACCGAAATTGGGGGGTATTTCTTAAAATGACCTACCGTCAACAAGTGACCAACACTTTCACTAAATATGGCGATTACGAACACCAAGCAAGAGGTTTAGGGTATAGTTTGGGCATCAGTAAAAACATTGAATAAATGCAACTAAAAGACCTTATTAATTTCTTTGAAAATGAATTCCCGTTAAAACTACAGGAAGATTATGATAATTCCGGCCTGCAAATAGGTGATAAAGAAAGTGAAGTCAAAGGTGTGTTGGTAAGCTTAGACTGTACCGAAAAAGTAATTGAGGAAGCAATCAAAAAGGAATGCAACGTTGTTGTTTGTCATCACCCACTGCTATTTAAGTCTATCAAAAAAATTGCCTATACAACGGAAGTCGAGCGTGTAATTCGAATGTGCATTAAGCGTGATATTTCGGTTTATGCTATTCATACCAACCTCGACAATCACCCCCAAGGCGTAAATGCAGCTATAAGTGATCGAATTGGCTTGATGGATACAAGCGTTCTTTCGCCCATGAATTCTGCTTTATACAAATTGGCCGTTTATTTATCAAAAGACCTGTTACCCGCCATGGACCTAGCTATTTTTGAAGCTGGAGGAGGAGGAATTGGAAACTATTCAGAATGTCATTTTCGTCAAGAAGGGGTCGGTACTTTCAAACCGGGGATTTTGAGTAACCCTTCAGAAGGAAAAATTGGAATTCGTTCGGAGGTACCAGAAATAAAAGTGGACTACTTAGTGGAAGAACAACATTTAGAAAAAGTGTTAATGGCCATGCGAAAAAACCATATTTATGAAGAGGTGGCGCACGACATCATTTTATTAGAAAATAAAGACACGCTGTTTGGGGCGGGTAGAATGGGAACGTTAAAAAATTCGTGTGATGAACTTACCTTTTTATTACAATTAAAAGAAATTTTTGGCAGTAAAGGAATTCGTTACTCTGCGCTTTTAAACAAACCGATAAAGAAAGTGGCACTTTGTGGTGGGGCAGGAAGTTTTCTTATAAAAAATGCAATTTCTGCTGGAGTCGATTGCTACATTACCTCAGACCTTAAATACCACGAGTTTTTTGATGCCGAACAACAGCTTCTTTTAATAGATTTGGGGCACTTCGAGAGCGAACAATTTACTTCTCAACTTTTGATGCAAAAACTTAAAGAAAATTTTACTAACTTTGCCATCCATTTGAGTGTAATAAATACAAATCCGATTAACTACCTATAATATATGGCAGCAACTGCAACAAAAAAAGAAGTGACCATCGCTGATAAACTAGATTCACTCTACGCGTTACAAATGATTGATTCCGAAATTGATCGAATTCGTACAATCCGTGGCGAACTTCCTTTAGAGGTGCAAGATTTAGAGGATGAAATCGTTGGTCTCGAAACGAGAACTCAAAAGGTTGCTGATGAATTAAAGGAGTTGGAAACGGAAATTTCGGACAGAAAATTAGCTACAAAAGATGCTGAAAACGAAATAATAAAGTACAAAGAGCGACAAAATAACGTTCGTAACAACCGTGAATTTGAGTCGCTTGCAAAAGAAATTGAGTACCAGGAACTAGAAATTAAATTAAACGAAAAAAAGTCGAAAGACAGTAAATTTCGAACTGAGAGTAAAAAAGAAATATTGAACGAGGTTTCTGCTCGATTAGCAGACCGAAAAAATGACTTAGCGATCAAAAAAGCCGAGTTAGATGCCATTGTTAAAGAAACGCAAAAAGACGAGGATCGTTTAACAAAATCCTCAGACGACGCAAAGAAAAAAATTGAAGAACGCTTAGTTGTTGCATATTCGCGTCTGCGCCTGAATTCAAAAAATGGTTTGGCAGTGGTGCCTATTTTACGCGGCGCATGTGGAGGTTGTTTTAATAAAATACCACCTCAGCGTCAATTAGATATTGTTACTAAGAAGAAAATATTAGTTTGCGAACATTGTGGTCGGATTTTAGCGCCTACCGAACCGGTAGTTGAAGATTAAATCTTTTCCCCCTTTTAATTTTAGCTTAGGCACTTATTAATTTAACTTAAAATTTACATTTAAGCGTTGTAATTCCCTGTAAAGTTGCGTCCCAGGCTTTACTTTCACAGATCTCGATGGCATAACCACCTCTATACCGTCGCCGTCCATTACAGTAAACTCAACAGGACAAATCCCGTTGTTAGCAAGGAAAACGCCACTCAATTCGTCGATTAAAATCATATCCAAATCCGACGTCATAATGGTTATTCTGATGTTCCTTGTTTTTTTGTCGCGCAAATCTTCCAAAAGTTCTATGGTACTAATCACAAACTCCAATTCATTTCTGTAACGAGGAATTTCAATTCTCCCTCTAACGGCAACAAAAGTTCCTGGCACCATAAAATGCTTAAATTTCAAATAATTTTCCTTAAAAAGACGCAATTTAAACTGGTCGGTGTAGTCCTCAAATAAAACTGCTCCATAAGGATCGCCTGCTTTTGTAAAAAGGTGTTCAACACTAACCACCACTGCGGCAAATAACAAATCCCTGCCTTTATATTTTTCAAAATCATTCATCATAGCCACTTTTCCAGAACAAAAAGCGCCAATTTCTACCTTGAAATCGTCAAGTGGATGTCCGGAAATGTAAATACCTATCATCTCCTGTTCCTTACTTAATTTGTAACTGTTAGGCCATTCATCGCAATAAGGAATTGTTGGTTCGGGTAAAATACTACCTGATTGATTCCCGAACATATCGAGCTGTGCCGATTTTAGATTAATTTGATAATGCTCACCGTAGCGATGTACATTTTCCACAAACATTCTTCCTGTGTTATCTTTTAGAAGGTACTGAGCGCGATTAACCCCTTCAAAAGAGTCGAATCCACCAGCATAAACCAGCAATTGAAAAATTCGCGAAGTGACACTTGATAAATTCACTTTTTTCGAAAAATCAAAAATAGAAGTAAAATTTGCTGCTTCTCTTCCTTCAATTATTGCCTGAACAGGACCTGGACCCATACCTCGAATAGCGCCAAGACCAAATCGGATAGCGCCATCTTTGTTAACCGTAAAATTTAAATTTGATTCGTTTACATCAGGCCCTAATACTTTAACACCCATGCGCCTACACTCTTCCATAAAAAAAGTAACCTGCTTCATATCACTCATGTTATTACTGAGTACTGAAGCCATGTATTCGGCAGGGTAATTCGCTTTAAGAAAAGCGGTTTGGTAAGCAATCCAAGCATAGCAAGTGGAATGCGATTTATTGAATGCATAAGAAGCAAAAGCCTCCCAGTCCTTCCAAATTTTCTCCAATTTAATTGGGTCATGGCCTTTTTCTCCACCTTGTGCAATAAAAACTGGTTTCATTTTACCCAAGACCACCACGTCCTTTTTCCCCATCGCTTTTCGTAAAGTATCCGCTTGTCCCCTAGTAAAGCCTGCAAGACGTTGAGACAACAACATTACTTGCTCCTGATAAACAGTTATACCATAGGTTTCTTCAAGGTATTCAGCGCAATCATCCAAATCGAATACCACTTCCTCGATACCCAATTTTCTTTTGATAAACAGAGGAATATACTCGATTGGACCTGGTCTGTACAAGGCATTCATGGCTATTAAATCAGCAAACTCGGTTGGCTTCAAATCCTTAAGATGCTTCTGCATTCCTGGCGATTCGTATTGAAAAATACCTACTGTTTCGCCTTTTTGAAAAAGTTGGTACGTAAGTTCATCATTATCTGGAAAATCGTCTGGTACGAGTAAAATTCCTTTTTTTTCGTAAACAACACGAACCGCGTCTTTTATTAATGTGAGGGTTTTCAAACCTAAAAAATCCATTTTAAGCAAGCCTGCTTTTTCGGCAACAGCGTTATCGAATTGAGTACAAACCATGTCTGAATCTTTCGCAGTAGAAACAGGTACAAAATCAGTCATATCGCCTGGCGTAATGATAACACCACAGGCATGCGTTCCGGTATTTCTAAGCGTTCCCTCTATTTTTGTGGCATATTGCAAAACCTCAGCTTTAAGGTCTGTTCCATTAAAAATCTTCCGTAATGCTTTCGCATTTTGATAAGCATCTTGATTATTTTTAAACGTATCAGCAAGGAAGAAGTCCTCCATTGTGAACAACTTTTTTAGCGACAAATCAGGAATCATTTTTGCCATTCTATCGGCCTCGGGCAAAGATAGATTGAGAACCCTTGCCGCATCGCGCACGGAGGATTTAGCTGCCATGGTGCCGTAGGTAATAATTTGCGCTACCTGTGTGACACCGTATTTTTGTATTACATAATCAATTACAAGGCTCCTTCCTTCGTCATCAAAATCTATATCAATATCGGGCATGGATATACGATCTGGATTCAGAAATCGTTCGAAAAGTAATTTGTACTTAATTGGATCAACATTGGTAATTTTCGTTGCGTAAGCAACAACCGATCCGGCTGCAGAACCCCTACCCGGTCCAACAGACACACCCATTTCACGCGCTGCATTACAA
Source organism: Chryseobacterium gleum (assembly GCA_945888625.1). Classification (GTDB taxonomy): domain Bacteria; phylum Bacteroidota; class Bacteroidia; order Flavobacteriales_D; family Crocinitomicaceae; genus UBA952. The sequence goes on from CAMDAH010000022.1 coordinate 17,433, forward strand.
AAATCCTGAACAATTAAAAAATAACCTGGATACCCCGTATTTTCAATTGTTTTCAATTCAAAATCCAAGCGTTCAATTAATTCCTCTGTTAGTTCCCCGTAGCGTTGTTTAGCTCCTTCGAATGCGAGGTGACGTAAATACGCATTTTCACCGTGTTTGCTTCCGCTTGTGGCATCTAGTTCGTTCACAAATTCTTCTGGGATATCGAAAGAGGGAAGAAGGATATCTCTGGCCAACGAATAGTGTTCACATTTATCAATAAGTTCTTGAATATTGATTATCGCATCAGGAAGATCAATAAAAAGCGCTTTCATCTCCTCCTCGGTTTTGAAGTAAAACTCCGAGTTTGGCATACCGTTTCGAAATCCCCTTCCATTTCCAATAGGCGTGGATACCAGCTCATTATCTTTCACACAAAGAAGCACATCATGCGCACCTGCGTCCTCTTTATTGAGGTAATAAGTATTATTTGTAGCAATTAATTTTACCTCGTGTTTTTTCGCTAAATCGACGAGTAATTCATTTAAAATGACCTCTGCTTCGGTATGGTGTCTATTTATTTCGATGTAAAAATCGTCTTGAAATAAATTCTTCCACCATATCAAGGCCTCTTCCGCTTGTTTTTCACCAACATTTAAAAGTAATCGTGGGATTTCACCATCTAAATTTCCTGAAAGAACAATTAAATCACTGTGATACTGCTCAATCAGCTGCTTATCTACCCGAGGTATGTAGTATTTGCCTTTTGTAAAAGCCAACGACGTTAGCTTAATTAAATTTTGATACCCGTTCAAATTTTTTGCGAGTAGTACAACCTGTGATCCTAAATCTTTTATCGTCCGATCGAGGTGATCTCCACATACATTAAAAACACAACCAATAATTGGTAAAAGATTTTTCTTTGTAAATTCCTCACCTAATTTAGTTGCTGCTTCTCTTTCATTATTTACTCCCTTATTGTACTCAGCAACTGCGCTTTCAAAATGAAATGCCCCCATCAAGTTAGACATGTCAGTAAGTGCCACGGCAGACATATTTAAATCCGCTGCTTTCTGAACAAGTGACTTAACATCGGATGAAGATTGAAGAATCGAATACTGTGAATGATTGTGTAAATGGGCAAAATTGGCATTTTCAAACGCTTCCGCCAAGTTATCAGCCATAGGCGTGGCTTGCCTAACGATTGTTTTGGGGCGCAACTTTTCACTTTCTTCTCGCAGGTTAACATGAATTAGTCCGATTGGAGTAATCGGCGACGGATTGGCAAAACCGAATGCAATTAAGTAACCACTTTGTTTCTTTAATGTTTCCTCTGAGAAAATCCCCCTCCGTAGTAACTCCAAAAAACAGCACGCTGTTGCTTCCACGTCAGCTGTTGCATTATGTGCGTCTTCAAACGATTGACCAAATAAGAATCGATTTAATTCCGTTAAGGTCGGTTTTTTAAATCCGCCTCCTTTTCCTCCGGGCAATTTACAAAGCTTGGCCGTATCCTCTGTGCAAGTATCTAATGAGCCAAGGGCTTCAAAAGGAGACGGCTCTTCCAAGCGAAAAAACTCGCAGGACATGATGTTAATATCAAAGTTAAGGTTATGTCCAACCACAAAATCAGCCTTTGCTAAATCATTTTTGAATAGTTGAAGAACATCCTCCATTTCCTCCCCCACAGCGAGTGCAAGTTCGGTTGAGATTCCATGAATACTTTCCGTATTCACGGGGATGTTATATCCATTAGGTTTAATGATAAAATCTTTATGAAGAATGATTTTGCCCATTTCGTCATGCAACTGCCAAGCTAATTGGACAATTCGAGGCCAATTGTTGGTGTCACTTATTGGCGCATTAAAATTCGCGGGCAGGCCCGTTGTTTCGGTATCAAAAACCAGGTACATAGAAGAAGAAAATTGGAAAAACTAAAATTAAATAATAAAGCGTTCCAATTTAAGTTTGTTGAAAAATAATTTTGAATTAATCCAATAACGTAGATTCGACCTCCCAGTTAGCCCTTACTTTAATAATGGAACGATACCAAAGAACCGATTCTGCTTGGCGCTTATTTTCCCAACTAAACGGATCCCATCGCCCGTTTGCATTCTCATCCAACAGAATTCTAAGGTAATACTCCCCGGGAATTAAATCCGTAAAAACATAATTCTTACTGGCATTAATAGGCACTTCGCGCACTAAGACATCTCCTTTCATTAGTTGTATAATCGCATTTTTCGACTGGTTGGAACAATTCAGCACAATCCGTCCGAAATCGCGCGATTGAGCCACCACTATTTTTGTGTTAAAAGCGGCACTTATTGACCCTGAACTACCTTTTATCGCGCCTTCATCGCCATGGAAAGCAACCGATGTTAAATTGTTCCATTTTAAAAATAATTCCAACTTATTATCAAAAAAAACAATTGAATCAGGGATAATTTTAACGCTATCCGCAAGATTCAAACAAGAGAACTTGCCTTTATCGAGTCCTGCTATTTTATCTTTAACCTCAAAAACAGCATGAAAAGGGAAGGCACTTACACTATTCTGTGGCATATACTTTGGTACAAGTTTTAATGTGCGATCTTTTTCCAAGGTACGAACACGGGTAGAATCCTTGCCAATTATAAACCAAGAAACATCACTCGTTATGGGGCCTGTTGCAATAAGTGCACTGTCTATTCCTACAGGCATAAATTCTCGGATTCGTTGGCCGTCCAAAAAAACACTGTCTCGGCTTGCCTCATTGGGAAGGTGCAAACCAATTAATCCTGGAGGAATAAACTTTATGTTTTTAATTTTATCTTTCATCAAAGGTTTGGACAAAGCTACTTTTATTGTATCCGTCTGTTGTCCATCAATTTTAATTTGACTAAAAAGCCCTCCTTGTACCTCACTTCCTTGTATCAATAAATCTTTATTTACATCCAAAAATGCTTTCAAAAAATAAGTGCCCTCAGCAATGTTTTTTAAATAAACGAATCCGTTTGCATTACTTTGGCTAAAATAACGCGGCTTTAATTGCGTGAGAGAATCATAAATCCCCACCAAAACATTCGGTAAGGGCACGCCATAGAATCCGTCGTAGACAATAACAGACAAGGATAGAGAATCAATTATTGGTCCAGTTGAAAAAATTAAATCAATGAGCGCACTATTGCCCTCAGTAACATCTTTTACCGCATTATTTAAATAAATTCGATACGTTGTGTTGGCCTTTAAATCCTCTGTCCACGACAAGGTTACTCGTTTTTTATTGAGTTTACTTAAAATTATCGCGTCGGGTGGAATAATAGCAATATTATCTTGTTGGACAGCCAACTGCACATATTCGTTGAAATCAAGCGTGATTTCTTTATCCTTAAAGTTAATCGCATTAGTGGATACAGATCGACGACTTATCTCAGGTGAGCTTACATCTTTTTCTCCTCCCGTAATTGTACCAACCTGCGCACAAGAAGCGAGAAGCAGAAATAATAAAAATCCTAGGTTAACAAAGCGCATATTTGTTCTAAGTAGTAAAGGTCAATTTCATCAAAGGTATCGTATAATTCACTATCGACGTCTAAAACAGCCTGTACTTTTCCGTTCATAAAAACAGGTACGACGATTTCACTTTTTGAACGCGCACTGCACGCGATGTGACCAGGAAATTTTTCTACGTCAGGCACCACAATGGTTTTTTCTTCCTTCCATGCGGTCCCACAAACCCCTCTTCCAAAAGAAATCCTCGTACATGCGATAGGACCTTGAAATGGTCCCAGAACGAGTTCGTTTTCTAATACGCGATAAAACCCAACCCAAAAAAAACCAAAACTTTCCTTTAAGGCAGCACAGACATTTGCATAATTTGCAATTACATCCGTTTCACTTCCAATAAGCGCGCTGAGTTGTGGAATAAGCGAAACATAGCGTTCACTTTTACTTCCTGAAACGATGAGCTTACTTTCCAATTAAAAAATTTATAACAAAAATGCCATTTTTTGTTGAATAAATGCCCAGATATTAGTATATTCATTTAAAAATTAACCATAATGAGCCAACAGACACCCCTAGACAAAATACTTTTTTTAGACATCGAAACAGTACCACAAACTTATCAATATGAACATCTAGATGAGAAAACCAAAGAATTATTTAATGCTAAGAATCGTTTTTTACAAAACGAAGTGAAATCCTTTGAAATGTTATACAACGAAAAGGGAGGCATTTTATCAGAATTTGGTAAAATAGTCTGCATTTCCATCGGCATGATTCACACGACCACATTAGGTAAGTCCATGCGACTAAAGTCTTTTGCCCATGATGATGAGGAAACCTTGCTCACTCAGTTTAAAAAACTTTTAGAAGACCACTACCATACAGACAAACATTTATTATGTGGCCACAATGCCAAAGAATTTGATTTTCCCTATATCTGTCGCCGCATGTTAATTAACGGCATAAAACTACCCAGTGTACTCGACATCGGCGGGAAGAAACCGTGGGAGATAAAACACATCGATACTATGGAAATGTGGAAATTTGGGGATTACAAAGCCTACACTTCCTTATCACTTTTATGCCATGTGTTTAATATCCCTACACCAAAAGATGATATAACTGGTGCGGATGTCGCGCGGGTTTATTATGAAGAAAAAGACCTAGACCGCATCCGAATATACTGCGAAAAAGATGTTATTGCACTCATTCAATTGTACTTAAAAATGAATGGTGAGGCACTTATTTCTGATGGAAATATAAGCTCGGCAAATTAAATGTACATAGCAGCTGATTCATTCAGCAAATAAAGACAATCGAAAAACAGCTGAGAGAGCGGCCGTTTCAGTCCTTAATCGATAATCGCCAAGTCGTATGCTGCGGTATCCGGCTCCTTCTGCTGATGCTACCTCATCAGGAGAAAAATCACCTTCTGGGCCAATTAATATTGGGCCCGAAAAGATACTTTCTTTTTGCTCGCTTTTCGGATGATCATAACAATGCGCAATATTACCTGCGGGGTTTGCGAGGATGAACTCACCAAAGGAAACTTGCTCTTCTATAATCGGTAAATAATACCGTTGAGACTGCTTCATGGCAGCGATAGCAATTTTTTGTAATCGTTCGGTATTGATTATTTTTCGTTCACTAAATTGACATTTTAACAAACTCAATTTAGTCAGACCTAGTTCGGTGGCTTTCTCCATAAACCACTCCATTCGATCCATATTTTTGGTTGGTGCCATGGCAATATGAATTGGCATTAACGCCTGTGCGTGATGGGTATGATTTAGAACTTCTACCTCACATTTTTTGGGATTGTCTGAGATGATTTTAGCTTCAAAGGAATCACCACGTCCGTTGATTAAGGTTAACAAATTTCCATTCCTTAATCGAAGCACACGAATACAATGTTTAGACTCTTCCTCCGAGAGCAATGCTGTTTTTGTTTTATTTGAAATAGTTGGGTAAAAAAATAGTGCCATCAATGTAAAAGTTGGAATACCAATTCCCTCATTAGCTCTCCTTCAGAGGCAGAGGAATTTCCCAATCCCTTTCCTTTTAGATCGTACTCATGAAGCAGCGCAATGTTATTCGCAATCATTTTAGGATTGAAATTATTTTTTGCCTTCGTCAATTCTGCTGCAACAAACGGCGGAACACCTATTGCTTGAGCAACGGCCTCACGTGATTTATTAGGCAAAAAATGAATGCGCATTAATTGAGAAAAAAACTTAAATAAATTAGGTATAATTGCAATTAAGTTGGCCGCTTTAGGATTTGACTCAAAATAACTAACTATTTTCAAGGCTTTCAAAACATCTCTATCCCGAATCGCATTCGTTAATTCGTAGCTGTTGTAATCTTTTGAAATCCCAATATTTTCCTCAATATGAACGTCTGTTATCGTGCTTCCTTTTTCTATAAAAATGGCCAACTTATTTAACTCATTAACGATCCTACCCAAATCATTCCCGATGGACTCCACTAGTAACATATTTGCTTTTGAGGTAATCCCGAAACCAAGTTGCTTAACCTGATTCTGAATCCAATCACCCAGATGATAATCGCGTACTTTATCCGATTTAAAAATGAGTACACGATTTCCAATCGACTTCATTATTTTTTTTCGCGCGTCAATTGTTTTGTATTTGTGACAAATTACGAAAACGGTACTTAAACAGGGTGATTCCACGTAAGCCTCAAGGCCTTCTAATAGCTTAAAATCTTGTGCCTCCCTTAAAATAACGAGCCTTCGCTCGGCCATAAGTGGATAAGACTTTAAGTCGTTAAGCAAAGAAGGAAGGTCGGTGTCTTTACCATAAACAATCGATTGATTAAAATCGCGCTCATGTTCCTGCAATGCGTACTTTTCAATCGCGTCAGAGATTTCATCAATAAAATAAGGTTCTTCCCCATGCAACATATAAACGGCTTGAAAATCCCCTGATTTAATCTCCCTTAAAATGGCTTTACTATCCATTATTTTCCTTGGTATTTTCCCCGATTAGAACAAACTTAAAAATATGCTTAACAACAATCATGGAAATTAATTAATCGGAAAATTTAGTCAAAGATAAATATGAAATCATCTTTTCCAATGCTAAAGCACGGTGACTAATAAAATTTTTTTCTTTTGTCGTCATCTGCGCGAAAGTTTTATCGTTTCCATCAGGTAAAAATATAGGGTCGTAACCAAAACCATTTTCACCAATTTCAACCGCTGTAATTTCTCCATTTATTTTTCCTTCAAAAGATACAGAAGCCGATGGCAACATGAGCGTAATAACCGTCCTGAAACAAGCCCTTCGGTTGGCACATCCTTCCAAGTCCAAAAGTAGCTTATTAATGTTTCGTTCGTCACTTTTGGGTTCTCCAGCATAACGTGCAGAATATACGCCGGGTTTATTCTGAAGTGCCTCGACCTCAAGGCCTGAATCATCTGCAAAACATGGTAAGCTAAATCGTTCATATATTAGCGCTGCTTTTAGTAGCGAGTTACCCTCCAAAGTATCAGCCGTCTCATTAATTTCTTCGGTAAAATTTAAATCGTTAAGCGATAATAACTCAAATCCCTCTGGGAGCAGCCGACGGATTTCACTTGTTTTATTTTCGTTATGTGAGGCAAATATTAATTTCATACTGTAAATAATTGAATAAAATTTGGCTTCAATGCCCTAACTGAAAAATCGGCAATCACTTTTTCTCGACTTTTTTTTCCAATCTTTTCACGAAGATTTGGGTCAACAATAAGTTGTTCCAAGTAATACAACCATTCCTCTTCTTCTGAAGCGAAAAAACCATTTACTCCGTGTTCAACAATCGAAAGATTCACCCCAACAGGCGACAATACTGTTGGAATTCCAAGTGCCATGTATTGCAATCCTTTGAAACCACATTTTCCTTCCGACCATTCATCTGCAACGAGCGGCATTAATCCAATACTAATTTTTTTTAAGTCCTCAATTTCCGAATGTTTCGACCACCTAATGAAATTAAAACCTGTTAATGACAAAGCGGGGTTTTTATCGGAAATTACCAAAAAAGAAACGGCATATTTTTCTGCCAACAAGCTAAAAACAGGCATCAAAGGCGAGAGGTAGCGAATTGTACTGTGTGTGCCAGTCCATCCAATAACCACCTCTTCTTTTACATGTCTAACGAGGGAATTATGGTGATTTTCCGTATCGATTGTTGTGGGTATAATGAACACATTAGCGTTGTATTTCGTGGCATAGTTTGCTAAGAATTGGTTTCCAGTACTCACTTTTCCTGCCCATTTAATACAATACTTAACTTTCCAATATGCTTTCAAACGGTGAAAACGGGCATTATTTTCGCTGTAATTCTCCATCCAAATCGCATCGTCAAAGTCATAAATGTATTTTTTAGCCAATAATTTAGCGACTACAAATTCAAAAATGGGTGGTCCAATCGGAGCTGCTTCCCGGTGAATGAACACGAAATCATATTTTCGAATGCTAAAAAGCAAAGTAAAGCGCTTGAAAAAACCTCTTACAAACCCACTAATTTTTTTCTGCATCTTACCTTTACTATAAAAGTTATTCCAAGTCTCGATATCTAAAAATGGAAAGACAGCCACTTCAAAGTTATTTACCTCCAAGCTTGATAAGTACTGTTCAAACCGAAAGCGTTGAGATGGCGCCTCATTTGGTGGGTATGGAGCTATAATCGCTATCTTTTTTTTACGCATTTCTAAACGTGTAAATAGCGTCGTAGGCTTGAACTCCATTATTCAAAGAAAAAATCGACGAAACTGCCCGAAGTGCTTGTTCCTTATCAAAATGCAGCTGCTGAAAACTAAAATTATCAAAAGCCTTGTCACTCAATTCATCAAAAACGAATCCTGCAGCATGTTCCCTGACAATAGCCTCCGAATCGCCAACCCCTGAATTGCAAATAATAGGAATACCCATTGCCATTAATTCTGCTTGCTTGATGGGAGACGAGGCTCTTTTTGAAAAAGAAGGTCGAATAAAAAATAGACCATAATCAATAACGCTCAGGTAATCTGGCATTTCACGATATGGAACGGAAAGCACGGTAATGTCAGTCGTTAAAATTTGTTTTTCCCTTGCCTTTTGAAGAATGGTATCTTTTGAGTCTTTGGATAAAAATAAAAAATGAAGATTAGCTTCTTTACTTTTCTGAATCTTGAAAAAGTCCAACATTTCATCTAACATGTACCATGTTCCGATAGAACCAATATAGGCTAGCACTATTTTATTTTTGTCAATGCCTACTAATTCCAATAAGGATTTTTTATCCGTTTGATTTGTAAATAACATTTGATCAACACAACAAGGAATGACCGTTGTTTTTTTCGAAGGGGCTATCACAGGATACAATTCGTCCAAGGCTAATTTACCGCTATGCGTTAATGAAACGATGGCATTTGCTTCCTCCAGCAAGCGTCTTTCTTTTCGCTTCATGTAATGATAAATCAGAAAAAAAACCGGTTGATTGAGGTTCCACAGCTTCCCTTCCACTCGCTCGTCTACCCAAAAACCACGCATGTCAAAGAGAAAAAAAAAATTATTTTTGTTTTTTAGCCTCAAAGCCACCAGGGCAGGTAAATAACTCCGACAATGAACCACATCAAATTGAAAAAGAACCAGAAGCCGCAGCGCTTTATTTCTCATTCGATTTAAATCAAATAAAGTGGACAAGACAGGAGGTTTTTTTGTGTAAAATAGGGGATGCCAAACGATATTCAAGCCCTCAATCTGTTGTTCAATAGTCGACTGAAACTGATGGTAAATTCGTTTTTTTTCAAAGGAAACGATGTGAAATGAATGGCCAAGTTTTTCTAATCCAAGCAAATAAGGAAGGATTTGGGATTGCCCAAGGGCATCTGTAATCCCGTCATAGGATAAATAAAGCACTTTCTTTGCCATACCCACAAATGTACATTTTTAAAAATAAGCAATATATCCGAAATGCACCTTTCCTTGTCTAAAGTCAAAAGGATTTTTCAATTGCTTTCCAATCGCATAACTAATTGAAAAAATACCAATTTTAGAACCGATTGAAAAACCTGCGCCAATTCCAAAAGGGGTGTCTTTAATGTACGATGTAGAGCGATCTTCGTACACTGCTTGGTCATAAAATAGGAAGGCTGCAGAGTTTTTATCAACTAAAAAGCGGTACTCAAGGCTGAAAATGGCTCTTGATGTACTAAAAATTTCTTCTTCATTAAACCCGCGTAGAGAAGTTAAGCCGCCGAATCGATAACGTTCATTTTGATATATTACAGGTGCATAATAAAAATCGTATGCTATTGCTGACTTAACCACATGCCTTGATGCCAATCGAAAATACTTCTCATAGGAAATTGACCCTTTAAAAATAGTGGATGTTGAATTTGAAACCGTATCGGTTTTCGCCTCCCTACTACCGACAAATAATTCGATAGTAGTGGCTGATCCTTTCGAAGGATTAGGAATATAATCCAATTCTTTCTTCAAAAAAGCAATTCCAAATGCCGATGTCGTTAAGGAAACTGACTGACTAAATCCAACGCTGGAACCTGCACCAGCCAAACGATCACTTGAATAAAATTGATAGATCCCTTTAAATAGCTGCCCCTTCTTAAATTGATATTGTACTGCGAAAGCGGCTTTAATTTCTAAAAATGTAGAATCTCTTTTGTATAAATTAAATTTGAAATCGGTTCCAAAAGTAGTTTTAAAGAGATAAGGGTAGTTAACCCTGATAACTAAGGATTGAGTAGCCGGCTGAATACTTCGCCAATTAAAATCAACTTGTTCTGCTTGTCGCAAGGTATTAACTAACTTGAGTTGCAATTCGCCCGTTAGTCCTACTCTTTGACTTACAGGATTTGGTTGTAAACCAATCGCACCGTTAAAATTACTAATACGTGCAGATTTCAAGTACAAAAATAGTTCTGCACCCTCGTTTGTAAAGAGCAACTCAGCGGCCTTTACCACTTGAATATGATTAATTTGTTTAAGTTTTTGGTCTAGCCCATGCCATTGTACTTCATTGAAATTATCGCCCACTTTAATTCCTGTTATACTTTGAATCGATGCAGCAGAAAATGTGGAATCACCTTTCACTTGAATTGATTTCCAAAGCAGCTTTCTCCCCTTTAAAATCTTTAAAGTTGATGCGATGCTATCAATCCCTATAACATTATCAATTAGCGTTACGCTCGCAAATGGATAACCGTTTTGATTGAGACTTTCGAGAACTTGACGAAGGGTAGCACGCAACTGCGACGGGGATAATGAAACGCCTTGATCCGAGAGTTTTACTGTTCCATAAAATCCCAATCGTCTCAAAAAGAGATAATCCTCAGGTGTTATAGCGAGGCTTATTTTCTTAAACTTAGGACCTAAAAAAAGGTAAGCATTTGTCGTACCTAAACTACTCACTATTGAGTCGAAGTTGGCCAAAAAATAGCCCTTTTTAACCAAGTTAAATCTATAAGAAGCCAAAAAATCTTTTTGGTTCGTTTTAGCAGGAATACGAATATCGGTTTCTATAAATTGCGGTAATTCGTCGGATGACGAACGAATAGTGATGGTTTTACTTTGAGAAAAAACTAAAAATGGAGACAACAATAAGATTGTTAATTTTATATTACGCAACCATGAATAGTATGATAAAAAACACATTATTTTTAAAAATTAAATTTCAAAACAGCGCAACATCAAACTTTTTTGTAACTTTACCATAGTATAACGCGTTAGAGAAAACACAAACAATCAAAAATTAGTAATATGAAAATCAAAGCAAATTTATTAATTCTTTTAACTGTAGTTGCAGTTATTCTAACGTCTTGTGGTGCTTCACGCAAAGCTGGATGTGATGCATATGGACAAACAAAAGTTATAAATACTGGCGATTTAGCATCAAAATAACCCATTAATTACTTTAAGCGCTGAAGATACAAAGCCATTTCAATTTGTATCTTCAGCGCTTCTTTTTTTGCCCCTTCAGCAAAACCCTCACCATCTTCGGCATATAAAATAGCCCTTGAAGAGTTCACCAAAAGTCCCACCTCTTCATTAGCACCATAATTAAACACCTCCTCCAACGAACCTCCTTGGGCACCTACACCAGGCACCAAGAAAAAATGTGAAGGTGCCAATTTCCTCAATTCTGCGATTTCTTTCCCTCGTGTTGCTCCAACAACAAACATTGTATTGGCGTCATTCCCCCACGTTAGTGCCTTTTTAACTACCTCTGCATACAACGTTTGATTATTTACTTCCAATAGTTGGAAATCTGCCGATCCCATATTGGATGTCAGTGCCAAAAGCACTACCCAAGCATCTTTGTACGTGTAGAAAGGAAGCACACTATCCGCTCCCATATACGGTGCCACCGTTATGGCATCACATGGCAAAGTTTCAAAAAATGCTTTGGCATACGCCAAGGAAGTGTTACCGATATCGCCTCGTTTAGCATCTGCAATAATGAAACAATCTTTTGGGATGTAGTTAATTGTCTTTTCAAGGGAAATCCATCCTTTTACGCCAAGCGCCTCATAAAATGCCGTATTTGGTTTATAAGCAACGCAATACTCCTTTGTGGAATCGATGATCGCTTTATTAAATTCAAATACAGGATCTTCTAATTGTAATAAGTGCTTGGGAATTTTTGTTAAATCGGGATCTAATCCCACGCATAAAAAGGAATTTTTCAGATGAATTTGAGCAATTAATTCCCTTCTTGTCATACGTTATCTCCCTTTAATTTTTCGGCATTTTCGGCCATTTTTAACGCGTCAATCATTTCTTGAATATCACCATTCATAAAAACCCCTAAATTATACATGGTTTTATTGATTCGGTGATCCGTTATTCTACCTTGCGGATAATTATAAGTTCTAATTTTTGCCGAACGATCTCCTGTAGACACCAATGTTTTACGATGAGCAGCACGTTCATTGTGCAAACGATCTAATTCAGCTTGGTATAAACGAGACCGAAGCACTGAAATTGCTTGTGCTAAATTCTTATGTTGAGACCGGCCATCTTGACATTCCACCACCACACCTGTTGGAATATGGGTTAATCGGATAGCGGATTCTGTTTTATTAATATGTTGCCCACCAGCACCTGATGCACGGAAGGTATCTTTTCGCACATCATTCATATCGAGTTCAAAATCAACTTCTTCCGCTTCAGGTAAAATCGCTACCGTAATCGCCGAAGTATGGACACGTCCTTGCGATTCCGTTTCGGGAACACGTTGCACCCGATGCACACCCGATTCGAACTTCAACATGCCATAAAGTCCTTGACCAGTTATACTCAAGGATATTTCTTTAAAGCCTTTGACCGAACCTTCAGAAGAGTTAATTATCTCATATTGCCAACCAACATTTTTAAAAAACATGGTATACATGCGAAAGATATCCTCGACAAAAATACAGGCTTCATCCCCACCCGTTCCAGAACGTAATTCCATGATGGCATTTTTATCATCTTCCGGATCTTTGGGAATCAACATCAATTTTATTTCTTCCTCGAGGACAGGCTTACTTTTCTCTAATTCATCAATATCCATCTTTGCCATTTCGCGCATTTCAGGATCCTTTTCACTTTCCAACATGGCCCTGGAGCTTTGAATGTTCTCTAAAAGATTTTTGTACTGTTTATAGATGATGTTTAGGAGATCTAAATCACGGTATTCTTTATTCAATTTAACATAGCGGTCCATATCCGAAATAATAGCGGGATCCGTAATTAAATTACCCACTTCAAGAAAACGATAATGAATGGCTTCTAATTTAGAAAGTAAATCTGTCATGCTTAAAAAAAACGTAGGCAAATGTACGCACTATCTCGCAGAAATTATACGAACGCGCAGTATTGGGTTAAGAGAAACCAAGGTATAAGTTATTTTGGAATGATCTCCTCACATGTTAGCACAAAAAGCATTCAACAAATTAAGAAGCCTTTTGATGAACTATAAAAATTATCACTATTTTAGCCTAACGTAATAAACCTGCGCATATACAACAAGATTTAGTTTATTGAAGAAGGTTTGTAGCGTGTATAAGTAAGTTAGCAAACATTAAAAATTAACATATGAAAAGAAAAATTACCTTAGTATCAGCGTGTGTTTCAGCACTTTTTTTGAATAATCTTTACGCACAAACCTTAGATGTCGACTTTACAGGTATTAGCGGTAACTGTGGGTCATACATTGGCTTATCGGAAACTCAAACTCTCGGTCAATCTTTTACTGCTGGAATTTCTGGAAATCTAACTAGTGTAAATGTCGGAATTGCTGTTGATGCCTGCACAGAGACTAATATCATGAATTGCATCGCAACAGT
>CAMDAH010000023.1 GCA_945888625.1 Chryseobacterium gleum
AAAAATAAAAAGATAGAATCTATTCATATAAACAATTAGTAACGTAAAATTAACAAAACAACCTTTGGGATTAAACCTTTTTATTAAGTTTAGAAAAAATTTAATTTATTTATAAAATGTTAAAGTTAATTCTTAGAAAAACCTATAACACACAACGACTCAATATTGTTGCTGCCAAGAGAAACCTAACCATTAAAAATATATTATTTGAACTGAACCAAAGCAATTTTTTAAATCAAATCGTCTCGATTTATTTGCCTATTAAACACAAAAATGAAATCGACACAACTGAAATTATTGCCCTCATAAAATCAAAAGGTGGTTCAGTAGTAGTGCCAAAAGCGAACTTTCAAACGATGGAGATGAAACACTATCTGTTAAACGATCGTTTGCACCTCGAAACGAATAAATTCGGAATTCCCGAGCCAACAAATGGAGAGATTGTACCAAATAACCATATTAATGTCGTTATTATTCCCCTACTGATTTTTGATTGTTTTGGACACCGCGTTGGTTATGGAAAAGGCTTCTACGATCAATTTTTAGCCGAGTGCAACCCGTCTGTTTTGAAAATTGGATTGTGCGATTTCTCCCCCGTAGAAAAAATTACCGATTTGCTTCCAACAGACATTGCATTAGATCTGTGCATAACGCCAACGAAACTTTATACTTTCCAAAAAGATGCCTGAGCTATTGCTTTTTCACACAGAAAATTGTTTGGAAGCCGGTTGCGACGAAGCAGGCAGAGGTTGCCTCGCCGGACCAGTGGTTGCTGCTGCCGTAATTTTAACCAAACCAATTGAGGGATTGAACGATTCTAAACAACTCACACCCAAAAAGCGTAACGAATTGCGAATAATTATTGAAAAAGAAGCTTTCGCTTTTGCAGTAGCCATCGTTTCTCCCGAACGAATAGATGAAGTAAACATTCTCAATGCAAGTATCGAAGCCATGCAATTAGCGCTGGATAAACTTCCACAAACACCAGATCATATTTTAATTGACGGCAATCGTTTTAAATCTTACAAATCAATCAACTACACCACTATTATTAAAGGCGATTGTAAATTTCAATCCATTGCTGCTGCTTCAATACTTGCAAAAACCTATCGAGACCATATAATGGAATCCTTAGACCTGGACTTCCTGGCATACAATTGGAAAAAAAATAAAGGTTATCCAACGAAGGAACATAGAAAAGGCATCCTATTAATGGGAACTTCAATTCATCACAGAAAAACTTTTCGCTTATTGCCGTTCATTAAATAATGACGTGAGCTAATCGTAAACAATACGGTGTTCATTTAATTTTCTAATTTAAATTTTAAGCTGTTTTATACGATGTAAATTTGCATTATTCTAGGTATGCGAAACATAAAAAAAATAATTTTCTTCATTGTTCTCTCTTTATCCATAGGATGGATTGCCTTTGTTTTAAATGAGCTTGCACAGAAAAAAAATACTAGTGATTTTTTGTGTTATTTCGATAAACAAGATTCCCTAGTGCTTGCCATACATCACAAAAAAGAATTCGACTGGGAATCCATAGGATTTAATGTTTTGGGTAAAAACAAGGATTTGTATTATGAAATAACACGTAATCTTGATGATAACTATTCCGTTTTTATAAGCAAAGAAAGACCTATTCTAGTGGTTGAAATAACTCAAAAGTGGACCAAATCTAGTGTAAAATTTTTATTAAAAAAAGGAGGGCGAAACTTTGAAATGACCGGTCTTAACTCCTTTGCTTATGGGCAATACATTGGTAACTATTCCGGGACACAATTATTACTTTACCCTAAAGATTTTGTAATAGAAACAAGTGGTAAGTCACCTTTCAAAGTCGACAAAAAAGCAAGTTATTCCATTGCAAAGTTTACAAATGAAAAGTTGCTAATCGAAGATATCTACCTTAAAGATGTGTGTAAAGTAGTCTATGAAACCCAGCTAATGGGAAGTGGAAAAGCGTCCCTTGCAAATGATCGCGCAATTTTTAGCGAAAATTTACCCGCCAACTTTACTTCATACGTTTTTCACGAAAAAAATTACCTCAAAGAAATGGACAATGTTTTTGCGAAAAGCTATTTTTTTAATTTGATTGAAAGCGGAATCGTTGAGCTAATCATTGATGGTCAAAAAGTTCTGGTGTTTGACTACCTGGCTGGTAATAGCCCAATTCAAAACCTCAATAACTTGCTAAAAAAAGAAGAAGAAAATTCATCGAGTAGTTTTTTTAAAGGTGTTACTGTAAAAAGTGGTGAAGAGGAAATCAATTTAAGTGGTTTCTTTATCTCGGAAGCAAACGGATTTGCTTATTTGTCCTCAAGTGAAACTGCCATAGATAAAGTTTTAACCGAAATTGAAATGAACCATACGCTCTCGAGTAACGGCAAAAGATTTAATTCGCTAAATAATTTTTTACCAATTCAAACCTCCGAGCGCGTAATAAACGAAACAACACAAGAAAGTATTAGTCGAATAGGGAATAAAAGCATTAAGACGTCTGTTTATTTACTAAACAACCAATCCACAATTAACGAGAACGATACAAAAGATTATTTCACCATGAATCCGGGTAGTAGAATTACGCACTATTGTTCATTGGCAGGAAGAGGAAATGCCATTGTTTTTGGTGAGAATAAAAACGTTTACGGGTACAAAAACGGGACAAAAATATGGTCAAAAATAGCCAATACCAATTTACTGTCCGCACCACTTCTTTTGGACTTTTCACAAAATGAACGAGAATCAATTGCTTTGCGATTTCCAGAACACATTGAAGTCATCGATCAGATGGGTAGAATAACGCAGCGTATTGTTGGTAAATTCAATTTAGACCCTGTTCGGTTTCTAGTCAATAATAAGCTTCAACTCTTGTGTCCTGCACTAAAAAAACTATCTGCATTCAACGAACAAGGAAAGGTCACTTGCTCGCTTAATTTCACAGAGGATATACAAGCGGTTTCTGTATATTACGAGGGCAAAAAACCCATCGCTAGTATTTTGACTGCCTCCCATGTTCAACAAATTGATCTTAGCAATAACCGAATCATTAGCAAAACAAAACTTCCTGAAAATATTTCCAATAGGAAGTTTGTCGAAAATGGCGCACTTCTTTTTACCGAAAACCAATTGTACATGCTTATCGATAGTAAAGGAATAAAAACAAAACTACACATTGATCAAACTTGGACCCTATCCTCCCATGTTACAAATCAAAACATACCTCATCTGCTATTTACGAATTTAAATCAATGCTTACTTATGAAAAATAACGGTGCAATTCAATGGAAAAAAACATGGCCTATTCGTGGACTATCCACTGTTACTGTAACAAAAATAAATAATGCAGTGCTTTTTACCGTTTTCGACAACCTTGAAAATAATCTTTACCTTTATGACATAAATGGTATTGCGCTTGATCAAGTTAATAGGCCTGCAAACGCGACAGGATATACAACTGCCTTTGGGAAAAATGGGCAGTCAATTACAACGCTATTGGGAAATGTTTTAATTCAATATACAAAATATTAATTATGAAAAATCTATTAACTTTTCTTCTTTTAATTACCTCACTGTGTGTAGACGCACAAACTTATTTAGGTGTTCAAAACAGCAATTACATTGGTGTTATGGGAACCCAAATTCAACCAGCTAGTTTCGTAGATGGTCGTTTTTCATTCGATTTAAATATCGCTAGTATGAACTTTAATACCTACCAAAACTTTGGTTATTTTGATGCTAATGCGATGCGAGATGCACAAGGGAATGGCGGTTTTTGGTGGGCAAAATCATTTGATACAGTTCAAAGTAACATCTGGCCAAATCCAGACTCTACCTTTTTAGATCGATTTGTGGGAAGATATTACGACGAAAACTCAAAAAAAACAATGGGCTTTTACAACAACGTTCAAGTGGACATTTTAAATTTTGCTTTTCATATTTCACCCAAAATAGCACTTGGTTTTTTCGTGCGTGGCAGAACCGTTACAAACATCGATAACATGGATCCTAAATTGGCGGTTTTAGCAGAAAATGGGCTTGACTATCCAAATCTTTGGAATGAAAAACTTAATGAAGAACTTTTAAGTGTGAGCCACTTGGCTTGGGCTGAATACGGAGTAAATTACGGACAAGTCGTCCTTGATAAACAGGAACATTTTCTGAAAGTTGGCGGCAGCTTAAAATACCTTGCCGGCCTTACAGCAGCTTATTTTTACACCAACAATTTCAATTACAGAATCAAAAATTCAGATACCTCCTATGTTTTACAGGGGGACTTTAATTACGGTTATTCCAATAACTTGGATGAAATTACAGACCCTAATACGCAGATTGATGGAACCAATTGGCAAGAATACCTTAAAAAATCCTCCTCATTTGGAATGGGAATAGATATTGGCGCGGTTTACGAATGGCGAAAAAATTATAAAAACTATAAATACGATATGGATGGTGAAACTGACCTTTGGATGCGTAATAAAAATAAATATGAACTTCGTGTAGGAGCCTCAATTTTAGATATCGGAGGTATGAAATTCCAAAAAGGGGGCTTGAGCCGAAATTTTACAGTTAATTCAACCAACCAATTTGATTTAACCACCTTTGAGTCTGCCTCAAGTTTATTGGGCTTTGACCAAGTAATCGATAGTCTTATTCAACAACCTAATGATAACAGTTGGACCGCCTCTCAAGATACTTCAAGTACATTTTGGATGAAAACACCCGCAGCGCTCAGCTTACAGGTAGATTACCACATTTGGAAAGGATTTTACGTTAATGCCACCAGCATGATTAATTTAAGAGCCAACAGAAAAGATACGAAAGTAAAAATACCCAATCAGTTTTCAATTACACCGAGTTTCGATATTGCCGGATTTGGCTTGTATTTACCTTTGTCAATAAATACATACAGTGGTTTTAAAGCGGGAGTTGCAACTCGTCTTGGCCCTTTGACATTAGGTATTACTGACTTTAGGACACTCCTAGCAAGAGGTAAAGTAAGAGGGCTTGAATTTTATGCCGGACTAAGGCTTCCTGTTTTATATGCTAAAGTGAAAGACGACGATTTAGACAAGGTGTCGAATAAGAAAGATGAATGTAGGGATTTGCCCGGCGTTTGGGCTTTTATGGGTTGCCCAGATACGGATAATGACGGAATTCAAGACAGTAAAGATGATTGTCCGACCGTGGCAGGAATTGCCGAGTTTAACGGTTGCCCGGATACTGACGGCGATAAAATTATGGATAAAAAAGATAGTTGTCCTACCGTTGCAGGACCGATTGAATTTAATGGCTGCCCGGATACTGACGGCGACAAAATAATAGATAAAAAGGATAGCTGTCCTACCGTTGCAGGTGTTCTTTATTTACAAGGATGTCCGGATCGTGACAAAGATAGCATTACAGATGCAGATGATTTATGTCCAGATAATTTTGGTCCACGCGAAAACAACGGCTGCCCAGACACCGATAAAGACGGTATTTTTGATTACCTCGATGATTGTCCCTTGGTTGCTGGTCCGGCTGAAAATAACGGCTGCCCTTGGCCTGATACCGATGGTGACGGGATATTGGATAAAGATGATGACTGTCCTCTGTTAGTTGGCCCGAAAGAAAACAAAGGTTGTCCTTACATAGATTCTGACGGAGATGGATTGTTGGATAAAGACGATGATTGTCCTAACACGCCTGGACCTAAATCGAACAAAGGCTGTCCTGTTATTGAAGTTGAAGTGGTGGAAATTCTGAAAACGGCATTTGATGCGCTAGAATTTGCCATAAACAAGGACATTATTTTGGATGTTTCGAAACCATCATTAATCGAACTTGCCGACATTTTGAAAAAGAAAGCGACATGGAAATTAGAAATTACAGGTCATACTGACAATGTAGGTGATGAGCAAGCTAATTTGGTGCTGTCCAAAAAACGGGCAGAAGCCATTCGCTTTTTCCTAGTGGAACAAGGTATAGCAACGGAACGACTTATCGTATTGTTCTTCGGAGAAACAAAACCAATTGCAGACAATACCACACTCGAGGGAAGACAAAAAAACAGACGCGTTGAAATGAAAATTGTTTTTGATTAATAATTTAACGAAAATCAGCCATAACAAAAGCTACTGTGAATTAACATTAAGTTAACTCTTTATTAACCGTAAGATTATTTGTTTAAAGTTATTTTGCTGAAACATTAATATTATTTCTGTGAAATATTTTCTACCCCTAATTTTTTGTGTTTTAAGTACAATAAATGCCTTTTCTCAAACGACAATTGAGTACGCCTCTATCAGTGGAAAGGTACTAGATGAAACCAGTAATGAAGCTTTATTTGGAGCAAAGGTTGTTGTTCAAGGCTTAAGCAAAGGAGTGTTAGTAGACGCCGATGGAAATTATTCCCTAACTGGGTTAACAAGTGGTAAATATACACTTGAGGTTAGGAATGCTGGTTACAACAACATGTTGCTAACAGACATTATTGTTAAGTCAGAAGAGAAAAGAACACTCGATATAAAAATGCAAAAAATAGTCACGGAATTCGGTCCTGTAACTATTGTTGCTAAGATAAATAAGGAATCTACAACTGATTTAGTTCGAATGCAAAAAAATTCTGCATCAGTGGTGGATGGTATCAACTCCGAAACATTTAAGAAAACCCCAGATACTAAAGCTGCAGACGTTCTCAAACGAATTACTGGTGCAAGTATTCAAGACAACAAGTTTTTAGTAATCCGAGGGCTTAGCGATCGTTATAATTTTGCCTTGCTAAATGGAGCTCCTCTTCCGAGTTCAGAAAGTGACAAAAAAGCTTTTTCATTTGATATTTTTCCTTCAAATATGCTGGATAATTTATTGATTATGAAAACGGCGACACCAGATCTACCTGGAGAATTTGCTGGAGGAGTTCTTGATATTAATACGGTAGAACCTAAAGATGTAAATTATCAGTCGATTCAATTGAGCGCTGGTTTTAATACCATTTCCACTTTTCAAAACTTTAAGAACTCAACCGATTCTAATTTAGACTTCTTGGGCTTGGGAGCAAATGATCGAGGTATTCCCGATGGCCTACCTTCTACGCTTGAATTTGCATCAGCGTTAGATGCTGAAAAAGGAATGTTAGCACAAAAAATGGTTTTCAATTGGACGCCAAAACAAATGTTAGCTTTGCCAAACACCAGTTTGCAGTATGCACTGGGTAGAATTTATAAACTTGCAGACAGCGTTAGATCAATTGGATTCTCTTTCGCCTACAGTTACATAAGTAATTTCAATTATTCAACCAACATACGTCGCGACTTTGAAGGAGATACCGACCCAACAGGAAACAATGCCGTTATTGACCCAAATAATGTAATCAAACGAATGGAATTAGTTGACTCCATGTTTACCCAATCAGTGCTCAATTCAAGTATGTTTAATATTAAGTTTGTTTTAGGTCCTAAAAGCAACATCCAATTCAAAAATTTGTATTCGATAAGTTCAGACGACAAAGTGAGCGTTCGAAACGGAGTTCGAGAATTAGATAACGACCCGCATCAATTCGAAAAAGCAACCAACTTCTGGTACACCCAAAACAACCTTTATTCCGGACAACTTATTGGAAAACATAGCTTTGATAAATTTAAAATTAACTGGAACGGTGGTTACAGTAATGTCTCGCGTGTTATCCCGAACCAGCGAAGGATTGTGTATCGTAAAAATGCATTGGATGTGAACGATTCCACGGAACAATTCATTGCGGTAATGCAAAATAATGGAACAATCCCTAGCTGCGCAGGAAATATGTTTTGGTCAACATCAATGGAAAGTATATACAGTATTAAATACGACATAACGCTTCCATTTGAATTTTCTATTTTAAAAAATGAGCTTAAATTAGGTGGGCTTCAGCAATACAGAACGCGTGATTTTACCGCACGGAATCTTGGATTTTCTAAATACTCTCCATCGGGAAGTAACTTTGATGGCCAATTACTACTTTCCTCAGAGAATGATATTTTTACAGCTGAAAATTTAGGATTGATGAGCAGCGGCATGGGCGGATTTAAATTGGACGAAGCTACGAACGTCGATGATAGTTACCAAGCATCATCATTCCTTAATGCTGGCTTTGCAAGTTTGGATTCCAAAATAGGGGATAAAATACGTGTAATAGGAGGTGTGAGATTAGAATCGTATAACCAAGTTTTTGAATACATAGAATTTGGTTCTAATAAGGCCATGAGAATCGACTCTACCGTTATCGATCTGCTTCCATCTGTTAATCTTATTTATTCATTAACTAAAAAAATGAATTTGAGAGCTAGTGTTTACAAAACAGTATCTAGGCCAGAATTTAGAGAGCTCGCTCCTTTTGCCTTCTATAATTTTATTCTCGATAATATCATTGCTGGCAATCCCAAACTAAAAAGAGCCGTAATAACCAATTTTGATCTCCGGTATGAATACTTTCCTGGTAAGGGACAAATCATCAGCGTATCCGGTTTTTATAAAGACTTTAGGGATCCAATTGAATTAATTACCCGAACAGGAACCTCTGGGGCTCCCGAATTGTATTACACAAACATCCCCAAAGTAACTAATTATGGCGCTGAAGTAGAATGGCGAATGAACCTTGGATTTTTAGCAAAACAAGATGAACATCCTTTGTGGAGTAATTTAACCCTGTATGCCAATGCATCTATCATTCGCTCCAAAGTAGATCTGAAAACAATAATAGGATCTGGAATAGAACGCCCATTACAAGGACAATCCCCATACATTGCCAATGCTGGTCTTTACTATGCAAAAAACGACTTTTCAGTAAGTTGCTCTTACAACATTGTAGGCCAACGAATTTATATCATTGGAAACATACAAGAACCCAATGTTTGGGAGAACGGAAGACACGTTATTGATTTTCAAGTTGCCAAAACTTTCAACGAAAAGTTCGAGGTTAAATTAAATGTACGCGACTTGTTAGCGCAAAAACTCATCTTTTTTCAAGACCTTGACAACGACCGAAAATACAATGCTGACACAGACAATACGTGGCAAGAAATTTCTTTTGGTCAAACCGTATCCATTGCTTTAAAATACAATTTTTAGTTTTTTAGCACACCGTTAAAATTTCTTTAACTTCCATTGCTTTATTAATAAAAAGTTAATATACGATAATATTAAATTAAACAAAGCATAAAGCGTTGGTAACATCACCTACACTATTACTAAAGAACTTTGTCTCACAAATTTTAAAATCTAAAAAATGAAAAAAACTTACTTTACTTTATTAATCCTAGCTTTATCGGCTTCGATTAGCGCACAAGATGCATTTTGGAACGTTACCAATTACAGGGGAGCATTTCCTATAACGGATAATACTCCAGCTACAGATTGGACCTCAGGATGGTCTAACTTTGATGCTGAGAACACCCCTTATCTTCCAACAACCACAACTGTTTCTGCCAACATTCTAACCAATACAACTTGGAGTGGGATAATCAGATTAGAAAACAAAATTTACATTAAAAACAACGCTACATTAACTATTCTTCCTGGAACAATTATCCGAGGAGATAAGTTAACACAAGCAACATTAATCGTTACAAGAGGTGCGAAAATTTATGCAAACGGTACTGCAGCTAATCCTGTTGTTTTTACATCCAACGAGCCAATTGGAAATAGAAATGAAGGTGACTGGGGTGGACTTGTAATCCTTGGTCTTGCTAAAAATAACCAGCCAGGTGGAGTAGCGAACATTGAAGGAATCGTTCCTTCAACGGATACTCAGTTTGGAGGTAATTTTGACAATGACAATTCAGGGGCATTAAACTATGTTCGAATCGAATTTGCTGGGATTCCGTTAGAGCCAAACAAAGAGCTTAATGGACTTACTTGTGGATCTGTAGGTTCAGCAACTGTAATTGATTATGTACAAGTTTCCCATTGTGGTGATGATTCTTTTGAGTTTTTTGGTGGTACAGTAAATTGTAAACACCTTATAGCTTACAGAGGTTTAGACGATGATTTCGATACAGATTTCGGATACAGAGGAAAAATACAGTTTGGACTTGCAATTCGCGATAAAGACTTATCTGATGCTCCAGGAGATTCAAATTGTTTTGAATCAGATAACGACGCAGCAGGATCAACAGCTCAACCTAAAACAAGACCAATTTTTTCTAACATGACTATCGTAGGACCAAAAGGAAACGGTACAATTGTATTGCCTGTTGGAGAGAAGTTTGAAAAAGCATTTAGATTAAGAAGAAACACTTCTACTTCATGTTTAAATTCACTTGTAGTTGGTTGGGAAAAAGGATTGTCTATTGAAAGTGCAAACACAGCTGCTAATGCTACAGGTGATAGTTTAATTTTTGCTTCTAACACAATGACCAACTTTACAAATGGAACAAATGTAATTACATCTGCAGGAGTTTCAGGCGCATTTTACGCTAGTTTCTTCGGTGTTGATGGTAATGATTCTACAGTTACTCTACCTCAAGTAAATTGGGTGAATCTTTTCACTGCTTTAGGTACTGCACCAGACGCTCGTTTAATCGCAGGATCAACTGTTTCTACTACAGCAAACTTTACTAATCCTAAATTCTTTAGTGTACCTGCTCCAGTTGTAACAAACTCTGCGACTTACTGTCAAAATGCAATGGCATCTGCAATTAACGGAACTCCACTAGTTGGAAATACACTTTATTACTATACAACTGCAGTTGGTGGAACAGGAAGCATTACGCCTATTGTACCAAGTACTACAACACCAGGAATTTTTACTTATTACGTGAGTCAAAAAAATGCAGCAGGTGACGAAAGCCCTAGATCAATGGTAACTGTAACTGTAAACGCACTTCCAACTACACCAATAGTAAGCGCAAGTGGTTCAACTACGTTTTGTACAGGAGGATCGGTAATCCTTACCTCTTCATCTCCAATAGGTAACGTATGGTCAAACGCAGCTACTACTGCAGCTATTACTGTGCTTAGCTCAGGAACGTTCTCGGTAACTGTAACTGATTTAAACGGTTGTTCTGCAAGTTCAACTGCTACAAACGTAAGCGTTTCTAACTCGCCTGTACCAACAATCAACGCAACATCAACCACTGCATGTAGTGGCGATTCAGTTACGTTGAGTTCATCAAGTGCAGATTCATACTTATGGTCAAACGGTGCAACAACTTCATCTATAATAGTAACTGCTACAACGACTGCAACAGTAACAACAACCAATACAAACGCTTGTAACGGAGTAGGTATGTCATTAGGAACAACCGTAACGTTCACAGCAACACCAACTGCTGCTGGTGCTTATACTTCCTCTGGAAACGTGGTAACATTCACAAATACTTCCACGGGTGCATCATCATATTCATGGGATTTTGGTGACCAGTCAAGTTCTTCTGCAGCAACACCTTCACACGCATACGTAGGAAATGGTGTTTACACTGTTACCCTAACAGCTATTAATGGAAACTGTACAGACGAAGTAAGCTTTGATGTAACCATTTCAGTTGGAGTAGACGAATTAACTGGATTATCAAATGTTGCTATCTATCCTAATCCTGCAAGTGATGTAATCAATATCGACTTCGTAAATAACCAAAACCAAGCTGTTGAATTGACATTGGTTGATCAATTTGGAAGAATCGTTTCTAATTTAAACGAAAATAATACTGGTTTTATCCATAATACCATCAACGTTAACAATCTAACGAGTGGTGTTTACTTCCTTAACTTCACAGTTGGTGGATACACTAAATCAGAAAGAGTAGTTATTAGATAATACAATTAATTAAATTTTAAAGGGGATAAGCAATATGTAATTTGTTTATCCCCTTTTTTAATGACACGACATGCAAAATAGTAAAGGACATACCATATTACTCGTTGACGATGAAAATGATATTATTGACTTTTTATCATACAACATCAGAAAAGAAGGCTACAAAGTTTTTACGGCAATCAACGGCGAGGACGGCGTAAAACTTGCTCAACAAATGAGCCCATCTTTAATCTTGCTTGATGTTATGATGCCAAAGATGGACGGAATTGAAGCTTGTCAAATTATTCGAAAGGATTTAAACATAACACAACCAATCATTGCCTTTCTAACCTCCCGAGCGGAAGATTACGCACAAATTGCAGGATTTGAGGCAGGAGCTGACGATTACATAACAAAACCTGTTAGGCCAAGACTATTAATGGCTAAAATAGAATCCTTACTAAAAAGACTCGATACCAGCAAACAAGAAGATAAAAACACAACCGGCGAACAACTACTGCAAATAAATAGAGATAAATTCATGGTCTTTTGTAATGGAGAATCGATCATACTGCCGAAAAAAGAATTTGAATTGCTTGAATTACTCGCCAGTAGACCTGGAAAAGTTTACAATAGAGAACAAATTTTAGCCATTGTTTGGGGAAACGAAACCATCGTTGGAGAACGAACGATAGATGTTCACATAAGAAAACTTCGCGAAAAGCTTGGAGATGACTATATTCGCACTGTAAAAGGTGTCGGATATACCTTCAATGAAAAGTGAGAAACCTAAAGCCAAGTCATTTAATATTAATAGGAAGTCTAATTTACTTTGTAATTAGTGCTACAGCACTGCTTATTTACAACGCCTTTTTTTTTCCCATTCCTGTATGGTTTATCGTATTGGGCCCCCTAATTTCAGCCCTAATCATATTCTTATTATTTTATCGACTATTTCAGCGTTTTATTCAAACTCGACTGCAACAAATTTATAAATCGATTCAGATTAATAAGGATAATTCGTTGGTAAATGAAAAAAAGATAAATAAATTAATAAGTAGAGCTGAAAAAGACGTTGAGGTATGGAAGGAAAATAAAAACAATGAAATTTCAAAACTCAAGGAACAAGAACAATTCAGAAGAGAATTTCTTGGAAACCTTGCACACGAATTAAAAACACCTGTATTTGCCGTTCAAGGATATATATTAACATTAATTGAAGGAGGAATAGATGACTCCGAAGTCAATCTTCAATTTCTTAATAGAGCAGCACTTGCAACCGACCGCATTGTTAATATTCTTGACGATTTAGATCAAATCACTAAGCTCGAAGTGGATACGTTAAAAATGAATCAACGATCATTCGAGATAAATAGCCTCATCAGAGAAATAGTTGATTCGCTCGAACATTCAATACAAGAGAAGCAAATTACGATAGAAGTAAATAATGAGAACGCACAAACGCATGTGTTTGCAGATAAGATTAAAATTAGTCAAGTGCTTACCAACCTAATAATCAACGCAATTAATTATGGAAATAAAAATGGAAAAGTAGTACTGAGCATTGATTCTATTGATGAACTAGTTTCTATTTCAGTAAGCGATGATGGTATCGGAATTGATGAAGCAAACTTACCCAGAATTTTTGAACGATTTTACCGAGTTGAAAAAAGCAGAAATAGAAATGAAGGAGGTTCTGGACTTGGCTTAGCAATCGTTAAACACATTATAGAGGCACATCAACAAATGATTACTGTTAAAAGCAAAGTAGGAGTTGGAAGTTCTTTTACTTTCAACTTAAAAAAAAGTCCTTATAATGGCCCTGTTAGCTCGCGCGGTATACCATTATAAATTGCCCCAATTCCTTTATTTTGGGTAATTTTGCACCATGAAATGGAATGGTGAAAAAAAGTACAACCTGTTTGTACGACTACTTGCGATGGCCAAGCCTTACAAAAAATACTTTTTCATTTCTTTTTTTTGTATAATCACGCTTTCCATTTTAGGCCCCCTTCGCCCCTACTTGATTGGGGAAATGGTTGACAGCTACATCATTGCTAACCAAAATAAGCAACAATTACTTGCGTGGAGCCTACTAATTGCTGGATTATTAATTTTGGAAGGCTTTTTTCAATTAATTTCAACCTACTTCTCCAACTTACTAGCGCAATCAGTAATAAAAGACATTCGGACCAAAACCTTTAATCATCTTTTATCTTTTAGGATGCGGTTTTTTGACAAAACCCCAGTAGGAGCCTTAGTTACGAGAGTGGTATCTGATGTAGAGGCCATTACCGAAGTATTCTCTGCGGGGCTAATGGAAATTTCAGGTGATTTAATTTCACTGTTTTTTATTCTCATTTTGATGTTTGTAACCAATTGGCAGCTGTCTTTAATGACGCTTATTCCATTGCCCATTCTAATTGTTGCTACCCGTATTTTTGCTAGAGCGATGAAATCATCTTTCCAATATGAAAGACAGCAAGTTACCAAGCTTAATACATTTGTTCAAGAGCACATCACTGGAATGGCTATTGTACAATTATTTAATCGACAAAAAATCGAATATGCTAAGTTTGAAGAAATAAATAAAGGCCATCGCCAGGCGCATATAAATGCAGTGTGGGCAAACTCTATCTTTTTTCCCATAGTGGAATTACTTAGTTCGCTTTCCATTGCTTTTCTTCTCGTTTGGGGAGCACTAAAAGCAGGCGGTAAAACAAGCCTTGAAATCAAATCCCTGTACGGACAAATTATTGCCTTCACACTTTGGATTAATCAATTATATCGTCCAATTAGACAACTAGCTGATAAATTCAACATTCTACAACGTGGAACAGTAAGAGCGGAGCGTATTTTTGAAATTCTCGACCAACAAGAAGATGTACAGAAGGACGGCGAAGTGACCGATTGTGATTTTAACCAACCCATTCGATTCAACAATTTATCCTTTTCGTATACAAAAGAACAAGCCGTACTAAAAAATATAAATTTAGTGTTTGAAAAAAATAAAACCATTGCACTGGTTGGCGCAACTGGTTCAGGAAAAACAACTATAATCAACTTGTTAGGCCGATTTTACGATTACGAGAAGGGGAATATCTTTATAGGAAATGTAGACCTTAAATCGATTAAATTGAGCCATCTTAGAGCAAACATTGCTGTAGTTTTGCAGGACGTATTCTTATTTTCAGATACCATTCACAATAACATTACCTTGGGCAATCAACACATAACACGTGAGCACGTAATTCAGGCGGCAAAGGCCGTTGGAGCTGATGAATTCATTAATCAACTGCCCTTGGGCTACGACTACACAATTGGAGAACGAGGGGGAGAGCTAAGTGTAGGCCAACGACAATTATTGGCGTTCATTCGTGCTTACTTATACAACCCTGCTGTACTAATCCTTGATGAAGCAACTTCAAGCGTTGATAACGAATCAGAGGTAATGATTCAAAAAGCAACCGATAAATTAACACAAAACAGAACTGCTATTATAATTGCCCATCGATTATCAACTGTCCAAAAGGCAGATAAAATTATCGTTCTCGAAAAAGGAGAAATTGTGGAAGAAGGCACTCACAAAGAACTACTAACTCAAGATGGGTACTATAAAAATCTTTTTGATAAACAGTTTTTAGATAACAATCCATGAAACAATTTAAAATAGGTGGTGTGCCCGAACATTTTAATCTTCCTTGGCGTATGGCCATTGAGGATGCAAACTTTCAGCGAAATGGTATTGAATTTCATTGGGCTGATATGAGCGGTGGAACGGGGCAAATGATTAAAGGTTTGCAATCCGGTTCAATTGATATTGCTGTACTATTAACAGAAGGTATAAGCAAAGCAATTCTACAAGGGCTCGATTCCCGTATTCTTGCTGTTTATGTCAGCTCTCCTCTTTCTTGGGGAGTCCACGTCCCCTTTTCATCTACTATAAATGGTATGAACGATCTTGAAAACAAATCCTTCGCAATCTCAAGAGAAAACTCAGGATCACACCTAATGGCACTTGTAAATGCACATCAAAACAAGTGGGATTTAACCAAATTAAAATTTCAAGTTGTAGGGGATCTTTATGGGGGACTCTGGTCATTAAACCAAAATGAATCCCAAGGGTTTTTATGGGAAAAATTTACAACACAACCTTTTGTAGACCAAAAAAAATGCCGCCGAATCGATGAAATTAAAACGCCTTGGCCTTGCTTCGTAATAGCTGTCAACAAAAATATAGCACTGAAATACAGTGATACATTACGTCTAATGTGTGACATTGTGCAGCAAAAAGCCACTGACTTAAAACAAAATAAAGAAGCTGCATCAATAATATCTTGGCGTTATTCTCTCGCTATTGGCCAAGCTGAAAAATGGCTTTCGGAAACAACATGGAGTAAAAACAATCAAATTGACCATAATGACTTCGGACTCGTTGTGCAGTATTTAAAGCAAATGAACATGGTCACCGAGCAGGAGGCCGATAATTGGAAACAAAAATTATTCCTATGAGAATTCTATTTATTTTTCTGCTAATGATACCCTTTGTGGCTACGAGTCAATGGGGCTGTACAGATCCACTTGCTTTGAATTTCAATCCCCTAGCTCAATTAAACGACGGAACCTGTACTTATCCTCCCAGCAATTATCAACCGGTTTTAACGAATAACCTGAATGAGAACCTAAATGAAAATTCTGCCCTTATCCATTGGAATAACGAATTAATTACCCTGAATGACGGAGGAAATGAAGCAGCGCTATTTTTTATGGATTTAGCTGGTAATATCGTAAGGAAGGTGGTCATTGAGCAAGCTACAAATTACGATTGGGAGGCCCTGGCTCAAGACAGTCAGTTTATTTACATCGGTGATTTTGGAAATAATTACGGAAACAGAACTAATTTGTGTGTATATAAAGTAAGTAAGACGGCGATTACAAATTCAACTAATGATACCGTGCAGGCATTGCAGCTTAATTTTACTTTTGAAAATCAAACCAATTTTTCCGCTGCTCTCAATGCCAATAACTTTGATTGTGAAGGGTTCTTTTACCACCAAGATTCCCTTCATTTATTCACTAAAAATTGGTTAAACCTTCAAACGCGTCACTACATACTTCCAAATAACTGGGTTGGTACCGTAAATGCAATTCAAAAAGACTCTTTTCTCGTTGATGGACTTATTACCGATGCGACGATTGACTCAGCAACAGCGCGAATACTGCTCATAGGATATAAAAACAACGGAAACAACCTATATACAAGCTTCATTTGGATATTGTCTGACTTCAGTCCCCATCATTATTTCAGTGGCAACAAAAGAAGAATTGAAATTGGAAATATGCTGAGTCTTTCACAAACTGAAGGAATAACGCTTATCGATAGCGTTAGTGGGTACCTAAGTTCCGAGCGCATATCGTCCGTAATAACTATTCCGGCAAAACTTTTTACCTTCAATTTAGGCGATTTTTTTTATCAAAATGACGCCTCAACGCAGCTTTTGATTCCCTCAAAACAAATAGAATTATACCCAAATCCAGCAAATGGCATGTTGTACTTTAGCCAACCTGTTTATGCACTAAGCATAAAGGCACTCGATGGAACAGTAGTAGTTAACGCTCCTCACTTTTCAGATTGCCTAGACATTAATTCGCTAAAGCCCGGGTTATATTACGTAAAAGGCACTGGTTTTTGTGAAAAATTACAAATTTATTGACCCCCTATTTTTTATGTAAAACGGTAGCGCTTGCTTGAGCACTCGGCATGATACATATATCATTAAGACACACGTGAGCTGGTCGCGTAGCCGCAAATACGACCGTGTCGGCAACGTCATTGGCGCTCAAAGGAATAAAACCATCATAAACAGACTTAGCAAGGGATTCATCGCCTTTGAAGCGAACTAGTGAAAATTCTGTTTCAACAGCACCAGGAGCTACATTGGTTACCCTTATATTGTAACTAACCAAATCAATTCGCATGGCTTTTGATAGGGCATCAACGGCATGCTTGGTAGCACAATAGACATTACCTCCGGCATAAACCTCCTTGCCGGCAATACTTGAAATATTTATAATGTGTCCTTGTAAATTAGCTTGCATAATGGGTGCAACATACCTACTCACATATAACAACCCTTTGATGTTGGTGTCTATCATGCGCTCCCAATCGTCAATTAAGCCCTCATAAACAGGTCCCTTTCCAACAGCCAGACCCGCATTATTAATCAATGCAACTAACTGCTTCTTTACCGCCTCGGGTAAGTTTTTAATTGTTTCTGCAACTTGGGACTCAACACGAATATCAACAGAAAAAATGGAAACAGAACCAGCTCCCCCAGAGAATTCTTGTTTTAATGACATTAAACGGTTCTCTCTTCGGCCAAATAAAAGTAAAGAATAACCCAGGGCATAAAATTGACGCGCACATGCTTCACCAATACCAGAAGTGGCGCCCGTTATAAGTACATATTTATCCATTTAATCGCTTTGTGTTGTGTGAATTTAATGTTTCTATTCGAAAAATTTGTCAAGGAAAGAAAAACAAAAAACAAGAAAGGAAGTGCTGGTACTTTATACCTGACCAGTGCACCAATAACCGGAGTTGTAAGACCAATAATAGTGAATAAACTTAAAATAAAAATCCCAGAAAAAACAAGAAATTGAAACCTTAGCTTGTCCGGGCGCTTGAAATAAACAATTGCCAAAACACATAAAATGAACACAAGCATATTTTCAATAATGGATGGTAAATACAACAGTGATTTAACATGCCAAAACCATGGTAGCGTAAAAGTGTGAAACAACGCTTGCGGAGTGGAGGCTAAAATAGACCAAAAATCATTTTCCAAATACCTCATAGAAATAGTGCTACCGGCCTTGAATTCTTGAGACAAGCGAATAAAATCGTGTTGTTTTGCAACCAAAAGCGATACCAAATCCACCTGTGGAAAAACCAAATGAAAGAAAAAGAACCCACCTAAAAAAATGGCGCCAAATAGTAATGATGCTTTCCAAAAACATGCTTGTTTCATCCAAATAAACCAAAAGATTAAGGCAGGTAATAAGGCGACAAACACATATATTTTGATTGAAAAAAGCAAAAAGAAAGCAAGTGCAGCCAATACTAAATTGGTCCAACTAAATACCTTTGATAACCTGTAAATAGACCAACAAAACACCCCCAAAGCAAAAATTAATAAAGCTTCTTTTAACACACCCGAACTCCATAAAAAGACAGATGGTACAAGAAATGCCGAAATAAATGCGGAAATTTTACATTGTGTTACTTCAAAAAATAATTTCGCTAAAAAAAGGCAGCCAAGAAAGGATAAAAAAATAAAAACAAGGGCGTGAATATAATAATTGCCAAAACTAACAAGGTGTAAAACGGCGTTTATTCGAATTACAATTCTGTTGTCGTTACGTAAACCATGGTCATAAGGCCGATACCAATAGGACATTTTATCGAGGTAACGTTCCTTTAAAAAATCATCTTCAATCCCAACCATAACTTTGACAAAATCTAGCGGATGAGTTTTCGCAACGCAGCATAAGACTTCACCATCGTCGTAATACTTAAACACATCTGCCGTTTGCCTATCGGTATAATAAAAGGTATACAACAGCACTAAAACACCGCCCGCAACAACCTTTAGTGAAAATGCGAACTTAAGTGACATAGCACTAAAAGGCGCGTTTTTAAAAAATGACCACTTGTCTATTAATCTAAATATTCCCCACAAGAACAGCAAAGCAAAAACAAGCTTGACTCCTAAAATCATGAGCAAATTTAAGGAAATTAACTCCTGTTTATAGACATTCCGTCAAAATTTGATCTGTTTAGCGACAAGATGGCAGAAATATTCCCTTGGCACATCGATTGATTGGTAAAGAAAAAATTATAATATGAAAACAGGACAAATTAATGTGCAAACGGAAAATATTTTTCCAATTATTAAGAAATTCTTATATTCTGACCACGAAATTTTTCTTCGTGAATTAGTATCCAATGCCGTAGATGCCTCACAAAAAATGAAAGTTCTTTCTGCAAATGGTGAATTTAAAGGAGAATTAGGTGAACTGCGAGTAGACGTGATTTTAGACAGCGTTGCGAAAACACTCACCATCAGAGATAATGGTATTGGCATGACCTCGGATGAAATT
The DNA here is from genome assembly GCA_945888625.1 of Chryseobacterium gleum. Lineage (GTDB taxonomy): Bacteria > Bacteroidota > Bacteroidia > Flavobacteriales_D > Crocinitomicaceae > UBA952. The sequence goes on from CAMDAH010000023.1 coordinate 19,919, forward strand.
GATAAATACATCAACCAGATTGCTTTCTCAGGAGCTGAAGAATTCGTTCAAAAATACAGTGGTAAAGAAGGTGCAGAACAAATAATCGGACATTTTGGATTAGGATTTTATTCTTCTTTTATGGTTTCCGAAAAAGTTCAAATTTTAAGTTTATCAAGAACAGAGGGCGCACAAGCCATACAATGGGAAAGTAACGGATCTCCCGAATATACCATAATTGATGCGGAAAAAGAAACCCGGGGAACAGACATCATTTTATATATTAGTGAGGAATCGATAGAGTTTATTGAAAAAGCACGTATTGAAGGAATTTTAAACAAATACTGTAAATTTTTACCTATTCCAGTATTTTTTGGGATGAAAACAGAATACATCGATTCACCTGAGGGCGAAAAAGACGACAAAGGAAACATCAAAAGAGTCGCCATTGAAGTTCCTAATCAGTTAAATAATACTCAACCAGCTTGGACAAAAGCACCAGCAGATTTAAAAGAAGAAGAATACGATTCTTTTTACCGAGAGCTTTACCCGATGACCTTTGAAAAGCCCTTGTTTAATATTCATTTAAATGTGGATTACCCTTTTAACCTAACAGGTATTTTATATTTTCCAAAAATTAAGGAAAACGTAGAGGTACAAAAAAATAAAATCAATCTGTACAGCAATCAAGTATTCATTACCGACAGTGTTGCAGAAATTGTACCCGAATTCTTAACCTTGTTGCATGGCGTTATTGACTCACCAGATATCCCATTAAATGTTTCTCGCTCCTATTTACAAAGCGATAGCAACGTGAAGAAAATATCTTCCCACATCACCAAAAAAGTGGCCGATAAATTGGCAGATATGTTCAAAAAAGACCGAAAAGACTTTGAATTGAAATGGGACGATCTTCAAGTTTTTGTACAATATGGTATGCTGTCTGAAGATAAATTTACGGATAAGGCAACTGCTTTTACTCTTCTCAAAAATACCGAAGGAAGCTATTTCACTTTAGAGGAATACAAAGAAAAAGTTAAGGCTTTGCAAACCGATAAGGATGGTAAAATAATCGTTTTATACACCCACAATTCGGAAGAACAGTACAGCTACGTTAAAAATGCAAAAGAACGTGGTTACGATGTATTAAATTTATCGAGTCCTTTAGTTTCTCACTGGCTCCCTAAACTAGAGCAAACGAATGAAAACCTCAGCTTTGTAAGGGTTGATGCAGATACATTAGATAAATTGATTCGAAAAACAGATGAGATCCCGTCCAAATTATCGAAAGATGACGAAGAGAAATTAAAAGGTCTTTTTGAAAACACCATCAATAAAGAAAAATTTAATGTTCAATTCGAGAGCATGAACGAGGATAATTCACCCATTGTAATCACGCAACCCGAATTTATACGGAGAATGATGGAACAACAGAAACTCGGTGGTGGTGGTGGATTTTATGGTGCTTTTCCGGAGATGTTTACCATGACTATCAATGCCAATCATGCTGCGATTACAAATCTTATTGGAAAACCCGAGAAAAAACAACAAGCAACGATTAAGCAATTGACCGATCTTGCCCTTCTTGCACAAGGTTTATTAAAAGGCGAAGCATTGAGTAGTTTTATAGAACGAAATTTAAAAGGAATTGCCTAATCTTATTACTTTTGTAAAGGGAGTTCGCTCCCTTTAACAAATCTAGTGTTTTGTATAAATTCATCATCGGTATAGCTGCTTTTTATCTGACAAAAAGAATCAGCTTTGGAATTCTTGGTTTTATAATTGGCGGATTTATAGATCGTGTCCAAAGCAAGCAATCGGGTAGTTCGGAGGGGAATCGTGGCAACTTCGAACCCTTCAAATCCCAAGCAAGTCGCTTTGATTTTCAAACAATGCTCATGGCTTTGTCTGCCGCTGTTATGCGTGCGGACGGTAAAGTGCTAAAAGCAGAATTGGATTTTGTTAAGGCCTTTTTTACCAACCAATTCGGTAATAAGTTTACTGCTCAACACCTGCAGACTCTCAAGAATTATATTGATACAGGACAGATTCCACTTCAGGAAATTTGTGCGGAAATTCGATTAAAACTACCGATCGAAGTGCGCGTTCAACTCCTTCATTACTTGTTTGGTATTGCCAAATCAGACGGCAATGTTGAGCAAAGCGAAATGAGCGTAATAGAACGCATTGCCAGTCAACTAGGGGTTTCTGCGGTAGAATTCGATAGTGTAAAAAATATGTTTTACCGAAACGTTGACTCTGACTACAAAATTTTAGGTATTGAATCCTCGGCGAGTGACGACGAAGTAAAAAAAGCGTACCGTAAAATGGCTATCACCTACCACCCGGACAAAGTGGCGCAGATGGGGGAGGAATACCAGAAGGGTGCTAAAGAAAAATTTCAAAAAATACAGGACGCATACGAAGCGCTTAAAAAGAGAAGAGGTTTTAAATAATTTTTTGGTTGGGAATTGTTACTTTGAGGGAGTGTCAAATTCAAAAACCCAAACATAGCCTTGGTGTAACTTCCACCTTGAATCACAATGTTGGACTTTTTTATCAATACCACCTCAAAAACAACTTCTTCATCGGTGCATCCGTTGGAACAACTTACTCCATGCTTTCCTCCAATATGTTCCAACAAAATTTCTATTCGGGAATTCTTCGTTTGGGATATTCCATCCAACCAAAATTGAAATTCATAGGAACGCCCTCCTTTTAATTGACATTTGGTTTTTTGAAAAACCCCTCAACGACCGTAAAAGAAATAAAACGTTTTGATTTAGGCTTTTTCTACTCCATCTTTGGGTGATCGTAATCGAAGTTGGGACAACGCATCCGGTTTTTTGACACGAATGCAGCGCAGCTATTTGATTAGTGGGAGATTTTCACAACACATTAGAATGGTATATTACCAAGGAACAAATCAAAAAAGGAATAAATTATAACTCCCAACTTAAGAAGGTCGGAAAATACGTTGGCCATTAAAATAGGTAGAGGCATTAGGGTCTAACAGACGGAGGACTTCCGAGGGAGTCAGTCCGTAATAATTGTGGTGAAAATGTTCAAAGTTTTTGGGATAACGCACCATAACTTCTTCCAGAAAGGTTTCTTGAAGCGTTGGATTGATCCCTAAGGTTTCAACGCACGTGTGCAATATGATACGCCTCTCATGAAGAGAGGATTGGTCCAAGAGTGAAATGAGATACGGATAAAACCATTCCCAAAATTCTGTATCGAATCCGATGGATGGGTAACGATATAAAAGGTAGTAGGCGAAATACCTAACCCTAGGAAAAATATGAACCTCCGCTAATTCGGATTCATTGTACAAGTGATTCTGATACAATAAGTTACCGTACTCTATAGATTTTTTTTGTTTTCCATTGAAAAAATAATGTCTTAAAACTAGGGCATTTGCGAAAATGAAACCTTGAAGCTCTTGAGGTGATTTTTCGGGACTGAGATGTTGTAAATAGCATTGTAGTCCAAATTCATATTGAGGTATCCTAAATTCTGGATCGGCCATCATTTCAAAAAATCCTTCCCGAATGATAGGTAGATTACTGAATTTCTTAAAGAATGGAACATTGGAGCCAGGGTTTTCTTTCAGAATGTTAAATATTTCTTCACCCAAAAGATGTTTTTTATTGATTGAGAGTTCATCGGAGAACTGCTCAAGAAACGGATATACCGACCTGAATTCTTTGTTGTATATACTAAAACGTAAAAGGCTTTTGTAAGATTGATCAGGGGCGATGATTCCAGACATAAACTGAAAATCGTACAACTCTTGGTAGAAATGGCAGAAGGCTGTCCAGTCGTTGAAGTCAATAAATTGGGCAAGAATGTCTAAGGTATGTAAATACGGTTTGTTCGTGTTGTTGGGGTGTAAGAAAATGCGGTAAAGGGTATTTCCGGAAACAGAAGTTTGGGTTTTATTGAATACTAAAAGACTCAATTTTTCACAATTTGCTTTATTAAAAAGACGGAAATTGCAATGTGATTCAATCATCCATTTCAGACCGTGCACTAAATATTCGGCAAGAGTATAGGAGGGTTTTGGCATAACAATTATGTAATTTAAAATTAGCCAAATTCGAAAAGTAAAGCAGAACAAACTTAAGATTAAGTTGGATTAAGTTTTAATCCGTTGCTTTTACTCGGATTAAACATGATAACTTTGTAGGGTTAGATAAATCGAATATAGATTAATTCAATGACAGGCGTATGAGTACTTATGGAAGAAAAATGAAAGATGGTATGTATGGGTGCTGAAGAAACTGCACGAGCAGGCTTTGCATCCGAACCATCGTGCTTTAAATGCGGAAAAAAAATGAAAAGTGGAGCTAAAGCAATTGTAACATTTAGTAAAATAGATTGGACTGGAACAAGAGTAAATCGCAAGCAGTTTTGTACTTGGAAATGTGCAGAGGCATATCATAATTAATAACTGCGAAATTATACAACCATGAACCAAATTCTAAATTTATACAGGTCAAAATACCCGTTTCAGTCCTTCTATGAATTGGCATCCGCCAAAATCATGAATAACAATGGGCTTTTGGGAGATAATTACCCTTATCTCGTAGATAACTCATCCCTTCTTGGTCTTATATTTAAAGCAAACCCAGGGGACATAAGGGTTGACTTGCCCATTTGGTTTGGCGACCCATCAAAGGTTAAGCTAAAAGTTATGATATTGGGTAGAGAACCGAGAAATAGCCACGATAAGTTCAACATAGAAGCAAGTAATGAACATAATTTTGTTTTCGGAACTCCTTTTGGCATAGAATATTGGTCAGAGAAAAATAAATATTACCGATCTTTTAAAAATTTGATTAAAAACGATGAGATATTAACTTATTTCTCGGATGTAGTAAAAACTTACGAGGTTAAACAATCAAAAACTGAGAGTGATCTCCATGCCAAAGTTAGTTTTTGGAAAAAAGCTGAAATGGAAAAAGATAACCTAGTTTTTTTGAAGACTGAGGTGGATTTGTTAAATCCCGATGTTATTATTGGTTTAGGAAACGATAGCTATAATTTCCTTAAAAAGCACTTTAAATCATTTGATGTTCAAAAAGTTATACATCCTAATGCTAGGCAAGACAAGAAATCAGGTCTGAATGCATGGGAAACAGCCGAAATTAAGATATCGGAAATAATAAAATCCTCAAAAAGTTTAGCATGAATAAGTTGATTTATTTAAAAGCAATATTTTTGATCATGTTGTTGGTTAATTCCAACGGAAGTTGGTCCCAGGGTAATCTTCAATTCTCTCAAGTTATCAACCTCACTCCGGGTAATACGTATACCGTACCTGCAAATAAAGTATTAAAAATCGAATCATTAACATTCCAATCTCTTCCCATATATACCACAACTTTGCTATCACATCAGTGTGCTGGAAATAATACTTGCAGTTGTACATGGTCTGCCCAGTCATATTTGAATATTGGTTCCTTATCTTACTCATCGCAATTGGCTGTTTCTAGTTCTATCGGACCTTGCCCTGCCACTAATTCGGCTAGTGTTACTCTTCCAAACATAGTTTTCCCAATATGGTTAAACGCAGGCAAACAAATTACAATACAAAATATAACGGGCGTTATGTTATCAGCAATAGAGTTTAATATTATTCCATGATGGCTTAAGCGCATCGCTGTAGTATGATAATAAATCTTATCAAGATATATGTCAACTCATTATGCACATCAATCCGCTGATGTTGATGCTATCTCAACCTCCCCACCATCAAAAACACTCCAAATCCTCCACCAAGAGAGAGTATTATATTAACTGCAAGCAGCTCCCATTGTCCTTGCTCAAAGAACTGAACATTCTCGGCCGAAAAGGTACTGAAGGTACCATTACCACCTCAAAAACAACTTCTTTATCGGCGCATCCGTTGGAACAACTTACTCCATGCTTTCCTCCAATATGTTCCAACAAAACTACTATTCGGGAATTCTTCGTTTGGGATATTCCATCCAACCAAAATTGAAATTCATAGGAACGCCCTCCTTTTAATTGACATTTCATTTTTTGAGAAACCCTTCAAAGACCGTAAAAGAAATAAACGTTTTGATTTAGGCTTTTTCTACGTAAAGAAACCCTTTCACACGTTCGCGTAAAGCATCGTTTTTCACCTCATTGATTACTTCTGATAGGAAACCTTCCAACAACAATTGAATGGCATGGTCCTGAGAAATCCCACGTGAGCGGAGGTAAAAAAGTGCCTTTTCATCGAGTTGACCGGTGGTAGAACCGTGGGAACACTTTACATCGTCCGCATAGATTTCAAGTGCAGGTTTTGCATTGACGCTCGCATCGTCAGACAACAATAAGTTGCGATTCGATTGAAAGGCATTGGTTTTCTGGGCATCCTTGAACACATTGATTTTTCCATAAAAAACACCGGAGGCCTTGTCTTTTAGTACGCCTTTGTACAATTCATTCGACGTAGAATGCGGCGCCATGTGGTTCATGGTTGTGTGGTTGTCAATGTGGTTGTTTTCTTCCCCCATAAAAACGCCATACATTTTTGACTCGGTTCCTGCCTCTTGACCAAAAATTTCCAAATCATTTCGGGTGAAAAAAGCATTGAACGTGAGTGTATTTATGGCGAAACTGCTTTGTTTTTTTTGGTAAATTCTTTCGGTACAAAAGGAAAAAGAATTGCCCTCCTGCGTTTGAAGTTTGTCCATTTTCAGCTGACTGCCTTCTGCCAAAAAACAATCCAATAACAAGTTTTGAAAGGATTCCTCTGCCCTTCCTTCGTGTATCCATTCTATGTGAGCCGAAGCAAATGCGTGAAGGACAATTTGATGATGCAACAACACGGCTTGGCTTTTCCCGCTCCATCTTTGGATGATGGTAATCGAAGTTGGGACAGCGACCTTTTTTGAGATTTCAATGCTCACCCCGCCTTGCGCATTTACAGCGTTCATTGCTTGAACAAAACCTTTGTATTCACAAGCCAACCATTGTGATTGTGGTACATCTTGCGCTGATTGAACGGTAACCCCTTCGTGTTGTCCAACCACGGAAACCAATTGGCCATTTTCAAAGACAATTTGAATTCCTTCTGTCGTTGGGGCAATGTTTACCAATGGTGGCGCGAAAGATTTTTCTGTTTGCAATTGCAATTTATTCAGACGAATCAAACGGGTGTATCTAAAATCCTCCGATTTTGTGGTTGGAAAATCTGCCAGCCATTGAATGTCTTGGTTCGCTTTCAATAAAATGGAATCAGGCAATTGCAAGTTGGTAGGAACCAACTGCTGTTGAAATTCTATTAGGCTTCCATCATTTTTCATGCGTGTTCAGCTTTTATCCAATCATAGCCCTTTTCTTCCAATTCCAGTGCGAGGTCTTTGCCCCCCGTTTTTACAATTCTTCCGTCAAAAAGTACATGTACAAAATCAGGAACGATGTAGTCCAACAACCTTTGGTAATGGGTGATGACCAGGGTTGCGTTTTCTTTCGTTTTCAAGGCATTCACTCCGCTGGCGACAATGCGCAAGGCATCTATGTCCAAACCAGAATCGGTTTCGTCTAGGATTGCCAACTTTGGATTAAGCATGGCCATCTGAAAAATTTCATTTCGTTTTTTTTCGCCTCCTGAAAAACCTTCATTTACAGAGCGCGTTGCCAAACTGCTGTCCAACTCTACCAGGGCAGATTTTTCTTTTACAAGTTGTAAAAAGT
>CAMDAH010000024.1 GCA_945888625.1 Chryseobacterium gleum
AACACATGATTGCCGGTCGAACAGGAGGGATAACAATGAGCACTTCCATAGATAATCTATCCATTCAATATGCCACTTACAATGCTGGTTCAACCACCTATAATACGCCAGTAACAACAACCAGTACTTTCTATGTAAGCGAAATAGGTGCGAATGGGTGTGCCAGTTTATCAACACCCGTAACCGTTACGGTTTCTTCACCTGAGGCAGTTACATTAAGTTCCGGACTAAATCCGACTGTTTGTGTTGGTCAAGCCTTCAACACATTGGCGACCTCAAATGCAGGCTATACTTATACTTATGATATAGCTAGTTATGCTGGTTCGGGTATTGCTTCACCATCTGCAGGTGCCGCATTAACGACAACACCCTCCGCTGCGGGTATATATCCATTTGTATTAACTGGTATTGCCGGTAGTTGTACCTCTGTCTCTACTATTAATTTAACGGTAAATGCCTTACCTACCATTACATCATCCGTTGCCACTCCAAATCCAGTTTGTTCTGGCGACCAAGTAACCTTAACGGCAAGTAGCATTGTTTCTGGGGCGCAAACATTACCTGCTGGATATTGCCCAATTGTTTCTCAATCTGGCAGTACAGGAACATTAATTGATAACGTAAGCTTCGGGACAATTTCAAATAATACGGCTGCGTCTAATGCGGTTCCATATTCCACAAGCTACAATTTTACCACCAATGTTACGCCTGGCCAAACCTTACCTTTGTCAATTACCATTTCAGCACCAGGAGCATATGTTTCAGCGATTGCTTCGGTTTGGATAGACTGGAATAGAAACGGTATTTTAGAAGCGGCAGAATGGCAGCAAATAGGAACGGCAATACCTGCTGGTACCACAGCCACAATAAACGTAGTTGTTCCGGTAAATGCTCAAATGGGCCTCACAAAAATGCGGATAAGAACACGTGGAGTTAGCAACCCAAACGGTGCCAATGATGCCTGTCTATCTATGGGCTCTGGAGAAAATGAGGAATACTTAGTTAATATCCAAGGAGCGCCCGTTAATCCCTATTTGTATGCTTGGAACAGCGTTCCACCGATCAATTCCGCGGTAGGAACATTAGTTTCCGTTAATAATACGCTAAGCCCTGTAACACAGAACTGGATCGTTACTGTTACAGATCAAATTACTGGCTGCGTAAATACGCTAGCAACGCTACCGGTGACAATTCAACCATTAATAACATCGCCGGTAATGACCAATAGCACACACTGCGGAATACAAATACCTTCTGCTAGTGCATTGGATCCAAATGGACTTCCTAGCGCCACCTATAATTGGTATGCAAGTGCTGCAGGAGGAACGCCTTTACAAAGTGGTCCTTCTAACACATTTACCTCCACCATTGGAGCAACAACCGTTTTGTATGTGAGCGTCACAAATCCATCAACCGGATGTCAAAGCGCTACCAGTCCAGTAACCGTTACAGTAGTATCGCCACCTGTTCTTACGTTAAGCGCGGCATCACTTACAAGCTGTAATGGCATTGCTTCACCCCTACTTACCTTATCCGCACAAGGATATGATGGGTTTGTTTGGTCACCAGCTGGAGGAGTAAACGGAAGTGCTGCAACGGGCTATACCTTTACGGCTAATTCAACTACCACCTACAATTTAGTTGCAACACAATCAACGGGTAACCTGTGTTCAAATACTGCAAGTTTTAATCTTACAGTGAATCCAAACCCACTAATTACATCAGCGACTGCAACGAACAATGCTGTTTGCTCGGGTAGTACAGTGAATTTAACGGCTGCCTCTGTTCCTATTCCTCCATTTTCGGCAACAACGCCTGCAGCTACTGGAGCAAATACGACGACGTCTTATCCAACCCCTTTTGGAAATTATTGGTGGGGCGCAAAACAACAATTTTTGTTTACTGCGGCTGAATTAACAACTTGGGGAGTATTGCCTGGTCAAATCACTTCAGTTGCCTTTAACGTAACGGCACCTAGTCTTACCACTTTGACAAATTACACCATATCAATGAAGAATACAGTCGTTAATGCACTTACGACCAATTTTGAAACAGGTCTTCAAACCGTTTACTTTAATGCGGCCTATACGCCTGCGAATGCTGTTGGATTTGTGAATAATACGATTCAATTTGCAAGCCCATTTATTTGGAACGGGACATCAAATGTTGTACTTGAAATCTGTTTTAATAATGGTACGTTCACTAACAATGCAGTTGCATCGTGGAGTCCGGCTCCATTAAATTCTGTTCATGAATACCATGCAGATGCACCAGGTATTTGTGCTACAGTTAGCGGAGGAACGTTTCCATTAAACAGAACTTTAATGCAATTTGGATCTGCTGGTCTCATCGAGACGGGAATTTTAACTTGGAATTGGCCAGGAATAAACCAAAGTGGTGCAACTACTACAACAACTGTTACTAATCCTGGGCCAAACAATTTAACGAACGCTTACATCGTGCAGGCTACTTACCCTTTAACCGGATGCTCAACTATTGACACGACAAATACCATCACCGTATTTCCGCTTCCGGTCGTTATTGGCGGATTGGACACCACAATTTGTTCCAATAATCCTTCTGAATTATTAAGCTTAACTGCATCGGGAGCAAATACCTATACTTGGAATAACAACGTAATAAATGGCGTTCCATTTCCTGTATCGGCGAGTAGTACATATATAGTAAATGGTGTTGATGCTAATGGCTGCATCGATATTGATAGTGTATCTGTCATTTTCTCCCCTTTTACAGCGGCAAATGCCGGTCCAGATTATACAATTTGTGAAGGTCAAAACATTGCATTATCGGCAATCGGTAGTGGAACGGCAAATGTTAGTTGGGATAACGGAATAATAAATGGCTTTGCTTTTACACCAAGCGTTGGGTCAACAACTTACACCCTAAGTATAACAAGTGGAACAGGCTGTACAGATACAGATCAAACCATTTTGACAGTTAATCCATTACCAACAGTAAATATTGGTGCTAACCAAACAGGTTGTATTGGAACTCCGATTGTATTTACTGCCAATGCTACTTCATCACCTTCAGGGTCTTGGACAACCAATGGTCAAGGGACGATAGCTCCTAACGTAACCAACAACTCGGTTACGTACACGCCATCGGCAAACGATGCTGGATTAGTGCTAATTAGTTTTGCAGCATTCAATTCATGCGGGATTACGACCGATACAGCAAGCATCATTGTTAACGGTTTACCAACAGTTGGTGCTGGAATGGACATGACCATTTGTAGTGGCGAATCCATCCTATTATCAGGAACAGGAACTGCAACAAGCTACACTTGGGATAACGGCGCGGTTGACAACGTAACATTTGTGCCTACTATCAGCGGTCTTTACACGGTAGTTGGAGCTGATAGCAATGGATGTACAGACTCAGACGACGTAATGGTTAACATTAATCAAACTCCAAATGCTACCAATACAGCTATGGATCCAGTTACCCTAGTAGCTACTCCTTCAGGACAAAGCTACCAATGGATTGATTGCGCAACAGGCTTAGCTGTGGCAGATGCAACATCGGATACATTAATCGCTCTAATCAACGGTAATTATGCGGTGGTCGTAAGTTCAAATAATGGCTGTTCTGATACATCAAACTGTATTACAGTAAACCAAGTTGGTTTATATGTTCCTAATTCAAGTGTCATTTCAATATATCCGAATCCAACGAATGAAAATGTGAGCATATCGTTGCCTTCGAATGATCAAGGTAATCTTAGCATATACGATGCACAAAGTAAATTAGTACAAAGGTCTAATTCACTAAAAAATGGTGATGTAATTAACCTAGGTTCATTTACACCGGGCATTTATATCTTTAAAATTGTCTATGGTGATATGAATTACGTGGAAAGAATCATAAAACAATAAACGAAAGCGTTTAGAAATTAAAAGGGTCTGCTAGCAGGCCCTTTTTTATTAAAAAGAAATTGGTTTGAATGATAGATTTCCTTGCTGAATCATAAGCGCAGAAAAAGGTATTTTAATCATATTTAATTGTGCTAACACTTTTTTAAGAGTGGGGTTTTTAATTGGAAGACGCGTTAAATCGATGTCTAGTGAAACCAAAAATTGACGAGCGGCCCGAAAATCAAGGTATGCATCCTGATCTCCCACCAATTTCTGATCGACAGAATACCCAAGGCTGATACATAACCAATTCATTTTTTTTACTGATGGCGCAAAGCCACCGATGGGGAAACTAAACCAATACGTTTGGCCGTTATAATCTTTTAATAATTGCTCAGGGAAATTTTTTCCCAAAACTTCAGGACGATATGCAGCATATTTACTTGGGAAGAAAGAAAATTTCGGAAGTACAAGTTGCTTCTTAAAAATTAACTCCTGAGACAAATACAAGGCGCCCCCCGAAAAATTAGCCAATACATCATAAGTTGAAAACCCCCACCCTTGATTATAAGCATCCATGAATTCAAGCGCTCCTAAATAACTCATTCCAATTCCAAATCCTATCCACGGATATGATTTTTTCACCCCTGACCAACGGTATAAGTCCCCGGCTTTTTGACTTAACAAATAACCAGAAAATCCGTGACCAAACTTATCCATCTGCATCCAATTTGATCCATCATTATAAAAGTGAAAGGTTGATTTTGGGAATTCCGCATACCAAACGTCATATAAAGCAATCAAACTTGATACATAACCAAGTCCAATTATGCTCGAAGAAATAATCACTCTTTTCTTAGTAGGAATTGAGTCTTGAGGACTCGATTGTCCCCAATTTATTTGCTGGGAAAATAGAAATGCGGAAAGAAAAATAGCACGTTTCATGAATCGAAGTTAGGAATAAAACAAAAAATCACGTCGTTATGCCGACGCAAATTATACATTTGTGTAATTAAAAATAGTTAATACTAAATGGAACAAGCAAGAAAAGATTGGAATGATATAAAAAGTAACGATAGTTGGTCAATTTTTAAGATAATGTCGGAATTTGTAGAGGCCTACGATAGAATGTCCAAAATCGGGCCCTGCGTTTCTATATTTGGATCTGCACGCACAAAAGAAAGTAATCCTTACTATGTTCAGTCAGAAGAACTTGCCTTTCAGCTCGCCTCTTTGGGCTATGGAATTATTTCTGGGGGCGGCCCCGGAATCATGGAAGCGGCCAATAAGGGCGCACAAAAAGGCAATAGTCCCTCCGTAGGTCTCAATATCGATTTGCCATTTGAACAACACCACAATCCCTACATAGACCCACAACACAACTTAGAATTTGATTACTTCTTTGTTCGTAAGGTGATTTTTGTAAAGTATTCTCAAGCATTTGTAATTATGCCCGGTGGTTTTGGGACTTTAGATGAATTCTTTGAAGCCTTGACGCTAATTCAAACCAATAAAATTGCTCGGCGCCCAATCGTACTTGTAGGTAAAAAATATTGGTCAGGGCTTATCACTTGGATTGAAGATAGTATGTTAGGCGACGAGAAAAACATTTCGGAACAAGACCTAATGCTCTTTAAAGTGGTCGATACAAACGATGAAGCAGTTGCCTATATTGAAGATTTTTTTAGTTCAAATTTATTGTCACCAAACTTTTAATTAATACATCAGCATTCTTTATCTTTGCCTATGCCGATTTTACGAGACGTAAAACTTTTTGTGTTTTCAAAGCATTTCCTAAAACACCTTGGACTTATTTTTCTATTTTATGTCACAACGGTCTTTTTAGCGATGTTGTACTTAACAATTTCAACCAATCACGGTGAAAAAATAATAGTGCCAAATTTTACAGGAATGCATTCTGATAAGGCAATTGCCCTACTCGAAGAACTAGAATTGGCCTATGAAATTCGAGATTCTATTTACCGTCCAGACTTACCGCAGGGAACTGTTGTGTCTCAAAATCCTTTGCCCACCAGCCTGTCTCTTCTGTATACTAAATCAGGTAGAACTATAAGTTTAAGGGTTTCTAAAAACTCAGACTTAACAGAAATGCCCAGTCTAATTAATAAACAAATTAAATTTGCTGAAGGAATCTTAACAGACAGAAAATTAAAATGTCTCATCAAATACAAAGCGACTAGCGAAGCCAATGGCGCTGTATTAGAACAATTATTTCGCGGAAAAAAAATTAAAGGAGGAGTGAAAATCCCAATCGGTTCACGGATTACGCTAATTGTCGGACAAAATGATGCCGGAGAACCCATTTTAATCCCCAACTTAATTGGACTTTCCTATGCAGAAAGCTTAACGTTATTAAATTCATTGGGCTTTCCTTACACCTTCTTGAGCAACGATTGCTCAACAACTGAAGACTCACTTGCTGCACGTGTAGTTACACAAAGTCCCGAATTTATTCTTGGTATGGAACCCATTCCAAAATCGACGCCTTTTACCATCACCATACAAAAATCAGCTTTCGAGGAAGTTGAAACTGAAAATGAACAATAAATGAAGCGCTTAGTCCTTTTTATCGTTGTCGTTTCATTTGCTAACGCTTGGTTCTCACAAAGCATTAGTTTAGGTGAAATAAGTCAAAATCTAAAGCTGTTACCCATCAATATTAAAAAAGATCTTCATACAATTGACAGTACTTTTCTGTATACCGTTGACACCCTAAACTTACCTTTTTTTGATGATTTTTCCTCCAATAAATTTCAGAAATACGTCCCTGACTATGCTGCGCCTGGGTTAACAAGTCAACTGTTCTATCGCTTAAAAGATGCCGTAACAAATGCAATTATTTCACCCAACTTAACCTTTACCAATCAAGCCACCTTCAGGCGTACTTACAACGCAACAACCTCCACAACGGTAGACGTGCTTTTTCCAGATAGTTTAATTAAAGTGGGAAACTTGCTAACTTATCCCGTTGTCTACTCCACACTGAGTTTGTACCCTCCCTTCTACATTTATGACACAATTGGCATCCCAGACGTAAGCGATACAATATTTGTGGCAAACCCTGCTTATTTTCAAGACTCTGCTAGGCAATTTTTTCAGCCTGTCAATGACTCCTCAAAAATATGGCAAGATAACTATGTGTATCACAATTACCAGTTTGGCCTTAACCCACGTTCTTTGGGAGTTGCAACCTTTGACGGCCTAAATGAGCAAGGTTATCCCTATCAATTTGGGACCTCGGTAACGAACTATGGAGACAGATTAAGTTCAAAACCAATTAACATGGGTTCCTACACTGCCTCGGACTCCGTTTATTTAAGTTTTTTATACCAAGCACAAGGCCTGGGTGATATCCCTGAAACTGGCGACTCGCTTCTTCTTGAATTTTTCGCTCCCGAATTAAGTCAATGGTTTCATGTTTGGAGTGTTTCTGGCGGACCTAAACTTCCATTTAAAGCAGTGAATATAAACATTAGCGACCCCCAATTTTTCAAGCCAGGATTCCAGTTTCGTTTCAGAAACTACGGTGCCCTTTCCGGAGCGCTGGATCACTTTCACATTGATTATGTTCATTTGAGGTCACTTTCGGCGCATAACGATACCACATTCAAAGACTTCGCATTTACTTACCCAATAAATACCTTGTTAAAAAAATATACTTCAGTTCCATGGGATCATTACAAAGCAAGCAGTGAAAATAAAATGACAGATTCACTTTATGTAAATTTATTTAATGGCAGTACATCGGCAGAGAATTACCAAAATGGACAAATTATTATCAACAACAATTCTGTTCAGCAAGGCTTGTTTGTTTTACCCGGCTTTCTTCTTGCTGAAGGACAAATTAATTACAATCCCAGCTCCTTTCTCAACTCCTACCACGACCTGAGTACAGGTTTCCAATACAGTAAAGTACTACCCGGAATTTCGCAGGAATTTGATGTAGTAAGCAGTGCCTCTGCACAATTTCCTAACCTGTATCAAAATGACTCTACATCCTTTAAACAAACTTTTTCCAACTATTACAGCTACGATGATGGCTCGGCGGAAGCTGCTTTTGGCCCCACAGGAACGCAGGCTCGCCTGGCAATACGCTTTGATACCTATGAGGCAGATTCGCTTATTGGTATCAACCTTGCCTTTTTACCCTCCGTGGTAGATGTTTCTCAAAAACTATTTTTACTAACCGTTTGGGATAATGACAATGGAGAACCTGGAGAAGTTTTGTACCAAGATGATGCATTCTCTCCTCGGCAGCCTGTATACATTAATGGGGATAACAACTACCACACTTATTTTTTCACAGACACTGTAAAAATTGCCGTAGGAACTACCTTTTTTGCTGGCTGGAGGCAATTAGATGCCGACCGTTTAAATTTAGG
This sequence comes from Chryseobacterium gleum, assembly GCA_945888625.1. Taxonomy (GTDB): domain Bacteria; phylum Bacteroidota; class Bacteroidia; order Flavobacteriales_D; family Crocinitomicaceae; genus UBA952. Next base: position 8,282 of record CAMDAH010000024.1, read on the forward strand.
GTTAGATCGCAACATCGATAATCACACGACTATTCGTTATTCAGTAGATGGCGGAAACTTTTGGTACACTTCGCCCTTCAGTGGCTCAGCCATGTTAAGACCCTTATTTTCTACTCAAATGGATGCAATCCTATCGATAGCAGAAGTAAAAGACAAGGAACTGAAACTCTATCCTAATCCGAGTGAAGGGTTAATCACCATTGAATTCGAGAATAGGCAACAAGCCCCTTTGTATGTGCACAACCAACTTGGACAACTATTAATGACCGAAAAATCCGATAAAATTGACCTAAGTAACTTCGACAACGGCATCTACTTTGTCAGTAGTCCGCGGTACACATCCAAAGTTTATAAAGTCATTAAACAGTGATACAAAATCTCGAATCACCCAAAGAAAACGAAGAGCAAGAGGACGAACTATTTGAACACTATCGATTTACGGCAGACCCAGGACAGGAATTACTTCGAATTGATAAATTTTTACTCGATCGCATAGCCAATACCTCCCGAAATAAAATTCAAGTAGCCGCAAGAAATGGAAACGTTCTCGTTAATGCTTTAGTTGTAAAACAAAATTACCGCATAAAGCCCCATGACGTAGTTTCTATTGTCATGCCATACCCGGTTCGGGAGATTGAATTAATCGCACAAAATATTCCAATTCAAATTGTTTATGAAGATGATGCACTAGTCCTTGTAAACAAGTCCGTTGACATGGTGGTCCATCCGGGCTACGGAAACTATTCAGGCACATTACTCAATGCCCTAATTTATCACTTTAGCACACTCCCTTCAATGCCAAAAAATTATTACGGCAGACCGGGCTTAGTACATAGAATTGATAAAAATACTTCGGGCGTGTTATTGGTGGCAAAAACGGAAGATGCCCTTACCCATTTAGCCAAACAATTTTACGATAAAACAACAGAAAGAACCTACTGGGCTTTAGTTTGGGGAGACATAAATGAAGGAGGAACAATAAATAAAAATGTAGGTCGATCGCTGAAGAACAGAAAAGTTATGGCCACTTTTCCAGACGGGGATTTAGGAAAAAATGCCGTTACACATTACGCTGTATTAAAACAATATGGTTATGTAACCCTTCTTGAATGCCGACTTGAAACAGGCCGGACCCATCAAATAAGGGTTCATTTACAATCAATTGGGCATCCATTATTTAACGATCCAGAATACGGTGGCAATAAAATAGTTCGAGGACCAACGAATACCGCTTATAAAAAGCACATTGAAAATTGCTTCGAATTATTACCCGGACAAGCACTGCATGCCAAAACACTCGGCTTCATTCATCCGACGAAAAAAACAAAAATGAGCTTTTCCTCAGAGTTAAACGAGGGCTTCCAAAGATTAATTGAATGTTGGGAAGCATATAGCATTGAAAATTAAGTTTTTTTTTTTATTTTTGCTTGCCTAATAAAATTTTGGTTGTTAAAAAACTAAATGTATGAAAAAATTTATTTTTATTATTTGCATTAATATCTTGTGCTTAAATCAACTAAGTGCTCAAGCAGTTGAGCCTAAATACATAACCGAAGCTAAAAAATCTTTTGATGGAGGTCGTTATTTTGAAGCGCTCCCAAAACTCCAAGCCGCCTACACTAAATTAGGTGTTAAGGGTAAAAGTATTGCTCAAAAAGGCGACATGGCGTACAGAGTGGCTGAATGCTACCGAAGCATGGACCAGTACGACAAAGCTAATGAATGGTATGGGAGTTCAGTTGAACTTAAATTTTACGAAACACAACCTAACCTTTATTTTTGGCAAGGAGAAATGCAACGAATGATGGGCAAATTCGATGATGCTATTAAAAGTTATAAAGAATATCAAAAGAGAAAAGCGGCAAGCGACTTGTCTCACGATGTTGCCTCAGCAATAAAATCATGTGAAATGTATAAAGATTTTGACGCAGAAGAATCTCGCTACATCGTAAAAAACGTAAGCAAATTAAATCGCAATGAATTTGACATGGCTCCAACATTTAGCGATAAAAAAGGTGCTGTTATTATATTTGGAACAGGAAGAGAAGAGTTAACCACCACTGCGAGAGATCCAATTACTGGTGAAAAATTCATGGACTTGTGGACAGCTGAGTTTGATGCAAAGGGAGCAATTACCAATGTGAAAAGTATCGACAACAACCAAATGATTAATACATCTGATAACGAGGGCACGGGAATAATGGATTCAAAAAGAAAAACACTTTATTTTACTAGGTGTCCGTCTCAAGCAAAGAAAAATTTAGGTTGCGACATTTGGATGGCGGATAAATCTGGCGACGAGTGGGAAAATGTAATAAAAATTACTTTAAAGAAAAGCGACACCATATCAGTTGGTCATCCATGTATTACAGAGGACGGCCAGATGTTGGTATTTGCAAGTGACATGCCCGGTGGAATGGGGGGAAGAGATTTATGGTATGTTATGTACGATAAGAAAGCTAAAGTATGGGATTCCGTTCCGAAAAATATGGGCAAAATGATTAATACCACAGGAAATGAATTATTCCCTTCAATAGGTCCAAATGGAAAACTGTATTTTGCTAGCGATGGCCATCCTGGAATTGGAGGATTAGACATTTTTTATGCAACGCGTACTAATCAAGAAAACACGAAAGAATCGCCTGCAAAATGGGAGAATCCAACCAATATGATGTACCCAATAAACACCACATCGAATGATTATGCAATGGCAGATTTTGATGGTACAAGGGGTTACTTCACATCGGAGAGAAGAGAAGGAACGAATAAGCTATACGCACCCGACATTTATAGTTTCTCCATTCCACCAGTTCTTTTTGACTTGCGAGTAGTTGTTTATGAAGCGGGGAAAAAAGTTAAAAAATTAAAAGATGCGAAAGTGGTGGTGAGTGGTTCTGATGGAAGCGTTTGGGAAGGTATTACCAATGAAAAAGGCTCTACTATAAAGTGGGATAAGAAGCAGGACGGTTCTAGATACATTAATGGAGAAGTAAATTATTCGGTAATTGCTTCAAAAGATAAGTACTTTGAAAATAGCAAAGGAGCAAAGTGTACAACTGTTGGGTTGGATAAAAATCAAAGCTTTTTCTTAGAAATTCCACTTTTACCTAAATACGAGTTGCGTACCCCTGAAATTCGATATTATTTAGATAAATGGACTTTTGTTGATGATAATTCCATAAAATCAACCGATTCATTGAAGTTTTTGGATAGTTTACTTACCAATTACCCGGATATTACCATTGATTTATATTCTCACACAGATGCGAGAGATACAGACAAGCACAATCAAGCACTGTCTGAAAATAGAGCAAAAGCAGTTTATGTGTATCTAGTTGACCAAGTTGGTGTTGACCCAAGAAGAATCAAACCTGTAGGTAAGGGTGAATCTGCTCCTGCAAAATGGCTAGATGAAACAGGGAAAGAGCAAATTTTAACTGAGGAGTATATAAATCAGTTTAAAGTAACAGACAAGGACAAATTTGAGAAATTACACCAAATTAACCGAAGAACAGAGGTTAAAATCACCAGTGAGAATTTCAACCCATTAACGGCTGTACCAGCAGATCCAAATTGGAAAATATTTACTGATCCTTTACCACGATAACTTATTAAAAGCGTTCTTAGGAACGCTTTTTTTTTGTATCTTTAATTGTTATGAAAACTTCGATTAAAGAAGATTACCTCCATTACCTATGGAAGAATAAATTACTTCTTATTCATTCTCTTCTTACAACTACAGGAGAAACAATACAAGTTATCGATGTGGGAGTGCACAATGTAAATAATTCGGGGCCTGATTTTTTGTTGGCAAAAATAAAAATCAATGCCATCACTTGGTGCGGTTCGGTAGAAATTCATGTGCATTCATCTGATTGGTATCTTCATAATCATCAAAACGATTCCGCCTATAATAATGTGATTTTACACCTTGTTTATATCGACAATAAACCGCTAAGTCTTCATGGCGCCTTAATCCCCACACTGGAAACAAAAAACTTACTAAAACAATTGCATCATAACGAATACCTCAACTATTTCAAAAACAAAACAGTTATTTTATGTTCTAAATCCTTAAAATCACAGTTGCTTCTAAATTATGCTAAACAAGAAGAAATTGCCTTTATTCAACGACTTAATCGCAAGTCACTTCAACACAAAAGTTTTGCCCTTACCGATTCATTTTACCTGCTAGCTGCTCGAGCTTTTGGCGGTGTAACCAATGGAAATAACTTTGAAAATATATTACAAAAATACCTTATCGCTCATTACCCAAATACACTAAATGAAGAAGTGATAAAGACACTCATTAATGACGCTTTGCATACTGCTTCTTTCAACGAGCACCAATTTGTAAAAAAAGGACACTTACCAATGGGCAATGCAAAAAAAAGATTATTGGAGTGGTTATCTTTCACGAAAACATACCTGCTCACAGCGGAACTCCCCTATTGGGAAAAAGAAAACAACTCTGTTGAGGCGTCAATTTTTCGACTTAAGCACCAATTAAAAGAAAGTCATTCTTCCTTTGTGATAAATAATTTGATTGTGAATCTTCTTCTCCCATTCTTATACCGATACGCGACCACTTTTGAGCCCGCTTACCTAATCAAGGCCTACAAAAATTTGCCACCTGAACAAAATAATATTACCCGAAAATGGAATAAGATTGGATTAGATATAAAAAACGCTTACGAAAGTCAAGCATGTTTAGAAATTTATCAGCAATTTTGCCTTCGAAAACAATGCGCTCAATGTGAGGTTGGCAAAAAACTATTGAATAATGAATCGGCTAATTCAAAAAATTACCTTTTTCTTTGAAATGCAATCCTATGGAGTTTGCGGATGGATAGCACGAAAAATTGGTATCAGTACCTATAGGGTGCGTTTAGGATTTATCTACTTTTCATTTCTTACATTCGGTTCGCCCATTCTTCTGTATCTAATTCTTGCGTGGATACTTGACCACAAACATTATTTCAAATTGCAGCGCAAAAGAAAAACATCCATTTGGGAAATATGAAGGTTTTAATTACAGGAAGTAATGGCCTCCTAGGACAAAAAATTGTAAAGCAATTAACGGCAAGAGGTATTCCATTCACCGCAAGCTCTATCGGTCCTAACCGCAACCCTGATTGTTCAGCTGAATTTTATCAAGCGATGGATATTTGCTCGCAACAGGCGATTAATACTGTTTTACAGCAGGTAAACCCAACACATATTATACACACGGCAGCACTGACTAATGTAGATTTCTGTGAATTAAATCCGGCATTGTGCTATGAAATAAATGTGAAAGCGACAGCGTACTTAATTGGAGAAGCAAATAAAATAAATGCACATATTCAATTACTTTCAAGCGATTTTATTTTCGATGGACAAAATGGCCCTTACACAGAAACAGATTTGCCCAATCCATTGAGTCATTATGCTACTTCAAAATGGCAGGCGGAGCAATTACTCATTAAATCTGAAAATAAAAATTGGTCAATCGTTAGAACGATAATTGTTTACGGCCAAGGGCATCAACTTTCTAGGTCTAATTTAATAGTATGGGCACGTGAATCTTTGTTCTCAAAGCAAGAAATTTCTGTGGTTGACGACCAATTTCGAGCGCCTACATGGGCAGATGACTTAGCATGGGCGTGTATCCAAATTTGCATCCAAGAAAAAATAGGCGTTTATAATGCTTGTGGACCAGAAACCCTTTCCATATATGAAATTGTAAAACGAATTGCGAAATTCCATAACCTTGATGAAAGCTTAATTAAAAAAATATCGAGTGATAGTTTAAATCAAGCCGCGAAAAGACCACCGAGAACAGGATTGATATTAACAAAATCTAAGAAAACATTTAATTATAACCCAAAGTCCTTAGAAGAAACACTTGGTCTTTTAGAGTAGTTAATTCAAATAATGCTATCTTTAGCGCTTACAATTTTAGCATTAATAAAGTTTTAACTTTATGTGAAGAATTGTACTAACCATAAAAACAAGCACGTATGTCGATTTGGAGAGTAAAACCAGTTGCTGCTTTTGAGGCAGACATGAAGAAAAGTCAGTTAAAACGCGTTTTAGGAAAATGGAGTTTAACAGCTATAGGCATTGGCGCAATTATAGGAGGAGGAATCTTTGTTCTTACAGGAACTGGTGCTTACTACCATGCTGGACCCGCATTGGCAATATCGTTCGTTATTGCAGGTATTGCGTGTGTATTTGCCGCGTTATGTTACTCAGAATTCGCCTCCATTTTACCTGTTGAAGGATCTGCCTACGCATACGCCTATGGAACTATTGGGGAAATTTTTGCTTGGATTATAGGTTGGGGATTGATTTTAGAATACGCCATGGGTTCGATGACTGTTGCCGTTTCTTGGTCAGGATATTTCAATAAACTACTCAAAATGTTCGGTATAATACTCCCCGACTGGCTAACCACCGACCCTTCAAGTTACACAGGTGATGGTTTTTCTATGAATCTACCTGCTTTTCTAATCGTTATTCTCGTTATATCTATCCTAATAAAAGGAACAAAAAGTGCTGCAAATGCAAATAACTTCATTGTTATTTTAAAGGTATCCGCTGTTATTTTTGTCATTATTGCTGGCGTATTTTTTATTAATATTGAAAATTGGACTCCCTTTATTCCCGACGTAACCCAAATTGTTGATAAAGCGGGAACCCATCAAGCATATGGCTTTGGTGGAATCGTGTCTGGGGCAGCCGCCATTTTCTTCGCCTACGTTGGCTTCGATGCCGTTTCTACCCAGGCGGGAGAGGCAATAAACCCTAAAAAAGATGTTCCCTTTGCAATTATCGTTTCTTTATTGGTATGTACCGTTTTATATATTCTTGTCTCTTTAGTACTAACAGGAATGATGAACTACCAAGATTTTAATCCAATGGGAAAATATCCCGAGGCAATCAAAGCACCAGTAGCTTACGCCTTTGATATTGCCGGACAAGCATGGGCGGGTTATATCATTACAATTGCTGCAACAATTGGCCTTATCTCTGTTCTTATGGTTATGATTATGGGGCAATCTAGGATATTTCTTGGGATGTCAAAAGATGGGCTTATCCCCTCCGTTTTTTCAAAAATCAATCCGTTATCAGGAACGCCAAAAACCAACTTAATAATTTTAGGAGGATTTATCGCAATTGTAGCTGCTTTCACACCGATAAACAAATTATCCGACATGACCAGTTTCGGAACTTTATTTGCCTTCACCATGGTCTGCATTGCCGTTTGGATTTTGAGGGTAAAACAACCTGGACTCGAACGTACTTTTAGGGTGCCTGCGCTACCTGTAATTGCTGTGTGTGGAATCTTAATTAATACCTACCTCATGATCAACCTCAGTCACGATGCACAATTACTTTCGCTAGGGTGGTTAGCAATTGGAATTTTAGTCTATTTTCTTTACGGGAAACGCAACAGTAAACTGGAACAAAAACAATCCGGTAAAGACCTTGAGGAGATGAACTAAAACGAAAAAGAATTGATAAAAAAATTCGTGCTTGAGTTGAAAAATACTAAAATAATTCACAGAATTAGCGTTAACTAATTTGTGAATCACGAAGACCCTTTATACGTTTCAGTTAGAAATAAAAGAGGCGTGGCGGTATTCTTTTTCATTTGTTTATTAGTGATTTTTTTTCCTAGAATCATTCGTTCGTTTTCCCAACCGGTGCAAATCGCCATTTCAAAATCAAAAATTGCTGAATTTAAACAGAATAGAGAAAAATATTACCAACACAAATGGCCTGTTAAAGCAAAAAAATGCTTCAAAACACCCCAAAGAAGCTTTAATCCTAATGATTACAAAAAGTCCGATTGGATGATGTTAGGTTTATCAGAAAAACAGGCAAACGTGGTAATGAAATTTACGACTCGAGGAATTTACTCCGAGGAAGATTTACAAAAAATTTTCGTAATCCCCGATGTTTTGTACAAACTAATAAAAGACTCTATAATTTACGCGACGAGACCGCAAATACAGAAAGCCGAGAAAGAAAAAAAAATAATAATACCTGTTCAATACGATTTAAATACGGCTTCAGAAAACGAGCTAATGATGATAAAAGGCCTAGGTAACTACTACGCAAAAGCGATTGTAAAATATAGGAACGAATTAGGTGGTTTTGTTAGGCGAAGTCAACTCATGGAAATTTTTAAAATGAGCAATGAATCCTACGAAAAAATAATTCCACACATTCAAATAAATCCATATGAAATAAGGCCTTTACGCATTAATGAAGCTACAATGGAAGAATTAAATGCACATCCCTATCTCAATTGGGGTCAAGCTAATTCTATTTTTAAAATGCGCCTTCAAAAAAACGGCTATAAATCCATTAATGAAATTAAAGAATCACATTTAATTAACGAAGAAACATACGATAAACTACTTCCTTACTTATCTTTGTAAGATGAATTTAGAAAGTAAGCTTCGCGCAGCCATTCGCGATGTAAAAGACTTCCCTAAAGTGGGCATATTGTTTAAGGACATTAGTCCTATCATGTTAAACCCAGTTTTGTCGGGCGAAATACTCGACCACCTTGTTGAATTTTATGCAAGTAAAAATTTACAAGCAGTAGCGGGGATTGAAAGTCGTGGTTTTCTTTTTGGTTACCCCCTTGCGATTCGATTGGGGCTTCCGTTCATCCTCATTAGAAAAGCAGGAAAACTTCCCTACGACAAAATTTCTTATTCATACGAATTAGAATACGGTAGCGCCGTAATTGAAATGCACAGCGATTCGATAAATCCAGGAGATCGCGTGCTTATTCACGATGACTTACTGGCCACAGGAGGTTCTGCCGAGGCAGCTGCAGAATTAATTTCAAAATCTGGTGGAGAGATCGCAGGCTTTAGTTTTCTCGTGGGGCTTAGCTATCTAAACGGACAAGTAAAGTTAGAAAAATACACCAGTGAAATTACTAATTTAATAAGTTATTAATAATGAACTTTGAAATAAACGAAAATCAAACAATGATTGCACAGATGGTTCAATCATTTGCAGAAAAAGAAATTCGTCCTTTCATGAAGCAATGGGATGACGAGGAGATTTTTCCTGTTGAAACAATGAAAAAACTTGGCGAACTTGGCCTGCTTGGCATATTCGTTTCCGAAGAATACGGTGGCTCGGGCTTTTCCTACAGCGAATACGCAACAGCATTAATGGAATTGGGAAAGGTCTGCGGTGGAATTGGCTTAAGCGTTGCCGCTCATAATTCACTTTGCACCGGACACATCTACTACCACGGATCAAAAGAACAAAAGGAAAAATACCTCCCCAAATTGGCAAGTGGAGAATTCATCGGTGCATGGGGTCTTACAGAAGCAAATACAGGATCGGATGCCATGCGAATGAAAGCAACAGCGGTTCAAGACGGAAATGAATGGGTATTGAATGGAACGAAAAATTGGATTACACATGGATTGTCTGGCGATGTTGCAATTGTATTGATGCGCACAGGAGATCTTTTGGATAGCAACGGCATTACCGCTTTCATCATTGAGAAAGGTACGCCAGGTTTTTCTGCTGTGAAAATCAAAGAAAAACTCGGAGTTAGAGCAAGCGAAACCGCAGAACTTATTTTTGACAACGTGCGCATTCCTGCGGCAAACGTAATTGGGGAGGTTGGTAACGGATTCAAACAAGCCATGCAAATACTCGATGGCGGAAGAATTTCAATTGCGGCACTAAGTTGTGGAATTGCGCGTGGAGCATACGAAGCCTCGGTAAAATATGCAAAAGAACGTGAACAATTTGGTCAACCTATCGCCAATTTCCAAGCAATTGCCTTTAAGTTAGCCGATATGTTGACACAAATTGAAGCAGCGGAATTACTTACTTTTCAAGCTGCCTATTTAAAAAACAATAAGTTGCCCTTAGTTAAACAAGGTGCTTTCGCAAAATACTATGCTTCAGAGGTCTCTGTAAAATGCGGAAACGAAGCCGTCCAAATCATGGGAGGATACGGATATACGAAAGAATATCCCGCTGAAAAGTTTTTACGAGATGCTAAATTAATGACCATTGGCGAAGGAACATCAGAAATTCAAAAGATTGTAATTTCAAGAGAAATTTTAAAATAATTTTTGGTTTTAATCGAATTTGAGTTATATTTGCAATCCCAATAACAACTAATTAAATACAATTTATGTTAATTATTCCGATTAAAGAAGGCGAAAATATTGAAAGAGCGTTAAAAAAGTACAAAAAAAAGTACGAAAAAACGAACATGATGAAACAACTTCGTGCTCGTAAAGAATTCCAAAAACCCTCAATCGCTCGTCGTCAGGAAATTATTCGGGCGGCATACAAGCAACGTATGCAATCAGAGCAAATGTAACCTATACAAGGTATAATCGTTAAGGAGCTAAGCTCCTTTTTTTATGCTCGATAATTTTATTTCTCACCTACAATTCGAAAAACGTTACTCAACGCATACTTTAATTGCTTACGAAAATGATCTATCTCAATTTATTTCATTTGCGGAAATAGATTCGATTCTGGAGTTTTCAAGTTTAAGCCCTGCCTTTTTAAGAACCTGGATTGTTGCCTTAATTGACAACGGGTGTTCAAACAGAAGCGTTAATAGAAAGTTGGCCAGCTTGCGATCTTTTTACAAATGGTTGCGAAAAGAAGGCTTGGCCATTACAAATCCTTTGCTTAAAGTGAAAGGTCCCAAAAGTGAAAAAAGACTTCCTTCCTTTGCTAAAGAATCAGAATTAAAAGAGTCGAATTTATCGTCGTATTTCGCTGACGATTTTAATGGACTAAGGGATGAATTAATGGTGGAGGTGTTCTACCAAACAGGGATTCGACTTAGCGAGCTAATTAATTTACGCGATGTAAATACCACTTCAGCATCCATAAAAGTATTGGGAAAACGCAACAAGGAACGTATTATTCCAATAACTCCCTCGCTATTTAATAAAATAACAATCTACAGAAATTTACGAAATGTCACCTGCGGTCCAACACTTAATTTATTTGTCCTGCAAAACGGCAACAAGCTTTATCCCACCTTTGTGTACCGAAAAATCAATCAATACTTGGGTTCTACTACAAACCTAGATAAAAAAAGTCCACACGTACTTCGGCATACCTTTGCCACGCACATGCTCAACCGAGGAGCTGGATTAGAAACCCTAAAAGATTTATTGGGGCATGCAAATCTTGCCGCAACGCAAATATACACGCACAATTCTTTTGCTCAATTAACAAAAATATATTCACAAGCTCATCCAAGAGGCAAATAAATCATCTTCTTATGCAAAAACAAATAAATGCCATCCATTTTAAAGCCGACAAAGAACTCTTGCATTACATCGAACAAAAAATTGAAAAGCTAGGCTTATTTTCTCAAGCTATTTCAAGCTGTGAAGTCTTTTTAAAATTAGATAAGGATGAACATCACGAAAATAAAATAGTAGAAATTAAACTACATGTTCCCGGTAAAGAACTATTCGCTAAAAAGAAAAGTGCCAGTTTCGAGGAAGCAACAAGCCATGTAATTGAGGCGCTTAAAAAGCAGCTAATTAAGGATAAAGAAAAACTATCCGATTGATACGATTCGCTCTATGAGCATTTGTACAATTCGCTTATTTATTTCGGTTCTATTTGCGAGGTAAAAGGAGTACTCCTGTTCCGTAAGCATACCCGTTACCATTCCGATGTATCTGTTTTTCAAATCAGCGGATTTGGTGATGACTGTTTTTATCGCCTCCCTGTATTCGTATGCTTTTAGGCGTTTGGATTTTATTTGAATAAAAAGCAAGGTCTGTTTTAACTCTATTGTCCAAAGAACGTGTTGATACTTTAGAATAGGACGTAACACGTGGTTCTGAAATTTTTCTAATTCTTTTACTTGTTCTTCTTCTAAAAACAAAATTGGTCTTAGCGATAATAATTCTTCCGTACGCTGTTCCATTATTCGTTAATTATTTGCCCATTAATTGGTAAATCAATTGCTATTCTTTGATAAATCGGCATGAATTCCGCTACGTAATTTTCGATTCTTTCGTCGTTCGAATTTTCCATAAACAACAGCTGCTTACATTTAGGCAAACTTTCAGCAATTCGTCCAATGAAGCCCCGCCAACCGTATTTTACTTGAACATCCATTTGGAGTACAATAAATAACTTCAATTTACTTATGTTGAAACCATTTTGAAAATACATTTCGCAGACACGTCGAGACGTTCCAATGATTATTTCAGTGCCATCGTACAAATCATTTCGTTGTTTGACTTTGTTTCCTTTTTCCAAAAGCAAATCCAAGGTTAAATCACGCACTTTAATAAAAGGCGCCAATTGATTGGCTAATTCTTGGGCAAACAAATTATCTGCACAAACCACAATAATTCTTGGTGCCCCTTCCTCTGGTGCCGGAATAACTTGAAGAATGAGGTCTTGAATAAGCGTGAACGAGGTCGGAAAAGAAGAAATGCACATGGCCGACTGACCTGCCTTTATCGCTTTAACAATCTTTAAATGATAACTATCTTGGTTTTCTAAATCGGTCATAATTTCGGATTGTCGAGGTGACGCGTGGCATCTCTTTCTGTTTTTTTTGCTAGGTTTATTTCCATTGCTTTAGTTAGGTCTACGCCTGTCTGATTGGCTATACATACAAGCACAAAGAGCACGTCTGCCAATTCATCCCCTAGGTCTAAGTTCTTATCGGATTCTTTTTCACTTTGTTCCCCGTATCTACGCGCTACGATTCGAGCTACCTCCCCCACTTCCTCCATCAAAATTGCCGTATTAGTTAATTCGTTAAAATAACGCACACCGTATTTGCTTATCCAAGCATCAACAATTTTTTGAGTTTCCGCAATAGTCATATTAATTTACTTGAGAGGTAGAAAGCCATTTGGAAACATACTTGCCAATAATATCAAACTCAATATTTACCGTATCACCCTCGTTCAAAACATGAAAATTGGTATTTTCGAACGTATAAGGAATGATGCAAACCGCAAAAGAATTAGGCGCAGCGTCCACCACTGTTAGACTAGTTCCATTCACGGTAATTGAACCTTTTTCTACCGTAATTTCTTTTGACGCATGACTAAAGCAAAACTTCCAACTTCCATTCTCAATAATAATTTTATCGCAGGTGGCTAAACCATCTACATGTCCTTGAACAATGTGCCCATCGATTCTTCCATTCATTAACATGGAACGTTCTAAGTTAATTTTTGAACCGATGATCCAATGGGCCAAATTAGTTACCATTAAAGTTTCTTTAATGGCAGTGACCACATAAGAACTATTTGCTTTATTTACGGCCACAACAGTAAGACAGCAACCATTGTGCGCAACACTTTGATCAACTTGTAACTGATGTGTAAAAGTACACTGTATGGTGAAATTAACATTTCCATTTGATTGCTGCCTATCAATGACAGTACCAATTTCTTCAATAATTCCTGTAAACATGAATACTAAGTTTAATTAATTTCAAAAGTAAGTGGATATTTGGACTATGCCAAAGTTAATTTATAACCAACCCCTCGAATTGAGTGAAAAAAAACGGGTTCTTTAGGATCATACTCAAAAACTTTTCTGAAAGACAAAATATAATTATCGATTGTTCGCGGTGTAGGAAATTTATCCGTCCCCCAAATAACATCTAAAATCTCATCTCGCGAAACAACTCGACCAATGTTTTCGGAAAAAAGTCGCAGTAAATCAATTTCTCTTTTTGTAAAAAAAACACTCGGTAATCCCTCTGAATTTGTTACCTCAAACGTCGTGAAATTAATTGTTTTTGAACCAATTACAACTGTTTTTTCTAGAGGAGGTTTTATGTTTATTGCCAATAAATTTTTCACTCTTAATAGTAGTTCCTCTAAATCGAATGGTTTTGACAAATAATCATTTCCGCCTGCCTTCAACCCCCCAACGCGATCAACTGTTGTCCCTTTAGCTGAAAGAAATAAAACGGGCACTTCACTGAATTGTCGAATTGCTTTACAAACGTCGATGCCATTTACACCGGGTAACATGACATCTAAAATCACTAAGTCACTGTTACTCAACTCTTGTGCATTTTCAAAAGCTAATTTTCCTGTCGAAAAACCGATTACCTCATACCCTTCATAGCTTAAATTCATCTTAATAGAGTCCATCAATACCACCTCATCTTCGATTAAATAAATACGTTTCATACCCTATTTTAAACAAATAAATTATATTTGCATGTGAATTTAATGAATAAATTAATACCTATGAAAACACAATTACTCTACCTGACCTTTTTGTTTCTCTCTACAAATGTATTTACTTTTTCTCAGGTGGCTGTCCCCGTTGTATCGAAAGCTATTTTTGATAAAAATATTCCCACCACATTAATTACGGCACCTGAAATGAGTGCTATCCATGCTGAAGACCTAGAGCGGGATAAAAATGGCGTATTATATAGAATTGGTGTAAATAGACCTGCTAATATTTCCTTAAACAATACTGGCATCTGGAAGACTTTACCTAATGGAGACCGACAATGGCAAATGCATATAAAATCTCCTGGTGCTGAAGCTATCAGCTTTCTTTTTGAGGTGTTTAAGATCTATGGTGGAACCACCTTGAATATTCAGGACATTACTGGAAAACCATTACACAATACCCTTACATCGAAAGATGTTGAATCGCATTTTATGCAAAATGCAGCCCTATGTTTCGGTGATGAAATGATATTGACCTTGCACGAACCTGCACACACGCAGGCATCTGAACTATTTATTGATCGAATAATTTACAATTACAGGGATACCGGAAACCCGAATACGCAAAAGATAAATGAATCGGAAGCGTGTGAGGTCAATGTAAACTGTTCCCCCGTTGGAAATAACTGGCAGGACGAAAAAAGAGGCGTAGCAAGAATTTATGTGGTAGAAGGTGGCGGTGCTGGATGGTGCACTGGTTCTGTTGTAAACAATACAGCATTAGACTGCAAACCCTTGTTTCTAACAGCGCTCCATTGTGGTGTTAGTGCTACTGCAGGAAATATGAATCAATGGAAATTTTATTTTCGCTATGAAGCCCTTACTTGCACTAACCCAAGTGTAGCAGGAACTTTAGATGACTATTTTATTACAGGTTGCGTTCGTTTGTCCGACTCTAATGACGGTGGTGGAACTTCTGGGTCTGACTTTTTATTGGTTCAAATGGGAACACTTGCCAATCAAGCAACTACCATAACCACCATGAAATCAGCCAACTTTAATTGTTACTGGAACGGTTGGGATGCAAACAATACCGCAACAACTGGAGGTGCGGGGATTCACCACCCGGCAGGTGACATCAAAAAAATATCCACCTTTAACGGAACTACTGTTTCAACAACCTGGGGAGGTTCTGTATCAAACACGCACTGGAGATTAACATGGTCCGCTAATTCAAATGGTCATGGCGTTACAGAAGGAGGGTCATCAGGTTCGCCACTGTTTAATAACAGTTCTGGTAGAATTATTGGGACACTTACGGGTGGTGGGTCGTTTTGTACAGCATTAACTTCACCAGATAGTTATGGTAAAATGTCTTATCACTGGACGAGTAATGGGACGCCAACCAACGAACGATTAAAAACTCATCTTGATCCGGGAAATACAGGGTTGCTGGTCCTAAACGGATCTTCTGATCCTTGTACAGCGGTTAATCCTTCGGCACCTGTAGCTCAATTTAGTGCTACACCAACAACAGTAAATTCAGGGGGTACAGTTAGTTTTACCGATTTAAGTTCTGGTTCTCCTACATCATGGGCTTGGACGATTTCAGGCAGTGGTTGGAGCTATACAGGTGGGACCTCAGCAACTTCACAAAACCCTCAAGTTATCTTTAATACGGTAGGGCAATACACAATCACTTTGGTGGCAACAAACACTACGGGAACCGATAGTGAAATTAAAACAAATTATATTACCGTTACCCAACAAAGTGGCCCATGTGCTGGCTCATCAGCTGCCTGCGATGAGTACATTAATAATGTCCTTTTGAACACTATTAATAATACAAGCAACTGTTC
>CAMDAH010000025.1 GCA_945888625.1 Chryseobacterium gleum
ACGCCCGTCCCAGTGAACGCACAACATTTTACAAGAGGTGCCATCGCAGTTGCGGTAAATGGCGTTCCAATTTTCAACCCCTTTACCAATCAAGGCGTAGATGCTTTCTTAGATGGACAATTGGATAATTGGGGAGGCCATTGTGGTCGAGCAGACGATTATCATTACCACACAGCTCCACTTCATTTGTATGGAACAACAAGTAGCACCTTACCTATTGCTTATGCATTAGATGGTTATGCGGTTTATGGAGCTTACGAACCCGATGGCATTTCAATGACAAGTTTAGATGCAAATCACGGACATAATTACAATGGGGAATATCATTATCATGGGACAGCAAACGCGCCTTATATGATTGGAAATATGGTGGGACAAGTTACCGAAGATGCCTCTGCGCAAATCATTCCCCAAGCAGCTGCAACGCCCGTTCGACCGGCACAAACTCCATTAAATGGCGCCTTGATTGCAAGTCTAATTGCTAATGGAAGCAATGGTTATATTTTATCTTATTTATTAAACAATCAGAATTATCAAGTAAGTTATAGTTGGACATCAAACGGCTTATACACCTTCAACTTTATTAATCCAAACGGCACAACAAGCTCGAACTATAATGGATTTGTTCCCTGTGATATACAATATGCCGGCGCTGATGAATCGACCTTACTAAATAAGTCATTCCATATTTATCCGATACCTAGTCAGCATACGATAAATATCCAATTGAAATCAGGGCAAGATCCGAAAGACATAAAAGGAATCTCAATTTATAGCAACAACGGAAAAGAAGTTTTTCATTCTCATCACTATGAAAAAGCCATTGATTTATCGCTACAGCCCAAAGGCATCTATTTCATAGTAATCAAAACATCGAAAGGCGAATTCAAGCAAAAGTTAATTTTGCAGTAAACTACTGTTTCACTAACTCCTTGGTGTATACGCGTTGGTTCGTGATTATTTTCACAATGTACGTTCCTTTGTTGAGTGAAGATAAATCCACGTGAGATTCTGCAAAATAATCCGTAGCCTTCATTTTTTCCGAATAAACCGACCTACCCATAATATCATAAATAGCCAATTGCGCGTCGTTGTTTACGAAACCACTAATTTCAATGGTTGCTTCATCCTTTGCTGGATTAGGAAAAATGGCGATCTCATGATCCAATTTATTTTCATTTAAACCAACTGTAAAGCCAACAGAGAAGTCATAACGGTGGTACCTTCCGAAATCACCTGGGAACATTTCAATATAACTTCCACCCACTAAACGCAAGCGCATTTGTCCGGTTGTTTCGCCTTCCACTTGAGCAGAATACCAGAAAGAAAGCCCATCATTATCGGTATCCTCAATGATGATGCTGTAACATCCAGGCGCAAGATCAAATGTATCTTTGTACTGGGTTGTGTTACTCATATTGTCTCGTTCAAAAAGAACGTTTCCGGCAGCATCTATCAAGCGATATTTATTTTCGATTGCTTTATTATTGGTGGTAAGCCACACGAAAAAAGGACCATTAATCGTTTCGGGAGCCACAAACTTTGTTTGTTTAACGCTATTTTGAAGGTACTCATCATTTCCTGAACCACCATTGACATTGCATACGTAGGCAGTAAAAGTTTTCATAGAGTCATAATCTGACCAAAAATCTTGGTAGGTAACTGGAATTTCAACCACTTCTTCTTCTAAAAACCCAAGGCTTCCTGTCCAATCATAGCTAATTTCAACACCATACGTAATCCAACACCTAATTTTACAAGAAGTTAGCGTTTGTGCACCTGCATTTTTAAGAATGACACGTGGATTAGAACAAGTTGGATTGAACTTGCTATAATACTCCCAATTGTTTGGATTTAATACATCAGCAATAGCCGCATCCACTTGATGATTGGGCGCTGAATACGATATTAAATCATAGGCAGCAATGTAATTCCCTCCTGCTTGACCAGGATCATTCTGAGGAACCGCAGTAATGGAATAATCAATAGTTACCGAATCACCGGGAGTAACAAATGGCGTTAATTCAAATTCATGTTCCTTCACCCGATCACCCGGGCACCATCCTTCTCTGGCATACGGCCATGTTCCTCCCTGACCAATATTTGGATTATCCCCACACTCCGTTGTCTGCCAAATATTCCAGTTGAACCTTGGTATTCCATCAATACGAAGTTGATGATCGTTGGGTACCCATTCACAACAAGCGGCATTTCCTACTTGCCCATGACCAGACATTCTTGTTTTAATTTTAAACATGGCAGAGCTATCCGATAATAGAATTGATTTAGGTGCTAAATCTACATTATTCGCCATATTTGCGAAATTATAGCCTCTAAAATCACTCCAAATAGGCTCCCGCTTGTGAATGTCTCTTGGAGGAATTCCTTCAATAAATGCGAAGCGAAGATCCAATAATTCTTGGGTGTTGTGCGCCGCTAAATCAACGGTATTTTTGAGGTATTGCTGATAATCTGTTACGTCATAAATCCAACAGAAACCATTTGGACCTAAGTCGAATTGAATACCATATGGTGTAATATATCGTGCAATTTCGACGTCCTTTACTATTTCATAAGGAACATTATAGTATGAAATCGTGTCATTCAGTAAGTTGGTAGTTACGTTGTAAGGAACACTTGTCAGCATATTTCCTTGTGGATCGAAGGTATTCATCGAACCTGTAGGAACACCAATAAAACTGTTAATAATCTCGAAATGGCGATTCACAGCTGCTTGTTCAAACACAACGATTGGTTCTTTACGTTTCATTTGATTGACAAGATTCGTTTGTTGAACACCAGCAACAACGCCCTGACCCAACGCAATTTTAGGACGTTTAGTAGCTTGCGTAAGCCCTGCAAGAGGAAATTCATCATTTCGGATCATACTTCCATTTGCCAAAGACCAACCTTCAGACAACATCAATTTATGATTATTTTGCGATCGATCGATGGCATAATTCACATCATCAAAATCATAATAGGCCAATAGATTGTTCCAATTAGGGTGCGTAGCATCAATTTTGTTTTTATAATTTGCTAAAATAGTAGCCGGTGTCAATGCCGCATTATAAATTCGGAATTCATCCATTTTACCTTTCCATTTTAGATTTGCATCAGCGCTGGCACCAATAACCAAGCGACTTATGTAGCCAATTTGTCTTGTCAAATTAGTACCAGAATGCCAGAGCACGCCATTTTTATAAATAAACATTTCACCGGTAGATTGCTTCTTGACAAAAGCCCAATGATTCCAGGTGTCGTCCATCTCACTTGGGCTCATTACCTTATTAATTCGATCGAAACCGGAAGAAATTCCAGCATCAAAATAAACATTGTTATTACTCCAAGGCATGTGAATATTCAAAATTCGGTTATTCAAGGTATCCCAAGCTTCCAAAATAGTAGTATTGGTCCCTGCGGTCAAATTCCCCTTTGTCCAAAACTCCACGGTTAATTCATTTCCAACCACGAAATCTGAAAGTTCAGAAATGGCATAATTGGTTCCACTAAATTTCACCACGCCATTTTTACCCTCAAAATTCAAGGCTGTATTAGTGTTGATGGTTTCAGTCTGAAAACTTAATCCTGTTGCAGCAGGATAGTCATTTTCAAATGAAAACTCAATAATCAAATTATCGGTTCCGTTCCATGCAAAAGATTGATAAAACAATAAGTCGTTTTGTCCTGCAAGAAAAGAGGGGTTGGTTCCTCCAACTCCATGACTAGCATTATACACTGTGGTAAAACCAGCAGAATGGAAAAATAGCAAATCATTATCAGTGGTAGATTTCAGTGAGATTGTTGGATGCATTAACTCACCATTACTTCCTAAAGAATTAATAAATAAAGAAAGTGATTGAATATCACCAGCCGTAATTCCTGCTGATAACAACTCATTAGCAGTTAACAACATCTGATATCGACCACCACTTTTTTGGGTGTTAAAAGGCAAATTAGCAGAAGAATTAGACGCGTTAATGTTTGAAGAAAGCACCGAAGCTCCCGAGCGAAACAATTCATTGCGCTGGTAAATATCTGCTTCTACAAATGGAATGGGCGTAAAAGAAACAACTGGAGGAGCGGCACAATTGGCCAGGTACATGCTGCTATTTTTTACCACAGAATCGAAATTCCCAGTGTGATCAAAAACTCGTGTGTAGGTTAAATAATCCCACTCGCCACAATTGTATTGATCCCAAGTAGTCAATGGACTACATTTTAATTTATAATACATCAAGACTTTCTCGAACCTTGTTGTATTTAATTCAGGAGGAAAAACGAAATTCGCTCTTCTTGTGGTAATGGAATCAAAGGTGAAGGTTTGTACCCACGTCGTGTCTTGCGCAATGGCATTAGTCGTCAACAGAAAAAGGAAAGAAAAAATTAGGTAAGTATTTTTCATAAGGAAATATTAAAGTTGTAAAAACATAAATTTACAACAATGTAACTGAATAGATAAAAAATCAAAGCACAAAATTCATGGGGTATAAACAAGAACAATGAGAAAACATGTCATTTTTTCAGTACAATAAGCCGTGGCATAAGAATTGACAATTTTGTGAACGTTAGTTATAAAAGAATTTTTAAGGGATTTCCAACTAATTAACTGACAAAGTGTCTAATTAATAAAAAAAGAACGATCCACGATGAGTAATAATTTTGACCACGAATTTTTTGGATTTGCAGGTATAGAAAATGATGCTGAATTCATTCCATTGATTACTGCTGAGGAGGAAGAAAGTGTAAATAAGCAAATCTTTCCTAATGAGCTACCTATACTTCCGTTGCGCAACAACGTTCTTTTTCCGGGTGTTGTAATTCCAATTACGGTTGGTCGTGATAAATCAATCCGCCTGATACAAGAGGCCAATAAAGGAAATAAAATCATTGGGGTGGTTTCGCAAAAAAATCAAGACGAAGAATCACCCAATTTTACTGATTTGCATGCTGTTGGCACCGTGGCACAAATTATTCGTTTACTAAAAATGCCTGATGGCAGTTCAACCGTAATTATTCAGGGGAAACGCCGCTTTGAAATTGAAACGCCGGTACAATCGGACCCTTACATGCGTGCAACGGTTAAAATTCTACAAGAGAAACCAATCGATAAAAAGGACAAGGAATTGGCCATGATGTTTAAAACTATCAAAGAATTGGCGCTTCAAATTATTCGCGACAGCCCAAATATTCCCTCTGAAGCCCAGTTCGCGATTGGAAACATCGATAGTCCAACCTTCTTAGTCAACTTCATTTCTTCAAATATGAATGCCGATGTTGCTAAAAAGCAAGAAATGTTGGAGGAAATGGATATGCGTAAAAGGGTAATGATGGTATTGGAGCACCTCACCCTTGAGGTACAAATGTTGGAAATGAAAAATGAAATCCAAAATCGCGTAAAAAAAGATTTGGATCGCCAACAGCGCGAGTTTTTCTTACACCAACAAATGCGAACCATTCAAGACGAGTTAGGCGACAATCCGCAAGAGCAGGACATAAATGAATTAAAAAATCGAGCTTCAAAAAAGAAGTGGAAAGAATCAATTGCTAAAACGTTTTACAAAGAATTAGATAAACTCCAACGTATGAATCCCCAAGGGGCTGAATATACAGTTCAACTTAATTTTTTGGATTTATTGTTAGACCTGCCTTGGGATAGTTACACCAAAGATAACCTTGATTTAAAGCGCGCTAAAAAAATACTGGAACGCGATCATTTTGGCTTAGAAAAAGTAAAGGAACGTATAATGGAATACCTCGCTGTTTTGAAACTTCGAGGCAATATGAAATCCCCAATACTTTGTTTTTACGGACCTCCTGGCGTCGGGAAAACGTCATTGGGAAAATCAATTGCCGAGGCGCTGGGTCGAAAATATGTACGAATGTCATTGGGCGGCGTGCACGACGAAGCAGAAATACGTGGACATAGAAAAACGTATATTGGCGCGATGCCGGGGAGAATTATACAAAATATCAAGAAAGCAGAAAGTGCCAATCCGGTGTTTGTGCTTGATGAAATCGATAAGTTAGGTCGAAGCAACCACGGCGATCCATCATCGGCTCTACTTGAAGTGCTAGATCCAGAGCAAAACATCGCTTTTTACGATAATTATGTTGAGTCAGAATTTGACTTGTCGAAGGTATTGTTTATTGCAACTGCCAATAGCCTTTCGGAAATTCAAGGCCCTTTGCGCGATCGAATGGAAATAATTGAAGTAAACGGTTATACAATTGAAGAAAAGATTGAAATTGCCAAGCGTCACTTAATCGGTAAGCAAATTGCTGAACATGGCATTCAAAAAAAAGATATTTCCATAGACCATAAGATCTTAGAGAAGTTAGTGGAGGAATACACTAATGAATCGGGCGTGCGAGGATTAGATAAAATGGTGGCGAAGCTTGTCAGAAACCGAGCGCTACAAATTGCTACAGATGTTAAATTTGATGCTAAAATTTCCCAAGATGACCTATTTAATTTTTTGGGAGCAGGTCGAGCGCGAACCAAATATGCCAACAATGATGTGGCAGGTGTCGTAACAGGCTTAGCTTGGACAAGCGTTGGAGGTGATATATTATTCATAGAATCATCGATAACACAAGGAAAAGGAAAGCTTACCCTTACTGGCAACTTGGGTGATGTAATGAAAGAAAGTGCTGTGATTGCTATGGAATTCTTAAAGGCACATAGCCAATGGATCGGACTTTCTCAAGAAGTTTTCGATCACTATAATGTGCATGTCCATGTGCCTGAAGGTGCAACACCTAAAGACGGACCGAGCGCAGGTATTACGATGCTTTGTTCTTTGGCTTCTTTATTTTCACAACGAAAGATAAAAAAAGGCCTTGCCATGACAGGAGAAATAACACTTCGTGGTGACGTACTTCCAGTTGGTGGAATCAAGGAAAAAATATTAGCAGCTAGAAGAGCCGGAATTAAGGAATTAATTCTTTGCTCCAAGAACAAACAAGATGTAGATGAAATAAAACCTGATTACATAAAAGGTTTAAGTATTCATTATGTGGAAACAATGAAAGAAGTGATTGATATAGCCTTAACAAAAGAAAAAGTATTGGATCCGATTAATTTAGTTATCCCAACTAAATCTTAATCCCAATCGGTGTTTTCGTTATCGAACTCATCCATTAATTTCTTCCAATTATAGGTGGGATCCGTGGTGTCGATAAGTATGTCCTTGTATTCAGCTGACGTAATTTCATAATGCAGAATTTCTTCGCCTGTATACACTTCAATTGCTTCAATAAGGATTTTTTCTTCCGGACTACAAAATGACAAAGCTTGTCCGTTAGCCTCACCTCTACCCGTTCGTCCGCAGCGGTGCACATAATTCTCTGGATTTTCTGGAATGTCATAATTTATAACGTAATCCATATCGGGGATATCAATTCCTCTACAAGCGACATCTGTAGTAATAAGTACCCGACTTTCCCCTTTTCGAAAACGATCTAAAATATCAAAACGCTTATCTTGCTCAATTCCTCCATGCAGTGCTTCTGTAACAATTTCAACGCGTTGCATAGCTGCCACAACCCTTTCAGCTCGCACCTTTGTCCTTACAAACACAATAAATTTTTGGGTTTCGAATTCAGTTAAGATGTTTTCAAGAAAAAAACGCTTGTCATCCATTTCAATAAAAGCCACCGCATGAGTTACATTTTTAGCAACCGGATTCTTGGGTGAAATTTGTATCCGAATGGCATCGCGAACGACATCGTAGGCTAAGGATTTTATTTTTTTAGAAATAGTGGCCGTAAAGAACAAGGTTTGTCTCTTTTTAGGAAGCAAACGCAGTACATCTGTTATGTCCTTTGTAAAGCCTAAATCAAGCATCAAGTCAGCCTCATCAAGCACTAAGATTTCCACTTTCGATAAATCGATAAATCCTTGTGAAACGAGGTCAAACATGCGACCAGGCGTAGTTACCAAGATGTCGACTTTATGTTCTAATTGATGAATTTGGTTTTCCTGTTCCACTCCGCCAAAAAGGCCCAGTGTTTTTAATTTTGTAGCGGCACCAATTTGAATAAAAACCTCTGAAATTTGCTTGGCTAGTTCGCGGGTAGGCACCATTACCAGACACCTAATTTGTTTTTTCTTAAGATCTTTTGGATTTAACAGGTGGTGAATCACAGGAATCACAAACGCAGCTGTTTTTCCAGTTCCCGTTTGTGCCACAGCCATTACATCTTCCCCATCAAGAATAGGTTTGATTGCCCGATGCTGAATATCAGTAGGTCGAACAAAACCAAGTTTGTCAAGTTCTTTTTTTATTAGGGGAGAGATGGGATAGTCCTTGAACTTCATAAGTCAAAGGTAGGCAATTTACAGTTTACTTTTGATTGAAGAGTTCTTCCACCTTTTGGTACCTAAAATCAAAGATCTGTTTCACTTTATTTTTAATAAAAATCGCATGCATAATTCTTCCCAAAATTCCAAGAGGAAGCTCGTAACTCACAATATCTTTCATTTCGACACCCCCTTCCACTTGTATGAAGTGATGTTCGTGGTGCCACATTTTGTAGGGACCAACACGTTGTTCATCGACAAAAAACGCATGATCTTTTACGGTTTTTATTTCTGTTACCCAACGCAAAGGAATATTCATTAAAGGCTTAACAGTGTATTCAATCATTAGCCCTTCATACATCTTTTTGGGTAATGGCGTTCGAATTATAAAACCCATGTAGGCAGGTGTTATTTTAGCTAAATTTTCTGGAGAAGAAAAAAAATCCCAACAGTTTAACATGTCGGTCTTTACGAATTGGGTTCTTACTAATTGATACATAATTTGAAAACAAGCTAGTTGATGTAAAGTTTTTAGGCTGGTTCAAAAGTATTGATTTCTTCTCCAAAACGAACATCATCGACCAATCGTAGCTTTTCCATTTGCCCTACTTCTAGCGTGTAATAACCAAATTCTTCGGTTACCCTACCTTTCATTCGATAAATCCCTTTTCCCATAAACGGATATTTACGTAGTGATTCAGGAAAATGAACAGTATCGATGGTATCGCCATCAACATCGATCAAAGTGCCAAAATTAATGAGCGCACCCTTCGAAGTTTTGGATGTTTTTATGGTCACTAAGTAGCCAAACAACTCGATAATTAATCCTAGGGAATTGGGTAATTGCCTAGCTAATGTGTGTTCCGGTAGTGGTTTCGCTAATAAATCAAAGGGATTGCATAAAGGAAAACCAATCAATTCAATTTGCTCAAAGGAAAGTTCTAATATTTGCTCGTCTAATTGGGGCAATTGAAAAGAAAGAGGTGGCGTGCTAAAAAGCGACTGTTGATTGGTTTTAGTTGTGGCCTTCGACAGATAAAAATGTGCCTTCCACAATAATGTTTTTCGATCCTCTAAAAAATCACGTAGCGCCCCAACGCGTATGAGCAACGAAAGCTGTTCGAGAGGAATGTAAGTCCGTTGCATCAAGTCATCAAAATCACGAAAAACACCAAATGCTGCCCGTTCCTTTAAAATAGTACTGATGCAATTCACCTCAATTCCTGCTACTAAAACAAAACCTAAAATCAATCGATTCCCGATTAATACGCAGGCATATTCCCCTTCATTAATGGACGGAGCCTCGATAATAGCACCAAAGCGCCGCGCTTCGTGGACATACGTTTCCGTACGGTAATAACCCCCAAAATTATTGATTGTTGCCGTCATGTATTCCAATGGATAATGCGCTTTTAGGTAAAGACTTTGATAACTTTCAACAGCGTAAGAAGCAGAATGACCCTTTGAAAAGGCATAACCTGCGAAACTCTCAATTTGCCCCCATATAGCAGTTGTCAGTACTAAATCGTGGCCTTTTTTAGCACAATTGCTAAAAAATAAATCGCGAACTCCCTGAAATTCTGCTCTCGAACGAAACTTTCCCGACATTCCTCGACGCAAGACATCTGCCTCAGCGAGCGTTAGTGCGGCAAAATAATGTGCTACCTTAATTACATCCTCCTGATAAACCATTACCCCATAGGTTTCGGGCATAATTTCCAATAAAATCGGATGTGCTTCATTTCTACGGGAGGGATTTCGATGGCGAAGAATATACTCGCGCATCATACCCGATTGCGATACCCCTGGCCGAATAATGGAACTAGCAGCAACTAATTCTAAATACGATTTAACATTTAATTTTATGATGAGCATGCGCATAGCTGGTGATTCTACATAGAAACACCCCAACGCTTTTGCCTCGAGTAACAACGTTTGCGTCGCTTTATCTTTTTTCAGATAGGCAATATCGTGGATATCGTGGGGAGGGTTAGCTGCTTGATTGTACTTAATTATATCCAAACACTCCCTTATCTTCCCAAGTCCACGCTGACTTAACACATCAAATTTATACAATCCCACATCTTCCGCTTCCATCATTGAAAATTGCGTGGTCGGATATCCTTTTGGCGGTAAAAAAGTGGCAGAATAGGAAGTAATTGGTTTTTCACTAACAAGGATACCGCCAGAATGAACACTTAAGTGAGAAGGAATACCGTGAAGATAGGAACTGTAGCGCAACACCAGTTGGGATATCTTATCTAAGGTTGAGTTAGGTGACTTACTTCTACTCAGCTTATCAATTTCCGTTTTAGGCAAGCCAAAGACCTTTCCTAATTGGCGAATAGTGGCACGATATTGAAACGTATTATAAGTACAAAGCCAAGCCACGTTTGGGTACCGCTGAAAAATGTAATCAATCACATCATCGCGATCGCGCCATGAAAAATCAATATCAAAATCCGGTGGATTTTTCCTGTACAGGTTAATGAATCGTTCAAAATAAAGATCCAATTCTAAAGGATCCACATCGGTTATTCGCAATAGATAAGCAACGATGCTGTTGGCACCACTTCCCCTTCCGACATGAAAAAATTGCTTTTTCCGCGCATACGAAGTAAAATCCCAAGCCATCAAAAAATAAGACAGGTAATCTTTCTGTGCAATTAGCTCAATTTCCATTTCAATTCGTGCGATAATTTCGTCTGTTATAATTGGATAGCGGTAAGCCAAGCCATCAGCGCAAAGCTGACGAAGCATTTCTTCGTCTTGATTAACGCTTTCAGTGTAAGAAACAAGGTTCTGGGGTTTAGCATTGTCCCCAAATTCAAAAAATACTCTGCAAGAATCAAATAACTTTTGTGTTCTAGCTAAGTATTCCGAGTCGTTTTCGTAAGCTTTTGCTAAATCAGCAGCCGACAAGAAATATTCTTTCTCATTGGCTTGCTCTTGTTTAGCTAATTTAGATAAGAGTACGTTGTGGTGAATTGCCCGAAGCAAGCGATGCGTATTAAAATCCCGTTTACTCCGAAAAAGCATTGGTTCTAACGCATGAAATTTTTCAGACGGAAGGTGTTTGTATTTAATAGGAATTGTAGTAAGATCGGCCTGCTGAACTTGAAAAAACTCATTGGCAGTTAAATGACTTACCTTAGCGTTTAAGGGGTAGAAAATAGCACAATTTACAAAAGGGGGGAACTTAGTCGGAAAATCGATACCACGGTGAATGTATTGAGTAAGGAAACAATTTAATTCATTGAATCCGTCGTTATTTTTAGCAATTATAGTCGCCTTTACATCCATTCCATTTCTGATTTCGGCACCGACTACCGCTCTAATACCACTGCGTTGTGCAGCACGTACAAAAGATAACACCGACCCCGTCGAATTAATATCTGTAAGGCAAACTGTCGAATGTCCGTTGTCAACAGCCCATTGAACAATAGCATCGGGCGAAAGAACCCCATATTTTAAACTGAAATAAGAATACGTTTTCATCCTATAAAAAAACAAGTAAAACCTAAGGCCCCTAGTCTATTCTGCCGACATGCATACCAATTGCACGCATCACCGCCCGATCACCATAGCGATTACGTATATGATCCAAGGACCTGTACAAACTCGCATAATCAATTGATTCATCAAATAAACTGAGTTGGTGATTTCCCGACACAAGCGAACTATAGCGTAAACCAATTAATCGAACTAGAATACGCCGCTGGAATATGCGTTCAAATAAATCTGTAGCAATGGGAAATAAATCATGGTCAGCTGCCGTGTAAGGAATGTTTTTCTGTAAAGTTTGTGTTTGAAAATCAGCGTAACGAATTTTAACTGTTACACAACCGGTCAACTTATTTTCTCTGCGTAACTGCAAAGCCATATTTTCAACCATGATGACTAAAACAGCTCGGAGCTTCGTTACATCAATCGTATCTTGATCAAATGTTCGTTCCTTGGAGATCGATTTACGTTCGCTATATTGCTCAACAGGTGAAAGATCCACACCTTGGGCTTTTTTCCAGATGCTAACACCATTTTCACCTAACGCTGTTTGCATAAGTTCAACAGGCATTTCTTGGATTGTTTGAATTTTCCGAACGCCTAGATTACATAAAATTTGATACGTTTTCAATCCAACCATTGGAATTTTTCGGACAGAAAGTGGCGCCAAAAAATCACGCTCAGAACCAAAATCAATCTGCAATTGGTTGTTCGGCTTAGCTTCACCCGTGGCAATTTTTGAAACCGTCTTGTTTTGAGATAAACCAAAAGAAATAGGCAAACCTGTTTCGTTTAAAATACGTTGCCGTAATTCTGATGCGTAAGTGAGCGTACCAAAAAAGCGATCCATTCCAGTAAAATCAATGTAAAATTCATCAATCGATGATTTTTCATACAAGGGTGCAGCTTCGCTAATAATGTCTGTAACCATGCGCGAATACTTAGAATAGGTTTCAGAATTTCCTTTGATGACAATCGCATCAGGGCAACGCTCCTTGGCCATTTTCATAGGCATTGCCGAATGAACGCCGTAGCGCCTTGCCTCATAACTGCACGACGCAACAACACCCCGATCACTTGTACCACCTATTAGAATTGGTTTCCCAAGCAAGCGACTATCTAATAAGCGTTCACAGGACACAAAAAAAGTATCTAAATCCATGTGAACAATTGAGCGTGAAACAGCCATTATTTAAGCTTCGGTTTTTAATTAAATACATCCATAAATTGGGTACCTTTAACAAATCAAAGGTACTACTTTTTGATTAGTTTTTAATCTTTTTTTTTAATTAATTTTTAATCAATGAAAAACTGTATAAAATTTAGTATTGCATTCATTATACTATTTTTAGTCGGAGCGTGTGAAAATAAAGGAAGTAACAAGCAGCGCGAGAAGGAAAAAAGTAAATTAAAAAGAACAGCACTTATAAACGCACAAAAAAAAGCATCTCAATACAGTATTAAAATTGACGAAATAGGAATGCATGGTGTGTACAAAGGCGTAGAATTTACCGATACAGGAAATTACATGTACAATGACGTGGCGCACCAATTTTCAAATCGGGTGGCAGATACGCTGGGAAAATACCTGAAAGCGTCCTTCAAAAAGGCAGCGTACTTAAAAATAGACTTTAAAAAATCAAGCATCACAACTGCAGGGTTAGATATGAAAGATACCGTTGTTTATTGCATCAATCTATTTTTTCAAAAAGCCGATAAATGCAGCGCAAGTACAGGAATTGAACATTGTGGAACGTGGGGAAACCAAGCAGATGTTTTATTGAAAAATAGACTCAACGAAACAATCGAAAAATTGAAAATTATCAGTGTGGGCAAACCCAAATTTATGAAATACGTCACCAAAGAAAACTTCAAAGAATATTGGATACAATTCAAACACAAAAATTACCAAGGAGACTGTAAAAAATAACTCGAGACACAAAATAAACCAAGTAAAAACCGAGAAACATTAATTAAGTCACTAATTTTACAAACAAATAATTAACATGAAAAAAACGTATATCATTTTAGCAGCAATTGGTGGATTAATTCTCATCCTATTTTTAATGTACTACAACGCATACAGCGGAGCCGTTTCGAAACAAGAAAACCTGAATGAAAAATTTAACAATGTACAAAGTGCTTATCAAAGGCGTGCTGACCTGATTCCAAACTTAATAAAGACAGTTAAAGGTGCCGCTAAAAATGAAAAAGATATTTTAACACAAGTAACCAATGCGAGAGCAGGAATTGTTGAAGCCAAAACACCAGAAGATTTGGAGTTAATGGGCAAAAAAATTAATACTGCCATCAATATTATGTATGAAGCCTATCCACAAATCAAATCAACAGAAAACTTCAGGGATCTTCAAACGCAACTCGAAGGCACAGAAAATAGAATTAAAACCTCACGAGATGAATACAATCAGGCGACAAAAGAATACAATACACACATTAGAGGATTCTTCAATAGCTTGTTCATAAATCACGAAACATTTCCAAGAAAAGAGGGTTTCAAGGCAGATAAAGGGGCGGAAGATGCTCCAGACGTAGAGTTTTAACATGACGCAAAAATCAATTTCTGAGTCAGATAAAATAGCCATACAAGAGGCAATTCGTCGTGCTGAAGAACTTACATCAGGTGAGATAAGGGTGCACATAGATCAAAACTGCAAGGGCAATCCACTGGAACGAGCCATACAAGTTTTTAATAAACTCAAGATGCAGGCCACCAAAGAAAGAAACGGCGTGTTAATTTACTTATCGTTTAAGGACAAAAAATTAGCCATACTAGGAGACATAGGTATCGATGAGAAAGTTGGAAGCGATTTTTGGACCAGCACTAAAGATCAACTTATTCTTGACTTTAAAAATAATCAATTTAGGGAGGGAATTACAAATGCAGTCATTGAGGTAGGCAAGCGACTAAAGGAATACTTTCCACATCAAGCGGATGATAGCGACGAATTAAGCAATGAAATTACATTTGACTAATGAATAAATTTGGCCTAGTATTATTTTTAATTAGTTTTATTTCAGTTACTTCATGGTCGCAACTTCCAAAAGCACCCTTTCCACCAAAATTATACAACGACTTATCCAAAACGCAATTTTTAACACCTGAGGAAGAGCGTAAAATTGAGCAACAATTGCAAAAATTTGAGAAAGAAACCTCGAATGAAATTGCTGTGATTATTATTGATGATCTGGGAGATTATGACGTTTCCGATTATGCTATTAAGATTAGTAATCTTTGGAAAGTAGGGAAAGAAAAAGAAAAAAATGGTATTGTTATATTAATCAAACCCACAGGTGGTAGAGGTGAAAAAAAATCATTTATCGCGGTAGGCAGAGGACTTGAAGGTGCTATTCCCGATATAACTTGTAAAGGAATCGTTGAAAATGAACTTATTCCCAACTTTAAAAATAAAGCGTTTTACAAAGGACTTAACGATGCCATCAAGGTACTGAGTTCGCTTGCAAAGGGAGAATACAATTCTGCAAGCTATCAAAAAAAGAACGAAGGCAGTTGGGTAGGCAAAATAATTCTGTTTATTTTTTTAATAATCGTAGTGTCCATTTTATTAGTTAAGGGAGGTAAAGGCGGCGGTACCACTTTAGGTGCCGGTGGAATTTTTATGGGAACCGGATTCGGCAGAGGATATGGAGGTGGAAGCGGTGGCGGATTTGGAGGCGGCGGTGGTGGTTTTGGCGGCTTTGGAGGAGGAAGTTTCGGAGGAGGTGGTGCAGGAGGAAGCTGGTAAATTAGGGCACAAAATCATACAACTTGTGATGAATAATGCGCAATTGAATACCAACCTCACTATTGATTGAATTGTCCTTTATCTGCTGACGGAAAAAACCTCGGTAATACCCTTCCAATTTAACGGTCCAGGCCTTATTTCGTTTACCGAATCCACTTTGCACATGGTACAAGCCTAATCCAGTTTTGTAGGATAAAAAGCTATTCGATACATCATTCGCCTGTGGTAGGTTATAATATCCTTCAGGTGCAAAAAATATTTCAAGCACTTCTGCCTGACACGACCTTCCTCGCTTTCGTTCAAAAATGGTAAACAAAGGGGTGCGAAAAACCAAAGCAAGATTTAAATAATTTTTATTGATAACCTCTGGTATTAATTCATCGCGTTGAAGGTTGCTTATCGTACTCCTTCTGTAACCAAATTCAGGTAGGACGAATCGGCCAAACTGCCTCGTGACACCTATATTAAAAGACGTATTGTTTCTTTCACTGATACCGATGTTGTATTGTCCATAAACACCAAAATTTTGTTTTTTTCGCATGTACATTTGCGCAACACTGAAAAATGGTGACAAAATACAAAGTAATGCAATAAGTTTCATGGCTACAGGATTTGCTATCTACAAAACAAATTCTACCGACAAGGTTACAAAAATTACATCTTTAGCAGTTCTCAATGATTATCGCTGAGGCCCCTCCACCGCCGTTACAGATAGCAGCAGCACCAAATCGACCGTTATTTTGCTTTAAAACATGAATAAGCGTAACAACAATTCGCGAGCCCGAATTACCCAAAGGATGACCTAGCGCCACGGCACCTCCGTTGATGTCCACTTTCTCAGGATCCAATCCCAAAATTTTCGTATTTGCAATACCCACAACAGAAAAAGCTTGATTTAACTCCCAACAATCGATATCGTCCTTCGATAATCCAGCTTTTGCTAATGCTTTAGGGACTGCCAAAGAAGGCGCAGTAGTAAACCATTCAGGGGCTTGAGCAGCATCGGCATAGGAAATCACTTTTGCCAATGGCTTCAAATTATACTTTTCTAGTACTTCCTTTGAGACTAAAATTAATGCTGAAGCACCGTCGTTTATGGTTGATGCATTGGCTGCTGTAATTGTTCCCTCTTTATCAAAAGCAGGTCGTAAACCTGGAATTTTATCTAAAAATACATTTGTATACTCCTCGTCCTTCGAAATAATTTTAGGGTCTCCTTTTCGTTGAGGCACACTAACTGCCACGACTTCTTCGTTAAAATACCCTGAATCCCATGCCTTTGCGGCACGCTGATACGATGTTATCGCAAAATTATCTTGATCTTCTCGCGTGATCTGGTGTTCTTTAGCACACAATTCAGCACAATTTCCCATCGGCACATTGTTGTAAACGTCTAATAAACCATCTTTCGATATTCCGTCAGTAAGCGAAACATTCCCAAATTTGGTACCGTTTCTACCCTCCAAATAATGTGGTGTTTGCGACATGCTTTCCATTCCACCTACTACTACAACCTCGTTATCTCCACACGCTATCGACTGCGCTCCCAACATGATTGACTTCATTCCTGATGCACAAACTTTATTGATTGTGGTGCACGGCACCTGATTGGAAAGTCCAGCTGCTAGTGCCGCCTGACGTGCCGGAGCTTGACCAACACCAGCTTGTAATACGTTACCCATAAATACTTCATCAACAAGCGCTACCTCCAATCCAGCCTTTTCCACTGCCGCTTTGATGGCAATGCTGCCCAATTGAGTAGCAGAAATGGTGGACAAGCCACCCATAAATGAACCGATAGGAGTTCGAACTGCAGCAACAATAAAAACGTCTTTTAACATATTTTAAATTTTGGCGAAGGTATTAAATTTTCACACTAGTTTTGGTTAAAATCAAAGAATTTTTAAGCGAAATCACACGATTTTTTCCTAATTTTGAAAAATGTCAGTTAGTGCCGATTATACGTTGTGGTTTATCATTCCTGCACTTTTAGTATCCTATTTCGGCGCCGTTTTTTTGTACGCCAAAAACGCATGGTTTCAGCAACAAACAAAAAAAATTCAATTTATGCTGATAGGGCTTCGTACAAGTGTGCTCTTTGTACTCTTCTTGCTCTTAATCGGTTTAATTTTTCAACGTACTTCCTATCGTAAAGAAAAACCAATATTAATAACACTTGTTGATAATTCCGCATCGATGCTTTCGTACAAAGACAGCGCACAAATTCGCAGACAAATCAGCAATCTTCAAACAAAAATAACCGAAAAATTCAAAGATAAATTCGAACTAGTTACTTATTCAATAGGCAATGACTTTAATGAAAAAAATAGCTTTTCATTTCTAGACGAAACAACTAATTTAGAAAAAGGAATAGAGGCCATTTCAACGGCTTATTTTAATCGAAATGTAGGCGCATTAATTTGCGTTTCAGATGGGAATTACAATGTTGGTGGCAATCCGATTTATGCTGCTGAAAAACTTAACCTCACCCCTATTTTCACGCTCGGAATTGGTGATACCATTCCTAAAAAAGACCAATTTATTCGAAATACGGTTTACAATGATGTCGTTTTTTTAAAGAATAAATTTCCAATAGAAGTAGATATTGAAGCCAATCGGATTCAAAACAAAACAACACGGCTAAGTCTATGGCAGAATAACAAAATGTTAGCTTCAACCACTATCAATTACAGTAACGAAAAGCAACAATTTTATCAGCATACCTTTTTAGTTGATGCAACAAGCCCCGGATTTCAAACTTATAAAGTACAAATTGAAGTTATCGAAGGGGAAAGCAACATTAAAAATAATCAACAAACACTTTATGTTGAGGTAATTGACAGCAGAAGCACAATTCTTTTTTTAAGTGCAGCACCACACCCTGATATTGCCGCTTTAAAAACAGCTATTGATAAAAATGAAACCATTGAAACGACCTATCTAAGTACTAAAGAATTCAATTACGTCACCAAGAAACCTGATTTAGTTATTTGGCACGAACCGGGAATTCAATTCGACGCTAAAATTCAACGGTACTTAAGCGACAATCGAATCCCAGTGTTGTATATGCTAGGTCCAAACACCTCAGGGGCAATTAGCAATTCGTTAAATGTCGTAGCACTCTCTAACTCAAAAAACCAAACCGACGAGGTACTTGGCGCGTACAACCCGGCGTTCAACACTTTTGAATTAAGTGATAACTGCAAGAAAGCAATTGCGTTTTACCCACCGCTAAACACGAGATTTGGGGGTGTACGTGCAATCAATCCAACGGATGTACTATTGTTCCAACGCATAGGTGAAGTCACTAAAATTGACCCCTTGTTATTTTTCGGAAAAAACACCCAACAAAATTACGGTGTTATCTATGGTGAAGGAATTTGGAGGTGGAAATTAAACGATTTTACACGTTCAGGTTCTCACGATAATTTTAATGAATTAATCAATAAATCAGTCAGCTATTTGCTGCTTAAAAGACAAGGAGAGGGCTTAAGTGTCTCTTTTCCAAAGCGTTTTTCTAAAAATGAATCAGTTGTCGTCTCAGCATCATTTTATAACGCTTCGTTGGAACCAATCTCAACGCCTGTAATTACCATGGAGATGAAAAATGAAAAAGGGACAACATTTAAATCTCAATTTGGTGTTACTGGAACTAATTACAAGTTAAATGCCGGTAAACTTTCAACAGGAAAATATACCTGGAAAGTTAGCACTGTTTATAAAGGAAAAACAATTGCAAAAACCGGTTTTTTCATCGTAGAGGATGTCCAACTTGAATTAATTAATTCATGTGCAAATCACGCTACACTAAAGCAACTCGCACAACAGTCCAACGGAAAATACCGTTTTTTGAAAGATTATCAAAAATCATTGGAGGAATTAACGCTAAGGGATGATATCAACGCTGTACAATATGAAGAAAAAAAGTTCCTTTCGCTCATTGAGTTAACTTGGTTATTTGTAATTTTAATGTCTTTATTAACATTGGATTGGTTTTCAAGACGCTTTTTAGGAACTTATTAAAAAAAAAAAAATGAAAATAATTACCCTTACCATCTTTGGCATCTTTTTGATTTATAGCCAATGCGTTTTAGCGCAAAAAAGTGAAAAAATAGCCTTTTACAATGTTGAAAATTTATTTGATACCATCGATGGTTCGAATGATGACTCGGAGTTTTTACCCGGTGGAAAAAATGCTTGGAATACACCAAAATTTAATGAAAAACTAAAGCATATTCGAGAAGTTATAAATGCACTCAATAAACCAATGATTGTTGGTTTTAGCGAGGTAGAAAATTACGGTACTGTCCGATCAATAATTAATAACAAAGATTTTAAAAATTATGGCATTGTTCATTATGAAAGTCCTGATGCGAGAGGAATTGACGTTGCAATGATTTACGACAGTGCGAAACTCAAGTTATTGGAGTCTGGAAAAATAAGATTTATACTTCCCGGAGAACAGCAAGCAACTACCCGAGATATTTTATGGGCAAAATACCAAAGAAAAAAGAGCGTTTTTTATGTAACTGTTAATCATTGGCCTAGCCGACGAGGTGGAACAGATGACACCGAAATTAAACGCCTAAAAGCAGCACAAACGATGGTGCATTTTATTGATTCACTAGTTGCCCTTGATCCAAACACAAAAATCATTTTACTTGGCGATCTAAACGATCACCCCGAAAACAAATCCGTTCAATTGTTAAATGCTCAGCTTATTCCAATGATTGCAAAAAGTAGCGGCGAATTTGGCGGTACGCACAATTATAATAATGAGTGGGGTATTTTAGACCACATACTTGTTTCCAAAGGATTATTAAATGGTAAGCCTCATGTTATTTCTAATTCAGGAAAAATACACTCATTTCCCTTCCTTATTGAAGAATATAAAGGCGCACTAATTCCTAAAAGAACTTATGGTGGGACAAAATACTTAGGGGGCTATTCCGACCATCTTCCTGTGACAATTGACCTTAAACTTTAAGTTTTTTACGATTGAGAACTAATAAGCAACTTAATAAAATCAAAAGCGTACTTTATTTATATGTTTTTAAAACAAATTTTATTATTTATTAATCTCACACAAATTAAACTAATTTTTAATAATTATTTTAGTCGTTTTGTTCTTACGCTCCTAATTCTATTTTTGGCGCAGGAGGCAATCAGTCAGATTGTATCTCCCTTTAATCCAAGGTATCAAATCAATCAAAAAGGAGGAATTAAAATACTCTCCAACGTTTCTGTTTCATGTGGATCAAGCCAAGGATGTATCTCCGCTCAAATTCAGGTTCCACCTAACACAGGAGGCACCTCTCAAAACGGTGGTTTTACCCAGTCTTATGTGGACATTGATGGAACTATTGGCAATTCAACTTTTTGTTCGAGTTCAGATAGTTTAACCTTGCCAAATTGTAGTGAAATTTTATGGGCAGGGTTATACTGGTCAGCTAGAATAGATGCTGCAACACTTAACTATGGTTCACGAAGCCAAGCAAAAGTAAAAATAGGAAATGGTGCATACCAAACATTTACTGCCGACCAAACACTGGACGTACCGACCATAAACGGGAGCAGTTGGAGTCACCCGAGTTATTTTTGCTTTAAAAACATCACGCCATTAGTTGTTGGAGCAGGAATAAATGCAAGATTTACCGTTGCAGATATTGTTACTAGAACCGGAACTTCAAATATTTGGGGAGGTTGGTCAATCATTGTTGTCTACAAAAATGTATTGCAATCGATGAGAAACCTAACCGTTTTTGATGGCTTTGCCAATGTTGGAATAGGGAACACCTTGGATATTCCCATCAGTGGTTTTAACACGCCTCTATCAGGACCGGTGAATTTCGAATTAGGTGTAATTGCATTTGATGGCGACAGGGATTCTAATGGCGATCAGTTACTATTTAACGGTGCGGGTACTTTCGTTAATGTTTCCGATGCACTTCATCCCTTGAACAATTTTTTCAATAGTACAATTTCAACCAATGCCATTCTCACTCCATTCCGAGTTCCAAACCTTTCTAATTCGCTTGGATACGATGCAGGTATATTTTTTCCCAACAATGCTGGGCTAAATTATATAGGAAATAATGCTTCTTCAGCCACAATTAGGGTTAGTACATCCTCTGAAAACATACTAGCAAGAGTATTTACTTCCGCCATAGATATATTTGAACCCGATTTGCGCGCAACCGTTTATGTACAAGATTTAAATGGAGGTAATGTTAATCCAGGAGATATTTTAGAATACAGAGTAGTAGGCAAGAACATCGGCTCCGATATTTCTTTGAATACCTTCATTACTGATACCTTAGATATTCGCACTAATTTTGTTCCAGGCTCCATTCAATATACAAACGGGCCTTTTATTGGCTTTAAAACAGATGGTTTTGGAGATGATCAAGCAGAATATGATCCTGTAAATCGCGTAGTTATCGCTCGAGTAAATGTAGGGGCAAACGCACTTAATGGAGGGACAATGATCAACTCGCCAAATGGAGCAGATAGCGCGGTGGTTAAATTTCGAGTAGTGGTGGTAAATGATTGCTTGATTTTATCCTGCGATAGTACCATAAATAATAAAGCGTACATTTTCGGAACCGGGAATATCTCAAGTAATTTTTATACCAACAATGGTCTTTCAGATATTTATGATGTCAATGGTTGTCCAACCAATAACAACAATGAATTAACTATAAATACTAATGCCTGCCCCGATGTGAGCGTGTCACACAATCCACCACTTTGTGTTGGAGACACCCTTCAATTTACCATATTAAATTCTTTGTATGCAAATTATTTTTGGACAGGCCCAAACGGATTTTCGTCGAATTCACCGAATCCATCTATTAATAATATTACCCCGGCTAATGCAGGCATTTACTCGCTTAACATCACGTTCAACGGGAGTATTTGTGCATTCTACAATTTAACTGATACGGTAATCATTCATCCCAATCCAGTCATCAATGCAAACCTCACAAATATCACTTGCTTTAACGCCAATAACGGAAGTATTTCTGTAAGCGCTTCTAGCACGCCACCCTACACTTATCTTTGGAGCAATTCAAGCACAAGCACTTCCATTACTAACCTTTCGCCAGGAAATTATACTATTACTGTAAATGATAATTTCACCTGCCAAACGACAGCAACTTATCCCATCACGCAACCCAATTTATTAGTCGCCAATGCGGGCGTTACCTCTAATTACAACGGACAGCAAATCAGTTGTTTCAATGCTGCTGACGGCATAGCCACAGTTAATGTAATTGGTGGCACGCAACCCTATTCTTATTTATGGTCGAAT
>CAMDAH010000026.1 GCA_945888625.1 Chryseobacterium gleum
GGAATGGTAACGCCATCTATTACGCGAATCATCAAAGCAGCGGGTAGCAACAACGCTCAGAATCACCACGTACAGTGGCAAGGAGCAGGAATACACACCCCAATTGCTGGTGGAACAAGTCCAGTTGCATTTGCAATCACAAGTACGAATATGCAAGGCTTTAGCTGGTTCAATATCGGAACGTCAAACAATCAGGCTCTACCGGTAGAATTGTTGGGCTTCAGTGGAACGTGTGCGAATGAGCAAGTTGATTTAACATGGCAAACTGCTTCCGAGCACAATAGCTTAAGCTTCGAATTAGAGAAGTCTCGAGATGGAGAAGTTTGGAGCGTGATCAATACGCAAGCGGCTGCTGGAAATAGCACGCAATTGTTAACGTATTCATACAGCGATAAGGCTGCCTTAGATGGTAATAATTACTACCGTTTAACGCAGTACGACATTGATGGCGCAAGTAAAGTTTACGATGTGATCAATGTAAATTGTTCAGGCAGCAGCAAAGGTTACTTCTCAACGTATCCAAATCCAACAACAGGTGCATTCCAAGTGGTGTTGAATAACAAAGATATGTTAGGAACGTCGGTGTTGAATATCCGAGACACGAAAGGAAGTTCTATCTTACATCGTACAATTGATGTGAAATCGGGAATCAACTTATTCAGTGTTCAGGATTTACAATTGGCACCAGGTATTTACTACATCAGTGTAAGTAACGGTGATAAAACAACAGAGATTATCAAGCAAAGCATTCGCTAAAAACAGCTAATCTTTCAATAGAAATGCAAATCCCGGTAAGGCATCTTATCGGGATTTTTTTATTCAATCAACTAATATGGGTACTTTTGTATCAATGAATAATTCAGAAAATCAATTCCTTAATCACCTCGGTCAAACAAATCCTTTTCCTTTTTTAGTCGATGTAAAGGAGGCGAAAGGAATCTATATTTACGATACCTCAGGCAAACGTTACATGGATTTGATTGCTGGTGTTGCGGTTAATTCGATTGGTCATTGTCATCCTAAAGTGGTAGCGGCGATTAAAAGTCAATTGGATCTTCACATGCACGTTATGGTTTACGGTGAGTTTGTTCAAGCAGCTCAAAACAGAATGTCTGAAAATTTACTGACCCTGCTTCCTACTTCGTTAAATGCGGTATATCCTGTAAACTCCGGAACTGAAGCCAACGAAGCGGCAATTAAATTGGTAAAGCGCATTACCAAACGAAAAGAGATTATTGCATTTAATGGAGCTTACCATGGCAGTACAAACGGATCACTTAGTATTTCTTTCAATGAGTTAAAGAAGATAGCCTATCAGCCACTTCTTCCGAATATTAAATTTATAGATTTAAATGTGGTGGAGCATTTAGCGCAAATAACTTCCGAGACGGCCGGCGTTTTTTTGGAGACTGTACAAGCTGATGCTGGTGTTCGTATTCCGAATTACTGTTTTATGACAGCGCTTCGAAATCGATGTACTGAAGTTGGTGCGCTTTTAGTCTTGGATGAGATTCAATGTGGTTTGGGAAGAACTGGTAGACTATTTGCATTTGAGCACTTTAATATCGTACCAGATCTTGTTACCTTGGGTAAAGCATTGGGTGGTGGAATGCCAATTGGTGCGTTGGTAAGTTCGCAAGCTAATCTTTCTCATTTTTCACATTCCCCGATGTTAGGGCACATTACTACTTTTGGCGGGCACCCAGTTATTTGCGCAGCAGCAGCTGCATTTCTAGATGTTTTGGTAAACGAAGTCGATTTAGTGCAAGTGGAACGTTTAGGCAAATTATTGGAGGATATAATTTCGGAAAATGAGGAAATTGTTGCCGTTCGTCGAAAGGGAATGTTGTTTGCTTTTGATATGGTATCGCCTGAACGGGTTGAGCGCGTAGTGAAAAAATGCTTGGAAAAAGGATTGATTACTTTTTGGTTCTTATCAAATCCGACTAGTTTTCGCTTAGCACCTCCATTGAATATTACTGAAGAAGAAATTACTTTGGCAGGCCGTCTTATTTTAGAGGCTATAATTCAAACTCGAAGTAAATAGCTGGCGATGTTTATGTAAGCGGAATCTTTAATTGAAAGGAAAATCGCTTATCTTTGCAGTCAATTAGTCAAATGAAAGTAACAGATCATATTTTACAAGCAAAAGATACCCTATTTTCTTTTGAAATTCTTCCTCCATTGAAAGGTAAAAGTATTCAGTCAATTTATGACGGAATAGACCCTTTAATGGAATTTAAGCCCAAATTTGTTAATGTTACTTACCATAGGGAGGAGTTTATTTATAAGGAACGGGATAATGGACTTTTAGAAAAAATTGCCATCCGAAAGCGTCCTGGTACTGTTGGTATTTGTGCTGCGATAATGAATAAATACAATGTGGATGCCGTTCCCCATTTAATTTGTGGCGGGTTTAGTAGGGAGGACACCGAAAATGCCTTAATTGATCTTCAATTTTTGGGAATAGATAATGTTTTAGCGTTACGAGGTGATGCCTATAAAACGGAGGCAGCCTTCAAACCCCACGTGGCTGGACATCAATATGCTGTCGAATTGATTGAGCAAATTACTGAAATGAATCATGGCAATTACATGATGGACGATGTTCAGTTGGAGCCTACGGATTTCTGTATAGGTGCGGCGGCATATCCAGAGAAACATTTTGAGTCAATGAATTTGGCTACGGACCTTATTTATTTGAAGAAAAAAATTGAGGCAGGTACAGATTATATCGTAACGCAAATGTTTTTTGATAACGAGAAGTTTTTTGCTTTTGTAAAGGCTTGCCGTGATATTGGTATTACGGTGCCAATCATTCCTGGATTAAAGCCGCTCAAGACGCTCAATCATATTTCCTTTATCCCTAAATTTTTTCACATTGATTATCCCATTGAGTTATCGACGGAATTACTCAAATGTAAGGACAATAAAGCTGTTGAAAAATTAGGTGTTGAGTGGGGAATTCATCAGTCTACAGAATTGAAGAAAAATGGTGTGCCGTGTATTCATTATTACACCATGTCTAATTCTTCGTCTGTTAAAGCGATTGCAAATGAAGTTTTTTAAGCAAATTAAATGAAAAAATACATTCTTTTCGGCTGTTTTTATATGATCTTGTTAACCTTGGCAGCGCAAGGCATCAAGCTAAGTAATGCCTTAATCATCGGACAATTTGATAAACAGGAAGATCGGTTTGCCATAGAAGTGAATGTAACCGAATTATTTAATTCAGTCGGAATCAAGGCAATTCCATCAGTTAATGTCCTGAAACAAGGTGCGGATCCATTAATTTTGGCAACGGATACGATTACAAATGCATTGAAAGCTAAGGGAATTAACACGTATGTTTTGATTAATGTAAAAGGATATGATAGAAAGTTTAAGGGTTCTAAAGCAGAAATGCCGTTGGAACAAGGCTTGAAACAGGCTAGTATTTATCATTTATACAAAGATGAAATAACCTCTGTTACTTTTGAATTTGGGGTATTCAGAAATGGAAAGCGCGTTTATGCCAATACATTTAAAGTCGGCAATATTTCAAATCGAGACGATGTAGTGAAACGCTTTAGAAAAAAAGCACCTAAATTTATCGAAAAGAATTTTTTGGCCGATTAGTTTAGTTATTCATCCGATAACCTTTCTCTTTTTGCTGATCACTTGGGTCGCCAAAAGCCCCGCATTTAGGAGGTCTTTCAAACAACTTAATAAATTTTATTTGGGCATGTATAGGCCAATAAGTAGACGAGAACCAGTTCATTCTACCGTTTACGCCGTTGTAATCCCGAATGCCAATAATTGGGAGCGTTATTCCAGGCACCATCATCCAAGCGCGATTAAAACGAATTCCAACACCAATGGAATAATGAAATTGAACCTGCAGTTTGCTGTGGAATTTGAAGTCCTCTAAATTAATACCGTTGTTGTATTGCTCTTCACTGCGTAAAAGATTATAATCAACGTTAAACCCGATGGCGTTATCAACAAAATATTTTCTCGCATTTTCTATTTTTTTCTTGCCAAAGTAGAGTAAAGTGTGTGCTGAAAACCGACCGTAAAGAAATCCATTGGAAAAATCTCCACTGCTCTGCGTGCTTGATGTAACTTCGCCCAATGCGTTAGTATAATCAAGGTTGGTCGTCTCGCTTCCCCTGTATTGCTTGTAACCGATGCCCCAGTCCATATAGTCTAATAACCTCGATTTTTTAAGAAATTTAATGGGAACCAAGCCTTTCCATGCAGGGAAATTCACCATGCCTACTTCAGCAAAAAATCCAATTTTTCCAGCGGGGTCAACATTATACAAGCCTCGTATTCCGTTGTTGTCGGTAAGCTCGAAGGTTGGACTTTCACTTTTGGTAAGTTGGTAGCTAGCACCGAAGTTAAATTGGATGCCGTCATTGGTTACAATGATGTAATCATTTCCTTTCACACCCTTTTTAAACCCGCCTTGTGCATTGGCTAGTAGTGGAAAAATAAGCACAATCAAAACGAATATTCTCATACATTAAAATTGAAGTGGGCACTTTTTTCTAATAATAATTCCATCGTTTTTGGGCTATCCCAATTTTCTTCAATTTCAGGAATGTCCATAATCTCATCCATTATGGCATTTTGAATGTTCCCTTGTTGATAAGCTTCGCTGTATTTGATATTGCTAAAAGTAACCTGTGAGTATAACGGCATCCAATGTTTTGGATACAGTTCACTAAATTTAGCCTCTATTTTTTTTCGTAAAATGAAGGCAGGATCACCAACAAAATCCCGCATAACGTAGTAGTTATCCAAAGATAAATCTTGCAAAGCATCGCCGTCCGCTTTTCGAGTACGACTATATTCTTCGAAGACTAAGGGCCAATTTTCTTCGTGTTTTTGCATTAATCCCCAAAGAACGGAACAATCTTCGAACCCTGCATTCATTCCTTGACCATAGAACGGCACTGTCGCGTGAGCGGCGTCACCCATCAAGGCAACTTTACCTTT
Source organism: Chryseobacterium gleum (assembly GCA_945888625.1). Taxonomy (GTDB): domain Bacteria; phylum Bacteroidota; class Bacteroidia; order Flavobacteriales_D; family Crocinitomicaceae; genus UBA952. The sequence goes on from CAMDAH010000026.1 coordinate 4,984, forward strand.
GTGCCACGGTTGACAACGTATTATCGCAAGATTTGATAAAGGGTGACTATCCCACGCATCAGCAATATTTGGCATCATGTCGTAAAAATCGGGGAATACTTCCATGAAAAAAGTATTGACTGCTTCTTTAGAATTTAATTTGTCAAAGGCGTATTTATCTCCTTCATGCGGCATAAAGAGCGTGCACGTAAATGAGCCATCCTCATTAGCCAAGGCAATCATCATAAAGCGTCCTCGTGGCCAAATATGAAGCGCGTTTTTATCCATTCTATAGTTACCGTTTTCATCTGCAGGCAGTAAGATTTCTCGGTATCCATCGGCTATAAAATTCTGACTGTAGGTGAAGCGCTCCATTTTTTGCATAGAGTTGTATCGCACATTCGAAAAAGCGCCATCTGCTGCAAATACAACATCAGATTGAACGCTGAATGACTCGTTTGTTTTGTTGTTTGTTAAGTAAACAATTCCCTTTTCCAAATCTACTCTGTCGCAGGTATGCTGATAATGAATCGTTGCACCACCATAATTTTCAGCCACATCCATCATCGTGGCATTTACCTTTCCTCTTGAAACTGAAAATATAGCCTCGCCGTCTTTACCGTATTGTTGGTAGTTGAGCTTACCTTCAAGATCGTGCATGATTCTTCCGTACATTGGGATGGCAATTTTTCGTACTTCGTCCCCAACACCCACTGCGTCTAGCGCTGTCCAACCACGAACAGAAAGGGCTAGGTTAATGGATTTTCCAGCACTGATTTCTGCTAAGCGGATATCTGATCTGCGCTCATAGATAGTGGCTTTGTAGCCCGCTTTTGCGAGATAGACAGCCCATAGTGATCCCACAAGACCAGCTCCAATGATTACAGCAGTTTTATTTTCGGTCATTATTTAAAGTTTAAATGTCTACCTTTCCAACACAAATTTAGTCGCTTTGTTCGTTTTTACAATGGTTTTTGCAGGCAGTTATTCACACTAATAAGTTGGTTGGCTGTTTTATCTTTTTAACAGTTTTGAAGATAAATTTTGTCAGGGAGGGCTTGCGCTAAACAATTTGTAATTTTGTTTTAACTTTGAAGTATGTCAGTTCATAAAAATGTAAAAAGAGTCACCACGCATACCCTTCAAGAAATGAAGGAAAATGGGGAGCGTATCGCAATGCTAACAGGATATGATTTTTCAATGGCTCGGATTCTAGATGAGGCGGGAATTGATGTTATCCTAGTTGGGGATTCTGCTTCGAATGTGATGGCAGGTCACGAAACGACGCTTCCCATTACACTTGATCAAATGATTTACCACGGCGCAGCAGTTGTAAGAGCGGTAAGTCGTGCACTTGTAGTGGTTGATTTGCCTTTTGGTAGTTATCAAGGAAATTCAAAGGAAGCGCTTTCAAGTTCGATTCGAATTATGAAAGAAACAGGCGCTCATGCTGTCAAAATGGAAGGTGGTCAGGAGATTCTTGAATCGATTCAACGAATACTTACGGCTGGTATTCCGGTTATGGGACACCTTGGACTTACGCCTCAATCGATTTATAAATTTGGCACCTATGTCGTAAGGGCAAAAGAGGAGGAAGAGGCGAATCGACTCATTGAAGATGCCTTGGAATTAGAAAAAGCTGGTTGTTTTGCCATTGTTCTTGAAAAAATACCCGCTGTCCTGGCAGAAAAAGTAGCAAAAATGTTGCAGATTCCTATCATCGGAATTGGTGCTGGATCGGGTGTCGATGGGCAAGTTTTAGTGGCGCATGACATGTTAGGAATTAACAATGAGTTTAATCCACGCTTTGTTCGGAAATATAATGACCTTCATAATCAAATGTTAAAGGCCTTTAGTTCGTATATTTCGGACGTGCAATCGGGTAATTTCCCGAATGAAAAGGAACAGTATTAATACTGCAATGAAATTAATTTTCCTTCTTTGTCTTTTTGCCTTGTTTGCCTGCTCCTCTGAAAATAAAGAAACAGTTGAACCCAAAAGTAAGCTGGCTTATGCGCGTTGGCTTTCCATTACAGAGTCTGAGAAGGGGGTTTTAATTAGCATCACAAATCCGGATAAGATCACAGAAAAATTTGACTATTTTATCGGGGAAAATGGTCCAGCAAACGCTACAACTATTTCGGTAAGCCAGAACGGACTTGCAGTTCTTTCCTCCACACATGTTGGCATGTTGGGATTGCTTAATGAAATTAATGCCATTTCAGCGGTAGCTGATAAGAAATTCTGTTACAATAAGGAACTTAATGATCGAATTAATAATGGGAAGGTAGTTTCCTTGGGACAAGAAACAGATTTGTCGGCCGAAATGTTGTTGAATTCAAATTCAAAATTAGTGGTATATAGCGCTTTCTCAGGAAAATTAGCCATCGATAATAAGTTGAAAAAACTAGGAATTATTACCATACCAAATTTTGATTGGAGAGAAACGCATCCTTTGGGAAAAGCACAATGGTTATTGCTTTTTGGGTATTTAACGGGCAAAAAAGACTTGGCTAAAAAGGAGTTTGCTGCCATAGTAAAAAGGTACAATGAGGTGAAAAGTCAATCGAAAAAATCGAATATACCAACTTTAGTGGGCAATTTAGCTGGGGATTTTTGGTACGCTCCGGCAGGTGGAAGTTACAATGCGACTTTATTAAAAGATGCCGGTGTAAATTATATCTTCAAGAATAGTAAAGGTACAGGAAGCTTGTCTTTGACCTTGGAATCTGTATTTAGTAAGTTGGATGCCGTTAGTTTATGGCTCAATCCTGGATTTATGAGTAAAGAGTTAATTGTTGCAAGTAATCCCAAAGCAGCTTATTTTCCGGTGTATTCAAAGGGTGAAATTTATTGTTATGCCTACGACATGAATCGTTTTTGGGAGTTGAGTGCTATTAAACCGGATCTTGTACTAAGCGATCTTCAACAAATTATTGATAAATTTAATTCCAATAAAAAATTACATTTTTACAAGAGGGTGGAATAACTTATGAAATATCGCATTCATTTCTTTTTGTTGTTTGCAGCGTTTGCCTTGGTGCTGATCTCGGTATTGCATCTGTTTGTCGGGAAAATCCCCTTGTCGTTTTCTGATTTTTTCGCAGCCTTCTTTAAAAATACGCCTCTTTCTACGAATGAACTTTTAATGAGGGAATTCAGAATCCCGAGATTGATCATGGCGATTGTTGGGGGAGGAGGCTTGGCTTTGGCGGGCATGTTAATGCAAACCTTGTTCAATAATCCTTTAGCGGGGCCATATGTGCTTGGGATAAATTCGGGCTCAAGTTTGTTGGTGGCGCTATCCACCTTAACGGGATTTACTTTTTTAGGATCTCAGCTAAATATTGTCTTTGCGGCCATCGTTGGCGCCTTCATTTTTGGGATGATTATCTTGCTCTTTTCGCTGTCTGTTAAATCACATATTTCCTTGCTTCTTATTGGTTTAATGCTTGGTAGTTTTACGTTTGCTGTGGTGTCTATTTTAGAATTAAGTGCTGCGGCGGAACAGTTCAAGTCTTTTGCTGTATGGGGAATGGGGTCTTTACAACAAGTAGAGATGTCTCAAGTTCCATTGATCTTACTCTTCTTTTTTGGAAGTGTACTTAGTTCGTTCTTATTGATAAAACCGCTTAACATGTTAGTTTTAGGAGAAGATTCAGCTGTTATGCTTGGTCTCTCTTTACGCAAGACTAGAATTCTAATTATTTCTGTGACGGCTCTTTTCACAGGATTGATTACCGCTTTTTGTGGTCCCATTGCTTTTGTTGGGCTAGCAGTTCCCAACATCACTAAGTTATTGTTCCGAACGCAACAACATGCCTGGTTAATTGGTGGAAATTTAATTATTGGCGCCTTATTTCTTGTCTCTTGTGATGTGCTGATTCAATACCTAGAAGAAACGGTTCATCTTCCATTAAATGCATTAACATCGATTATTGGTGCGCCATTTGTGATCTTTATTTTGATAAAAAAAGTAACATGATTTGCTTTAAAAACACGCATGTTGGATATAAAACCAGTTTATTTGAAATAAATGATGTGTGTTTGTATACGGGTAAAATGTATTTGTTAGCGGGAAAAAATGGGACGGGAAAAACGACCTTGCTAAAGTCACTCGATCGTTCGGTTCCTTTACATGGCGGACGTATTGAGCTTAATGGAAAAGACTTACATCAGCTAGAAAAAAGAATGATCCCTCAACTCGTCGCCTTTGTGGAAAGTCGTTTCAATGGCATTCCATTCCTCACCTTAAAAGACTATATTTCATTGGGAAGATCGCCACATACCAATGCATTTGGGCGACTAAAAGAAAGCGATATCCAGAAAACAATGGAAGTCATGACGCTTTTAAACATTACTGATTATCAAGATAAATTTACGGATGAATTAAGCGATGGAATTCGTCAGTTGGGTGCAATCGCTCGCGCTTTGGTGCAGGAAGCACCGATATTATTGTTAGATGAGCCGACTGCTTTTTTGGATTTTGAAAACAAGGATTTGTTAATGAAAATCTTAAAAGAAATTGCGGTTTCTCAGAACAAATGCATCATTTGTTCTTCACATGATCTCGATTTAAGCATTGAATTAGCTTTGCCAACTTTAGCGGTGTCTTCCAAAGAAAATAAACTTGTTTTATTGGATTCTCCACAAAACAAACAGGAAATAATCGGGCTTATTTGTTAAGTTAATTGACTGAAAATTTCTTGGTTGTGTAGCGCCCATTTTCATAAATCTTGAGTAGGTAAGAGCCTTTTGATAGATTCGAGCAATCAATTTTTAGTTGATTTGAATTCACAGCTTCTTTCGTCAATGTCCTGCCTGAAATGTCTAAAATTTCATAGTATCCAAGGAACTGTTTTTGAAATTCTACATGTAACATGTCATTCGTTGGGTTAGGATAAAGACTAAAGTTTAGCTGCGCTTCACCAAGGCCTCCTTGTAGGGTAATAAAATTACTGGTGTCGCATCCATTTGCGGACATAACAGAAACGGTAAATGTCCCACCGAAGTCTACCGGAATCAAAAGGGTATCATTTGTTTCTCCAACCATTATTTGTCCGTTTACATACCATTGGTAATAATCACCAGGCGTTGGGGTGCTCATGGTTTGAAAATTATCATAATAAATTAGCGCATTGATGCCCGGTTGGGCGCAAGTTGTTTGATTAACCGTTCCGGCAGTATTAGTTAAACTCGCCTGAAAATCTGCTAAGGCATAACAATCGGTATTCAATACATAATTCAACCAAGGATCTAAAATTTGAAAGGTTTTTTGCTGTTGTTGAGCACGCGTTATTGAAATCCCTTGCGAAGAGGTGCTTTCTCCAAAGTCGCAATTGAAATTTGAATTGGCGAAATAACAATGCGCCCCACCTGTAATGCTCACGTACGACTTACACGATGACGCCAATCCTTGGTACATGGGAAGGTGATTGTCGATCGGGGGCGTTACGCCATCATTACTTCCTGAAAAAATAAGCGCAGGAACATTGATGTTTCCACACACCGAAACAGCTGAAGGATTCGTTTCTGCTGGGGCAAGTCCCACAATTCCGGCAATCGAAGTGTTGTTTTCAGCGGCAAGCATCGTGGCTCCTCCTCCCATGGAGTGGCCCATAATAATGACTTTTTGCTTTACTTTTCCATTGAATGGGGATCCAACAGTTCCATTCAAAGCCAACATTTTTGTAGCGACCAGTGCCAAATCATCTCCGAAATCCCCATGACTTGGAGCAGGAATTAAACTTCCTTCCGTGCGCACAAATGCTAAGATATATCCTTGAGGGGCTAAGTGCTGCCAAATATTAGCGTAGGCATCCCATCCCATCGCGAAACCATGGCCAAAAACAATGACAGGAAAATTAGGAAAGGTGGCAACTGCGGTATTTTCTCCAGCGGTATAACTGGGATAGTATATTTCCGTTTGAATTTGTCGGCCCGCTCCTCCACCCGAGCCAAAGCCCCCATTTCGCGAGGGATCGTTGAAGGTAAGGGTGCTATGTCCGATTTGATATTGACCAATTATGCAAAAAGGAACTGAGAATAAAAACAGTAAAATAATCTTCATGGATTGGATTTAAACCCAAATGTAATGAGAAAAACCCAATTTACTTTACCTGAGCTTGGATGTTTTGTACACAATAAAAACCACTATTTACTCAGCTGTACGAATTATTTCTGCTAAAAAAAAGATAGAGGCAGTTAGCAATTTTTTAAGTGGCTTAAAAGAAATGGCTTAAAGATTTGAAATCACCATTGTTTGATCAAACGTTAGGACAATCGTAAGGTCGTAATAATCGTCATACCATTGGTATACGAAAAGATTTTTAGAGCTGTCTACTGTAAATTTTGTCATTAATGTTGTTCCATCGTAGATGTTTTTATCTTTAATGGTAATAACATATTCATTCCCATTTTTTTCGATGGTATTAAATTTCAGCGTGTTAATTTTAATACCGTCCATGTAAACAGTGGAGGTTCGTTTATTTATATCTAGTACATATTTTAAATCATTATTTTCTGTACTTGTAGAGTCTGGATTTTTAAGAACCGCAAGATAATTGAGTTTTCCTTTTTTTAGGGCTGAATTAGTTTTGTTGATTTGACAACTAATTATTTGTGAAAATAAAGTGGAGTTTACGATTAGTGAAATTGCAATAAGAAAATTTTTCATGTCAAAACTTTTTAATTGATAAACTTTTATTTTAAAAAGGTTACAAATACGCGATTTAGAAAAAAATCCAGCTAAGTTTTGGTTCCAAATTGCTAAGGCATAAATTTTTAAGTTTTTTTCAACGATACCATTTAAGTTCCCTGCTTATGCTGTGATTGACTAGTTTATGGCAAAACTTAACCTCCTTTAATTTTCTTTTTTCTATTTTTTAATAGGGAATAAACCTTAACTTTGTGCCAAATTTATTAGGGAAATTATTTTAAGAAATTTTCCAAGAACGTTTAAGTTTACTAATATCAAGCACATGAAAGTTGGAATTCCTACCGAAATTTTTCCCAATGAATTACGAGTCGCCGCTACACCAAAAACAACGCAGCGCTTAATTAAACAAGGTTTTACTGTTTACATTCAGTCCAACGCAGGTTTCAGAGCTCATTTTTCCGATGATAGCTTTATCGCAGCTGGAGCGAATATTGTGCAAACAGCCGCTGAAATTTATAGTCAATCTGATATCATTCTCAAGGTTAAAGAACCCTCCATTGAAGAGGTGGCCATGATGAAGGAAAACCTAGTTCTCTTAAGTTATCTTTGGCCGGCTCAAAACCAGGATTTATTACAAAAACTTGCAGATAAAAAGGTAAATGCCATTGCCATGGATGCTATTCCAAGGATATCCAGAGCACAGAAAATGGACGTGTTATCTTCCATGGCTAATATCGCAGGTTACCGTGCAGTGATTGAAGGGTCTTACCATTTTGGACGTTTTTTAAATGGTCAAATAACCGCAGCTGGTAAGGTTGATCCCGCGAAAGTATTGGTCATTGGAGCTGGTGTCGCTGGTTTGGCCTCCATTGGTGCCGCCAACTCCTTGGGCGCCATAGTACGCGCTTTTGATACTCGAAAAGAAGTCGCTGAGCAAATTGAATCCATGGGCGCTACTTTTTTGACCGTGGAAATTGAAGAAGATGGCGCAACGTCCTCTGGTTACTCGAAAGAAATGAGTAAGGAGTTTATTGAGGCGGAAATGAAACTGTTTTTAGAGCAGGCGAAAGAGGTTGATATTATTATCACAACGGCTCAAATACCGGGCAGACCAGCTCCTAAATTGATTTTAGATTACCACGTTGACGCCATGAAGCCGGGATCAGTAATTGTAGATTTAGCAGCATCTACAGGCGGTAATTGTGCTTACACCAAGAACGGCGAAATTTTTACAACGGAAAATGGGGTTACCATAGTTGGAAAACTTAGTCAATTGCCGAGTCAGGCATCGCAGTTGTATGGAAATAATTTATGTCATCTTTTAGATGATATGGGTAAAGCAGAGAAATGGAATATTGATATGGAAGATGCTGTTGTATCGCGAGCAATGGTTACCTTCAACGGACAGGTAAATTGGCCACCTGCACCGCTTCCTGTTAGTCCAACTGCTGGTGGAGGAGCGCCAAAAGTAATTCCTCCAAGCGAAGAAGAAATTAAAAAATTAGCCAATGAAAAATCCAAAAAAGTAGCTGTTTCTATGTTGATTCGTTTGGGTATAATTGGTGCGCTACTTTTACTTGTTGGCCAGAGTGCTCCTGCAGAATTTATTCAGCATTTCACTGTTTTTGTACTGTCGGTATTTGTTGGATGGCAATTAATCACCAACGTAGCTCACTCCTTACATACACCTTTAATGGCGGTTACTAACGCAATTAGTGGAATCATTGTAGTAGGTGGTTTACTACAAACCACGGATAAGTTGTCCGACCCAATGACCATAATAGCCCTCGTAGCTATTTTCGTTGCAAGTATAAATATAGTTGGTGGCTTTTTAGTGACGCACCGAATGTTGAAAATGTTTAAAAAATAAGAAATGATGTTTATAGCCAAAGAAATTCAAACAGCCGCCTACTTATTTGCTAGTATACTTTTTATACTGAGCTTGGGTGGCTTATCTTCTCAGGAATCTGCCAAACGAGGTGTTATTTATGGAATTGTCGGTATGTTGGTTGCGATTCTTGCTACCGTTCTAGGCGAAGGAGTGGAAGGACACGTGTACATTATTGCGGCTATCTCAATAGCTGCTGTCATCGGATTAATGGTGGCGCGTAAAGTGGAAATGACGGCAATGCCTCAGTTGGTTGCGATTCTACATAGCTTCGTGGGATTGGCTGCAGTTTTGGTTGGTTTTGGTTCTTATCTTGATCCCGAAACACAAAAACTCGTTGGTGCGGCGCATACGATTCACTTAACGGAGGTGTTTATCGGTGTGTTTATTGGCGCAATTACCTTTACTGGTTCTATTGTAGCATGGGGAAAACTGGAAGGAAAAATTCGAAGTAAGGCACTAATGTATCCGGGTCGACATGCGGTTAACGTGTTACTTTTGTTGGCAAGTATAGTGCTTGGGGTATTATTTGCACAAGCTCATGGTTCAGAAGGATTGGTGCATCTTTACATCATGACTGCTATTGCCTCGTTTATTGGCGTAATGCTTGTTATGGCTATCGGAGGAGGGGATATGCCCGTTGTGGTTTCGATGCTCAATTCTTATTCCGGTTGGGCAGCTTCGGCAGCTGGTTTTATGTTGGGGAATGATTTATTAATTGTAACGGGAGCCTTGGTTGGAAGTTCCGGTGCTATTTTATCCATTCACATGTGCAAGGCGATGAATCGCTCATTTTTCTCCGTAATACTGGGTGGATTTGGTAATACAACTGCAGCTAAAGGTGAGGCGAAAGTAATGGAGGGCGAGGTTACTGCGGTAAATCACGAGGAAGTTGCTGATTTGTTAAAAGAGGCTAAATCTGTGGTGATTGTTCCTGGCTATGGGATGGCTGTGGCAAAAGCACAATATCCTATTTACGATATGGTGCAGACACTTCGAAAAGCGGGTAAAAATGTTCGTTTTGCTATTCACCCAGTTGCAGGTAGGCTTCCGGGACACATGAATGTTCTTTTAGCAGAGGCCAATGTACCTTATGATGTGGTATTGGAAATGGACGAAATAAACCCAGATATGCCCACCACCAACGTGGTTATGGTGATTGGCGCAAACGATGTCGTAAATCCAAGTGCGCAAGACGATCCTGCAAGCTCCATTTATGGAATGCCGGTAATCGAGGTTTGGAAAGCGGAGAAGGTAATTATTATGAAACGAGGGATGAGTGCTGGATATTCTGGTGAAGACAATCCGTTATTTTACAAAAATAATTCCGAAATGCTTTACGGCGATGCCAAGGACAGTGTAGAAAAAATAATAGGTTTTTTGAAAAACTAAAAACAAATCAAATACTGATTTGTTCATTTAGCATTTCAATATCCGAGGAATTTGGCAATAACACTTAGACCTTAAGCATTTTAATGGTTTAAATAAACCAATGCAAGAAGTTCTACCGCCATAAAAACAGTAAGTTAAAAAAGAGAAAGTTATCATTTACTCCCCCAATTCCCTTTATCCAAACTTCTAAACTGGATCGCTTCGGCGATGTGATTCACTTGAATTTTTTCATGTTCGTCGAGATCGGCAATGGTTCTTGCCACTTTTAAGATGCGTTCGAAGGCCCTTGCTGATAAGCCCATTTTTTGCATCGCTTGCTTAATCATTAGGTGTCCTTGCGCATCTGCCTTACAATGTAATTCAAATTCTGCTTCTGTCATTTGTGCGTTGCAATGGGTTTCGGTCGTTTCTAGGTAACGTTTTTCCTGAATGCCCCGCGCTTTTATGACCCTGGTTCGTATCGATGCGCTATTTTCATTTGGAATGGTAGAGGTTAATTCATCGTAGCTAACGGGCGTCACCTCGACGTGTAAATCGATGCGGTCTAATAAGGGCCCGGATATTTTATTTAGGTAGCGCTGCACCACTCCGGGTCCACAAACGCACTCTTTTTCTGGGTGGTTGAAGTAGCCACAAGGACATGGATTCATGGCGGCAATTAGCATAAAACTTGCCGGAAAATCGACTGTGAATTTCGCACGGGAAATCGTGATGAATCGGTCTTCTAATGGCTGTCTCAAAACTTCCAGTACGCCTCTTTTGTATTCGGGTAATTCGTCTAAAAATAATACGCCGTTATGTGCCAGAGAAATTTCACCCGGTTGGGGATAAGCTCCGCCTCCAACTAACGCGATGTCTGAGATGGTGTGATGAGGTTTTCGAAAGGGCCGTTGGGTAAGCAAGCCCCGGTTTATTTTTACTTTGCCTGCCACGCTATGAATTTTGGTCGTTTCTAAGGCCTCTTCCATGGACATGGGCGGTAAAATGGTGGATAATCGTTTGGCAAGCATCGACTTTCCAGCGCCTGGGGGGCCAATCAAAATTACATTGTGGCCACCTGCAGCAGCAATTTCAAAGGCACGCTTAATGCTAAATTGCCCTTTAACGTCCTTAAAGTCAACATCGGAAATCTTTTGCTGTTCATAAAATGTATCGGCTATATTGAATTGACTTGGACTGAGTGTGCCGGTGCCATTTAAAAAATTAACAACCTCGTCTATGTTTTTTGCGCCTAGCACATCAAGTCCAACGACAACGCTTGCTTCTTTGCAGTTTTCTAAGGGAATAATAATCCCCTTGAATCCTTCTTTCTTTGCTTGTAAAGCGATTGGTAAAATTCCTTTTGTTACTTGAATGGAACCGTCCAATGATAATTCGCCGATTAATATATATTCTTTTAATCGTTCGGTTTTAACTTGTTCACTGACGGCTAAAATCCCAATAGCAATTGGGAGATCATAAACGGACCCCTCTTTTCTAATATCTGCTGGGGCAAGATTAACCGTAATTTCTTTTCCCGGAAATTTATAGTTGTTGTTTTTGAAGGAGGCACGAATCCGTTGTTGACTTTCTTTAACCGAATTATCGGGAAGTCCGACCATGAAAAAGTTGATTCCAATTCCCAAATTCACTTCAATGGTTATGGTGGTGGCAGTAATTCCAAAAACACTGCTTGTATACGTTTTTACTAACATTTTATCTTAATTTTATTTGTTTCTTCCTTTAAGTTAGTGAAAAAGATGACTTGGATGCAAATTATTTTGATGCTATTTTAAGTAATCACCTATTTATTATTGGTAATTAAATTGGTTAATGGTCAAGGAGTTGAAACAATATAATTTTATTTTAATGTTTGAAAACGCAAATTCAAAACCTTAGGAATTTAGTTATTAGTGTTAATGTTTAAGGGAAACGTACTAATCCAAATAGATTAATAAGGCAGGGATAATCATTCATTCAACTAAGCTGTTGCTTTTGATAGCGGATGTTAAGGTGTCAATAATCTGTTGCTCTCTAGTCGTCATTTGTAAAATTGTTTAGTTATTACAAACTATCGCCTATGCTGTCGTTTTATAATGACCGATAACGGTTTGCGGGCTTGGCAAAGGTGGCGATTTTACCACAAAACTTCATACGAAGCACTGCACCGACACTTTTGCCAAACCCGTGTTATGCGTTGTATTTTCTTTTGAATCTAATAAAGTCATTTGTAAAGTAATAAACTCCTAATGGCATAACTATAAATATCATCCAATTGCGTTCAAATGCCCCCCTAAAATCAAGATTCATTAGACTGATTAATGCAGTTGTCAAACCACAACCTGGGCAATGAAAACCAAAAATCATTTTCCATAGACAAGGAATACAAACATCAGTACCAGACGTGGCTTTTAGAATTGTAGAGAAAATGAAATAAGTACCTACAATTACTACAATTTTATTGAGTGCAATATATTTTGTTACTGGATTAAACATTTTTTATTGGATTACCTTGAGCGTCTTTGAAATTACCTGATACGATTATTATAAAATCTATTATTGTCCATATTCCACAACCGCCAAGCGTCAAAAGTTGTACAACTCCCAATGTTGTATGGCCTGTATAAAAGCGGTGAACTCCAAAAACTCCAACAAACCAACAAAGAAGTAAACAAGTAATCCATTTATTTCTTTGTTCAGTTATTTCCGCACTTATTGGATTTGATTGTATTGATTGCCTAACACCACATTTCGGACAAATCTCAGCCTTGATATTAATTAATTCACCGCATTCTGTGCAGTATTTTTCGTTTTCTTGTTTCATAATACAAAAATGTTAAAAAGGGAGAGAAACATCTCCTCTCCCATTTGATGTTTAAATCAAGTCTCTTCCGTCAGCCATTTTCATACTGCCCGTGATAATATTAATAAAGTCAATTAATGACCATATACCACAACCACCCAGTGTGATAAGCATTAACCACCAATTAGAATACCCCATCATTAAGCGATGAATTCCAAGACCACCTAAAAAAAAACTAATCAAAATCATTGTTGTTTTTGATTGTACTTGTTTTTGTTCTGTCATTTTGTTTGTCCTTTAAAAATTGCCTACTCTATACAGTTTTCGGCTTCCCTGTTTATTTTTATTTGGTTTTTCAATATTACACATAACGGTTGAGTATAAGCGGCCGTTTTAATGCCGCTTATACTTTGTTAGCAAATCGTTTATTCTTTTACCAATCGAATAAATGCTCTTTTGTCTCCAGCAGTTACCGAAACGAAATAAATACCGGTACTCTCGTCTATGGAAAGACTTAGTATCTGTGATTGAATAGTATTTTTTGATTCAATCCTTTTCCCATGAATGTCCGTAATAACAATCTCCACATTTTTGTATGTATCACCAAGATCAATTGAAAAATGACCAGATGTCGGATTAGGGTAAATTAATAGATGATTACCAAAGTCATTTTCAAAGATACCTACAGAATTAATTGCAAAGCAGGCAGAAGTATCTACGCAACCATTTTCTGTTAATTCAACAGCATAGTTTCCATTTGACGTTGCTGAGAATGTTTGTCCTGTTTCGCCAACTATAATAGCGTTATTATTATCACAGTCTAACCATTGATATGTTGCTCCAGTATTATTAGCAGCAATTGTTACTCCAGTAATTGATGTGGTTAGGTCTGAAACATTGTTTATAGTCAAATTAAGAGTAACCAATGAATCGCAACCATTAGCAGCTCCCCCAATGATATTATGAGTTGCTGTATTATTACTAGTAGTGTAAGTAATTCCATCAATCCAAGTGTAAGAGTTGCATTCCGTTCTGGTGTCAATCCCTTGAGCCGTTGTTGAAACAATTGTCTGAATATAAAAGTCACCAGGGTAAGGAGAACAGTTAGGTTCGTATGATGTTCCGCCTGCATATTCACCTCCGCAATTAAATTGGTTTTCTAATATCCATCGGCCAAAAACGGGGTCAATTTGTCCTGAAAATGGATCTAGATTACA
>CAMDAH010000027.1 GCA_945888625.1 Chryseobacterium gleum
ATAACATAGGAACAGATATACTTTAAAAAATCTTCTGTCAAATCCATATTGTCCTTCAAGTCATTAAAAGCAACCTCGGGCTCAATCATCCAAAATTCTGCAAGGTGCCTTGAAGTATTTGAGTTTTCTGCACGAAACGTAGGACCAAAGGTATACACTTGCCCAAGCGCCAAGGCGGCTAATTCTGCTTCCAATTGTCCTGAAACGGTCAGGTTAACAGCTTTTCCAAAAAAATCTTGTTTGTAATCCACGTTTCCATCGGAATCTAACGGTGGCGACATAGGGTCTAGGGTAGACACATGAAACATTTCTCCAGCGCCTTCCGCGTCAGAGCCAGTTATTATGGGTGTGTGTAAATAATAAAACCCTTTTTCATGGAAATAATGATGAATGGCATAGGCAACATTGTGTCGAATTCTAAATACTGCACTGAATGTATTGGTTCTGAAGCGCAAGTGTGCCTGTTCTCTCAACAATTCCAGGCTATGTTTTTTGGGCTGCAAGACGGTCTTTTGAACTTCATCTGGATGCGCAGCGCCAATAATTTCGATGGCATCTGCTTGTAATTCTACGGACTGACCCGTCCCAATCGAAGCGACCAATATTCCCGAGACGGAAACGGCAGCAGCGGTGGTGATTTGGTTAATTATTCCTTCATCATACTTTTCAAAGTCAATGACAGCTTGAATGTTTGATAAACAAGAACCATCGTTAATTTGAATAAAACGATTACTTCTAAAAGCCCTTACCCACCCTTTGACAGTAATTCGTTGTCCAATGAGCAATTGCCCTTCATTACTTAAAATGTATTTTATTTTAATACGACTCATAGATGCAAAAATAATGTATTTCAAAGAATAGCCCTATCGAATTATCTCAAAAAGCAGATAATTAAAATGGATTTATTACATTAGTGCAAAAAATAGAAACAAACGAATGAAATTAAATCAAGCGAATAGAAGCATTCTGTTAAGCATAATTTCCGTTTTTATAGGCTTAACTACTTTTGGGCAATTAGCGGGCTTTAGTGCTCCTTTATTTTCAGACGATCAAACAAATAAGTTAGCGGCACTAGATACCGGCTTGTGGAATGAAGCCATCTCAATGCGTTCCATTTTCTCCACTTCTTTCACAAATTCAAAAGGTGATACGAAGAGCATTTTCAGTAAAAAACCAATAAACTATATAGGGAAAGACGGAGCACTAATGCCCATTAATCCAAGCTTAATAAAGGATAATACGTCAGGAAACTGGGTCGCTGCCCAGCAACCCTATCCTACTAAATTATTTACCAATGGCTCCTATGCTATTTCCTCCAGCGATGGTCAAGAAATACATGTTGCCGATAAAGTTTGGATAAATGGCGTTTTATCCTTAGGAAATTTAACAGTAGCAAACAATAAGGCGCAGTTAATCTATAACGATCAACTAAGAAAAGAAGTAAGCTTTTTTGAAAATGCCATAAAAAGTAACTATATTCTTCAAAGCTCCCCTCAGGGATTAGGCGAGAATTTAATTATCGAGGAAAAAATTGATTTGCCTGAAGGGTATACGCTTTCGAGGCAAGATGAATCGACGGCCTTAAGCGATGTTTTTTTTCAAACCGACATTATTATTAATAATCAAAACGGTTTAGCGACAGGTAAAATTTTCATTCCATTTTATTACGATGCTGATAAGTCAAGTTTAGTAGGCTCGCACAAAATCATAAAAAAAGAAGATGGAAGCACCGTAATTCAGCTAGCCATACCAAGTAGTTGGTTAAACGACCCGTCCAGAAATTATCCTGTTGTAATTGATCCTTTAGTCGCTGGTCCAATGGCAAATTGGGGCGGGGGGTATATGCCATCGTGTATTATGCCTTCTTATAATATGGATAGCGTTCTTGTTACAATACCTGCGGGCATCTCTGTTTCTGGTCTCTATGTTTCCGCTAGTTTTTATGCCGATCCATTTACGCCTGCCACCATGAGTAATGGCGCCATGTATTTTAGTACCGTTTGTGGCAGCTCACAAACATTTACCGTTACGGGAGCCAATGCAAATTTTGCTGGAACGGCTTATTTAGACAGTTTTAATATGATGGCGCCCTTGTCTTGTTGCTATCCAGAATCTTGTTCCCCGACAAATATTTATGTACGCATGCACCTTGGTAGAAACGCGTGGGGAGCAGGGTGTAACCAAAATTATATCCGATACGATCCATTTTCTACCCTGTGGCCATTTCAAGTTATTGTTTATGGAAAAACACCGGAATCATACGGAAATCAATGGTTTACGCCACAAACACCTTTCTGCACAAACAAGTGTACGGTTAATGCAACAGCCTATGCGCGCTATGGAGTTGCTCCCTATACTTTTTCGCATCCTTGGACCACTCAAGTAGTTACTTTGGGAACAAACAACGGCTGTAGCTCTGGGGCAACAAGTCATCAATTTGTACTTACCATACCCAATTGCCCTGATTATTGCGATTCCAATAATACGGTGTTAACAATTCCACCTCCTGTTATTGTGGATGCTTGTGGAACAGTCGTTTCTGGTATTCCAGCTGAAACAGTTCCTCTAATTCCAGCTACGAATGTAGACTTGGTATATGACTCCATAATTTGTTCTGGCACTCCTTATACTGTTTCCTTGACTTCTTGCTTGCCAGGGGGAACTGTTTATTATTGGGGGAATAACCAATCGGGTCAAGGGTCCTTTTCTGACCTACACACGACAACGACCACTCCTCTTTTGTTCTCTTATTCTGCATTCGCTACGCTAAATAATTGCACGTCTGATACGACGAATTTCAATGTCTATATTCAACCGAATCCAATCGCCAATTATTCCATTGATCCGCCATCAATAATTGTAGAAATTCCAGTCATGTTCTTGGATGAATCAACCGCCCCCGCTTCCAACATTGTCTCTTGGAATTGGTATTTAAATGACACCTTGGCTAGTTTTTTACAAGATTGGGGACAAACATTTAATACGCCAGGAAGTTACCCATTATGCCTTATTATTCAAGATAATTTTGGATGTGTTGATTCCCTTTGTACCATTATTCAAGCCATACCAGCAGAAGTACACGTACCCAATGTTATCACACCAAACAATGATGGATTAAATGAATTTCTATCGTTTGAATTCTTAGAATTTTATCCTGACAATCAATTACTGTTATTTAATCGTTGGGGAAATTTAATATACGAGAAAACGGGTTATCAAAACGATTGGACGGGTGATGGATTTACAGACGGCACGTATTTTTTCATGTTGCGCATAGAAGAGAAGGACTTAAATTACACGGGATTCTTCGAGATTATCCGTTAATCCAATGAGCTATTTGCCATTCCAAGCAGTCATTGTTAATTGAAGCCCTGCGGTGCAGAAGCTTAAAACGAACGAATTCGCGGTGCTAAGTCGCTCCGGTAATGCAAGCTCCTCGTCCTTTTCCCATTGCCCCAACACATAATCCGATTGTCGTCCTTTCGGAAAATCACTCCCAACTCCAAATCGCAAGCGAGAATAGGCATTGGTTCCAAGTGTTGCTTGAATATCTTTTAAGCCATTATGCCCCCCGTCGCTCCCGCTTCCTTTCATTCTCAATTTACCAAAGGGCAGCGCTAAGTCGTCGGTGATTACTAAAACATTTTCTATTGAAACCCCTTCTTTTTGCATCCAGTAATTGACAGCTTTTCCAGATAAGTTCATAAAAGTGATCGGTTTGATTAATACCAAGGACCGCCCTTTATATTTAGCATACGAAACGAAAGCTGCTCGGTCAAGCGAAAAAGTGGCGCCTAATTCCCCAGCAATCTTATCAAGTACGCGAAAACCAACATTGTGGCGCGTGTTTTCGTATTCTATACCAGGATTTCCTAAGCCAACGATGAGGTATTTCATATACCAAAATTACAATTAGTTCTAGAGAAGTCCATCCTTTAAAAGAAAATTCACTTGCATTGTGATTCCTTCCATACCTGTCTTTTTTACTATTTGTGCTTTTTCGCCCCTTATTAAAACTAAAAAGCATTAACTTAGCGCTCTTAAAAACAAGAGGAGAGGTGGCAGAGTGGCTGAACGCGCACGCTTGGAAAGCGTGTTTACGGCAACGTAACGGGGGTTCGAATCCCCCTCTCTCCGCCAAAATTATTAAAGCCGTGCATTTTTTGCATGGCTTTTTTTGTAAATGAACCTAAAGCTTGCTTTAAGGTGAAGTGGAGCAAAAAAAGATGGCTACCGCACCGCGGCATGGCTTTAATAATTATGAAGCTACCCCTTTGGGGATCACGCGTCCTTTTCGACGCGTAATCCCCGCTTTAAGGCAAAGCATTTCTTTACTTTTTTTTAGCTCAAAAAAAAGTAACAAAAAAAGGAGCTGACTGAGCAATGCGCTTTACTTCGAAGCATCATGATTTTTTCTCAACCATGAATAGGGCCGAAGTATTTTTAATACCCACCAAATTTGGATGCTAGCGATTGATCTTTCAGATAATCTTAGCATACACCAAATTCAATGGATCTGAAAAACCACCTGTTGCTAGGTCTAAATTAGATGCTTATTATTTATAAAAAATAGACTTTCCCTTCAAGAGGTGAAGGATTGCCTTTACTTTTTTTTAGCTCAAAAAAACATCATTCCTTGACGAACTTCTCCTTTAAAATAGTGCCTGTATGGTATTTGACTTGAACAAAATACAATCCTGCATCTAGATTTTCTACTGAAATATTTTCTAAAGAAGTTAAACTCATTAAAACTTTGCCGTTGATGTCAAGAATTTCAATTAATTCGACGTTCAATCCATTGTTTTGAATGTGTAACTCATTTTTTGTGGGGTTTGGATATATTACAATTGAGGAATTATCGTTAGACAATTCAGAAGTTCCTAACCAAGCAGGTTCAATACCGGTAGTGAAAACATGAAGTAATTGTCTATTCACCACCCATAAATTCCCGAGTGTATCTAATTCTATTCCTACTTCGTTGGAAAAAACAATCGGTGTATTCAATTCATCATAGAGCGTCCAGGTATTGAGGTTTCGATTAAGAAACCCGATTTTTTTAGGAGGATTCAAAACCCCAAATTCACCAAAAACCGCCCAAACATTATTGTTTGGGTCAATTTCAAATTCTTTAACAATGAGGTCTGTGGGCATGTTGATAGAATTATTTGGCGTTATCGTATCAACGAATGAATTACCCACTGCCAATGAAATACCTAAGTCCCCTGATTTATAAAGGGTGTCTGAATAGTTAGAAAATTTCATGTGATACGTCTGATTTTCAAGCATGAATGGAATGGTATCTGCGTTGTACATGGTTGGTAATCCATTTTGAAAATGAAATAATGCACCTTGGTCAACTCCTGAAGTTGCCCAATGATTTCCGTTTTTGGATTCGATCCTTCTCAGATAACTAACATTGCCTAATTGAGAACCTTGAGGATGATTTACCAAGTAGTTTTCATTTATTCTAGCACACCAAATGGTATCACCATCTGAAGATAAATGAACGCCATCTACACCATTTGGAATGGTACTCCAATTGGAGCCATCGTAATTGACTAAGCCAAAATAACGATCAATTAAGACCGTTCGTGTCGGCGTAAACGTGATATCTTCAAACGCATAATAACCTTGTAAAGTAGGTTCGTTTCCGTCATTAAAAACGGTAAACTGACCGTTGTTTGCTAAGCGAAAAATATTTGTTTCTTGAGCAAACCAGAAGGAGTTGTCATATGGATTGATCTTGAACTGTTTATACGGATATCCAAAAGATGACCAATAGTAATAGGGGTGAAAAATATTAGAATTGTACGTATGCCAACTTTGTGCTTGCCCGAAATGAGAAATAAGTAATGCTAAGAATACAATAACATTTTTCATAGTTTCATCCATTTTTTTGTTATACTTTTTGCATTCTGCCCTGAAAATTTAACTAGGTAAACCCCAGTCGATAAATTTGTCGCGTTGATTGAATTAATTTTATTTCCGGGTTGTAAATTTTTTAAATACATTAATTGTCCAGAAAGATCAAAAATTTCGAGTCGTCCCTCATTCTGTAACTTATCAAATATAATATTTAATTCTCCATTTGACGGATTTGGATAAATTTTAAAATCATGTGTAAATATTTGATTTGTGGTCAGCAAATGCACTCACATTAATTATTTTGTTTTGTCCCAAAAGAATACACTTGAATCGGGAAAGAAAGTTGGAAATTGATACCGCTTCCTTTCGAGCTCAAGGTGTGTTGAAAAGTGGATATCTGTTGAGCGTTGTCAGTAACGATAACATTGTAACTTTCAGACAACAAAGGTTTGCCTAGCTTGTAAGTTAAAAAAATATCCAAAGAACAAAAGGGCTTACCCATTTTGGTTTTAAAATCAAGCCCAGTTCCTAATTTTAATAATGGTGAAATGCGATTGTAATTGAATACTGTGCGTACCACTGACGCTGAAAAATTGGATTCAATAATATCATTTGTATTGGTATCGTTATTCTGTTTGGGAGTCAAGAAAAGACCGAATCCGACCGTTCCACGTAAGTCAATCAGTTTGTTTGTATAAAGTAGGCGGTGATAGTCTGCCGAAATTCGCACTAAACTTCTACCTATTAAAGAGCTGCTGTAATTCGGTGTTTTGTATACAAAAGCACTTTTGATGCTTGCGTTGTCACTAGCCACGCTAAATTCAAAAGCACTTAGATTTGATAACTTCAAACCGACACTCAATCCTAAGTTTAATTGTGTTGTATTTGCATGTATTCCATAATTATAGAAAGAATAATATTCATTTCCTGCAACATCCAAAGGTGATTTAAAAGAGGCGCCAGGATAAAAGCTATTATTTAATTTCATTGAGGCAAGGGGCCTGATGTAAATTAATTTTTGTGCATTAAATGTTACTGTCATTAATATTGAACAAATAATTGCGATTATTATTTTCATGGTTAAAAATTTGAGTTTACTTCTCTTCCTATCCAACTGTTCGTGGTTATTGTATCGGATAGAGAATTAACATAGATTCCTCTAATCCACACCCTGTAACCATTAAGCCCCCGTACTCGTTCGTATGCAGAGAAAAGTCTTGTTGCCGGATTTGTTGCACTACCCAAAGATCCAAATCCTGTAAAACTTCTAATTCCGCCATGATGAGAAACGTTATTATTCCCCGAACATGGCCGTGGTTTCATTCTCATAGCTTTCCAACTAGGTGACGGCGCAATTTTAACTTCGAATTTTACTTTACTGTAATCAGCCCAAATAAAACTGATGTAAGTATGCAAGGCTTTTATTTTAACGGAAAAATATATTCCTGCTTTAAAATAACGAGCATTCCATGTCAAATATTCTAGGGTATTGTTTTCAAAAGGGTATATATTATTGGATACCTCATTAAAATCATCAGAGCCACCGCACTTTTCAATAATACCATAAAGAAGGTAGTCAATAATGTCATCGTCAGTTGAAAAACTATGTATTGATTTATTTACAGTATCACCAATTATTAAACTTTGATAGTTGGGACTTAACCCTTCTAGGGCTGTTAAATACACTTTTTTCTTTGGCAGGTCTATTTTTAAAGCATCGTTTCCAATTATTATAACCCCATCGGAATTTAACAATTGCCCGAAATTTTCATCCATAGCATTTAGATCTTCAAAATTTGTGATAGGGTGTTGAACGAAAAAATTTTGAAATCCTTTTTCAGAAGTGAATTGTAATAGTTTCGCCCATTTCACTTGATTTGTATCTTCAATGAAATCTGCATAATCATCAACAGTTTCAAACTTTAATATTGAACCCACTTTTTCCAAGCCCCTTATAGTATCAATACTAACAAACGTCTTCAAAATAGAATTGTTAGAAGGATTATTTACAAATTTCTTTTTACAGCTTAAAGTGATTAAAATTGAAACAAGTAATAAAAAAATGGTTTTTCTGTTCATAAGTGTATATAGTTTTAATTTGTCAAAATTATATGTTTGACAACCTGGCACACCAATGTATCTTTCTAATAATAACTAGAACTCGTTCTAATTTTTTATATATTCAACAAAAATTAGTTAAGATTAACACCTTTTCGGCGTATTCGTTTTTTAAATTCGCCGGACTAACTTTAAATTTTATATTATGTCTTTTAATGGAAATGAAGGTGATTTTATCACTCTAAGAGAAGGGTCAGAAATGACAAAACGCTACAGAAATACAATTCAACCTGGCGAGGTTATAGGGGGTTTTATGGGGAAAGAAAAAATCAAAAAGATTTTAGCCCAAAATGAATGTGTTGGTATTCGTTTTTACTTTGCCAAAGATGAAAATAATGAAAACACTATTGTTATTGTTGGTGCAGATGGTAACGAAAACGATTTGGTTAACGGTTTGATAGCTGATAAAATAATAAAATGTCCGCCAAATTGTTCTAATTCAAACTCATTGAATAGTTAATGAATTTTTACCTTTTCTATTATTCGGTTTTATTATCAAGTTTGATTCCGGTGATTTTTATCGGAGTCCAACAACGAATAACTTCAAAGCAAACTCGATTAAGGTCAGTTTTTTTTCTTTTCATATTGGCAAGATTCTTAACAGATCTCGGAAATATAATTTCGGAAAAGGTAATTAGTAATTCATTGCCAGTTTTCCACTTTTCAATTCTCATTCAGTTTGTTCTGATCTTAGAGCTATTTTATACGTTACATCGCTATAAATTTCGAAAAGAAATTTTTCTAATTCTAGCTTTAGTTTTTTTTATATTGGATTTGACTGTAACGTCAAGTATCTTGCAAAACAACCATGTTTCCACAATGTATACTTATATTGTAATTTCGGGATTTGGTATACGATATCTGTTCAATATTACTGGAGATTATTTCCAAAAGATCATATTTTGTTCGATATCCATTTACACAATTGCATTTACATTTTTACTATTCTTTGAGGAGATTATTTTGAAATCGAAGGAATTAAATAACTACTTACTGGATTTCATGGTAATGCTCTCTTTAATATTGAATCTTCTTTTCTCATATGCAATATGCTTGAAGCCCAAGAATTAGGTCTGTTTATAATATTAGTGATGTCCTTTTCTATTTTCATGGGAGGTGGAATAATATTGCTAACGAATAAAAACCGCAAAATAAAAGAAATCTCCGAAAAATTAATTAAAGAAACCGAGGATAAAAAAGAACTCGAAAAACTCGAAGTGGCAATAACCACCCAGGAAAAGGAACGAAGTGAAATCGCGCGCCTGCTGCATGATGATGTGGGTGCGCGATTATCTTTAGTCTTGAAGAATCTTTCGAATGTCGAGGATAGAGCTGAACTGGGGCAGTTAGTTTTGAGCGAGGTGTCATTAACGAAGAGTTATGTTCAAGATAGCGTTGATCAAATACGTCAGATTACGAAAGGGTTGGTCCCGCATTATTTGTTGAAGTTTGGCTTGGTAAAAGCATTGGAAAAAATGGCCAAGCAGAAAACGGAATCTTTAATTGATTCGTTTATTTTTCTTTCAGAAATTCCAAATGATATAGTAATACCGGATGTAATCAGTATGCATTATTTCTACATTGTCAGTGAGTTAATAACCAACTTGTTGAAACATAGCTATCCGAATGCTATTGAAATGAGTCTGAAGTACGAGAAGTGGCAACTGAAAATGAATATCAAGCACAATGGAATTGCATTAACTCAACGCGATTTTAATGTACTTACTGCGGAATCAGATAGTTTTGGATTAGAAAACATTAAATATCGACTGAAAATGATTAATGGTAATTTGACTTTTAATCGAAATGAGAGTTACGGCACAGTTGAGTTGAACACTAAAATTCAGGTAGAACATGGATAACACCTTTCAAAAAATTAAGCTAGCCCTTGTTGAAGATCATGAACTAGTTAGAAACGCAATCGGAAAAACATTAGCTGAAATTCCAGGTTTTGAATATGTTTTTGGCGCTGCAAACGGACAAGACTTTCTGGATCAACTTGCCACCAAACCAATTGATGTCGTTTTGCTCGATCTAGAAATGCCCGTACTCAATGGCATACAAACCCTTGAAAAACTCAAAAAGGTAGAGCCCAAAGTTAAAGTCATTATTTTAACCATGCATGACGCCCTCGATATCGCATTCGAGTTACTTTCGAGAGGCGCAGATGCATACCTTCTTAAAGAATGTTCAACGCGTGAAATGATTGAAGCAATTACAAAGATTCATCATGACGGTAAATACACCAACTATTTCATGAACGAGGCAATTATGAATTCCATTGCTACAGAGCGAAAAATACAAAGTCGAATGAAACATTTGGATTTGGATGAACGAGACATAAAAATAATCAGAATGATTTGCGATGGTAAAAAGGGCCAAGAAATAGCTGCCGCCGTTTTTACTTCAAAGAAAAACCTTGATCTCCTCCGAACGATTCTTATGAAAAAGTTTGCGGTGAAATCCGCCAATGAACTCATACGCTTGAGCATTATTAACGGATTTTATACCCCAAGGTCTAATGAGGAGATTGAATTAGAAAATGAAGATATTATTGCTGCTAAGAAATTGAGACAGCAAGGTGGTTTGTTGGATAGTTTGAAGTATTTTTAAAGCAAAAGTAATTATTAGGTTAATTTGTTATCTCAAGGATAATTTCTTTGTTCAAATGCCTAAGTTTCTAATAAAAAAAGCAGAATTTATATTCTGCTTTTTTTATTTCAATATTAATTATCCTAGCGAATACTAAATTGCCTTTTTAAATTGAGATTTAAACATACGCGGGTAAGCTTACCCTAGGGCTAGAATGCCTTAAGAATTTGGATGACTTATGTTTATTCTGATTTGTTTCTTGCAACAGAAAAAATAAATATACCCACTCCTGAAAGTAAAATGAAGGATATGTTAACTATTATATGTTGACTATATGACAATTCATTAAAAATTCCACCACAAGAACATCCTTTATAAAATGAGTAATTATTTAATGCAACTAAATACAAAGTGAACAACAACATTAAGAAAAACGAAATAAAAAATCCAATTCGATAATTTATCCTTAGTAGAGAGAAAATCGCGATTAATTCAATAGAAGGGATAATTAAGAGTAAGTATTTTACTTGATACTCTTCAATTAAAGTTGATTTTAATAATGTCTCTTCGAATTTATTCAAATCAGTTAATTTATGGTAAGTTGTGTAACAAAACATTAATAAAAGAATAATTCGAATGAATTGTGAAAAATAAAATCTTATCATTTGTTTTTGATTAAATAAATATTTAGTGATGATTTGAACAAAATATAAATTCGATTACCGGCAACAATAATTTCTCGTGGTTCAGAATTTGCAAAGTCAACAACTTTAATACTTTCTTTATATTTTTTGTTTTTTAAATCATATATATCAATATAGCATTTATTTGATTTATCCCATTTTGTTGATTCGTTTAAAAGGCAATAAAAAATATTGGTCGAATCTAGATATGCATGTTTATTAGGGTTTAAATTATTTGGATCTGGATATATATTTCCGTCTTCACCATTTCTAATTTTAAAAGTGATAGGATTGTAAATTAAATCCATCTTATTTGTATAGTTGAAATTTTCATTAAATATGTATATTCGATTTACTGAATAAGGCATGTTAACCGTAAAATAATCATTACTAAAATATGCACCGTCTAAGGCAATTCCGTTAGATTTATATTTTTTTAGATAATCATCTTCGAAAACGATTTTAGAGATTTTCTTCAAAGAAAAGTTGAATTTTTCATGAAAAAGATTGAAATTTTTATCCCATCCTGATATTAAAAATAAATCATCCCGGTTATCAACCCGAAAGAATTTTTTTGGGTATGTAAATTTTTCTATAATATTACCGTCGCTGCTTATTTTCAGCAAAGTCCCATTGATACTATTTACTATAAACAATCCATGTTTTGAATAAAAATAATTGTCTACAACAATTTTTTCAATTGGGATATTCAACTCAATTTTCTTTCTAATTTTCTTTCTAATTGTGTCGAAATAAAAAATGGAGTTGCCATCAACATTGTCGAAACATGCGAAAGTAATATCATTTTTAGTTTTCTTCATCATGCCTAGTATGTTCTCAAATTTGATTGATTTAATTAGAACAAGTTGTTTATTGATGTTTCTTTTCTGAACTAGCTCGATTTTATTTTTTTTATTGCTTGATTTTACTAACAGAGCAATAATTGAAAATGCTGAAACGATTCCAATTAAAAGATAGATTATTGTTTTTTTCAAGGTTGAAAGATTTTAATTCATGCATTTTTTTAAAGAATAGAAAAGCCCATCAAAATTTGATGGGCTTTTTTCTGTGGCTTTTAATTATGGATTGTTACATGTGTTTAACTGCCGTGCTAACACAACAGACATTTGAACTACCATAACATCCATCACGTAATTGTTTTTCAATTACACGTGGAGAACAAACTTCTTCTTCGGTTGTGTTGTTAAAACTGAAGAATGAAAATATTAAAGCGATAAAACCGCCCAATAAAAAAACTTTTTTCATGAGAAAAAATTTAAGTGTTAAGTCTTACTTTCAGAATTTATTGTCGCTGTTTCAGAATTTCCGACAGTCAAAAAAACATTTTTTTTATTACTTTTGGTAAGCGTCCTCTGAACATTAAAAATTGTAGATAGAGTTCTAGTGTTAATTGAGGCAAAGAATAAAACGCTATAAATTAACATTTTCATTTTTAATAAATTTTTATCACCCTACTTTATGTTTAGAAATGTTTAAGTCAAATTTTTTCTTTAAGTATTTCAATCCAAGCCAAAATTATCACTCAATTTATTACCGTTCAATGGGATTAATTTCTATAAATCAAATTTTAATTTCGTTGGTCAAATATATTCCAAAATCACAATAGTTTTGTAGGGCTCCAAACTTCACGA
This sequence comes from Chryseobacterium gleum, assembly GCA_945888625.1. Lineage (GTDB taxonomy): Bacteria > Bacteroidota > Bacteroidia > Flavobacteriales_D > Crocinitomicaceae > UBA952. The sequence continues at coordinate 12,911 of CAMDAH010000027.1, forward strand.
ATTAATCAATTCTTTTTTAAACATCCCTAATTTTAAGTGTTTATAAGGGTTTTGTGTTGATCGTGCATTATTTTGCACGATGGAATTTTAAGTACATGTACTAACATTTTTAGAATCTATCCTAGTATAGCTTAATAGCACTTTTTCATTCCTAAACCAACGATTAGCCCAAAAACCCTTCCTAAAGCTTGCTTTAAGGTGAAGTGGAGCAAAAAAAGCTAGTTACCGCATCGCGGCAGGGCTTTAATTAGTATGAAGCTACCCCTTTGGGGATCACGCATCCTTTTAGATGCGTAATCCCTAAAGCTTTCTTTAAGGTTCTATTTTAGTTTTTTATTTTGGTGGTATTTTTAATTTGGAGTATCATTTAGGGTATTTCCTTTATGAGTATCTCTAGCTAAATTCACCAATATAACCATGACATCATTTGGATGCTTCGATTTAATCTTAGAAACTTCTTTAAGGACATGTTTCGATGGATAATTTGTCCAAATAGCATAATAAACGACGTAAATGAATTTGTAATTTATTGATTGCGAAAGAATCTGTTCTTTTTTTTCAGTACTTAGATCAAGCAAATCCATTTCATTTTTAAAGTTCAATTGCTTATTGATAAAAGGATAATCATTCCTTTTGAGTGGGAAACTATCTACAAAATTCCTCTTGTTAAAATCCCCCATGCATTGTGAATAGGCGGAATATAAACTACCATCACGATTGTAAATCCTTAGTTGTACGTAAGAGTATTTGGTTGTATCATTGTTGACGCCATATATTTTGGTTTTTTGCATCCAAGATTTGCTGTCATCTGCAAATAAACTGTAGTCATATTTATATTTCTTTATAAATCTGTTCACCTCAATTTTGGACTCATCATTAGGTTCCGACATTTGGAGTATTCGGATGAGATTACAGGACGTGAAAATTAATGCTAAAAACAGAAAACAAGTAAACTTCATATTACAGTTGAATAAAAATCAATGGGGCTTTTAAAATTAAAAGAAAAACCCCTTTCAGCAAGTTAGTAATAATTAATTTATAATTATGTCAACAATTGTTTGAGCATTTCCACTTACCGAATCAATAATAGCTGGGTAAAACCCTTTCTTAATAAGAATCGTATTAGCCTTAATTGGTGCGACTAAAAACGCGGGCAAATAAGTGTCTTCTGCAACATAGACACCATTATTCGTTACAAAGTCACTTTTGTAACTATTAGGAATTTCAACGATAAGTCGAATTTCTTTTTCAGAATTTTCTACAAAAGTAAATAAAAGAGGCCTGAATCCTGCGCTTAATTCTGAGTCAGAGATATTACCAACGTCCCCACCTTCAACTAAGCCAAAGGGACACATTCCAGCACAAGGACCACAACCACCATCACCGAAACAAGCTGCCTGTCCATTTACCCAACGTTGAGAAGTGCCTGACTTAGTATGTACCCAATCTTTAAATTTCTCCCACCAACCAGGCCCGTCTTTTTCTTCAGAATTTAAATCCTTTAGGATGTTTTGTAGTTCATTTTTTTGTGACTCAAAAGTGTTTTCAGTTTTTGATAAAGTTTTTATTTCGTGGGTTTTTTTACATGAAAAACCTCCAATTCCTACTAAGGCAAGGAATAATGTTCCAAAAATTAACTTTTTCATATTATTAGTTTTAAGTGCCCTACTTTTTTTTCTGGAGTGTTCGGGTCATTTTTTTCTCCACAAATTATTTTATTTGAATCATGCCAAAACTATAATTCATTATTATTACTTGCAATGCGGTTTATACTAATTATCATAGGTACAAACCCCTTGTTTTAAAAATAGACTCAATAATGTGTTGATGTTGTTTTCATTTGATTGATTTTTAGTCTGTTTATTATCTAAATTCAGGAAGCCTCAAACATATTGAAAAATTACATTAGTTTTTATCGATCAAAAATCCTGGATTGATTCATTTTTAGATAGTTTTTTCTCTGAACACCAATTTGGTAAAAGGATTAGTGTTGTTTTCACACATTAATTTGCAGATGAATTTTAAGAATGTATACTAACATTTTTAGAATCTATCCTAGTATAGCTTACTAGCGCTTTTACATTCCTAAACCAACGATTAGCCCAAAAACCCTTCCTAAAGCTTGCTTTAATGTGAAGTGGAACAAAAAAAGCTATTCGCCGCATCGCGGCATGGCTTTAATTATTATGAAGCGACCCCTTCCGGGATCATGAAATAATCCCCCTTGCTGTAAATCAACCAAATTAAAATTTCA
>CAMDAH010000028.1 GCA_945888625.1 Chryseobacterium gleum
ATTTTTTATTAATTTAACTTGGTTTTCGGTCATTTAAAAACGATTTCTTTTCTTTGCTGAATGAATATAGGGTTCGAATTTATAAAATATAGCTTGAATGCCAAAGGAAGGCAAGGAATACATTCGCCATTTGTTTACAACTTAATGGACAAAGTTCTTAGAATGCCTATTTCATCAGCGATAAAAAGCCAGCAAAAAGAACTCTTTGCTGCGTTAAAATCTGATAATACAAGCATCGAATTTGAGGAATTTGGAGCCGGTTCTAAAAAATTAGGGAAGCAAAGAACCGTAAAACAAATCTTTTCAACGAATTCAACTCATAAGAAATACGGTGAATTATTATATAGAATCATGCATGCCTATGAACCCATGAAGGTCTTAGAGTTGGGGACATCTTTAGGAACTGGGACTTTACATATGCATTGGGGAAACCCAAAGGCAGAAATAATTACCATAGAAGGCTGTAATGCAACCTACAATATAGCGAAAGAAACCATCGCGAACCACCGACTAAATGATCAAATTCATGTAAAGAATTCAACATTTCAAGATTATTTCAAAGAGCCAAACAAAGAATTATTTGACCTTGTATTTATCGATGGACACCATGATGGGAATAGTTTAATTGAGTATTTAAGATTACTTGAAAAAAATACGCATAACGATACCATTTTTATATTAGATGACATTCGTTGGAGCAATGATATGTTTAGTGCATGGAAAAAAATATCCAGTGATAATCAATACCACCTAACGATTGATTTTTTTAAAATGGGGCTATTAATTAGACAAGAAACTAAACAAAAAGAACATTTCGTCCTAAGGAAATCTGTTTAGTAAGCGGTAAATAAGACCTCCAACATTTCAGGTATTTCAAGAAGAGGGGAACTATGCTTATCTGCACGTTCCCTAGTTAACTCATCTTTAAAATCAGCTTGGGCAGCGTCATCAGATTCATAAGTGCCTTCAGCATCCGTGTGAAATGAAAATGAAGCTATTTGATTAATATCCTCATAAGCGATTACTTCTTCCAGATCCGACGAGATAAGTGGATCCTTTTCATTTGTTAACACATGAGGTGCACGTTTTGGTATTATATTTTTAGCTAATAAAGTTTTGTCCTCTGGTACAATTGCTTTGATTTCCTTCCCCTTTTCCTTTTTTACCGGAATAGTACGCCCCGTTTTCACCTTTGTGATTTGAGTTGAATTAAAATCAATAAATAGTAAAGAAACGGCGAGAACCACACTTGCTGCTGCTAAATAATATAACGGTTTCTGATAAAAGTGCTTCGTGTTTATAGTAGAGCGGCCATTCAAAGTAGCAGCATAATTTTCTTCAAAAAGCTGATCTAATTTTATTTTCACAGAATGATTCGGCATAGAGCTAACATTCTCCTGTAAGTCAATTGAGTTATAGATTTCCTTTAATAAATTAAATTCATCCTCGTTCGTACAATAAATCGACAAGCCAGCACTTTCTGCACTAGTAAGTTCAGCATAAGACTTCGATTTAATACAATTTTCTAATTGAGTATCCATTTTTTTATTTTTAATGACTTAATACCACTTGATATTCCTTTAATTTTTCTGCTAATTGCTTTGTCGCATAAAACAAGCGAGATTTGACAGTCCCTTCATTTATTTCTAATACATCTGCTATTTCCTTTAGGGAGAATCCTTGAAGATGCCGTAGAGAAAATACATCGCGGTGTTTTTCATCCAATTGGATCAAGCTTTTGTCAAATGCCGACATAAATATTTTATCTTGCACTTCATTAAAAACATTAACATCACTTTTAATCGAAATGTGATTGTCAATTCCTATCGAAGTATTTTTCCGTACTTCTTTCCGCTTGTATTCATTTTTGCACATATTACAAGCTACAGCAAACAACCAAGTTTTAAAAGAGCGAGTAACATCAAAAGATTGTGGTGAAACAATAATCTTTGCAAAAATATCGTGGACTAAATCTTCTGCTTTTTCACGATCACGCCAAAGCATTTTATTAAAATACCCAAACAATACACCCGAATACCTATGATATAACTCATCAAATGCACGCTTATCCCCTTTTGATAGCAAGACCATCAATTCTTCATCAGGAATAGAATCATACTTTTTTTTGAGTAATATCATGTTAATGTTTCTTGATATAGCTTTGTTTTCCAGATTTCCGTGCCGCAAGATCTATTTCTTTTTCTACCCAGTCCAATTTCAATTTATCACCCTTTGATGTATACTCAGCTTTTAGATAAAGTAACATGGGTAAATAGTTAGATGATAGATTATTGCTTTCTATGGATTGAAATTGATTCATATTTCGTTTTTCTAATGTCTGATTCCATAATTTTTCATTGCGCAAAACTAAATTGTCATTGCTCGATATATTATTTTGTCGGTATTCAAAAACCAATCCAATTGGAAATAAAAACTCTTTTATCGGGGATAAATATTCTCTTGGCAATGTCATAGACAAAGCGATGTTTTTGTCACTATTCAAATTACAAAAAGAAGCTAAATAGCTCGTGTTTATTGTATTGCTCTTCGGGAGTAGAAATCCTTGCTTAGCCAAATGAAAGCGATAGGATTCACTTTGCATAAGATCCAACGAAATAGTAGTTAGTTCAGAATGAAATTTGTTAATGTATTGCTGATAGGCAACACCATACGAATCAAAAAACCCATGGGTGATCAATACCTGGTCTTCTGCGGCAGAAAGTAGCAAATCTTTTGCATAGGAGATAACCTCTTCAGAAAGTAAGTTATTGACTTGTAATTTTTCTAAATAGTTTATTGTCCCTACCGAATCATTTTTCGCCATTGCATTTCCTACACATTGTGACAATAATGTTGGGTCTAATGGAGCCAATTCCTCGGCTTTACTTAATTCAGTTTCACGATCAACGTTATAATTACCCGAAATGTAGTAGTATAAATTATACTCAAAAGAATTTGGGTCTTCATCTTTTAATAAACGCACATCCTCATCCATTTTTTCTTGTAAAGGAATATCGGCAGATCGAGAGCTTGGCTGACTTGATGCCACTTTCTTTTTCTGAATAAATTTATCTGAGGTAGTATTAATAGATTTAATTTCCAGCTTTGAATTGGAGACAGCCTCCCTATTTTTACTTGGTTTTTTCGTACTAATTATTTCTACCTCATTCAAATTTTCCAATTGAATGGAATCCATTACTATTGTAGGAATTGATGAATTAGAATTGAAAGATGAGTTGGTCACCTTATTTTCTTCCGGCGGTTGTGAAAATAAGATCGCAACTTGAAAAAACGAAATAGAAAAAATCAAAGTTTTCATGGTATTTTTTTTTTCAATTACAACTCTAAGGCAGGAAGGTTCAATCTAATATATAATTAAAAGTAAAGAATAAAGATATTTATTAATTATGGATTGAAAATTGAACAATAAAAAGAAAAACGAATTGTTTATTAAAACCCTAATAATACGTAGATTTGCCCCTTGAAGAACCATGAAAAATAAACTAATCCCCTTCATTCTTTTTAGTTTCGTGCTCGGATTACTATCCCTTACTACAAGTTGTGGGAAAAATAATTCGTTTTCAAAAAAACACTTGAGTTTTTCTTTAGACACCTTGGTTTTTGACACCGTTTTTACCACTATTGGATCAACTACGCAACAATTCAAGATTTATAATAACGAAAGCAAAAGCGTCGTGATTGAAGAAATTGAATTAATGGGTGGAGCTAACTCCTATTTCAGAATGAATGTAGACGGCATTTCAAAAGATAACATAGAAAACGTAACGTTATTGAGCAAGGATAGTCTTTTCGCCTTTATCGAAGTAACATTAAATACTAATGGACAAATACTCCCATTAATTATTGAGGATTCAATTCGTTTTCGGACCAATGGTGTGGATCAATATGTAAAATTAGCTGTTTGGGGGCAAGATGCTTACTTTCATTACAAGGACCTTAACGAAGGAACGTGGGCAAATGATAAGCCACATGTGATCTATGGATATGCAGCCGTAGATTCAGCTAAAACATTAACAATTCCTGCCGGAACACAAATACATTTACACAAAAACTCCTTGCTTTATGTCTATAAATCTACGTTGCATGTTGAAGGAAATTTGGGGAACGAAGTTGTTTTTAAAGGCGATCGACTCGAACAAATGTATCAAGATGTGGAAGGACAATACTATGGCATTTACTTTCACGAGGCAAAAGAATCCAGCATCAACTATGCGATTATTAAAAATGGAACTTCCGGAATTCATGTCTATTCGAATGATAACACCAATCCAAATTATACGCTAACAGTAAGTAATACGAAAATATTCAACCATTCAAGGTACGGTATCTTTATTTATTCTGGAGGAAAAGTCAAGGCCGAAAATTGCATAATTTCTAAATGCGGCACGCATGCCCTGATTGTATTGGAAGGAGGAGATTTTAATTTTAACCATTGTAATTTGGTAGGTTACGGAAACTCTCAAGCCCCTGCTGTAGGAATAAGTAATTTTTACAACGATTATGCAAATGGTACAACCAACGTTGGGTCCATCAATGAAGGGAAATTTTTTAATTGCATTATTGCCGGAAATCTAAACAGCGAAATGGCCATTGACACAATTCAATTGGCAGGTGTGAACTTAAATTTTGATTTTAGAAACTGTTTAATCGTATCTGAAATAATTCCTCAGGAAAATTACTACCAAGACATTTTTTGGAACGAAAATCCACTATTTGAGAACACCCAACAAGGCGATTTTTTATTTACCAGCAATTCAGTATTAAATGCCAACGGAATTGTAACAACAGTCACAAACGACCTGTTTGGTACACCTAGAAATAACCCGCCAGATATAGGTGCAATTGAACTGAATTAATAGGCTACTGGTTTGCGTTCATTGTGTCCAGGACATCCATTACACTTTTAACTGCCTCAACCGATTCAGCTAAAAGCACTTTTTCTTCTTGGTTCAAATCCAATTCAATAATTTTCTCGATGCCATTTTTTCCCAATATAACTGGCACACCTAAATAGATATTATTGAAACCATATTCACCTTGTAACCATGCACATACAGGGAATATTCTTCGTTGATCACGAACAATGGATTCCACCATTTGTGCTGCTGCTGCTCCTGGTGCATACCAAGCTGAAGTACCTAGTAACTTAACAATTTCACCCCCACCAAATTTCGTTCGCTCGATGATCTCATTTAATTTTTCTTCTCCAATTAATTCAGTAACTGGAATACCAGAAACAGTTGTATAACGTGGAAGAGGAACCATTGTGTCTCCATGTCCACCCATCAAAACAGCCTGAATATCTTTGGGAGAAACATTTAACTCCGTCGCCAAAAATGCACGATAACGAGCCGTGTCTAGTACACCCGCCATTCCAAAAACCTTTTTTGAATCAATCTTGGCATTTAGATAGGCGCAATAGGTCATCACATCAAGGGGATTTGAAACGACAATTACGATTGCATTAGGTGAAAACTTTATGATATTCTCGGTTACTGTTTTCACAATACCCGCATTAGTAGCGATTAAATCGTCTCTCGACATACCGGGTTTTCTAGGTAAACCTGAAGTTATTACCACAACATCAGAATTTTTCGTTTTTTCGTAGTCGTTTGTTGAACCAGTAATACGAGAATCGTACTGGTTAATAGGCGATGTTTGCCAAATGTCCAAGGCCTTACCTTCAGCAAAACCTTCTTTAATGTCCAATAATACAATTTCATTTGCAATTTCCCTATAAGCGAGAACATCTGCGCAAGTTGCACCTACATTTCCTGCTCCGACAACGGTTACTTTCATTATGTTTAGATTTATGTTTTATTGTTTGTGCGAAATTAATATATTTGAATTGAATTTATTCGCTTTCGACAACTTTTTAAAAGTTATTTTAATTGAAGGCAACTACTTAAATAAGTAATCGTTTTTGAATTAAACATATTGGAGAATAATGTTGACATAAAACAAATTGTTGAAGGCTGCCTTCGAAACGATAGACGTTCGCAAGAAGCTTTTTTCAAAATGTATTATGGGAAGTTAATGTCCGTTTGTCTTCGATACATTAACGATCGAGACAGTGCGCAAGAAGTTCTCCAAGATGGTTTTATTAAGATCTTTGAAAAATTGGAACATTTTGATTTCCGCGGCTCAATAGACGGTTGGCTAAGACGTATTATTTCTAATACAGCCATAGACGCCATCCGAAAAGCCAAAAGAAATCCTTTTCTTACGGAAAACGAGAATGATTTTAAACAATTAGCTGAAAATGAATTAGAAAAAAAAGAACATTTGATTTTTATGGATTTGAAGGCAAAAGTAGCAATGGAAGAAATCCAAAAATTATCTCCGGCTTACCGAACTGTTTTTAACTTATTCGTTTTCGAAGAATATTCCCATAAAGAAATTGCGGAATTATTAGGCATAAGTGAAGGAACATCGAAATCCAATTTATCAAAGGCAAAAACAAATTTACAGAATAGATTAAGTTTTAAATTTTCAAAGATCGAAGAATGATAGATAAAAATATAGAGCAAGTTTTCAAAGATGCGCTTGAGGGACACCAAGTTCCTTACGATTCTTCCTCATGGGATAGTCTCAACAAAAAGTTAAATAAAATTAATCCCACAAATGGCTCTATTAAGTTGTGGCCGTGGATTGTTGGTTCGTTACTGGTACTAACCGTGTCCTCCCTTGTTTTTATTGGTAATTCTCCAAAAAATATAGCGAAAACCGATAGCAATAAAACTACTTTCAACAAGGAAGACGAGAAAAAAACAACTGCTGATACCAACAAGCCTATTACTAATAGCCAAAAGCAAGAAATCAAGCAAGTAAATAATAACGACAAAAAAAGCAACGTTGAGCAAAAAATCAATAGCCAAAATCAAAACGTCGAAAAGTCTACAACCGAAGAAATCAAATTGGCAGCAGCTATTGTTAGTGATGAATCAATTAAAAATAATTATGTCACTCAGAATGATATAAAAATTACTGAAAAAACTACTGTCTTCAACTTAGACGAAAACACAAAAGTTGTTTGTCCTACTTTATCTTTCTCTTGCGTAGGTGAGGTAAAAGACATTAATAATAAGAACTCAATTGATTTAATTATACTTGATCCGTTTAATAACCAAATCACAATTCCTTCTAATAGTGTTAAACGCATTTCAATCGTTGACAAGGGCACCTACCGAATAGGGACAACCAATGAGGACGGATACTTTGTTGAGCTTGGAAAGCAAATTGTTAACGAGTCACCAAATTTGGATATGTCCTTGGAAGAATTGAATTACCTAAACGGACTTCCTACCCTTCCAATTAATGTTAAATCTTCAGAGCTTAGCTACAATTTATTACTAAACAATAAGCTAATGCAGCAAACGAGCTCGCTTTCAACAGAACTTTATTTATTCGATAAAGGAAATGTTGAGGTAACCATAACAGCCTGTAATGAATTTAAGTGTAACACATCTGTTTCGAAAAGTGTTTCTATCGAATCTGATTATAACTTACTCGCAGTTAATGCTTTCGATCCATTTTCAAGCGATAATAGAAAAAGCACCTTCATGCCTTATGCGCTAACCTTGAGAAAAACGGCCTTCAAACTTCTAATCATTGATCCGGCTGATGGTGGAATTGTTTTCGAATCGAATGATGCCAGTAACGCTTGGGATGGTTACGATAAAAGAAATGGTAAAATGATAAACGCCAATAAAGCATTTATTTGGAAAGTAACTATTCATACGCCAGAACAAAAAGAAAACCGCGAATATAAAGGAACTATCGTTCGTTTATAAATTGGATTAATTTAGATTAAAAAGTAAGGATTATCTTCACAGATAATCCTTATTTTTGTTTAATACACATGCCAATCGCAAAGCAACAACATATACCACATTTCAATTGTCTTAATTCAAGTAAACAACTGCATCTTTCGTTTTTGATAACATGGAGCTATAAGAAAATTATTTCATGAGTGTAATCCGACTTTTACCCGAGCATATAGCGAATCAGATTGCCGCAGGAGAAGTCGTGCAACGACCAGCCTCTGTCGTAAAAGAATTAATGGAAAATGCCATCGATGCAAACGCAAAAAGCGTAAAAGTGGTTATAAAAGATGCAGGACGAACCCTTATACAGCTAATTGACGATGGCGATGGCATGGGAAGTGCTGACAGCAAAAGTTGTTTTGATCGACACGCAACGAGTAAAATAAGCCATGTTAATGATTTATTTCAACTTACAACGAAAGGATTTCGAGGGGAGGCCCTTGCATCTATTGCTGCAATTGCGCAAGTTGTTCTGAAGACAAAAAGAGAAGACCACGAAACTGGTTATTTTGTTGAAATAGAGGCCAACAAAATTGTAAAGTCTGGTGAAATAGTATGTGCAAAAGGCAGTAATTTTGAAGTGAGAAATCTATTTTACAATGTACCAGCACGACGGAATTTTTTAAAGTCCGATTATGTAGAATTCGGACATATTCGAGAGGAATTTATTCGTGTTGCACTAGCACACCCGGAATGTGAATTTATTTTAGTTCACAACAACGAAGAACTTCTCCAATTACCTCCGAGCATTTTAAGAAAAAGAATTGTAGACATTTTTGGTAAATCAATGAACGAAAAATTGGTGCCTATCGAAGAGGAAAGTGATATAATAAAAATTGTTGGTTTTATAGGTAAACCAGAGGCAGCAAGAAAAACACGTGGAGAACAATATTTTTTTGTAAACAAGCGATTTTTTAAGGATAATTATTTTAATCATGCGCTTTCAAAAGCATTTGAGGGACTAATTCCAGAAAAATCTTTTCCTTCCTACGTCATTTTTTTTACGATTGATCCAAGTAAAATTGATGTAAATATTCATCCTACAAAAACAGAAATAAAATTTGAGGAAGAACGCTTCATTTACAGTATTTTGTTGAGTGCTGCAAAATTGGCCATGGGAAAATACAATGTTAGTCCAACGCTTGATTTTGAATTAGACAGAAGTTTTGAAATCCCCAATTCGTATCGACAGAACGCAGTGATAGAACCACAAATAAACATCAATCCAACTTTTAATCCATTCCACAAACACACAAAATCAGAGATTAGGCATGCCCAATCGTTGGGTATTCAAAAACAAGGCTTTGGAAAAATAGATCCAGAAGAATCGGCATGGGAAAATTTTTACACCATAAATCAAAGCGACGAGCACGTTCAGCAGCATTTGGCATTAAATAATGAAAATAACCATATTCCTCATTACTTGATTCGTGGAAACTACCTTATCACCAACTGTAAATCAGGGATTTTAATGATTCATGTTCGACGAGCCACAGAACGCATTCATTATGAACAATTAATGGGAGACTTTGTAAAAGCGCCTATTAATGCACAAGGATTACTTTTTCCTATAATAAAAACACTAACAAACGAAGAATGCATTGTTTGGGAAGAAAATAAAACATTATTGGAACAATTAGGATTCAAGGGCGACTTATTACAACACGACTTACACCTAAGTGCTGCACCTACCTTATTAAAGGAAGAACAAATTAGCCATTGTCTTACGGAACTTATAGCACGCCTAGTGCATAAACAAATTGATAAAGGCGACTTGGCACACCAAATTGTTAGCGTAATCACAAAATCAAGCTCTCAAGCTGGCGGCATCCAAGTACAAGAACAAGCGGCAGCGTTGGTTAATGCCCTTTTCCAACTGCCGGAACATACGTTCACTTCAGATGGGAAGCCAATTTTGAAAACAATATCAATGGAAGAAATAGGTTTAAAATTTAAATAATGCTCAATAATTTACCCCAGGTCACCAAAAACATCTTGCTACTCAACATCATGTTTTTTGTTGCGACCCTTATATTGGAAAGTCAAGGAATAAACCTCGTTGCAAAATTGGGGACACACTACGTCAATTCACCGCTATTCGAACCTTATCAGGTAGTTACCCATTTTTTTATGCATGCCGGATTCTTCCATATTTTGATGAATATGTGGTTGTTTGTCATGTTAGGCGCCTATCTTGAAAACCTATGGGGTCCAAAACGATTCTTTATATTCTATCTTGCCTGTGCAATGGGCTCATTTGCACTTCACAATGCGCTCGGATTTTACCAAATCCACGAGTTAAGGAGTCAACTAGTGGCGACTAATTTACCAATGGATGCAATAGACTCGATAATCAAAAATAACGATAGCGCTTCGCTAATTAGCGCATTAGAAGAATACATGCAAAATAATAAATTTGATATTTCAAGCAATTTTAATAATTATTTTAGGTTGTGTTATACCCCAATGGTTGGTGCATCCGGAGCCATCTTTGGCGTACTTGCCGCATTTGCCATTTTATTCCCAAATACAGAATTCCGTCTTTATTTCGCCATTCCAATTAAAGCAAAATATTTTGTTGGCGCATACTTAGCATTAGAAATATACCAAGCCATTGAAAATAATGCAGGGGATTCAACTGCACACTTAGCACATATTGGTGGAGCCATTGTAGGCGCGATACTAGTATTGGTGTGGCGAAAAACCGACCGAACAAATTTTTATTAAACATGAACAACAATAGAAATTTTATTGCAGAACTTAAGCATGAACTTCTGCAGGGTAAAATGACACATCGTCTCATTATAATTAATGTAATCGTATTTATTTTTATCCAAGTATGGATGGCACTGGCCAGACTCAAAGGATACGAAGATGAAACAATATATACTATTTTCGCTTTAGATACCCGTCCCGATTTACTAATCCAACATCCGTGGGGTATAATAACAAGTATATTCTCTCACTTTGGATTCTTACACTTGATTTTCAACATGCTCTTTCTCTATTTTTCAGGAAAGATTTACGAATCTATTTTTTCCGGAAAGCAATTACTTATAACCTATCTACTCGGTGGCATCTTTGGTGGCGTGGCAGAAATCGTTATTAAACTGCTGTTTTTTCAGGACATGGAACCGCCGATGGTAGTAGGAGCAAGTGGTTCGATTATGGCCATATTTGCTGCTGTTGCCTTTCATAGCCCGAAAACAAAACTACTTCTTTTTGGTAGGTTTCCAGTGCAACTCTACTTTATCGCCTTATTTTTCCTCGTTCAGGATATTATTGGTATTGGAAGTGGGGACGGTATTGCCCACTTTGCGCATTTAGGGGGAGCTGTTTTTGGCGTTTTATACGTTGCCATAAATTCGCCCAGTAATACCTCTTTCTTCACAACTAAATTTAAAAGCATTCAGAAGAAAAAGGTTCAAAGTCGTTATAAATCTGATGAGGAGTTTAATACTGAAAAAAGAAATAAACAAGAAAAAACGGATTTAATCTTGGATAAAATAGCAAAAGGTGGCTATGAATCGCTATCAAAAAGTGAAAAAGATTTTCTATTTAATCAAAGTAAAAATGGAAAATAAGGCAGTTAAACTTCAAGTTTTTCCACTTATTTTTAAGCTTCTCACAAGTTTAACTTTAGTTTGTTTGTTACTAAGTTACATCGCACCCTATTTCCATCCAAATACCATCTCCATCTTACCTTTTTTTGGAATTTGCTATCCTATTTTTGCTATAGCTACATTTGTATTTTTACTTTTTTGGGCTATTTTTCGATCTAAATGGGCCCTTATTTGTCTTTTTTTCTTGTTAATAGGCGGAAAGCTTCACTTTCGCACGTTTGCCTTTCAACTGATGCCTAAAAGCGAAGTGCCAGAAAAGTCGTTGTCTATTATGAGTTACAATGTTCGTCTTTTTGGTATTTACGACGATAATTCTTTTGAAAAAAGAAACGCTATTTTTTCCTATATGAGAAATCAACATCCTGATGTGGCCTGTTTTCAAGAATACTACCATCAAGATAAACCCACCAAATTTGAGACCTTTGATTCAATTGTTAACGCAATGAAAAGCGTTGATTACCACGAACGCACTGCGCACAAAAGAAAAGGTAGAAAAAACTTTGGAGTTGCTATATTCTCAAAGTTTCCAATGATTGCCAAAGGCGATGTCATTTTTGAGGCACAAAGCGCAAATGATTTTAATTATTGCATATTTGCCGACATAATAAAAAATCAAGATACTTTTCGGGTGTATAGCGTTCACTTGCAATCCATCAAGTTTTCTGAAAGTGAAGAGGAAGTAAAAGGAACAGATGAACAAGCCATACCTATTAAAAGCACTGTAATCAGCATGATTAAAAAACTAAAAGAAGCATTTCAGAAAAGAGCAGAACAATCAAGAAGAATAATAATACACATGAAAACATCGCCTTATCCTACAGTTGTATGTGGCGATTTTAACGATACACCGATGTCGTATACCTATAATCAATTTGACCGTTTGTTAGTTGATGCCTTCCGAAATTCATCCTGGGGTATTGGCCGTACCTATAACGGAAGACTTCCTGCAGGAAGAATAGATTATATCTTTCATTCACCCAATTTATCCTCCACTGGATTCAAGATTCAAAAAGAAATATTTAGCGATCATTTAGCTATCTCATGTAAAATCTATAAACCATGATTATAGAAATCGATCCTAAATCAATAGACACACGAAAGATCCAACAGGTAGTTAAACATTTACTAGCTGGTGGTATAGCCATCGTTCCAACAGATACAATTTATGCGGTTGTATGCAATCTCCATTCACCAAAAGGATTAAACAGTTTAGCATTATTTAAGAATGAAAAATTAAATAAACTAAAGTTTTCTCTTTTGTTTCATGATTTTTCTCAATTAGCAGCATACACTGCTCCAATTGAAAGACCCATATTTCGTTTACTAAAGAACAATCTTCCTGGTCCATTTACATTTATATTAAAAGCCAATACGCAAGTTGCCAAGTTATTTTCCTCTTCCAAAACAGAGATTGGAATGCGGATCTCAGACAATGCAATACTGGATGCTATTCTAGATGCATTGGGGCAACCATTGGCTTCCACTTCCTTGCATCACATAGAAGATGAAATTAGGGTTTATTATTCAGATCCATCAGAAATTTACGAGCATTTTTCGGATAAAATTGATGTCATCGTATTAGGAGGAATAGGACTGTTAACCCATTCTACCATTGTCGATTGCACAGAAGGACATGCGATTATTACGCGACAAGGGTTAGGAATCTTAAGTGAATAAACATGATACTAATAGTAGACTGCGGCAGTCAAAAGACACCATTAATTGAAGACTGTATTAACGAGTTAGATGATTATTTGACCATTCCATTAATGGAACTTAATATTGATTCAATTGAATCATGTCAAGGGATTATATTATCCGGTGCTCCACTATTAATAACTGAAATTAACATGGAAATATATCTTTCCAAATTTCAATGGTTAAAAGAGCTCAAAATTCCCATCATGGGCATTTGTTTTGGCCACCAATTAATAGGAATGTTATTTGGCGCTTACCCATCTCGCATGCGCGAAGATAGAGATTGGCAAGAAATTGAAATTCTTATTGATGATGAGATCTTAGATAAACTTCCCACTTCATTTTCTATGATGGAAGACCATTGCGAGAGTATTTCAATTCCACCTGACTTTGATTTATTAGCCACCTCAGATGCTTGTGTTAACGAAATGATGCGCCATCAAAAGAAATTAATTTACGGTGTTCAATTTCATCCAGAGGTATCAGGCAATAGCGGCATGATCCTATTTCAAAACTTCTACAACATTTGCCAAACGCATATGAAAGCCTAATAAAATTAGGGCATAAAAAAAGGCGACCAAGGCCGCCTTTTATCTTAATTATAAAATTACATTTTTATAAATTTAACAGACTCCACTTGTTTACCTGAAACAAATTTAATGATGTAAGTACCGTTCGGAATATCATCACCGTCAATAAACAAGGTGTTTTCTCCAGCTGGTCTATTCTGATCTACAACCGTTTTTATTAATCGACCAGTAATCGAATATACCTGAGCGGTAACTGAACCTGATTTTGCTAAATTGAAAGACAACGTAGTAGAATTATTGGTTGGATTTGGATACGTCTTCATTTTCGTTTTAAAGTTTTCACCCGAACTTGAATTATTATCACCGATCCCTAAATAAGCAGCAGAGCTCCAAATTCCTCTTCCATAGGTTCCGATATAGATTTCTCCCGGTCTATTATTTCCTTCTTCAAAAGTTCGCCATGACTGTCTTACTTCGAATACAGGTGTACCCTCAAAACCTGTTGAAG
>CAMDAH010000029.1 GCA_945888625.1 Chryseobacterium gleum
TGTTTGGTAAAAGAATATATGAACGAATATCAAGGAAATAGAGCATGGTAACACAAGATTTTACGGCACAAACAAAAGAGCTGATTGATAACCTGAAAGGTGTTTGTACCTCTTATGGATTAGGAAACGATGGCAATGAATTTAAAATAATTACCCAAGTGTTTCTGTATAAATTCATGAACGATAAATTCGGCTATGAGGTAAAACAATTAGAACCCAAACTTGCAAAGGCAGAAAGTTGGGAAAAGGAGATTGCACAATATAGTGATAAGCAATATGAAATGTTGCTGTTGCGGATGAACCCCGACAGTGCAAAACTAAAAAGAGAACATTTTCTTTCTAACCTTTACAATAAACAAGACAAAGAAGAATTTGCAAAGTTTTTTGATGATACCCTGCGTGACATTGCTATTTTTAACAACGATATTTTCTCCGTAAAAACAGGCACAGGTGCTAAGATTGTTTTGTTTGATGAAATAAGCAATTACATAACCGACAGCAGCCAACGTGATAATTTCTGTAAAGCCATCATCAACCAATTGGTGAATTTTAGTTTCGAGAAAATCTTCAATCAAAAGTTTGATTTCTTCTCTACTATTTTTGAATACCTCATTAAAGATTATAACAAAGATGGTGGTGGTACGTATGCTGAGTATTACACACCTCATGCGGTCTCAAAAATCATGGCTACTATATTGGTAGATAAACCCGTGAGCAACGTAACTTGTTACGACCCATCGGCAGGTTCGGGTACTTTGTTAATGAATTTGGCACATGCCATTGGGGAAGACCGCTGTACCATTTACTCGCAAGATATTTCTCAAAAATCGAGCAGCATGTTGCGGTTGAATTTGATATTGAATAACCTAGTACATTCTATTCAAAACATTATACAGGGCAATACTATCAAAACGCCATTTCATAAAGTAGGCGAAAAGCTGATGAGCTTTGATTACATTGTTTCTAATCCACCATTTAAACTGGACTTTAGCGATTACGTAGCCGATTTGGACACCAAGCAAAACAACGAACGCTTTTTTGCAGGTTTTCCTAATATCCCCAAAAAGGACAAAGACAAGATGGCGATTTACCCATTGTTTATTCAGCACATTATGTTTTCGCTATCGAATAAAGGCAAAGCAGCTATTGTTGTACCAACAGGATTCATTACAGCGCAAAGTGGTATTGAACGCAAAATACGTGAGCGATTGGTAGAACAAAAAATGCTGCGTGGTGTAGTAAGTATGCCAAGTAATATTTTTGCAACTACGGGTACCAACGTGAGTATTTTATTCATTGATAATGCCAATAAAAAAGGCGACATCGTATTGATGGATGCTTCTAAATTAGGTACAACCGTGAAAGAAGGTAAAAACCAAAAAACATTACTTTCTCATGAAGAAGAACAAAGAATAATCAACACGTTCAACAATCACGAAGCCATTGAAGACTTCACGGTTGTGGTTTCTTACGATCAGATAAAAGAAAAGAATTACAGCTTTAGTGCAGGGCAATATTTTGAAGTAAAGATTGAATATACAGACATTACTCCTAAGGAATTCGAAACCAAAATGAATGACTTTAAGGCGAACTTAGACAGCCTTTTTACAGAATCAAAATCCTTGGAAAAGGAAATTCAGCAACAATTAAATGGGTTGAAGTATGAATAAGTTAATTGCGATTGAGATTGGAAACTTAGGTACTACGATTACAGGAAAAACTCCGTCATCAAATAATCCAGAAGATTTTGGTTCAGAATATATGTTTATCACACCAAGTGATTCATTTGATGATAAAATGATTTTTAAAACGAATCGATATCTTTCTGAAGTCGGAATTAATAAATTGAAAAATAAAGTTTTACCTCCAAAAAGTGTACTTGTTTCTTGCATTGGTTCCGCTATGGGTAAGATTATTATGAATCATTCATCAGCAATTTCTAATCAGCAAATTAATTCTATTATAATAAATAGGAGTTTCGATTCTGATTATATCTACTATAATTTAAAAAATAATTATAAATTATTAAGAAATGCTGCTGCTGGAAGTACTGCACTTCCCATGCTGAATAAAACAGATTTCGATAAATTAGTAATTAATATTCATAAAGATTTAAAAGACCAACAAAAAATCTCCTCAGTCCTTTCCGCTTTAGATTCAAAAATCGAACTGAACAACCGCATCAATGCCGAGTTAGAAGCCATGGCAAAAACGCTATACGATTATTGGTTTGTGCAGTTTGATTTTCCCATTTATAACCAAGATGGTACCCTGAGCGGAGCCGAAGGGTACAAAACAAGTGGCGGTACAATGATTTGGAATGAAGAATTGAAAAGGAAGATTCCTGAGGGGTGGGAAGATGGAACTTTCGAAAACTATTGTCCATCAACAGGTGGTTTTGCTTTTAAATCAAATTGGTGGACTAGCGAAGGAGTTGCGGTAGCCAAGATAAAGGATATTAAAGAAAATTACACACTTGATACTTCTGATTTAGCAAGAATTGATATGTCAGACAAAGAAATTGATGATAAATTCTTGGCAAAAGCAGGAGATGTGCTAATAGCTATGACTGGTGCAACTGTTGGTAAATATGCAATTGTGCCAATTACTGATTATCCAATTTATGTAAATCAACGAGTAGGTTACTTTAGCCTGGGAAAAGACCCTACTAATTTACTGCCCTTTTTGATAAATTCAATGAATCAGTCATACTTTAGATATGCAATATTCACTTTAGCAAATGGTGCGGCACAACCAAATATTAGCAATAACCAGATAAATAGTATTCAATTATTAATGCCTGACAAAAAATTGATTGAACAATACAATGAAATGTTCAAGCCTTATTATAAGAAAATAATAAACAATCAATTAGAAAACCACAAACTCACCGAACTCCGTGATTGGCTGTTGCCCATGTTGATGAATGGGCAGGTTAAGGTTAATTAAAAATTATGAGCACATCTAACAAAAAAAAATTGATTTGGCTTCAGAGCCTTACTCAAAAGCAAAAGCAACAGTATGAAAGGTTTGAAAGACTAGTATTGAACATTAATGCAAACTTAAAAGAAGAAGTAAATACATCAAAAAATAAATATAATATTAAAATACGGGCAGCAATTGCCGATAAGACTGGCCTTACATTGGCATTCAAGGCAAATAATATTGATACAACAGATAGTAACGACAAAGCAAATATTCCAATACAAGTAGTTGACTATTTGCCATTAAGTCTTTTAGAGTTGTTTGATAAGTATGGCGATACTCATATTGAATTACTTCTGCATTATAGACATATGAAGAAAACAGTAATAGAATTAGATTTTCAAATTCAAGAATATAAAAGTTTTTCTCAATACCATCAAGAACTAACAAGTATCAAAGAACTTGATAAGTCAAGACAACACTTAGATAAATTAATAAAAGAGATTGAAAATTGCGGCATTTTAGATGAAATTCAAAAACTTGACCCAGATTCGCTTGGTGCATATTTCTTAAATGATAATAGAGTTGAACTATATTGGCTTTGTATAGGGCTTTGTAATATTTTATATGATTTTCCAATTGAAGACTTCACATTAGTTGTGTTGATTCATGAGTTAGTACATGGTTATACTCATATTGGTTTTGATAAAGACGGCAACAAGTGGCATACGGATGATTTCAACAACTGCGATTCAAAAATAGTTGAAGGTTTTGCTGAGTTTTATACAGAAATGATATGCATAGATTATTTCGATAAAGCATTAGGAGCTTTCAATGCATTAGAACTGCCTATTCAGTATACTGAATATAAAAATTGGTTTGGAGAAAACGAACCTGGTAAATATGAAAAAGCGCGAAGAATATTATTGAAAACAAGAACACATAAAATAATAAATTATGATGAGTTCAGACATCATTTGGAAAAAATCAAAAAGGAATTCTAGTACCAATGTTGATGATTGGACAGTTGAAGATTAATTTAAAAATAAAAATTATGGAAAAAGACAGAATTGATAGATTACTAACATCTCTTAACGATTTAAAACGCTTAAAAAGAGATACGCATTCTGAAAAATCAAGTGACAAATTTCATGAACATCAAATTGATTATGAACGAAGATTGAAAAACGTATCTGTTGAATTGCTTTATGATCTTTCAAGAATTCAAAGTGCACTCGATAATCACAAATATTATTTATTAGATTATCGGGTTAAATTTGATCATTTTGAATCAATTGACGATACAACGTATGAATTGAGAGGGTCAATAACTGATTATACTTCAATGATGACTTGGTATCTTTGCGATTCAAAACAACACATAACTGACATTAAGAAGCGATTCATGTATAATGCAGTAGACATAGCAATTATTGATTTCAAAACTCCATCATATATAATTGAAACAAAAAAAGCCGAAAAAAGATTAAAGCAACTTGGGTTGATTAAAAGTTATTATAGTACAGAATTAAATTCTTTGGTTTGGAAGCACAGAAAATCACTTGTTGACCCAGAAACATTTGATGATTTACCTTTTGATTATCACAATTTAATGGAATTTTTAAAAAATCTTGTTGAAAATAATTTTGACGATGATTTTAAATCTGTTGCAAATAAATTCATAAGAAGTAACCCACAAGTTATAGAACAATTAAGATTAAATTTATAATACTTATTAATCCTTAAAACAAAAATATGCCACAACTAAAAGAAATATCAACGATTACAACTAACCAAATTTCATCTAAAGATTTGTCAGAAAATGGTGATTTAAAATTTGCTCATCCACAGCATCTTTTAGCAAACAATTCTGTTGATTGGGATAAATGTTTAAACATTGATTCAAAGAATCCAAAAATAAAGGTAATTGTTAATACTGGTGATGTTATTATTGTAATTAAAGGAGGTCGAGCTGGACAGATATTTTTACACAACGAAAATACACCATTTGTTACTGGTCAAACTTGTGCTGTTATTAAATCCTCTGAAACTAATTTATTCAATAAAATTGTTGCAAAAAAAGATGAAATCCAAAGGATGATTACTGGAATTGCAATTAATCATATCAGTTTAAAATCACTTTTAGAATTGGAAGTTTGAAATTAAAAGTAGACAATAAATAATAGTTTTTGAGTTAAAAAAAATCTATTATTCTAAACTAAATGCTGCAAATAAATATGATTATTATCCTTATATCGGAGAATTGATTGAAGCTTCAGTGAAGGCGTATGATGATTTGTTTGAAACGATGTTGTTTGTGGTGGATAAAATTGAGGAGGATTGGGGGACGAATTAAAAATAAAAAATTAGATGAATAAAACACTGCTAAACGAGTACTGGAATAAATATAAAGCTGAATTTGGAACAGATAACTTCAAGAAATCCGAAGGTTATAAGTGGTCCTTATTTGGAAAAATGTATCCGATTTGGAAATGGAAAAAAGGATTCTCGAATTTAGAGATGTACGATAATACATTTAAAGTTGATGGGCCTAAGAATCTTTGGTTGAGTGGTAATTTTTTTCCAATCAGTATGCTCACATGGATGCTTGAGAAATTTCCAGAAGAATCTGGAAATGCAGTGGATTTTCTATTTGACGAAACAAAAAATCTATCTACAAGAATTGATTCATTTACAAAAGTCTTAGATGATAAGTTACCTGAATTGGCAAAGTTGATTACTGAAAAACCAATAAACCATCATTATCACGGGGATTTAAGAGCAATTTCATTATATCTGACATTACAATTTCCAGAAAAGTACTTTTTATACAAGCATACTATGTATAAGGCTTTTTCGGAAATAATGGAGTTACCCAAAGTGAAAACTGGAAAAACAACAAATTATGAGGAGTACATAGAGGTTTGTAATCAAATTAGAGAGTTTGTAAAATCGGATATTGGTTTTTTAACGCGTTATAAGAATTTTTTAAAAATCGAAAAATATTACGATGATCCTTATTTACATTTACTAGTACAAGATTTCATTTTATCAGTTAGTACATATGAACCATCATATTGGATTTTTCAAGGTAGTCCGAAAGTTTATGATTTTTCAAGTGCAATAAATAACGGAACTATTAATCAATGGACAGCAAGTGCACATAGAGATAAAATGAGGATTGGTGATAAAGTTATTTTTTGGCTTACCGGAACACAATCAGGGTGCTATGCTTTGGGAGAAATAACAAGTGACCCATTTCAAAATATTGATCCTCAAGATGAATTTTGGAAAGAAGATGATAAATCTGAATGGAAAGTTGGGGTTAAAATAACACACAATTGCTCGTCGAATCCAATTTTAAAAGAACAGGCTGATATAACAGAGGAACTTGTTAGCCTAATGGTTGGTAACCAAGGCACAAATTTCACTGCTACTAAAGAACAATATGAATGCATTGAAGATATTGTAAATTCAAGTTATTCTGATGCTTATACTAAAATTAAAAAACAGTTGGCTAAAGATAAAATGGAAGTCTTTTTGTCCATATTGCGAAATTTTGTAAAGGAAAACTTTCTCATAGAAAGTGACCCTCGAATTAGCTTTAATATTAGAGAAAGTAAAAATCGACTTGTGTTTTTAATTGGTAAAAGATATACCCTTTGCATTCAAAAAATTAAAAATGAAACAGTATTGTCTTTCATTTCCCCTAACAATTATAATGGTGATGAAAATGAAGGTTTCAAAAACAATAAAGGCGAAATTGAAGCATTCTGGAATTATTACGATGAAAGTCAAACTAAAGAAATGACTGATTACATAAATGAAGGATTAACTATAGAATTATCTAGAAATCATAATTGTAATTTTAAAAGCCATTCAAATTCTGAATTTGCAAAAGACGTGCTAGGCACCAAAGGTGTTAAATATTGGTTGTATGCTCCAGGCGAAAATGCTAACATGTGGGAAGAATTCCTTCAAGATGGAACTATGGGTTTAGGTTGGGATAATCTTGGCGATTTAAATGAATATGCTACAAAAGAAGATATTGCCACTCGATTAAAAGAACTAAGCGATAACGACTCTTCTAAAGCAAATGATGCAACTGCTAATTTTGATTTTAAAGAAAATATATCGATTGGTGATATAATAATTGCAAAAAAAGGACGCAATGCATACTTGGGATATGGTTTTGTAACTTCAGATTATTATTACGATCATGCTGCTAGCTCTTACAGACATCGTAGAAAGGTTAACTGGGTAAAACATGGTAAATGGGAAACAGAACATCTTGTTGCATTGAAAACCTTAACGGACATCACTAATTTGCCCTATAAACCTAACCCTACTCTTCTTGCTTCTCAAGCAGTTTTAAATATAATCAATGGAATACATTCAGAAAAAACGAATCATATGCCAATAAACAAAATCCTCTACGGTCCTCCAGGAACAGGAAAAACCTTTAAATTAAAGGATCGATATTTTCCAATGTACACAACGAAAGAAACCTCACTTTCATCGGAGCAGCACTTTAAAAATGTTGTAAGTGAATGTTCTTGGTGGCAAGTAATTGCTATTGCACTTATTCAATCCGGGAAATCTAAGGTTAGCGATATTGCAAATCATAATTGGGTAATACAAAAGGCTGCGCTATCAAATTCGAATACGATCAGACCTACGATTTGGGGTCAACTTCAAAGCCATACGGTCGATGAATGTGAATTTGTAAATGTAAAGTCAAAACAGCAGCCATATATTTTTAATAAAACGCATGATTCCTTTTGGGAAATTTTAGATGAAGATGTGAAAGAAAGGGTTCCGGAGTTATATGAAATGATCGATTCTGCAGAAAATTTTAGTCCTAGTTCAGATAAAGACATCCAACGTTATGTGTTCACTACCTTTCATCAATCATATAGTTACGAAGATTTTATTGAAGGAATAAAACCGATTATGGTTGATGGTGAAGTAGATGGCAATGTTGCTTATCATATCGAAGATGGTGTTTTCAAACAACTTTGCAAAAAAGCGGCTTTGGATCCAGAAAATCGGTATGCCATTTTCATTGATGAAATTAACCGAGGGAATGTCTCAGCCATTTTTGGAGAATTGATTACACTTATTGAGCAGGATAAACGAAAAGGCGCAACTAATGCGATGTCTGCTTTATTGCCTTATTCGAAAAATCAATTCTCAGTTCCACAAAATGTGGATATATACGGTACCATGAACACCGCCGACCGTTCAGTTGAAGCCTTGGATACCGCTTTGCGCAGACGGTTCTCTTTCGAAGAAATGTTACCAAAACCTGAGTTGTTAAAAGACAAAGGAGAAAATGTAACTGGGAAAGTTGGCGAAATTAATTTGCAAGAATTATTAATTACCATCAACGAACGCATTGAAGCATTAGTAGACAGAGATCACACCATTGGTCATGCCTTTTTTATGGAAGTAGATTCATTGCAATCATTGAGAAATGTATTCGCTAACAAAGTAATTCCCTTGTTACAAGAATATTTTTATGGTGATTATGCCAAGATGGAAATGGTCATTGGCCCAGATTTCTTTAACAGCGAAAAGCGCAAGAAAAAAGTAACGTTTGCTATTCAAAACGAGGATGTTGAAATTCCAATTGGAAATTATGAATTGATGAATATTTTAGATCCATCATTTAATTTCGATTCGGCAATAAACAGATTATTAAATCGAAAAGTAATCGATGTTGAAGGCAATTGATGTCTTTGAACATGGCCGCTTATTGATCGGTGAACAAGGTTTCAAAAAAAGCCATTGGGATGCTTTTGTCAAATTGAATACTATTCACAATAACGAGTATTTTGATGTTCTACACAATGGTTTGCGCTTCAAACAATACGTTGGTGTAATTCAAGTAGATGGTTTGTTGGTGCACATTCATCCAAAGGCAGACAAAGACGATAGCAACGATAAATGGAAAGATGTCTTGCTTCAAATGCTCAAAGCATGCGGCAAAGTGAAGGCACAAACGGCTGGAAATGCCCATCTCAAAAAACAACACATTAACTTATTGGAGGTCTATTTTGAATACTTTTTAAAAGAAGTAGATCAACTCATCCATGCAGGATTAGTAAAGAAATACCGAACAGAAACAAGTAATGTAAAAGCACTAAAAGGGAAACTTGATTTTGCAGGAAACATTCGTCACAACCTAATTCACAAAGAACGTTTTTATACGGCTCATCAAATTTATGATGCCAACCACAAATTGCATCAAGTATTGTCACATGCCTTAGATATTGTAGGGCAATTTACACGAGCAACAAGATTAAACGATAAGTGTAGAAGGACGCAATTGGCTTTTCCTGAAGTGGACAGCATTAAACCAAGTCTTCAATTGTTAGAATCAATTAAAATCAATCGAAAAACGGCTCCATACGAACGTGCTCTTGAACTCGCAAAATTGATTATTCTCAATTATTCGCCAGATATCAATCACGGACAACAAAAAATGATTGCACTTCTATTCGATATGAATGTATTGTGGGAAGAATACGTGCTACGGGCCTTAAAAAAACATGCTCAAAAACATCCTGAAGAAATGTTAGGCGTAACAGGCCAAGAATCAAAAATATTTTACGGTTCACAACGGACCATACGCCCAGACATCGTTTTGAAAAAAGGCGATGAAACAATTATCATTGATACCAAATGGAAACGCCCCACTAATAAAGCTGCCAGTATCGAAGATTTACGACAGATGTACGCCTATGCTCGCTTTTGGGAAACCAATAAGGTCATGCTTTTGTATCCAGGAGAACTTTATGACAGTGGATATAAATCTTACCCAAATCACAATGACCTTAATGATTACGCAACTGAATTTCATCAATGTAAAATAGCCATGGTTAATGTGTTAGAAGATGGAGTGCTTTCTGAAAAGTTAGCGGAGGATGTGTTGGGGGTGGTTGTGTAGTTCCACTTTAATTGATATAAATACAGTGAAAAAATTAATTTAAAAACTTGTTCTTTTATTTTAAAAAATAATGAATTGCATTAGTCTTATGAAAACACCACAAACAATAAAAACAATTTTCAAGTTGAACAATTAATACATTTCTATTTATTTTAAAATATAACTTTTTAGCCGTTTATTGAATAAATACAACCCCGAAAACGATCGTTTACAATAGTAAACAGTCGTTTACGATCGTAATTAAATTTTACGATTAAATACGCTCGTAAATAGTCGTAAGTGCTGATTTTCAATTTATTACACATGATATTAATACGATTGTTTACGATCGTAATGTAATTTCAAACAATTATCAGTTTATTTAATAAAATAATTTTAGTTATTTTTTGAATTAAGAAAAAATGAGGATTTAGTACTTTGAAGCACTTTTTTAATTGGCCGTTTCCGACCAAGAAGAAACTAAAACAGTAACTTAGCTTTGTAACATCCCAGGTCTAGATTTGGGGAGTATTATATTGATTCGTAAATGAATTATAAATGATCGGGAGTTTATTAGTGAAAAACGCTCCGCACAAACTTATTTTGGCGCGAACAACCTATCGCTGATAAGCTCACCAATAATGCACCCTGCGATAAATGCAACACCATATAAGGAAGTCGCGAAATAGGTAATAAGCAAAATAAAAATAACGGAAATTTTAAGTATAACTACCATAAGAAGAATTTTAAGTTATTTTTTGTTGTGGAAACTAAATAATTTTACTTTTTTGTACTCGTTCATAAGTTTACTTCTAGGTTTTAGTTACATTCCCTTAGAAATTAAAATAAATGACTAAATTTCCACTATATATGTATTTTGTATGCCCTTAGATAAAACCACGCTAAAAGTAAGTAGTTCCATTATTAAAATAGTCGGGATTTTCGAATCTGTGAATGTTAAAAAAACTATTTCAGGATTTCGATCTATTGGTTACACATCAGATTCTTTAGATGATCGCACTTTAGGGTTTTATAAAAATTACTGGTACCCTGAATTTAGGGACTTGCTTTTCTTATTTAAAGGGGATGCAGCTGCAGAATATCAAGAAAGAGAAAGAAGAGAAAGAGTTTGACTTTATTAAATTCAAAGATAAAGAAACAAATGAACCTTTTAAGGTGAAAGCAGGCATAAAATCCGTTGAGCTCTTCTTATTTCCAAATGGTTTACATTTCTTTAGGTTGTGTAATCATTTGTGAATTTTAGAGAATATAACATATATTTGACATACTTATAAATCGAAATAAAATTTTACTTGCCTGCTTAATATAAATAATCAAAAATCAATTCTAATATGAGCTTAAAGCATTTATCGATTATTGTTCTTCCTTTTGATTTTATTAATTCAAAAGAAAACAATCCCTTTGATTTAGATAGGAAATTTCAATTAAAAGATAATACTTCTCAAATTAATGAATTCAAAGAAGAATTATTAAAATT
>CAMDAH010000030.1 GCA_945888625.1 Chryseobacterium gleum
TTTTTTTATTTTACCCGATTTTGTTCGCCCTACACCATTATCTGAAATAGTGATAGTTAACAGGTTGTCATGTTGTTCCATGAAAATTTTGATGAGCCCTTGAGGTATGGTGTGCAGTTGTCCATGTTCAATTGCATTTTCAATAAAAGGTTGCGTGATCATAGGGGGTATTAAAAGACGATTTATTCGAAGTTCCTCAGCTATTTTTATTTTGAAATTAAAGCGGTTTTCGAAGCGTAATTTTTGGGTGTTTAAGTATTTAGTTAGGATTTCCTCCTCTGTCTCCAAAGGAATAAATTCTTTGTGTGAATTTTCAAGTATTAATCGAATTAAACGCGAAAAGTTCACTAGAAATTTAGAAGCTAAGTCTGGCGTGTTACTGTAAATGTAACTTTGAATTACCGACATCGCATTAAAGATAAAGTGTGGGTTCATCTGAGAACGCAATAGGGATTGTGACATTTCTGTAACGCGTTGGTCTTGTTTTAATTTGTTTTGTCTTAAAAAAATAAAAACAATAAAAAGACTAAGTAAAAGGATGATAACGGTAAAAATAATCCCGAAAAATCTTCGGTCACTCTGTAGTTGGAGGATTTTCTTTTCCTTTAGCTCCTTTTCTAATGTTTCCCCCTGCATTTCTATAATGCGCTCACGCTCTTCACCTGAATTTTTCTGCGTTAACGCGGCAATTTTTTGTGAATTTTTGGAGGTAGAGTTTAGTTCAAGAAAATCAACGTATTTTTTTAAGTATAGGAAGGCAACGTCTTTTTTACCTGTTTGCGTGTATAGATCAGACAGCACTCGATAAGATTCATAAATTTGATTTTTCTCGCCTTCTGAGTTTCTAATCTCAATGGCTTTTGTCAAGAATTTTTCCGATAAAAAAAACGATTTTTGTTTTAAGTATACTACGCCAATTTGGTGGTTTAGATCACTAATTTTATCCTTATTACCAATAGCTTCGTAATAGTTGAGCGCCAAGCTAAAAGAGTTAAGCGCCTCTGCTTCCTCGTTGATTTTTTCAAAAGCTTTCCCAAGATATTCGTGTCCAAGCGCAATTTGCTCCGCGTCTTTATATTTTTCTAGTTTTTTGATTCCAACAGTAAGAATTGCAATTGCCTCTTGATGCTTGTTGTCGTTTACTAAAAGACATCCTTTGGTTATTTCGCACAATAAAATGCTGCGCTCATCATTTATCTTACCCGCAAGCAATATGGCTTTTCGTAAATAGTTATTGCTCTCTTTGATATTAAAAACTTCAAGTGAGTAACTTGCTATTGTTCTACTAAATAAGGATTGAAGATACATTAACTGATATTTTTCTGCTAATTGAAGTGCAATTAGTTCTTTTTCTACTGCCATTTCTATATCACCAAAGTGAGCATGAATTTGACTTTCATTATGAAAAGTTAGTGCAAGTTCGTTGCGCGCATCTGATCGTTTGGCATACTTGGTAGCTAATCGTGCATAATAAAGCGAGGAGTCTTTGGTGTTGTTTATTCGAAAATAATGGGCGTGATTTTGGTATGCCTGAGAAATGTTTCTATTAATCATCGTTTTTTTTGTCTCGGCAATATTTTTCAAGTTACTTTCAAAAGCTTGCAATAGCTCATTTTTATAAAGACAAAATTTGGTAAAATTGATAGCATAATAATGTTTTAGAATTGGCTGTGAAAATTCAGGTTTTTGTCTTATTAAAGAATTCATTCCAACAATAAATTCTGAGCTGTTTCCCTCTCTGTTTTTTTGTTCGCAAATTAACAGTTCCACTTTTTGCTTTTGTAGTAAATTTCCATTGCGACTTATACCTGCTAAACGCGTAAGAAGTATGCTTGATTTGTTTGGGTCTGCATTTGATGCCTTATCAAAATCAAGAATCGCCTGATTTAACTGCTTCTCCGATAAATCTTCAGTTTTTGTCTGACCCAAACAATTTACAACGATTAAAATCGCTATTAAAAATAAGTTGCTTCTAATTATTCGCATCATGATGCCTTAAAATTAGTTATTTTAGCGATTAAAATTTTATTAATAGTTATTTTTCAATTAGATGTATGATCAGTTTATTTTAGATTTTTTGAACGAAGATATTAGTGAAGGTGATCATTCCACTTTAGCATGTGTGCCTGAAGGCAAATTAGGTTCTGCAAAATTATTGGTAAAAGAAAATGGTGTTTTGGCGGGTGTAGAAGTCATAAAAAGAGTTTATTTTTTGTTTGACCCAACTGCTAAGGTGGTGACTTTTAAAAATGATGGCGATGCCATAAACGTGGGAGATCTTGTTTTTAATGTTTCCGGCTCTAGTCAAACAATTTTGACGACAGAAAGAACGGTATTAAACATCATGCAACGAATGTCCGCGATTGCCACCTTAACAAATGCCGTTGTTGAGTTGGTAAAGGAATATCCTGTGAAAATATTGGATACGAGAAAAACAACGCCTGGATTTCGTTTTTTTGAAAAAGAAGCTGTTCGAATAGGAGGTGGAACAAATCACCGCCATGGTTTATTTGATATGGTTATGCTCAAGGATAATCACATAGATTATGCAGGCGGGATTACCCAAGCAATTACAAAGACATTGGCTTATTTAAAGAGGAAGGAATTAACCTTGAAGATGGAAGTGGAGGTGCGCAATATGGATGAGCTAAACGAAGTCATTTGTGCTGGTGGGGTTGATCGGATTATGTTGGATAATTTTACGCCAAGTGAACTTGTTTCAGCGCTTGAAATCATACCTTCGCATTTCGAAACAGAGGCGTCTGGGGGGATTACAATTGAAAATGTTGTTGATTACGCTAAAACCGGCGTTCAATTTATTTCAATGGGAGCCCTAACGCATTCAGCAAAAAGTCTTGATTTGAGTCTAAAAGCTGTTTTCTCTTCATAGACGAATTAAATTACCCGCGCTTTTCTGTTAAGTAGTTAGTCAGCTCCGCAAGAAAATCTTCGTCCTCTTCAATTTTATTGCCAATTACAACCATGTTTGCGCCTGCTTCGTGTGCCAGCATAATTTGTGTAATCGTCTTTACTCCTCCACCTACAATAAGGGGTAAGTTAAGGGTGTTAACGCGTTTAATTATTTCAGTTGGAATAGCGTTGGTTGCACCGCTTCCTGCATCTAGGTAAATTAACTTTTTGCCCTGAAATTTACCAGCAAGGGCTGTTTTTCTGACCATTTCAGGTTGGTCCGCTGGAATTGGCTTGGTTTGGGTTACCTGTTCAACAGCTGACTTTCTCCCTCCCTCCACGAGCAAATAGGCGGTTGGGATGATTTCCATGCCTAGTTTTTCTAACTCGTCAACAGCTTGAATGTGATGGCCGATTAAATAATCAGGGTTTCTTCCTGAAAGCAAGGAAAGAAATAGAATTGCGTCCGCTTCTGAACTAATTTGGTGGCTCGCTCCGGGAAAAATCACAACTGGGATTGTTGTTGATGATTTTATGCTTTTTATACAATGGTCAAACTCGCGCTTTGTGACTGTACTGCCTCCAACAAAAATGAAATGGGGTTGCGCCTTATTTAGTTTAAATAAAAAAGAGGATAAATCCGCAATTTTCGAAAATTTTTCAGGGTCTATTAAAATCGCAATAGCATTTTTTTGGCCAACAAGTTGATCATAAACGGTCAATTTCATATGCTTTTGAGGGGTTAAAGCTAATAATATAATTGCCTAGTTCTTGAAATTTAATTTCTACAAAGCGAATTCCTTCTGATGTTTTAAATTGGCATGTGACTAAGCCTTCGCTTTGTTCAAGCAAGTTCATGTCGGCAAGAAAATTAATTTGCTTGAGATCAGATAATTTGTACAACACTTCTTTAATGGTCCATATTATGGTATACGTCTTTGCATTTTTTACCTCAAATAAATTCAGTTCCGCTGCTGAAACAAAACGGTCCTTAATTCTTACTATTCTTTCCGTAATTAGTTCAATATCTACGCCTACAGGTGTTGGTGCTAAAGCAATAACGGCTAATTCTTTTGAGTGACTAATGGAAATTTTGGTTGTTGATCCGTTAAAAAATGGTGCGCCATTAGCGTTGTAGGAAATCGGCAGATTAATTTGCTTGAAGTTACGGAGGTAACGCACGGCATAAAATTCTAGCTTTTTAGTTTCGTTTTTTATTTGAGTTATCGCACTTATTTCTTCATCAAATAAATGCGTATTTCTAACGTGTTCGTTTAAAATAAAATTAAGTAAAACGACTGTAGTTTCATTTTCGGTAAATTCAATTACTTCATTTTTGTTTTCTTCGGTTCTGTTTTGCACGAAACAATTGTTTAGTACAAAGTTCATATTTAATTCTAATTCAACTAAATTTTTTGTTTATTGTATTGATTATTATTTTTAATTATCTTTACGAATTAGAAAAACGCAATCTATTATAAAATTTTACATACGAAATATGTTTAGTAAAGTCAAACTATTAGTAGTAAGTGTCTTATTTTTAAGCGCTTATTCATTTTCTCAATCGGGATTGGGGACAGTTAAAGGAACTGTAAAGGATGAGGTTTCAGGCGAGCCACTCCCAATTAGCAAAGTATTAATTATACAAAATGGGTCCATTAAGGGCGCTGCCAACACGGATTTTGACGGTAAATTTCAAATTAACGGTGTGCTTCCCGGTGTATACGATGTAGAAGTGCGAAACCAAGATGGATACCAACCCGGAGTTACAACCGGTGTAAATGTATCGCCCGATAAAATTACCTTTCTTGACAACCTAGTATTATCAAAACCAAAAAGTGTTTTGGAAATTGGAGAAATAAAAGTTACGGCTTATAAAATACCGTTGATTGACAAAGATGGTGGCGCCTCAGGTGCTACTATCGGTAGGGAGGACATTGCCCGTTTGCCTGTTCGATCCGCTGCCGGTGTTGCCTCATCAGTCGGTGGTGTAAATACAAATGAAGGATCAGGAGCTATTTCTGTTAGGGGATCTCGTGAGGATGGTACTTATTTTTATATTGATGGAATAAAGGTGCGCGGTTCAGCCAACCTTCCTAAGTCTGCATTAGAAGAGGTTTCTGTTATTACGGGTGGAGTACCGGCTAACTATGGTGACGTTACAGGTGGTATTATCTCGGTAACTACAAGAGGTCCGTCCTCTTTTTTTTTCGGTAGTATGGAGGTGGTATCTTCCGGTGTTTATGTTAATGGTGCAGATGTAGATGGATATGACGGGAAAGTTTATGGTTTGGATAAGTTTGGCTATAATTTGGTGGAAGGAATGTTATCGGGACCTTTGTTGATGCAACGTGATTCAACAGGTAAAAAGACAAAGCCAAAGTTGGGATTTTTATTTTCTGCCAACTTAACCGATCAGTTAGACAGTCGGCCACTTGCAGGTGGAAGTTATCGAATTAAAAAGGAGGCGCGTGATAGCCTTATCGCTAACCCACTAAGGCCTAATTCAACTGGTTTTGGAACCTTTCACAACGCCTTGTTTTTAAGACAAGATGATTTTGAAAAAGTAGATTGGAGAATGAATGCAAGAAATAGCGTGTTTTCTGCTCAAGGCAAGATTGACGTAAACACAGGGCCAACCATGAATGTGCAATTTGGAGGTTCTTTAAATTACAGCAACGGTACCAATTATTCCTACGCGGGTTCATTACTTAACTTTCAAAACTTTGGTGTTTCCAAAAACCTTGATTACCGAGTTTATGGTAAATTATCTCAACGATTTAATAACGAAAGAGAAGGAAGCAGTTCAAAAATAAGATCTGCTATGTACAACATAATGGTGGATTATTCGAAATCCAAAGGCGATTCCTATGATCCAAAGCACATGTACAATATATTTAACTACGGTCACGTAGGTAAGTTTACCACTACAAGAAGCCCCTCTTATGCATTCAATCCAAACACACAAACGTATATTCACGACGGATTTAGAGATGAGCGAGTTGACTTCGACCCATCTACTACAAATGCTGCACTAGCTGCCATCACTACGCAATATTATGATATTTACTCAGAATCTGCCATTGGTAATTATGAGAATTTATTTCAAATCCAGCAAGGTAACGCACTAAGAAATGGGGATTCTCCACAAAGTGTTTATGGAATTTGGAGCAATATAGGCTCACCGTTTAATAGTTTTGGAAAATATGAAAATGATCAGTTCCGGGTAACTGGTGCAGGTTCTTTAAATATTGGCGATCACAACATTTCTTTGGGCTTTGAATTCGAGCAAAGAATTGATAGAGGATGGGGAGCAGGAACAACAACTGGTGGTGGTACAAATGGTCCAATTGGTATTTGGTCGATTGCTAGGCAATTAGCTAATTTTCACATCGAGGAATTAAATCTAAATAGCGGTGTCGTTACCGATTCAGGATCATTCAAAGCAATAACCTATGAGCGATTAAATTCAGGTAATGCTTACGATGAAATAACAAATAATATTGATAACAACCAAGATGGTATTATAGGAAATTATGGCGGACAAGAAAATGCGGATAACCAATCGTTTTTTGACTATAATTTAAGAAAAAAACTAGGGTATGATGTTTATGGAGATGATTACATAGATATTGACCAATACGATCCTAATCTTTTTCAATTTGATATGTTTTCGCCCGATGAATTGTTAAATAGTGGAAACTCTTTCGTTTCTTACTACGGCTATGATCACACAGGAAAAAAAGTTAATGGCGCTACAGACATTAATAAATATTTCAATGAGTTCGATGAAAATGGTAATTATCGACGATTTGTAGGTTCCTTTCAACCGGTTTATATTGCAGGATATATCATGGATAAATTTGCTTTTAATGACATCGTTTTTAACGTCGGAGTTCGAGTAGATGTATTTGATGCAAATCAGCCCATCTTAAAAGACCCTTATCTTTTCTTTAACGCAAGAACTGTAAAAGAAGCCAGGGCCTTAAAATTGGAAGACCCTAATTTGTATTCTTGGGTAGATATTCCTCAAAGTATGGGCGATGACTACATAGTTTATGTTAATGACGTTAATAATCCAAATGCAATTAATGGATTTCGCTCCGAAGCAAATTGGTTCAACGCGCAGGGTACAACCGTAGAGGACCCGAAGGTGATTAAGGGGCCAGCTGGAATTGCTCCTTGGCTATTGAGCCCTACTCAAGTAACCCCAGACCAAAGTGCTTTTGAAGATTACAAAGCACAAATCAATATTATGCCAAGAATTGCCTTTTCATTCCCAATATCTGAAGAAGCATCATTTTTTGCTCACTACGACGTCTTAACCAAAAGACCAACCTCTGGCTTTCGTTTTGATCCATTCGATTACCAATTTATCCAGTCCAGAAGTGCCGTTATTGAAAATGCAAATTTAAAGCCTGAAACAACAGTAGATTATGAATTGGGTTTTCAACAAGTTCTTTCCAAAACGTCTTCTGTTAAAATTTCTGCTTTTTATAGGGAACAACGAAATAATGTGCAGCTTGTAAATGTTTTTGAAGCTTATCCAGCAACTTACAAAACTTTCGGTAACCGCGATTTTGGAACAGTAAAGGGAATGACTATTTCCTACGATTTACGACAAACGGGCAATATTAGAATGACGGCTAATTATACTTTGCAGTTCGCTGATGGAACCGGTTCAGATGCTACCTCTATGGGTGCCTTAATCAATGCAGGATTGCCTAACTTAAGAAATATATTTCCTTACGGCTATGACCAAAGACACGCTTTTGCTATTACTTTTGATTACCGTTATGGTGAAGGGAAAGATTATAACGGCCCTAAAATTGGTGACTTTAACTTATTGGAGAATACAGGAATAAATATTTTTACTAATATCTATTCAGGGTCTCCCTATTCTGCTCAAACGTTTATTACCGACGAAGGAATAGGTAATTTGAACGCAGGTATAAGTGGTACACTTAATGGTTCTCGTCTTCCTTGGTCATATAGATTAGATATGCAAATAGACAGGACAATTAATATCCAATTGCCATCAAAGGATGATAAAAAGAAACTTGGCTTCTTGAATATTTACATTCGTGCTACAAATTTATTAAACCAATACAATAGGTTAAATGTCTATCGCGCAACAGGTAACTGGAATGATGATGGTTATTTAGCGGCAGCGGCTAGTCAAACATCGATTCAAAATCAAACGGATGAACAATCATTCAGGGATTATTACACGATGAAAATTCAGAATGCCTTTAACATTAGTTCTCCAAGAACAATTCGTTTGGGAATTAAATTTGATTTTTAAATAAGATAATTAAAAAGCTATGAAAAAGCAATTTTTTGCAACAATTGTAAGTGTTGGGTTATTTTTCTCAAGCGCACTTGGATATTATGGCCCCGGTGATAAAGATGGTAAACCTACCAAGCCAAAAGGAGCCAATTGTAGTCCAGCTACAGCCAAACTTACTATGGAGTTTAATGATGTGTCTGCATTAATTGAACAAGGCGGTAGCATGTTTCAAAATCGTCAAGCTGCTATAGCCGCTTACGAGGTACCTAAGGGAAGTAATCGATTTGCTATTTTTGCAGGTGCACTTTGGATGGGTGGAACGGATGTAAATGGACAACTTAAGCTGGCAGCTTTGAAGTTCCGTTCAGGAAATGATTTTTGGCCTGGGCCTTTGACGGTTAATCCGGGTACTGGTAATTATAATCCTTTGTTTCCTGTTGGCGATAATGCAGTTAGGGATTTTGGTGAGGCTAACATAGACCCCAACGAATGCATTGCGTATGATCAATTTTATACAATCCGAAAAGCAGAAATTATTCGTTTTAACATTTATTATGAATGTAATGCAGGTATTACAACAGAAGGTTGTGATGATTTAGTGGCTCCATCAAACGACGAGATAAATCGTATTTACGGTTGGCCTGCTCATGGTGATGTTTCTTTAGGTCAGGATTATTTTTTAGCGCCTTATTACGATCGAGACGGCGATGGAAGTTATAATCCCGATAACGGTGATCATCCGTGGTATGATGATATTTTGGGTCGCGACGACATTCAGTGTGGCTTTGATAGACGCATCTCACTTTATGGTGACGAAACGCATTGGTGGGTTTTTAATGACAAAGGAAATATTCATACTGAGTCTAATGGTGATCCAATTGGAATGGAAATTAGAGCTCAAGCATTTTCTTTTGCCACTAACGATGAGGTAAACCGCATGACATTTTATAATTATGAATTAATTAATCGTGGTACACAAACGCTTTATGATACCTATTTTGCTCAGTATTTAGATGCAGATGTCGGAAATTATGCAGACGACTACGCTGGTTGCGATGTTTCGCGTGGATTGGGTTACATGTATAATGGTGATTTACTTGACGAGAACGATGGGGGTAAATTAGGATATGGTGAAAATCCTCCTGCTATTGGGTGTGACTTTTTTGAAGGTCCTTATCAAGATGGGGACGGTATAGACAATCCAGGTCCGTATTTCGATCAAGCTACCCAAACTACTATTGTGCCTACCGTTGTTGATGCATTGGCAAATAATGGCATTGTGTACAAAGGTATCGGTATCGGTTATTCCGATGGTATTATAGACAATGAGCGCTTTGGTATGCGTCGTTTTACATATTACACTTCAACAGCGGCTTATCCTTATAATGATCCAGGGCCTGCTGCTGAATATTATAATTTCATGGAGGGCCAATGGGCCAATGGCTCAGAGATGTATTACGGTGGATTGGGAACGGGTACTAGCACCCAACAACTTAGCGATTACATGTTCCCGGGTAATTCCGATCCCTTATCATGGTCTACCGGGGGTGCCGACATGACGGGTCAATTTCCGAACGGTTGGGACGAATCGACAAGTAATAATCCTTCTGGTGATCGTCGATTTGTGCAGTCTGCAGGTCCTTTTACACTAAAACCAGGAGCCGTAAATAACATTACGGTAGGTATTGTTTACGGTAGAAGTACAGATGGTGATTTATTTGCGTCTGTGGAAGCAATGAAGCGAGCAGATACAAAAGCACAAGCCTTGTTTGATGCTTGTTTTAAAATTCTTTCTCCTCCAGATGCTCCCAAAATTACCATTCAAGAATTAGAAAACGAGTTAATCTTGATGTTGGAAAATCCATTATCTTCTAATAATTACCAAGAAGCTTACGCAGAAGTGGATGAAATCAATATTCCGGATCCTACCGTTGATAGAGTTTATCGATTTGAGGGCTACCAAATTTTTCAGCTAAAAAGTCCCGATATTTCTGTTGCTGATATTGACGATCCAACAAAAGCTCGTCTTGTTGCCCAATGTGATATTAAAAATGATAAAGACAGAATTATAAACTTTGTGTTTGATGAAGCGCTTGGTTTTGCTATCCCTATTGAAAAGGTTGATGGTGAAAATACAGGAATTAGGCATTCATTTAGAGTAACAGAAGATGCTTTTGCCCAAGGTGCTAGACAATTGGTCAATCATAAAACATATTATTATGTGGCTATTGCTTACGCGTTCAACCAATTTAAGAAGTATGACCCGAACGATCCGCTATTTTTAGATGGGCAGAAAATACCTTACATCTCATCTCGTCTTAATTTTGATGGAACTGCGATTAGTCCGGTGTCGGCTGTGCCTCACAATCCAATGCCAGAGGCTGACGGAACAAACCAATTGGTTGCCTACGGATCCTCACCACGCATCACACGAGTAGATGGATATGGAAACGGTAATCGTCCGATCGATTTTACAAGTGCAACACTTTCCAAGGTACTTGCAGATGGATTTACCGATACGCCCGAATATGAGTACGGACAAGGTCCTATCAATATTAAGGTAGTTGACCCCTTGTTATTGGCACCGGGATATTTCGAATGTAAATTCAGGGACTACACGCCTCCGACTTCAGGTAATAGCGCCGATACG
>CAMDAH010000031.1 GCA_945888625.1 Chryseobacterium gleum
CGTATCGGCGCTATTACCTGAAGTCGGAGGCGTGTAGTCCCTGAAT
This sequence comes from Chryseobacterium gleum, assembly GCA_945888625.1. Lineage (GTDB taxonomy): Bacteria > Bacteroidota > Bacteroidia > Flavobacteriales_D > Crocinitomicaceae > UBA952. The sequence goes on from CAMDAH010000031.1 coordinate 47, forward strand.
TTACATTCGAAATATCCCGGTGCCAATAACAAGGGGTCAACTACCTTAATATTGATAGGACCTTGTCCGTACTCATATTCGGGCGTATCGGTAAATCCATCTGTAAGTACCTTGGAAAGTGTTGCACTTGTAAAATCGATCGGACGATTACCGTTTCCATATCCATCTACTCGTGTGATGCGTGGTGAGGATCCGTAGGCGAGATAATGTAATGTTCCTCCTGCCTCTGGTGCAGAAATGTGCGGTATTGCCTCTATTGCAACCACCTCTCCCATTGGCGCTTTTCTACTTACTATGTAGGCCTTTTTCTGCCCATCTAAAGCCAAGGGGTCGTCTGGTATGTAGGTTTTGTAGTTGTTATGGGCATAGGCCACAGCGATGAAAAAGTAGCGTTTAAAATTCACTAATCGAGTACTACCTTGGGCAAATAAATCTGATTTTACACTAAAACTGTGGCGAATGCCCTCGTTTTGAGCAGTTACTGCTTGAACAGGCACGCTAAAGCCTAAATCCTCGTCAAATTCGAAATTTATGATATTTTCAATGCCGTCTTTCAAGTCGCACTGTGCCACCAACCTAGCTTTAGTTGGGTCACGTAGATCTGAAACGGATGCTTGATTATTTTTAAGTTGATAAATCTGATAGCCTTGAAAACGATAAGATTTATCGGCATTGGGGTCGTTAGCCACAATAAAAGGGTCTTCTTCTAAATAATTTTCGTTGTAATTATTTGAATTACTTGGGTTGGATAACATCAATATCAGCTCATTTTCTAACTCTTGAATTTGTAATACGGGAGCGTGAGGAGCATCCAAGACTTTAAAGCAATTTTCAAAAAGAGCTTGCGCTTTATCGTCGGCTCTTCGAAGTGTTTCTACCGATGTAAAGGGGTCGCCACCTGACGACCTTGCCCAAACGACGCCAACTGTAATGTTGTTCACTGCGCCCGGTTTTAAAATAAAGGGACCTGCAGATTCTACGAATCTTCTGTCATTCGGTGTGTTGTTTGCTGTTTGCTCGGTCCAGTTTGCTTGAGGAACGCCGTTTGTCCCCCAACCTTGGGGATCGGTATCTCCTGGAAACATAAATTCACAGGGTGTATTTGGGTCTGCTTGCGGGTCTGAAATGTGTCCGCTTCCGCCGTAAACAAATTTGGACCCGTCTTTCCAATAACCCTTCAAATAATTATAGTAGTCGGCCGCATTGGTTGGATCGGTCTGATTTATGTTAGCACCGTTTGTGGTGTTGGAATAATACAAAAAACGCCTCATTCCAAATCGTTCGTTGTCGATGATTCCATCACCATAGCCAATTCCGTTAAGCGCTTCATTTTCGCCAATTCCAAAGGCATTGTCGATACCATCATTGTCTTGAAAGGGGCCCTCAAAAAAATCAACACCGACGGCCGGGGGAGAGTAGCCATATCCTTTATATCCTGAATTGTCCCCATCAAAATTATCACCGTTGTAATAATATCCAAGACCTCTATTTACATCGCAACCGGTATAATCATCATAAGGGTCACCAAGCGCACCATCGGTGAAAAATCCAAAATAGGTGTTGTAAAGTGTTTGGGTACCACGGTTGATGAGTTCGTAGTTGTAAAAGGTCATATTGTTTATTTCGTCATTGGAAGCAAAGGCAAACGCCTGTGCCCTAATTTCCATTCCAATCGGATCGGCGCCTGTTTCTGTATGTATGTTGCCCTTATCATTCATTACCCACCAAAAGTTTTTATCGCCGTAAAGGGATACCGATCGATCAATGCTACACTGCTTGTCTCTTTTAATGTCGTACCAAGGGTAGTCGCCATCAAGGTAATTGTAGTTTCCGTCACTATTAAAATCGTAAAATGGTGCGAGGTAGTAATCTTGTCCTAGCGAGACATCGCCATGTGCCGGCCAATCTTTAATTATGTCAGGGACTTGATAATTCGGAAATAAGGTGTTTTGTGTTGAAGTACCATTCGCCATATCAGCAATTCCTGATTCGTACCATGCGCTGAACTCACGAACCATATCTTGAGTAGTGATAAAGTGTTTGTCGTATTTATTACAATTTTCATAGTCGGTTTCCGCATATATTTGAGACAGCGGGCCTGTCCAATAATCTTGACCTGAACGGTAGCGCAAAGCGGCCAATTTTAACTGGTTGTTTACATCGGTTCCACCGAGCCATAGTGCAGACGTAAACAAAGCCATAACACCAGAATTTTTTGGAACTTCGTATTGAGAAAAATTCTGACCGGGAATTTGCCAAAGGTTTCCAGCAGTATGAATCATTGCGCGAACGTTGTTGAGCTCTAGGTAGGTCGTAGCTGTTGGCGGTGCACAACCTGCTGCTTTTGGCGGTGGTGTTTTAATTTTGTAAGTCGTCGTGTAGCTTTGGCTGTTGGTAGCCCAGGTAATCAGTAGTGCCGTAAGAAATAATGTGCTTTTCATCTTCGTTTTCAATGGTGAAGTTACACAGAATTTTAAATAAAATATGTAGCGCTGCCTATTCGATCAATAAGCGTTCTATATCAACAATTAGTTTGTCAATTTCTTCAAAATTCGTTCCGTCGTAATACCCACGAATTCGCCTTTGTTTATCGATTAACACAAAATTATTTGTATGAATAAAATCACTTCCGGCGTCGCCAATGTTTTCGGCTTCTGCCGGTTTAAGTACAAAAAATGATTTTCTTGCCAAGGAGTATAACGCGCTTTTGGATCCGGTTAAAAAATGCCACTGCCCATTTACGTATCCATGTGTAATTGCATAATTTTTTAAGGTTTTAGGATTGTCAATTAATGGATCAACGGTAAAACTTAAAATTTTTAGAGCGTTATTTCCTTTAAATTTTTTTTGAACGCGTTGCATTTGTTGGTTCATTATAGGACAAATACTTTTGCAGGTTGAAAAAAAATATTCGGCAACAAAGACTTTTCCAGCTATTTCACTTTCGGTTACGTTAATTCCATCTTGGTTCGTAAAACTAAAGCTGCCGATGGTATGTCCTTGCCCAATACCTAGTAGCTCTGGATCAACCATTTCTTCTTTCACATCTGTTGGGTTTATGATAGGCAACGGTTTTTCTGGCTGTTGCACAAACATGGTGTAACTTATGACCACGCCAATTAGCAAAACCAGACCAAACAAAAGCACTCTTTTCATAGGGCAAATTTAGTTATTCTACACTTTAAGTAGGCTTCGTTTTCCATTGAACTAAACCATAAATGGATAGTAGTAGGTTTGCGAAAGAAAGTAATTCAGTCAAGTACAACGAATTGTAGTGAAACAGGATTATTGAAAGAAAGTTTAAGACAATCCAATAATACCAATTTTCTAAAATTGCCCTACTGGTAAGGTAGGTCGCAAGGACACAAAAAACAGCTATGGTAGCGTCAAGAAAAGGCAGGGATTGTCCATTTTTCATAAATTTTAGACCAAGAATAAGAGAAAGAGTCAACCCTATTAATAAGCTAAGGCCATGCTTTAATATCCCCCAAGATTGCGGCGTGATTTTTACCTGCTTCTTCCAATACCACCAACCATAAAATCCCAAGGCAACATAAAATAGTTGCAGGTAAGATTGATAATAAAGTTGCGTTTTAAAAAATAGAAACACATAAAGTAAAGCACTTAGGATGCCAAAAATCCACGCAATCGATTTCTTTAGTACAATAAATACGAGGTACAATAAGCCAAATACAACCGCCGCTAATTCTAGAATAAACAACAATTTGTTAGTACAAAAGGTGTTTTTTTCCTGCATTTTTCCACCCTGCGTCCGATTTATAGCCTGCAAAGAAGATAACTAAATCAGCGTCTGATTTGAAATCGCAAAAGAAAATGGGAAACTTTGCATCTGATTTATAGTTAACGGAATGAACGGTCTGCGCTGAAGAGGGGTTACTACCTAAAAACAGGAAAAATAAAAATAAGAGGTTAACGACTTTCATAAATAGTGATTTGTAGTGTTAAAATTAGGAATTTTTACTGGTATGGCCTTTTCAATTAGGGTAAATGGAGCAGAATTAAGATAAGCTTGTTCAAAACTATAAGGGTTGACCATTTTTTTTGAGTGTAATTAATTCAAATTTGTACAAACTTAATCATAATGAAAGTTAATTCTATTTTTCAAATTTTGTGTTTTGTACTGCTTGTCTCATCGTGTGTGTCTGGTAAAAAGTATAAAGAGCTTGTTCAACGAGAAAAAGTGTGTTCTGAAGAGCTTGAAAAATTTAAGCAAAGTAGCTTAGATTTTGAGTCAAAATACAAAGACTTCCAAGTTTTGTATGATGTAGCGGCAGCGGATTTAATTAGTATTAAGAAAGATACTTCGTTATTAGGCGAGAAATTTCGCATGCTTTTTCAAGATTTTTTGGCGTTAACAGCAGAAAATGAGGCCTTAGAAAAGACCTACGATAAATATAAATCGTTGAATGCAAAAGAAACGAGTGCTTTACAGAAACAATTGGAAGCAAAATCAATAGAGATTCAGCGAAAAAGTGAGGAACTTTTGGCATTAGACGCAGAGCTTAAGTCCAAAGAAAAACAATTGGTGGAACGTGAACAACGCGTCAATGAGTTGGAGGAGATGTTACAACGTCAGGAGGCAACATTGAAAGCTTTGAAGGATAAAGTCGCTGCGGCCTTAATTGGTTTTGAAAACAGTGGGTTAAAAGTGGAAGAGAAAAACGGTAAGATTTATGTTAGTTTAGAAGCAAAACTATTGTTTAGGTCGGGAAGCATCGTAGTGGAAGCCGAGGGTAAAAAAGCCCTAATAAAAATTGGTAAAGCGCTCGAATTAGAGAAAGACCTCGAGATTGTCGTAGAGGGACATACCGATTCGGATAAGCTAATGAGCGCGTCATTTCCAAGGAATAATTGGGAGCTTTCGGTGTTAAGGGCTACGGCAGTTACAGAAATCATGCTTGCCAACTGTTCGATGTCCCCAAAACAAATTATGGCTGCAGGTAGAGGTGAATTTTTACCTGTCGACTTTAACGACAAGGCAAAGAATAGGCGAATAGAAATTATCATCTCACCCAATTTGGACGCTTTATTTGAAATTATTTCTCAAGATTAAACACCCTTTTGGTCATTACACAGCTAGAAACTCGAAAACCACGATTTGTATTTGGAGTTTTTAGTTGAAAAACCTATTTTTGTGCTCCAATTTAAAAATATTAAAGTTCTAGTACAATGGAAAAACTAATGATATATGTTCCTATTGCAATGGCAATAATCGGCTTATTATTCATGTGGATAAAGCGATCATGGGTACTAAAACAGGATGCTGGCGATGGTAAAATGAAAGAGATTTCTGATTACATCTATGAAGGTGCATTGGCTTTCTTAAAAGCTGAATACCGTTTATTAGCCATTTTTGTAGTATTGGCAAGTATCGTATTAGCTAGCATTTCATTTATTGTCCCTACAACGCATATCTTAATCGTTGTCGCTTTCGTTTTTGGGGCTTTCTTTTCTGCTTTAGCTGGAAACATGGGAATGAAAATCGCTACTAAGACAAATGTTCGTACAACGCAAGCAGCTCGTACCAGTTTACCTCAAGCATTGAAAGTTGCTTTTGGTGGAGGAACGGTTATGGGATTAGGCGTTGCTGGTTTAGCTGTTTTAGGTTTAACAACTTTCTTTATTATTTTCTTCCAGTTTTTTATGGGAGGAGTTTGGGGTGCTGATGGAACCGATAAAATGACCATCGTTTTGGAAACGCTAGCGGGATTTTCCTTAGGTGCTGAATCAATCGCTTTGTTTGCGCGTGTAGGTGGTGGTATTTATACAAAAGCAGCTGATGTTGGAGCAGATTTAGTGGGTAAAGTAGAAGCGGGAATTCCAGAAGATGATCCTCGTAATCCTGCTACCATTGCAGATAACGTAGGTGATAATGTAGGTGACGTTGCAGGAATGGGTGCCGATTTATTTGGTTCGTATGTGGCAACCGTGTTAGCTGCCATGGTTCTTGGTAACTATGTAATAAAAGATATGGGAGGTGCTATTTCCGATGCTTTTGGAGGAATTGGCCCTGTCTTATTGCCGATGTCTATTGCTGGTTTTGGTATTCTTTTTTCAATTATTGGAACTATGCTTGTTAAGATTACGAGCAACGACGCAAAAGAAGCGCAGGTTCAAAAGGCTTTGAATATTGGGAATTGGGTGTCTATTATTTTGACCGCAGTTGCTTGTTATTTTTTAGTTACGTGGATGTTGCCCGCTACAATGAAAATGAGTTTCTTTGGAGAAGGTCTTAAAGAGATTTCTTCTTTAAGAGTCTTTTTTGCTACACTTGTTGGTTTAGTTGTTGGTGGGGCTATTTCATCTGTAACAGAATATTATACAGGATTAGGCACGAAGCCAGTATTGAAAATTGTACAAAAATCTTCTACCGGTGCAGGAACGAACGTAATTGCGGGTCTTGCAACTGGAATGATTTCTACTTTTCCAACGGTCATTTTATTTGCAGCTGCCATCTGGGGCTCTTATGAATTAGCAGGATTTTATGGGGTAGCTTTAGCCGCTTCGGCAATGATGGCCACTACAGCCATGCAGTTAGCGATTGATGCTTTCGGTCCTATATCTGATAACGCAGGTGGAATTGCTGAAATGAGTGAGTTGCCTAAAGAGGTCCGTCAACGGACAGACATATTGGATTCAGTAGGTAATACAACTGCTGCAACTGGTAAAGGTTTTGCTATTGCTTCTGCGGCATTGACATCATTGGCCCTGTTTGCAGCGTACGTAACCTTTACGGGAATTGAAGGGATTAACATTTTTAAAGCGCCTGTGCTTGCCATGTTGTTTATCGGTGGGATGATTCCGGTTGTGTTTTCTGCATTAGCGATGAATTCAGTTGGTAAAGCAGCCATGGACATGGTATATGAAGTACGTCGCCAGTTCAAAGAAATTCCAGGAATTATGGAAGGTACTGGTAAACCAGAGTACGGTAAATGTGTTGAGATTTCTACAAAAGCGGCCTTGCGTGAAATGATGTTGCCTGGAGTTATGACCATTGGATTTCCTATTGCCATTGTGCTTTTAGGTAAATTAGTATATGGTGATAATAACCAACTAATCGCTGAAATGTTAGGTGGTTATATGGCTGGGGTAACAGTATCTGGTGTGCTTTGGGCGGTTTTCCAAAACAACGCAGGTGGCGCTTGGGATAACGCGAAGAAATCTTTCGAAGCGGGTGTTGAAATTAACGGCGAAATGACTTTCAAAGGTTCGGATGCACACAAAGCAGCAGTTACTGGCGATACCGTTGGCGATCCATTCAAAGACACTTCTGGTCCATCAATGAACATCCTAATCAAATTAACGTGTTTAATTGGTTTGGTAATCGCTCCCATTTTAGGAAGTGGGCATCATGATGCTAAAAAAGCGATTGACTCCGAAACCAAATGTGAAATGGTAAACGGTAAATGTTCTTCTTCTTCATGTGGAAAAAAAGAAAATTGTCATGCTACCATGGGAAAATGCGACATGAACCAATGTGCTAAAATGACAAAGGATGAATGCGCTAAAATGTGTGATTCCTTAAAGTGTACTTCCGCTGAAAAAATGGCCTGTCTATCGCATTATGGTGCTGATGGAAAATGGATAGGCGGCAAAAAGGACTGCTGCAAAGGGCATTGAGTCAAATTAAAAAAGCTAAGCCTCTCTTTTGAGAGGCTTTTTTTTAAGAAATTTTTCAGGTATGAGTCTTGTATTATCAACTAAAAACAAGGATTTTTTTGAACAGGTCTACCAAGTAGTAAAGTTAATTCCAAGAGGTCGTGTTACATCTTACGGTGCTATTGCCAATTATTTAAGTGTGAAATCAGCAGCGAGAATGGTCGGATGGGCAATGAATGCATCTCATATACATCAAGATATTCCTGCGCATCGGGTAGTGAATCGTATCGGGCTTTTAACGGGGCAACATCACTTTGAAACGCCAAATAGAATGCAAGAACTGTTAATTTCTGAAGGTGTTGCGGTAGAAAATAACCGAGTGATTGATTTTACTGAACGTTTTTGGGACCCTTGCAAAGAATTAAAGATATAGCTTATTTTATCGAATAGCCATCCTTTAATTCATTAAAGAAATTGGTTCAAAGAATTCTATTAATTTTGTATTAAAATTACAGCATGAAATTCGGCACAAAAGCAATACACGCAGGTGTTCAGCCTGATCCTGCAACAGGCGCTATTATGACACCTATATATCAAACGTCAACCTACGTTCAAGATGGAGTAGGAAATCATAAAGGATATGAATATTCGCGCACTCAAAATCCTACGCGTCACGCACTTGAAAAAAACATTGCAGCCATTGAAAACGGAAAGTATGGGGCTTGTTTTGGCTCAGGTTTAGCAGCAATTGATTGCGTAATAAAAATGCTTAATCCCGGCGATGAGGTGATTTCGACCAATGATTTGTACGGTGGTTCGTACCGTATTTTCACTACTATTTTTGAAAAGTATGGTATTGTTTTTCATTTTGTAGATATGCAAAATGTGAAAGAGGTTGAAATGGCCGTTTCAAAAAACACCAAAGTTATCTGGGTGGAAACTCCTACTAATCCCATGATGAACATTGTTGACATCGCTGCCATGGCTGCTATCGCCAAAAAAACAGGTGCTCTTTTGTGTGTAGACAATACCTTTGCAACGCCTTATCTTCAAAATCCCTTGGACTTAGGTGCTGATATTGTTATGCATTCTGTAACTAAATATTTAGGGGGACACTCCGATGTTATTATGGGCGCCTTGGTTACTTCTAATGAGAAAATTGCAGCTGAAATGTATCGAATTCAAAATTCTTCGGGAGCCGTTTGTGGACCAATGGATTCTTTTCTTGTTTTACGAGGAATAAAAACACTGCATTTACGCATGCAACGTCATTGTGAAAATGGCGAAAAAATAGCTAATTTTTTGTTAGAAAGTGAACGAATTGAAAAAGTATACTGGCCAGGTTTCGAATCTCATCCCAATCATTTTGTTGCTAAAGCACAGATGCGTGGGTTTGGAGGTATGATTTCTTTTACGTTAAAAGGAAATAAGCTGGATGATGCACTTGAAATAGTTAAAAAAACAAAATTATTTGCACTTGCCGAATCGCTTGGGGGAGTAGAATCTTTAATCGGTCACCCAGCGACCATGACGCATGCTTCCATACCCAAAGCAATTCGTGATCAAAGTGGCGTAGTAGATTCTTTAATCAGGTTGAGTGTCGGGTTAGAAGATGCAGACGACCTAATAGAAGATTTAAGACAAGCTTTAGCTTAAAGGCGTTCTAATAACTTAAAAAACTGTTCCTTTTTTGCGGGAGAAAGGGGCACCGAAACACCATCCTTCATTATTATTGCACCTCCCTGATGCTTATCGTATCGGTCTAAAAATTCCAAATTGATAAGATGCGATTGCTGGATTCTAAAAAAACCATAGCCATTAAGCATCGTTTCAAAATCTTTTAAGGTTCTTGAAACTAATATCTTCTTTCCATTACTTAAGTAAAAAAATGTATAGTTTTTATCCGCTTCACATCGAACGATTTCGTTTAAATCAACAACATAAACACTTTCTTGGGTTTTTAAAACTAATTTTCTACGGTTGGTAGGTTGAATGTTGTTTTCTAAAGCAGTATATTGGGTGTCTTCTCGTTTGAATTCTAAAGAATCCATTGCCATAATAATGGAGCTATGCAATTCTTCCGAGTCAATGGGTTTTAGAATGTAATCTAGGGCACTAAATTTAATGGCTTTAATGGCGTATTCTTGATAAGCGGTAATAAATATTACTTCAAAGTTTTTTACTTCTAGGCTGTTAAGGACGTCAAAACCTGTTCCGTCGGGCATTTGAATATCAAGCAGCACAATATCAGGATGAATTCTATTTATTGCTTCAATACCTGTCTCAACACTTTCGCCGTCGGTAAAAACTTCCAGCTCAAGATGGTAGGAATCAATCATTTTTTTTACAAAATCCCGAGTGCGATTTTCATCGTCAATTATCAGTACTTTTTTCATTCTGCTTGAAAGTTAGGGTTTTCATAAATAATTGGCAAACATATTTTTACCTGTGTACCTGTTTTTTCTTCTAAGTTAAGATCTTTAATTTCTAAACTCCCTCTTCCCTTGAATTTTTTGTTGATAATTTCAATTCGTTCGCTCGTAATATGTATAGCCATTGATTTATGATTTTTATTTTTTTTTATT
>CAMDAH010000032.1 GCA_945888625.1 Chryseobacterium gleum
CGTTGAAAAGGAATTTTATTTTTTTGCGCCGCTTTAATAATTTGTTTTAATAAATTAGTTTGAACAGCCGGCCCATAGGTTAGCACTGGGCCATCTCCTGATTTTTGGTCCCCGTTTTCAATTTTATCAACCATTGGCGTTCCCGTATCGTGACATACATCCGTAACAATGGCGACATCGGGTTTTATTTTATGCGCAATCATTTCAGCACCACGCAATCCAATTTCTTCCTGAACTGCGTTAACGATGTATAGGCTAAAAGGCAATACTATTTTTGTTTCTTTCAATAACCTTGCAACCTCAGCAATCATAAAGCCACCTATTCTATTATCCAGGGCTCTCCCCACGTATTTATTTTTGTTTAGTACAATGAATTCATCTTCGAAAGTAGCGACACATCCCACATGAACCCCCAATTTTTCAACTTCCTCTTTCGTAGCGCAGCCACAATCTAAAAAAATGTTTTTCATGCTTGGGGTTTCTTCTTTCGCATGCCTCATATGGATAGCAGGCCAACCAAAAATAGCTTTTACAATTCCCTTATCTGTATGAATGTTAACGCGTTTAGAAGGCGCAATCATGTGGTCAGACCCACCGTTTCGTTTCAAATAAATAAAGCCATCTTTGGTAATGTAATGAACGAACCACGAAATTTCATCCGCATGCGCTTCAATAACCACTTTATAGGCCATCCCCGGATTAATTATACCAGCAACCGAACCATAATTATCAACAAAATAATCATCGATGAAGGGCTTGATATACTCCAACCATAATTTTTGACCTTCCGACTCAAAGCCAGTAGGACTAGCATTATTTAAGTATTTCTCTAGAAATTTTTCCGAACTGCTTGTAATTATTTTTTTCATGTTTATTTATTTCATTAATGTTACATTACCTTTACTAATCGACTTCAAACCTCCAATACAGGTAACATCTAAATAATAATCATATACGTCAGGCTCTAATTTTCTGCCTTGAAAAGTTCCATTCCAACCAGTTGACAATTGTTCTGATTCAAAAACAAGTTCTCCCCACCTATCAAATATACGAAAGATAACCTTTTCTACCCACAATCCACGAACATATAAAACATCGTTATTCCCATCTCCATTTGGCGAAAACGCATTGGGAACAAAAACATAGGGCTCCTCACAAATAATTTCGTACACCTTTACCTCCGTGGTGTCACTGACCGAGCATACCCCATCTGAAACGGTAAGCGTATAGATCGTTGATACTTGTGGAGTTGCATTAGTGTTCTGCAGAGTTGGTGTATTAAGACCCGCGATAGGTGTCCAAGAATACGATGCCATCCCACCGGGTAATCCGCTCAGTAACACTTGCGAACCCGGGACCACCAATGTTGGTTGAGCAGACGCAAGGACAGAGCTAGGATCGAGATAAAATACGTTTACAAAAACAGAATCATTCACCACACAATTATTTGCCGAAGTCGCCTCCACATAGATATACTGAGACGTTAATGGCTGAACATATACCTGACTTGAATTACTTGGATTTAGGATAATTGGTAAAGGAGACCATTCATATGTAAATAATTCCTGCCCTGTATTAATAACCGAAGCCAAAAGACTATCTCCCAAACAAAGCGTATTGGAAGCTGTTAAATTCAGTTCATTACTAAAAATCCCAATTAAAACACTATCCATTATAGAGCAATCATTGTTTCCCGCCTGAAAATAATAGTACCCAGGCTGAGGATCAATTAAGAAGAGCGTTGTATCCAACACACTCGCATTTAAGGTATCACTAAATTGATTATTGGAAGACCAGATAAAATAATTTGCACCAACACTCACTGTTGGAACCAAGCTAATTGGGTTACTCGTACAAATATTTACAACATCCACTAAGGAAACTGAAATAGGGGGGGAAACATTGATAGTAAATGAAGCAGAATCTATTCCTGCACAGGCTGTATCTAAGATGAAAAGAGTGACTAAATAGGCGCCGGGTTGAGCGTAGGTAATCGTCGGGGAGTAATTAATAGAATCCACCACACCATTACCAAAATCCCAATAAAAATTACTCGTAACACTGGATGAATTATCAAAATTCACCGTAATGGGAATGCATCCACCAACAATTGAAGGTAAAAATACAGCCGTAACGGGGACATTAAAATTGACAAAAACACTATCTAAATGATTACATAGCCCATTCCCGACCTCTACATAATACATCCCAGGGTTTGTGACAATAATGGAAGAATCCAAGGGATTATTTAAAGGATTAGAAAGATTACTATTCAGCGACCAAATTACAGAATTAGAAAACCCATTTGGACTTACCGATAATAAATAAGGGAGATTGGAACATAAATTAATGGTATCCAACAAGGTAAATGAAATAGAATCGAGTACCGTAATTGTTAACTGTGCCGTATCCGTTAAAGCACATACACTATCCGTAACATACAAGAAAACGTCATAAACACCCCCTTCCGTGTACGTCACGACAGGATTAAAAACAGTAGAAGACGTATTATTATTACCAAAATCCCAGAGGTAATCGTCTTGTTGAGTGGAGAAATTATTAAAATAAACAGTAAAATCCTCACACCCAATGGTTGTACTAGAGGAAAATGCTGCGTTTGGAATAAGTTGAAAATCAAACTTAAATAATACGTTGTTGCAATTGGAGCTGTTGTTTGTCGACGACCATGCCCCAGGACTTGTTGGAAAATCACTATTTCCGCCACATCCTCCACAAACCGATTGATAAACCACACCATTTTTATCAAATCGCGAAGTGCCTCCGTCAACATGCTCACTAGCCACCGGACCACCCAGATAACTTCCATAAAGCAGCCCCAAAAAGTCACGTTCCAAAACCATCAGATAAAAATCAAACCCCGTTGTTGAAGACTGGAAAGCGTTGGCAGAAATTGGCATACCACTTAAAGGGTTACCTTGTAAAATATTTGCTCCCCAACCGGAGATATAAACATTCCCACAAATATCAACTAAAAATGCAGCAGGTGAAATGTTAATAGAACCATTTCCATTACCAATTACAGTAGAGGCCAAGTTTACGGATAAATTATTATTCATTTTAATAACAAACTGACTACTGTTGGGATTTGAATAAGGCGCATTAAAGACCGGAAAAGTACCACTTAACGATTGACCTAAGACAAACACGTTATTGTCTCTATCTATTTCCACAAAAAATGCTTGGTCGTATGCGAACTTACCCAAATAAGTAGCATTTAAAATAGTATTGCCATTTGGCGAAATTTTTGCAACGAACCCATCTGTCTTCCCTCCCTGATAAGTTGGTGTTAAGCCACCTGCCGTTCCGGATAAATTATTAGAAGACGTCCCTCCTGCAAATACAATATTATTTAAGGTGTCAACTTTAATCGAATAACATGCGTCGTTTAAACTGCCTCCATAAAAAGAGGAAAAAATAAGATTAGAAAAATTAGCCGCTAACTTAAAGACAACAGCATCTTGCCCGCCCGATTTAGTGGCTTGAAAAGCATTTTGTACAGGAAAATTAGCTGAACGCGTACAAGAACCTATTAAGACATTATTAGAAGCATCTAACATAATTTCTCCACGAAATTGGTCGCCATAATTGGTGGTTAAAGAATCATATAAAAATGGACCATTATAAGGTAAACCTGAAACCGAGTAATTCACCCCATCATTAGCCGAACCACCGACGAAAGTAGAGCCCAATAAATTTTGACCATTAGCACTTAATTTTGAAACAAAAATATCGGTACCTTGATTCAAAAAATACACCCCGTTGTACAAGAAATCCGCTCCTTGAGTTCCCCCGTTATGATTAACTTGATAGGCACCAGGCGTAGTGGGAAAATCAATACTTGAAGTGGCACCGAAAACATATACGTTATTCAAAGAATCGCAAATTAAACTATGTGCTGTTTCCGTGCCATTAAATGAATTCCCACCACCTAAAAAAGTAGACCAAAGCATATTGGTACCATTGGCCGAATATTTTGAAATAAAAACATCCGTTACTCCGTAATTACCTGCAATTGTCGTGAAGTTGGAAGAAACATCATAGGCATTCGGATTGGGTAAAGGATAATTATTTCCATAGACTACACCCCCAGAATAGGCAGTTCCATCATACCCATATGTAGCTGTCATGCCAAAATTATCTGAAATGGCGCCGTTGTAAGTGGCAAAGATCAATACGGGATCAATAACCAGCTCCATACTAGTATCGTAAGTCCCCAGTTTAAAATAAACGAGGCTGTCTTTCATGACAAAAGAACACTTGACATCTATTTTTTGGCCAGCTATAATTTGGTAAGCCACCGGCTTTTGCTCAATAATTTTACCAAGTGAAGTTGTTAGGGATAAATTCCCATTTCGTTCAATCTTTAATTGTTGCTGACCGGCATAATTTAACTTTATTTGAAGCGGGTCAACCGCTGGTTTAACTAAAAATTCATATTTTGTGGAGGAATTAGAAGTCATTAGCCTTAAATCAATTCCTTCATACATATTAGCGAGTTTAACTTCCTCAAAACCGCCTACTTTACTTGCCCACTTTGTACTGTCTTTTCCTAAAAAATAATTATAATAATAGGGTAAAGCCCTATTTTTTTCGCTCACAATAACTTGATTTGCACCGATAAAATTGAGGTGAACAACCGTTTCCTTGAAGGTAGGATTAGAAGAAGATTTTCCCTCAAAATGCGCTTCATGAAGTGCTGAAAAATCTTGTAGATGAAAGACCAGTTTTTTCTGTTGAACCCATACATTACCACCTGAAATTTGTGTTTTGAATAAAACACCTTCCGGCCATTGTCCTTTATTTTCAAAGAAAGCACCCGAATGATTGCCATGTGAGGAGCCGACAGCTAACTTGGATGCTTGTCCCCAAGAAAAATGAAGCAGTGATAACACGCTAAAAAGTGCAATTAAACGCAACATAAAAAAATTTTCTTAAAATTAATTAAAATTGGTAAGAAAATATACGTTTTTCGGATATGCAAGTAGGATTTTAAAAAATCAAGCTCAAAACACAGCGAAGTACTGAAGTTATTTAACAAAAGGTAAAATTAACGCCGAGATGCAATTGAATAGCAGTCCACGTTCCGCTAATTTCCTTAAATTTGTTTAATCTAAAATAAAGATGTCAAAAAATAGAATTTGCAAATTATTTGGAATTGAGCTACCACTTATACAAGCGGGTATGATCTGGTGTTCAGGGTGGGAATTAGCATCCGCCGTTTCAAATGCTGGTGGCTTAGGAATAATTGGCTCAGGATCCATGTATCCTGAAATTCTCGAACAACAAATTATCCAATGCAAAGCGGCCACCAATAAGCCTTTTGCTGTTAACCTTCCGATGCTATATCCCGATAGCGATAAACACATTGCAACCATCATAAAACATAAAGTTCCTATCGTTTTCACCTCAGCAGGTAACCCAAGTACATGGACAAGTCATTTGAAATCACATGGAATAATTGTCGTTCATGTAGTATCTAGCCTAAAATTTGCGCTAAAAGCACAAGATGCCGGCGTCGATGCTATTGTTGCAGAAGGATTCGAAGCGGGAGGTCATAATGGACGAGATGAAACTACCACGATGTGTTTAATTCCAATGGTATCAAAGAAAGTCAATGTCCCCTTAATTGCTGCAGGCGGAATTGGAACCGGAAAGGCTATGTTAGCCGCCATGAATTTAGGAGCCGACGGGGTACAAGTTGGAAGTAGATTTGTTGCCTCTGTTGAAGCAAGTGCTCATATTAACTTTAAAAATGCCGTTATTAATTCGAATGAAGGCGATACTTTATTAACTTTAAAGGAATTAACCCCAGTTAGACTGCTCAAAAATAAATTCGCCGAATTGGTGAGTAGCGCATACGAAAACGGAGCCGATACCGATGAATTGAAAGAACTGTTAGGAAAAGGACGCGCTAAGAAAGGAATGTTTGAGGGAGATTTAGAAAATGGTGAATTAGAAATTGGACAAGTTTCCGCCATCTTGGACACGATATTACCAGCGGCTGACATCATTAGTGAAATGCTCTCCGAATACAGAGAAGCAATAAAAGAACAAACAACGACAAAATTCCAATTTTAACTATGATACAATTTGAACGATTCGAATTAAAAAATGGGCTAAAAGTTATCTTCCATAAAGATCTTTCGACACCAATGGCTGTAGTGAATACCTTGTACGATGTTGGTGCACGCGATGAATCGGAGTCACAAACAGGCTTTGCTCACTTATTCGAACACCTTATGTTTGGTGGTTCCATTAATATTCCAGCTTTTGATTCCCACCTTCAAAATGCGGGAGGCGAAAGCAATGCATTTACTTCCAATGATATCACGAATTACTATAATGTACTTCCCGCTCAAAATATTGAAACAGCGCTTTGGTTAGAAAGTGACCGAATGCTTTCATTGGCATTCTCTGAAAAAAGCCTGGAAGTTCAACGAAGTGTCGTGATCGAAGAGTTTAAACAAAATTATTTAAATCAGCCTTACGGCGACGTTTGGTTGGAATTACGTCCACTTGCATACGAAGTACACCCCTACAAATGGGCCACCATTGGCAAAGAAATTCAACACATTGAAGACGCTAAATTGGATGATGTTAAAGCGTTTTTTAAAAAATATTACCATCCCGCCAATGCCATACTTTGTATCGCAGGAAACTTTGAATTGGATTACATTAAAACGATTGTAGATCGTTGGTTTGGAGAAATTCCAAAGCAAAAAAAACCGGCTAGAATTTTACCAGTAGAACCTAAACAAATCACTTTTAGAATTAAAAGATTAGAACGCGATGTTCCGGCCGATTGTTTTTATTATGCCTTCAAAATGGCGCAACGAAAATCAGCTGAATATTATATTGCCGACGTATTGTCGGACGAGTTAGCAAAAGAAAAATCAAGTAAATTATATTTGCGGCTCAAAAAAGAGCTTCAACTTGTCACCGAATTAAACACCTATATTTTAGGGTCAATCGACGAAGGATTATTCGTTATAACAGGAAAGGTTTCTCCCGATAAAACACTCGAGGAACTTGACGAAGTAATTTGGCAGGTGCTTGAAGATTACAAATCCGTTCCAATCAGCGATGAAGAGCTAAAACGGTTAAAATTAAAAATAAGAACCTCGAGGGAATTTCAAGAACAAGGATTGTTAAATAGAGCGATGAATCTTTGCTTTTTTGAGTTACTGGGTGACGCAAACGGTGTTAATGAAGAAGCGCAAATTTATCAGACGATTGAATCTGCTCACCTCTTTGAACTTGCTCAAACCATCTTAGTGAAAGAAAATTGCTCCTTACTACAAATTAAACGGCTTCAAAAATGATTGATAGAAAAATAAATCCACCGATAGTAGATGTTGATGAAATTCTATTCCTTACACCAAAAATAGATAGGATTCAAGATGAAATACCTTTCTATTCCTTATTAAATAATGGAAGTAATGCGGTTAAATTAGACCTTTATTTTTCGGCAGGTACCATTATTAAAAGTCCTATACTTTCCTCTGTCACAGCTGGACTGCTTTTTTCCGGAAGCGATACTAAAACCTCGACAGAAATCCACAACGAAATTGACGATTTGGGCGGATTCTTCGATGTCAACGTGAGTCATCAGTTTGCTGTACTGTCCTTGTATTCACTAAATGATCAATTACTACAACTGCTTCACGTAGCCATGGATGCGCTACAAAATGTTTCTTTCCCTGACCATGAGGTGACTGAATTTATTAATGAGCGAAAACAAAAGTTAAAAGTTAGTTTCGAAAAAGTGAATTATTTGGGGCAGCGAGAACTACAAAAACGACTTTTCGCAGGAACAACTTATGGTAAGACACCTGAACTAGATGATTTTGATGGGGTAAATGGCGACGACATTCGAACATTTTACAAGGAAAATTATCAAAAAGGCTTAACAAAAATATGCTTAGTTGGAAACCTAAGCGAAAGCGATACGATGGCCATTTTGGCTCTTTTAGGTACTTGGCAAAAAAAAGAAACGTATGCGATTGCACCTATGCATTTCAACCCAGAAAAGGGTAAATTTCACGTGGAGAAAGCAGGCGCTTTACAAACAGGAATTCGCATTGGTAAAATGATGTTCGATAAACACCACCCCGATTATCATGGATTCAATGTGATGAATACCATTTTTGGTGATTACTTCGGAAGTCGACTGATGAAAAATATTCGAGAGGACAAAGGCTATACCTATGGAATTGGCAGTATGCTAGCGGAAATTTATCAAAATGGTTATTTTGCTATAATGACGCAAGTTGGTAAAGAATTTGTTGAACCAACCCTGGATGAAATAAAAAAAGAAATGGCCATAATGCGTGATGAACTGGTGGGCGACGAAGAACTAAGCATGGTCAGAAACTACTTAATGGGGCAATCACTAAAGGCAGCAGATGGGCCTTTTGCCATGATGGATTTATTTATTCAAGTAGAAACTGCCAACTTAGATTATGCGTTTTACAACCGCGCCATTCACGTTTTGAAAACAATAACTCCTGAAGAAATAAAAGCACTTGCGCAAAAATACTTAGTTTGGGATGATATGGTAGTTATTACGGCAGGCACAGCAACTTAATTGATATAAAAGCGTTATGCAAAATGATTATTTTTTTTCAATAATTACATGCTGAAGAACCTAACGTTTTTCCTTTTTCTATTTCTAAGCTCAAATTCCTTCGCATCGCATGTAATGGGAGGAGAAATCACCTGGAAATGCGATGGGAACAACAAGTACATTTTTGAGCTCGTTTTTTACCGCGATTGCAATGGCGCAGAAGTAAATACACTTTCCGAAAACCTTCGGGTTTGGAACCACCCAACCCTTACTGTAATCCTTTTACCCTTTGTTTCTCGCATCGATATTTCTCCTGCATGCACAGCAGTTTCAGGAGGTCCCACGCCGTTAATCTGCGGCTCGGGTACCTCAGGGGGAAACGGAATTGGTGCCATTGAAAAGATTACTTACCGTAGTTTACCCATCGATATTGTTGGTGTTCCACCAAGCCAAGGCTGGGTTTTTACCTATGAAAATTTTGCACGAAGCAACGCATTAACGAATATCACTTCCCCTGCTACCTACGGAATCACCTTAACGGCAAAAATGTTTGCACATGGCAACGGAGTTGGTTGTACGGATAATTCCCCTTCCTTTTTACAAGCCCCCTATTTTGTGAGTTGCGCAGGAACCCCATTCAGTTACAATATGAATGCCGTTGATAATGACTTAGATTCCTTACACATTGATTTTGGAATTCCTTATAACAATTTCCCTACCGGTGCTTACAACCCACCATTAAATCCAATTCCCATTCCATTTGAACCCGGATTCTCCTTTGCATCACCTACCCCAAACAGCGGTGTAAATCCCTCTAATATTCCAGCATCCATCAACCCTTCGAATGGAGAAATCACATTTAATTCCTTCACCGTAGGGAATTTTGTCGTTAAAGTATTGGTTAAATCCTATCGTCAAGGCGTATTAATTGCCGAAGTTGAGCGGGAAATGCAGTTAGTAATCGTTCCCTGTTCAGCGGCCAATAATGCTCCGATTTTCACCCCACCATTTGCCGGCGGACAATTTACAACAACGGTGAATGCAGGAGATTTAATTAATTTTAATATTTCAGTTGTCGACAACGAATTTCTTCAAGATGGCAGCCCACAAAATGTAACATTAAGCGCAACAGGCCCTCTATTTGGGACAAATTTCACCTCTCCGATAGGCTGCCAAATTTCACCCTGTGCCACACTTAACGTAGCACTACCCGTTTCTGGGACGCAACAAGCGAATGTGCTTTTCTCATGGCAAACAAGCTGTGATCATTTAGTAAATCAATACGGCCTTGTTGCCGAAAGCATTCCCTATACATTTGTCTTTAGAGCACAAGATGATTATTGTCAAATTCCAAAGGTTAATTATGCCACTATTCAAATTAACGTGCTGAATCCTGGCATACTTCAAGCACCAAAAATAGACTGCATTCAAAGTGATAATGCTGGAAATGTAATTATTAAATGGACTCCAATCAATGACCCCATCGGAAGCTTTGTTTCCTACCAACTTTATTCTGTACAAGGTGGATTATTGGCCACTATTCCAGCGCTTGCAACTAATCAATTCTCTTTAAGTGGAATAAATACGATGCAATCTTTTTACATAGGCGTTGTTTCTGG
>CAMDAH010000033.1 GCA_945888625.1 Chryseobacterium gleum
TTTCTTGTATAATCTGCGCATCCAGCAACATTAATGGCAAGTACTGAATTAGCGTCATCAAATACCGGAAATCCCTTTCCCTGTGTCATTACAGTAAAATCAACGAATTCCATTTCGAAACGAATGTCTGGTTTGTCGGAGCCAAAACGTTCCATCGCTTCTTGGTAGGATATTCTTGGAAACGCGTTTGGAAAGTCAATGTTTTTAACTTTTTTGAAGACGTGTTTAATTAAGCCTTCAAAGGTGTCAAGAATATCATTTTGTTCTACAAAGGACATTTCGCAATCGATTTGTGTGAATTCCGGTTGTCTATCGGCTCTTAAATCTTCGTCGCGAAAGCATTTTACAATTTGGTAATACCGGTCAATCCCTGATACCATTAATAATTGTTTGAAGGTTTGTGGCGATTGTGGTAAGGCATAAAAAAGCCCTTGATTCATTCTGCTTGGGACAACAAAATCTCTTGCTCCTTCAGGTGTAGACTTGATTAGTACGGGTGTCTCTACATCTAGAAAACCTTTGTTGTCTAAGTAATTCCTTACTTCCAAGGATACTTTGTGTCGTAATATCAAATTGTCTCGGACTGGATTTCTTCTTATGTCCAAGTAGCGGTATTGCATCCTTAATTCATCTCCTCCATCCGTTTCATCTTCAATGGTAAAAGGGGGGAGTTTCGCAGCATTTAATAAGGTAAATTCGTCAACAATAATCTCGATGTCGCCTGTGGAAATAGTTTTATTCTTATTGCTTCTCTCAATGACTTTTCCTTTCACCTGAATTACAAACTCGCGACCTAAACGATTCGCGCGATCTGCTAAATCGGAGTTTACATCGGAATTAAAGGTTAATTGGGTTAGTCCATAACGATCGCGAAGATCAATAAAACTCATTCCTCCAAGGTCTCTTGTGCGTTGCACCCAACCCGCCAAAACGACCGAAATACCAACGTCTTTTATGCTTAATTCTCCACAAGTATGTGTTCTTAACATGTAATTTTTTTTAAGCAAAAATAAGTAATTTAAGTTGTTTAGTTGATGTAAAGGTGTATAAATGCAACTGTTACAATTCTAAAATTCTCGACCATTTTGGCATTCAAATAATGCAAAGCAACAAATTGTTCATTTGTTGTTAATAGTTAGGTAATAGTTAATTACCTTAATAAAAATTATAAAAATGAACTTTTTCCTGGCTACAAACCTTTCTTTTTTTTTCTATTTTTTTGGCGGTTTAATTGTGTTTGTAATTTTTGTCCTTGTTAAGAATTTATTTACAAAAGATAATTGAAAAACCCGCTTGATTAAAAGTAGATTGCTTTAAATTTAAATATTTCCATGGCAGCTGTTTTCTTGTCCTGAATAATAAGCGCGGAAAGCAATTTTGTTTGTTGATCATAAATTATCTGCCATTCAGTTATAAAAACACCATTTTTCAACAGATCTTTAGCGGTCAATTCGCCGTTTGTTGTGTAAGAAAAACAATTTTCTTCTGATGCTTGCACATGGTCATTTTGGAACTCGGCAATGGATACTAGTTCGTTGTATAAAAAACAATATTCTTTTTTTACCACTTCGGTACTCATTTTCCACTTTTCCATTTCTATTATTCTTCCATCCGCTTGCTCAATAATTATTTGTTCTTTAAATTCATTGGCGTTTTCATCGAAGAATTTTTTCAAAAAGCCATTTTCCAATTCACAATACTTTACTTCTTCCAATGCAGCTGTATGCTGCGTTGCTGTTGTAGGGATTGATTGACGATTAATCGTTTTCTTAATAATTCTCCCGATGGAATCGTAGCGAAGTCCTGTCACAAATAAATTGACTCCGTCTTCTTTGGTTGTTTCAGTTAGCTTTCTATTCATATCATATTTAAAATACACAAATGATTTTTTTGTTAGGTTTTCATTTTTACTGATGTTTTCAATTTGGATGAGATTCCCAAGCGTATCGAAATGGTAAATTAATTCATCCGCTGTCAAACGAATGATATCATTTTTTGACTTACTAAATTTTTTCGCGTGTAAGCATTTTATTTTTGAAGCCTGAATAAAGGTGGGATTAAAAAAGGGAGTTTCCGTAAAAGCGTTGCCCTCCCTATTATCAATTAATTGTGCGAGGAATAAGTAAGGAAATAACGTTAGGGACAAAGCTAAGTTTTTCAATGCCTAACTTTTAATGAGAAAGCAAGGCATGCCAACCTGTTTTTTCATGAAGAAAATCGCGAATGGTGGATAAATCAATTCGTTCTTGTTGCATTGTATCGCGATTCCTTATCGTTACGGTATTGTCTTCAAGGCTTTGGTGATCAATGGTTACGGCAAAAGGCGTTCCAATGGCATCTTGTCGACGGTATCTTTTGCCAATAGAATCTTTTTCGTCGTATTGAACAGAAAATTCAAACTGCAAGGCGTTTAATAATTCAAGGGACTTCTCAGGCAGACCATCTTTTTTGATTAATGGTAGAATGGCCACTTTGTAGGGCGCTAAGGCCGGTGGAATGGTTAAAACAGTCCGAGTGGATCCGTCTTCTAATGTTTCATTCTTGAACGACGCACTTAGTATGGATAAAAACATTCTATCTAGTCCCAAGGATGTTTCCACCACGTATGGCACGTAGCTCTCGTTTGTTGTGGTATCAAAATACTGTAGCTTTTTTCCTGAAAAGGTTTCGTGTTGTTTTAAGTCAAAGTCTGTCCGTGAATGAATTCCTTCTAATTCTTTGAATCCCATTGGAAAATTAAACTCTATATCGCTTGCTGCATTGGCATAATGTGCTAATTTAATATGATCGTGAAACCGGTAGTTAGTTACACCCAAATGCAACGCTTTATGCCATTTTTCTCTCGTATTTTTCCAGTATTCGTACCATTTTATTTCCTCTCCTGGCTTAACAAAAAATTGCATTTCCATTTGTTCGAACTCGCGCATGCGAAAAATAAATTGTCGCGCAATTATTTCATTTCTAAAGGCCTTACCAATTTGTGCAATACCAAAAGGAATCTTCATCCTTCCTGATTTTTGGACATTTAAAAAATTTACAAAGATTCCTTGAGCGGTCTCCGGGCGAAGATAAATAGTTGAAGCATCGCCTGCAACAGCTCCCATTTCAGTGGAAAACATCAAGTTAAATTGACGTACTTCCGTCCAATTTT
This sequence comes from Chryseobacterium gleum, assembly GCA_945888625.1. Classification (GTDB taxonomy): domain Bacteria; phylum Bacteroidota; class Bacteroidia; order Flavobacteriales_D; family Crocinitomicaceae; genus UBA952. The sequence goes on from CAMDAH010000033.1 coordinate 3,152, forward strand.
TTGTGCCTGAGATGGGACAAGCAATTTCAAGGTCGATAATTAATTGCCTAACATCGTCCAGTTTTTCGCTTGTTAAGCTGGTTTTAAATCGATTTTCAATATCAATAATTTTTACCGCATTGCGGAGGACATTTGGGTTCGTTTTACGGAATTCTTCCTCATTGAATGCGTCGCCAAATTTTTGTTTGCCTTTTTCAACTTCTTTTTCAATTTTCAATTTTATTTTCTCAATGTGTTCCTCAATTAATACATCTGCACGATAGCGCTTTTTTGAATCTTTGTTGTCTATTAAAGGGTCGTTGAAGGCATCAACATGCCCTGATGCTTTCCAAACGGTGGGATGCATAAATATGGAGGAGTCAATTCCTACAATATTAGTATGCATTTGAACCATAGCTTTCCACCAATAGGTTTTTATATTGTTTTTTAATTCTACGCCTAGCTGTCCGTAGTCGTAGGTGGCCGCTAATCCGTCATAAATTTCAGAGGATTGAAAAATAAATCCATATTCTTTAGAATGGGAAATAATGTCTTTTAATAAATCTTGCTGTTGTTCCATGTTTCAAAGATACGAGCAATATCTTTGTTACGATTTAATCTTTCGTAACAATTCATTGTAGAAGTTTGAATTTTATGAATTGGATTTAATAAATTTGACCTGTATGCGCTTATTTTTAAACGAAAAAGAATTTATAGAAACTGATTTACCCATTGACTTATCTTTAGGTATTTCAGAAAACCAAGCTTTGAGTGCCTGGTATGTTCCCCCTCCAAAAATGGAGGTTGTTCGAGAAAATGGATTTCTTGGTAGTGTTGATGAGGGGGGAGATGTTAATTTTCGTTCTATCTGGTTTAATCCGCACGGTCATGGAACGCATACGGAGTCTTGTGGTCACATCACTAACGAAATAGTGTCCGTTAATAAAGTGTTAAAAACCTATTTTTTTAGGGCTTATTTAATTTCTTTAACTCCGGTTATTCAGCCAAATGGCGACAAGGTGGTAATTATACCGCCAATTTCGCATGAAAGTCCTTTGGAGGCATTAATAATTAGGACACTGCCCAACAATCTCGCGAAAAAACAACAGAATTACGCCGACACAAACCCGCCATTTTTGTCTTTGGAGGGCATAAAGGTTTTAAATGATAAAGGAATCTTACACTTGCTCTTGGATTTGCCTTCGGTTGATAAAGAAAAAGATGGTGGAAAACTTGCTTTCCATCACGCATTTTGGGAGGTGCCCGGTGTTAACCGATTGGATAGAACAATAACGGAACTAATTTTTGTAGAGGATACGGTCTTAGATGGCGAGTATATTCTTGAACTACAATTGGCTTCTTTCGAAAATGACGCAAGTCCTAGTCGCCCGATATTATATCGGATTGATCGTACCAACGAGTAGCACTGAATATGTAAGGAATATTTTTCTTGATTTTTTTGTCGCCAAGACATTAAAAAGAACAGGTGCTTATTATAAAGTTATAAAACCAATTGTATCACTATGACCAAAAAAACCGCCTCTCCAAGCAGTAACTAGTTTTCAATACAATAAGCAACCCGACCTTTTTAATATTTGAATTCTAATTTAACGAGATTACAGTTGGTTGCTGAAGTAAATGAATAATACACCTGCTTCAGCTAATAAAGTGCCGTAGGCAATGAATAAATGTGAATCAGTTTTGATGCAACTACGTAATTATACGTAGTGGTATTTATGTAACTATTTGTAATTACCGAACGTAAAGGAAAATTGTGGGTATTTTTTTTTTAAAATCTATCAACTTTGTATAGTTAAATTTAAAAATAAAAAATTATGAAAATGTTCCTAAACTTCAAAACAGTATTATTCTTGTTTTCACTAATGATAGCTTCTAGTGTATTTTCCCACAATGGAAAAGACCCAATAATTAATGACGACCAAATTAGCGTGGTGGCTAATTCGTCCACTGGTATGGCAAAAATTAATTGGAAAGATAATAGAATTGAAACCATTGAAATAGTTTCTTCTAATGGTCAATTCATGCCAATGATACCTGTAATGGGTGCTTCAGAACTTCACCTTAATGATTTAATCGATGGGATTTATACCATTAGCTTTAAGTCTAATGAAGGCACACTCTACACTAAAATAATTGAAATCAAAAGATAGTCAACATATTTTGAACAAATGAAAGAGGGAAAACCCCTCTTTTTTTTTGCTTAAAACTATAACATTCGTAAGGTGGAAAGTCCCCCATCAATGTGAATGATTTGACCAGTAACCCAAGTGTTTTCGATCAAGAACTTTACACCTTGTGCAATATCATTAGCTGTGCCAATTCTTTTTAAGGGATGACGATTATTCGCTCCTTCTCTTTTTTGGTCTGTATTTAGTAAATCTTTAGCTAAAGGCGTATCCGTTAAAGATGGAGCAATGCAATTAACTCGAACAAATGGCGCCCATTCCGCAGCCAAGCTCTTCATTAATCCTTCGATTGCGCCTTTGGAAACGGAAATAGAGGAGTGAAAACTCATACCTTGATTAATTGCAATTGTACTGAATAAAACGACACTACCATTGTTCGATTTGAGGGTTTTTTGATAAAATTGGAGAACCCTAATTGCACCAATCACGTTGGTTTGTAGATCATTTAAAAAATCAGATTCGCTGAACCGATGAAACGGCTTAAGTTGAATGGTGCCAGGACAATAAACGATTGATTCAACTGTGGGTAATTCAGGCAGTTCGTCAGTTAGCGCATTAATTTTGTAATAATTAGCAATTTCTTCGTTACCACTCCTTGAAAAGACAATACAATTTGATTCCCCAAGCAATTCAACAACTGCTTTACCAATTCCACCGTTGCCTCCTATTATTAAATTTTTCATAGATGTTTTTTTTTAAAACAACTGTGGCTATTACTTGTTTACATAATAATTGTTTCGTTCAACAAAACTAGCTATTTTTGTACTCTATAAATTAGTTATTTATATTTAATCTAAATAAAAACATGATCACAGTAACTGACCAAGCAAAAAGTCAAGCAATCAGATTAATGCAAGAGGATGGAAAGTCTGGTTATTTTATTCGTGTTGGCGTTCAGGGTGGCGGATGCTCAGGATTGATGTATCAGCTTACTTTCGACAACCAACAATTGGATGGCGATACGAGTATCGAGGACAATGGCGTAAAGGTAGTAGTAGACAAAAAAAGTTATTTGTACCTAATTGGGACAATTTTAGATTTTTCAGGGGGGCTAAATGGGAAAGGTTTTGTGTTTAAAAACCCAAACGCGGATAGAACCTGTGGTTGTGGCGAATCTTTTTCAGTGTAAAAAATAAAATATAAATGAAAAAATATTCTGAGGATGACCTTGCAACAGACCTAAAGAACCAAGATTATAAATTTGGTTTTGTTAGTGATATTGATTCGGACACCATTCCTTGTGGTTTAAATGAAGATATCATAAGACTCATATCAGAAAAAAAAAACGAGCCTGATTGGTTGCTTGCATCTCGGCTTTCAGCATTCGAGCAATGGCTTGACATGAAGGAACCTGCGTGGGCACATGTTAAATACAAAAGCATCGATTTTCAGGCGATTGCCTATTATGCTGCACCAAAACAAACTAAAAAATACGAGTCTTGGGACGATGTGGATCCTGAAATGAAGGCCACCATGACTAAACTAGGTATATCAATGGTGGAGCAGCAGAGATTAACGGGCGTTGCAGTTGATTTCGTTATGGATTCGGTTTCGGTGGCCACTTCCTTTAAAGAAAAGCTAGGTGAATTAGGGATTATTTTTTGCTCGTTTTCTGAGGCGGTTCAAGAACATCCTGATTTAGTTAAGCGCTACATGGGAACAGTTATACCTCCACAAGATAATTATTATGCAGCACTTAACTCAGCTGTGTTTACAGACGGGTCCTTTTGTTACATTCCTAAAGGTGTTCGTTGCCCAATGGAACTTTCTACTTATTTTCGAATCAATGCAGGCGGAACAGGACAATTTGAAAGAACACTTGTTATAGCTGACGAAGGAGCATATGCTTCTTATTTGGAAGGATGTACTGCACCGCAGCGCGATGAAAATCAACTGCATGCAGCAGTCGTTGAGTTGATCGCATTAGAAGAGGCAGAAATAAAATATTCTACGGTTCAGAATTGGTATCCAGGGGATAAAAATGGTGTTGGTGGGATATTTAATTTTGTAACTAAAAGAGGTGTTTGTGAAAAAAACGCCAAAATTTCTTGGACGCAAGTAGAAACAGGTTCTGCAGTTACCTGGAAATATCCTTCTTGTATTTTAAAAGGCGACAATTCGATTGGTGAATTTTATTCTGTTGCGGTTACCAACAACCACCAGTATGCAGATACCGGCACTAAAATGGTTCATCTCGGGAAAAACACCAAATCCACGATAATTTCCAAGGGGATTTCAGCAGGAAAATCACAAAATTCTTACCGAGGTTTAGTACAGATTCATAAAAATGCTGTAAACGCAAGGAATTTCTCTCAATGTGATTCGCTTTTAATGTCTAGTGAATGTGGTGCACATACTTTTCCTTACATTGAATGTAAAAATCCCACCGCTAAAATCGAGCATGAGGCGACCACTTCAAAAATTGGTGAAGATCAGTTATTTTATTGTAAACAAAGGGGAATTAGTGAGGAAAAAGCAATTGGTTTGATTGTAAATGGTTATTGTAAGGAAGTATTGAATAAGCTTCCCATGGAGTTTGCCGTGGAGGCACAAAAATTATTAACCCTTAGTCTGGAGGGAAGTGTTGGATAAAATCGAGAAATAAAATGTTGAAAATAAAAAACCTACATGCTTCCATTGATGGCAAAGCCATTTTAAAAGGACTGAATTTAGAAATCAATCCAGGGGAAGTACATGCCATCATGGGTCCAAATGGAGCTGGTAAAAGTACGCTCGCAAGTGTACTGGCAGGTCACGAAAGTTATGAGATTACCGAAGGCGAAATTTTGTTTGAAGGAAAAGATTTAACCGCTCTTCCCATTGAGGACAGGGCAAGGGAAGGATTGTTTCTCGCTTTTCAATACCCTGTCGAAATTCCAGGTGTTTCCAATGTGAATTTTTTGAAAACAGCCCTCAATGAAATCCGCGAATACGCAGGATTAAAACCCCTTTCTGCCAAAAACTTTTTACAACTTGTAAAAGAAAAATCTGCCCTGGTAGAGTTGGACAGCAGTTTGGCAACGCGCTCTGTAAATGAAGGTTTTTCAGGAGGCGAAAAAAAACGAAATGAAATTTTTCAGATGGCCATGCTTAATCCAAAGTTGGCAATC
>CAMDAH010000034.1 GCA_945888625.1 Chryseobacterium gleum
TATTTAAATCCCATTTTCATTCCCAATTCTTTGTAATAAGCGAATTGAGCTGGCGTGATAAATTCCTTAACGGGTAAATGTTTAGAGGTAGGTTGTAGGTATTGACCTAAGGTAAGCACATCAACCTGCACATTTATTAAATCTTCCATAGTTTCAATTACTTCCTCAACGGTTTCTCCTAAGCCCAACATTACCCCCGACTTAGTTCGCATACCGCCTTTTTTTAATCGAAATAACAACTCGAGACTTCTATCGTATTTAGCCTGTATTCTCACTTGTTTGGTAAGCCTACGAACCGTTTCCAGGTTGTGGGAAACAATTTCAGGAGCAACATCAATTATTCTTTGGAGGTTTTCCCACTTACCTGCAAAATCCGGAATAAGCGTTTCCATGGTGGTATTAGGCGATTGTGCACGAATTGCTTTTACAGTTTGAACCCAAATTGCGGCACCACCGTCCTGAAGATCATCGCGGTCTACTGAAGTTAAAACAGCATGCTTTACTTGCATTAGTTTAACACTTTGTGCAACGCGGCCCGGTTCATACTCATCAACTGCTTCCGGCCTACCTGTTTGCACAGCACAAAAACCGCAAGAACGCGTACAAATATTGCCTAATATCATAAAAGTGGCTGTTCCTTCACCCCAACATTCACCCATATTCGGACAGCTTCCGCTTTGGCAAATGGTATGTAATTTATGCTCGTCAACAAGCGCTCTTACCTTGCGATAACTTTCACCAATAGGTAATTTTACCCGCAACCAACTCGGCTTTTTAACCCGCAAAGACTCATTTAGATTTTCCATAATTATAGATTACAAATTTCGTAAAAGTTCGCTAAAAATTCAATAATTTCTTATTTTGTTTCTCAAAAAACTCGACTCGCGCTAAATTCAGTATTTTTGTAAATTGAAAACACTATGGAGATAGCAACAATAAAATACCTGGGAAGTTTACGAAACGAATGCACACATCATTCAGGAAATCAATTAGTAACAGATGCACCTAAGGATAACCACGGATTAGGAGCTGCCTTCTCCCCTACTGATTTAGTAGCTACTGCCCTTGGGTCCTGTTTTATAACAATTGTTGGTATCTACTGCCAACAACATGCTGTAAACTTTGCTAGCTGTGAGGCAAAAATTGAAAAAATAATGGCTTCAAGCCCTCGAAAAATAGCACAAATAAATATACATTTTGATTTTTCAGGAAATAATTGGGACGAAAAAACACTAGAAAAAGTAATTCGTGCAGGCAAGACATGCCCCGTTCACCTCACCTTAGCAGGGAACGTAGAAATAAACTACACCTTTAATTAACCATGGAAAGAGAGAGAACATACGTACGCAAAGAAAAATCCGATATTATTTTTGGAATTAGAACAGTAATAGAAGCGATACAAGCCAATCGAGAAATAAATAAAATTTTAATTCAAAAAGGAATGAACAAAGACTTGTTCCATGAATTAAAAAATGAATTAGCAGACAAAGATTATCAACTACAATTTGTACCAATAGAAAAACTCAATGCGCTTAGTTCAGGCAACCATCAAGGTGTAATAGCATTTGTTTCACCGATTGAATACGGCGATATTCAGGTCATTGTAGATGATTTATTGTTAAAAGGAGAAAAGCCCTGCATTTTAGTTTTAGATCGAATAACTGACGTTCGAAATTTTGGTGCTATTGCCCGAACAGCTGAATGCCAGGGTATTGACGCCATATTAATTCCATCGAAAGGTTCCGCCCTCGTAACGGCAGATGCGATGAAAGCTTCTGCTGGGGCATTAAATAGAATTACTGTTTGTAAAACAGACCAATTAAAAAACACCTTGTTTTACCTTCAGCAATCGGGATTACGCATCGTTGCTTGCACCGAAAAAGCAAGTGTTCCAATTCAAAGTATTAACCTACGTGGACCAATGGCTCTGCTATTCGGCTCGGAAGAAAGTGGTATTACGTCGGATTTAATTTCTATGTCGGACGTAAGATTAAAGATTCCTATGAAAGGTGAAATCGCCTCATTAAATGTGAGTGTAGCCGCAGGAATTGTCATGTATGAAAAAATGCGACAAGAGGCTGAAGTTCTCTTCAAAAAAGATTAGTATCCCAATAAGCGCGCTGCTCGTTGCGGAATTTCGTTCAATGATGTAATTCTATTTTCAAATCGCAAAGTATTTTTGATATCGGGTTCGAACCAAATAGCGTGCATTCCGGCATTTATCGCCCCTGAAATGTCGGCACGATAGTCATCACCTATCATCAAAGAGCATGTTGGTTTTGCCTTTGCTTCCCGCATGGCATGTTCAAAAATAGAAGGATGTGGTTTATTAAAACCAATGTCCTCAGAACAAACGATGACCTCAAAAAAAGGACGTAAACCGGTGTTCTCCATTTTTTTATATTGCACTTCAACAAAACCATTGGTAATTATATGCAAATTAAAACCCATCTTTTTCAAATCTTGCAATACAGCGAGTGCATTGGGGAAAAGTATTGTTTGTTTTGGCGATAGCTCAACATAGGCGTCACCTATTCTGCAAATTTGATCCTCGTCAAGTACATTAAAAACTTTTAAAGCTGCTCTAAATCGTTCATAACGAAGTGCCTCTTTCGTCAGTTTACCCTTACCATATTTTTTCCAAAGCAATTTGTTTTTTTGCTGATATACTTTGTGAAACGATTCAAAACCAAAGCATTTATCGATAAGATTTTCTTGTTCAAGAATACTATGCAATGCCATCTTGGAATTTCGATCAAAATCCCAAAGTGTGCGATCCAAATCAAAAAAAATATGTTTATTTAAAAATGACATACCCCAAAAAAGTAGTTGCAGCGCCATTTAGCAATATCCCGACAAAAATGTATAGAAAAGTATTATTATCCCTTCCATAAAATTTAGCCGAAATAATGCTCCCTAAAGGAACCGACAGAAATAGAGGGGCAAAAAAACAAATGCCAATTTTACCAAAACGACTACGTAATTTGGCAACGAACTTATTGGAGCGGGTAAATTTCTTTTTAATAATTTCTTTTTTAACTAGAAACACGCTTTTAACACTTCTTTTTGATTTGATAAATTCCAACAAACGATCGCTTCCAAAATAAAAAAAAGCAGCACTCAGCGTTGCGCCTGACACTGCTGCAAGGTAGGTTTCAAAAAAAGGAAGCTTAAGTGGTACACCAGCAAATGGAGCGAACAAGAACTTAACTGTTGACAATAAAAAAATACTCGTGATGCTGGCCCAGTCCATCCTTAAACTTTTACACCAAAAGCCAAATCACCCGCATCACCTAAACCTGGCACAATATACGATTGTGCAGTTAATTCCTTATCAATAGACCCAACCCAAATTTCTGTATTACTAGGACTATGTTGTTGCACCAATCGAATGGCTTCTGGCGTTGCAATAGCTGAAGCAATGACAATACGTTTTGGGTTACCTTGACTTTTAAGTGCATTAAGCACCGCCACCATTGAATTTCCCGAAGCAAGCATTGGATCGCTTATTACCCAGATACGATTATCTAAAGAGGGAGCGGCAAGATATTCTACAAAAATTTCAAAATCTTCCGGAGTTGTATGCTTCCGATACGCCGAAACGAATGCACTTTCAGCACGATCAAAGGTTCTCACTAATCCCTGATGCATTGCTAAACCAGCCCGAAGAATCGTAATTAAAACAGGTTGCTCCTCAAGAACCTGCTCAACAGCCACGCCAAGTGGAGTCGTCACTTCCTTAGAAACATATTTCATGTTTTTTGACAACTCATAACCCATAATTTCTGCGATTCGCTCCATGTTAAAACGGAAACGCATTGCGTCTTTTTGAATAGAAACATCGCGAATTTCGGCCATGTATGTAGTGATTATTGACGATTTTTCCGAGAAGTTATAGACCATAATTTTTTTAAGTAAAGGTAATTCAAATTAAAGTTAAAAATTAGGTGTGCGTTAATAATTTTCTACTTTTGATATATGAAAGAGGCTATTAATTTAGAATCAAATAGAAAAGTAATTATCGTGGTAGTTGTAGCAGCACTTGGCTATTTTGTAGACATCTACGATTTAGTATTATTTGGCGTTGTAAAAGCAGAAAGCCTAAAACAAATCATGATTGGAACAAGTCCGGAATTACAAGCGGCAACCGGAAAGTTTCTATTTAATATGCAAATGATTGGAATGTTAATCGGCGGTGTGATTTGGGGTGTCCTGGGTGATAAAAAAGGACGCTTAACTGTTTTGTTCGGCTCAATTTTACTCTACTCATTGGCTAATATCGCCAATGCATTTGTTTATGATATTACTTCGTATACAGTCATTCGAATTGTTGCGGGAATTGGATTAGCAGGAGAACTAGGCGCTGGCATAACCTTAGTCTCTGAAATGATGTCAAAAGAAAAAAGAGGGTATGGCACAATGATTATTGTAACTTTTGGTGCATTAGGAGCAGTATTCGCATCACTAGTAGGATCAAAAGGCGATTATTTTTCACAAATTATTTTCAATCTTACTAATTTCCAACTCGCGAGTTGGCAAGTCGCCTATATTATTGGCGGCTTAATGGGATTTATATTATTGTTTTTGCGCATCGGTACCATTGAATCCTCGTATTTCAATTCCATAAAATCAAACAAAGAAGTTGTTAAAGGAAGTTTCAAGCTGCTCTTTACAACGAAAACAAACAGAAAAAAATACTTGTACTGCATTATCATTGGTATACCAATTTGGTACATCATCGGGTTAATCATCATGAATTCAAAAGATGATTTTGGTCCTTGGCTTGGCTTAAACAATATCGAAAATGGCAAGGCGGTAATGTACGCATACTTAGGCTTGTCGTTCGGGGATTTAATCTCCGGATTTCTTAGTCAGTTACTAAAAAGCAGAAAAAAAGTGGTGTTTCTTTACCTAACTTTTACGGGGATATTAACCCTTGTCTTTTTATTTTTTGGCAAGGGGATGACTGCATCGAATTACTATTTCTTTTGTTTTCTTTTGGGCACTGGAACCGGCTACTGGGCAATTTTTGTAACAATTGCAGCGGAACAATTTGGGACAAACATTCGCTCAACCGCTGCTAATACGATACCAAATTTTGTTAGAGGTTCCGTTAATGTAATCATGTTATTATTTTCCATGCTGCTTGCAAGCCAACTTTCTGTTGGTATTTCGGCATTGATAATTGGAACAGTATTCATAAGTTTAGCTTTCTACAGCTTGAGACAACTCAACGAAACGTTTGCGAAAGACCTGAACTTCATAGAAGAATAAGTAAACTAATTTAACTAATTTCTTACTTTCATTAAAATTGACCTTGTTTTTGCAACTTTTTGAAGTGCATCTTTTTTTGTTTTGATTACCTTTGTAATAGTTTAGCCCACGTGGTGAAATTGGTAGACATGCCATCTTGAGGGGGTGGTGCCATTTGGTGTGCTGGTTCGAATCCAGTCGTGGGCACTCATCATAAGTCTGGAGATTAACACTCCAGACTCTATGTGAGATTTCCTAAATTTGTATAAAATGATTAAATTTATACAAATTACAATTCTAAATTCGTTGCTAAAAACATAAATTGTGAAGTATTTTTTTGTGCTTATTATAATCATTTTTACAATTGTAAACAATACATTCGCCCAACTCATAAAAAAAGAAAATTTCAATAAACGAACCAATTGGCGTTCTAATAGGAAAGAAATTCAGATTGGACTTTGCGCAACCCAATTCAATGGAGATCTTGGCGGAGCAGGTGGTCCAGGAATTGATTACAGCACAAAAGACATTGATTGGGAATCGACGGGAACAGGTTTGGAAATTTCATACAAATACCGATTTAGACCTTATTTGGCAACAAAGACCTGTCTTAGCTACTTTAGCATTGAAGCGGATGACAAATACTCCGAAGAGAGCATGCGGAAAGCACGTAACTTACATTTTAAAAGCAATAATTTCGAAGTAAGCCAGCGCTTAGAATTTATCTTTTACGCCAATGAATTTAACGGATCCTTTTACAATTTAACGGGCCGTTCAAAGCGTAGAAAATCAAATACTCAGTTGTATATTTTTGGTGGACTTGGATTTGCTACTTACAATCCAAAAGCAGCATACAATGGAGTTTGGACTGAACTTCGACCATTGCAAACTGAGGGGCAAACCACGGCCTATTCAAAAGCAACATTTATTATACCAACTGGAATTGGCATTCGGATAGGGATTAGTAAAAAAATACGAATAGGTATTGAAGGAAATTACACGAAAACATTTACCGACTACATGGATGACGTAAGCACTAAATATGCTGATCCTAGTTTATTATCAAGTCCAGCCGCAGTGTTCCTATCAAACCCTAGTTTAGCGTATACAACGGGAGATAAAAGAGGTGATTCAAACCAATTCGATGCTTATTATCGCCTAACCTTTCAATTAATTTACAACATCGGAAAAAGGTAACTTGTTTTACACTAAATAAAAAGCATCTAGCTGAGCTTGAACAGCCATTTTAACCTCTTCAGTCGCAAAAGAATGCTTTATTGCCTCGGTATTAATTCGATATAGATCATTAATTGTCCAATCGTATTGATTGGTCATGAATTGATATTCCTGGTTTAAATCAACTGCTGAAATGGCCCTTCCATCCGTACTTATACTCATGGAAACGCCCGTTTTGTAGAGCGCATTAATTGGATATTCCTCTAGACTTGGATAAACTCGCGTTAATTGATTACTTGTGGGACAAACTTCCAAGTGAATGTTGCTTTCGATTAATCGCTCAATTAAAGAAGCATCTTCAATACTCCTAATACCATGACCTAATCTATTAGGGGTAAGTTTTTCTAATGTTTCCCAAACACTACTAGGACCAAGTGCCTCACCAGCATGAGCTGTACAAAGAATATCATTTGATTTAGCAAATTTAAACGCTGAAACGTGATTATCAAGCGGATAACCCGCCTCATCTGCAGCAATATCAAAACCCACAACACCTTTACCTTTAAATCTTTCAACTAATTTAATGGTCGCCATACTTTGTTGCTCAGAATAATGCCTTAAAGTACATAAAATTACATTTGCCTCTACCCTATTGATCGCTTTTGCTTCATGAATAGCGTTAAGCACTTCTTGCACTACTTCTTCGGCTGATAAACCACCTGCTAAATGCTGTAATGGAGCAAAGCGAATTTCAGCATAAACGACATTATCAGCATCAAATTGAGCCAATAAATCAAGCGTCACAATTCTCAACTGCTCCTTTGTCTGCATGTAATTTATGGACGCTTGCGCACATTCAATATAATCATTTAAACTACAACAGTTTTTTGGAGCCGTAAATTTATTTTGGTATTCTTCTATCGAAATACCAGGTAATAATAAGGCGACCACATCATAACTAAGCGAACAATCCAAGTGAATATGAAGCTCAACTTTGGGAAACTGTTTATACATTTTACAGAACTTATCTAAAAAAAAAACCGACAGATAAGATCCGTCGGTTTACAATACAATGTAACTAGTTAAAGAATATATTTTTTGAAATAATCTTGCAATTCCATTAATTCCTCGCCCATCATAATTTTGGAGGCACCAATTGCCATAAAATAGCGAGTCATAACCATTTTAGACGTTTCATCTTTGTTAAATAAAGTGATCGTTGCTTTGTACGATGTAGCATCAAAATTAATAGTGAAATATTCAGTGTAATACTTCGCAACTTCAGCAACACGATCCTCGGTCACATCCGATCCCATTACGAACTCGTAAACACCAGAAGTTCTGGCAAGTTCAAGTTTTTTTGCATCGGCACTGATTGCGTAAGATTGGGCATTAATAGTTGAGAAACCAACAAAAATTAATGATACTATTAAAAAGATTTTCTTCATGATTTAAGTGTTTAATTAAGTTACTAAATTACTATTTTTTTTACATTAACACTAAAATTGGAAAAAGGATGCCTTATTCCTTAGAATTTCTTTGTTTGATGTATAATAAATAGGAGATCATACTTCCCGAAGACAGCAGCTCCATTTCAGCGATGTAATATGGAATCTGTATTTTTGAACCGCCAATAAAATCTCCTTTAAAAGTATCGTTATTGATTTTAATATTGAAGCCGTCTCCACTTGAAACAAATACTTTTTCGAATTGCCAAATTTTTCCATAAGGCACTTGAGCGTAGGAACCGGCATAGTAGACTTTCACAAAAGAGGTGTCTTGGCAAAGCGCCACAAAACTAGATGCTACTGCTAAAAAACAAACTATATACTTCATTTTCTTTAAGGGATAACATTAAATTCAATAATAGAAACGTAGCCTTTGTAGCCAATTGTGTTACCTGTATTAAAAGAAACTTGCGTATTCGCTGGTAACCAATATGGTAAAGTTATTGGTAAAATACCATAGTTAAGGTAGGTATATCCTGTAAGGTATGCCTC
>CAMDAH010000035.1 GCA_945888625.1 Chryseobacterium gleum
GGGTCGTAAGCATTTTCTAATTCTCCAGAAACATTTTTACTACTGTCTAATCCAAGCGTAAATGAAACCGCATCATAGTTTGACATTTCTAATTCTTTAAAAAAAGCATGCGTGGATGAATCGGCTAAATCATAAAAAATTAAGGTGTCAATATTAATGGTATTGCCACTATTTTTTTCTGTAAATCGGAAATCCGAAAAATACATTTTTAGGGTGGAAAAACTTATGGAGTCCTTGTTTTTAGTTAAATACACCCGCTGCAGCTCGAGGGGTTTACTGTTCCAAGTAGCCACGATGCGGAGCTGGCCGAAGAAATAAAAATGATTAAAAAATAAGGATGCCGAAACAGCGATTACGAGTTGATGAATTGACATGTCGTTTTATTAAATGACTAATTAAAGCACAATGCGTCTAAAAATAAAATCCTTGAAGCGTAAATCACCAAAAAACATTTTTCGGTCCGCTTTTTTTTATATTTTTACCAACGAATTTAACAAAAAAATTATGAGTTTTGAATTACCTAAATTGGCTTACGCATACGATGCACTAGAGCCTCATATTGATGCAAGAACAATGGAAATTCACCATTCCAAGCACCATCAAGCCTACACTACTAATTTAAACAATGCAATTGCAGGAACTGAATTAGAAGGAATGTCAATAGAAGAGTTGTTGAAAGTAGGTAAAGATAAGCCTGCCGTGAGAAACAATGGAGGTGGATTTTGGAATCACAATTTATTCTGGGAGTGCATGTCACCAAATGGTGGCGGCTTACCAACTGGAGAATTGGCAAGTGCTATCAATGAAGCCTTCGGCTCCTTTGAAAACTTTCAGTCAGAATTTGCAAAAGCGGCAACAACCCGTTTTGGTTCAGGTTGGGCATGGTTGTGTGTTAGCAGCGGAAAATTAGAAATTTGTTCTACAGCAAATCAGGACAATCCATTGATGGGAGAAGGTTGTTCGGGAATTCCAATCTTAGCATTGGATGTTTGGGAGCACGCATATTATTTGAATTATCAAAACAGAAGACCGGATTACATTACGGGATTTTTTAATGTAGTCAATTGGGATTTCGTTGGAGATAGATACGCTACTTCCAAATCGTAAAAATTAAAGTGGCAATTAAACCTGCCATGAATGTTATGCTTTCATTAACAAACGCTTCGTACATTGCCATCGGTGGGATTGATTAATATCTTTGAATGAATTAAATAAAATAATATGGCTGGAATTTTAAGTTACTTTTTACCAAAAGACAAAGTTTTTTATTCGCTTTTTGAAGAGGCAAGCGACAATTTAGTCAAGATTTCTAAGAAACTTTTACAAGTCGTACAAGAGCCTGATTTTAACAAACGGGCAGTGCTAATTAGTGATATGTCAGACTTGGAACACGATAACGACAACGTAACGCATCGTATTTTCGTCGAGTTGGGAAGGAATTTTATTACCCCTTTTGATCGCGAGGACATACACGCCCTTGCTTCCGCCCTAGACGATATCGCTGACTACATATTTTCAGCAGGTAAAAAAATTAATTTTTACAACATTGACCCTATTAGTGATCAAGGACTAAAGAAAACTGCTGAGGCCATTTATCAATCTACACTTGCAGTAAAAGAGGCCGTTATGGAACTTCGAAACTTAAAAAACACGCAGAAGATAATAGAATGCGTCATTAAAATAAACAGCCTTGAAAATGAGGCAGATAATTTATTTGACATGAATATTGAAAAATTATTCGCGTCAGATGTTGACGCTAAGGAATTAATTAAGCGACGAGAATTATACCAAGTAATGGAAGTTGCTACCGATAAATGCGAAGATGCAGGGAATGTTATTGAATCAATCGTTGTTAAGTACGCCTAATAGTAAATATAATTAGCCTAAGCCAATCCAGATGTTTACATTATTAATCGTTGTTATCGCAATTGCCTTATTATTTGACTTAGTAAATGGTTTTCACGATGCCGCTAATTCTATAGCCACTGTCGTTTCAACCAAAGTTCTTACTCCCTTGCAAGCAGTAATATGGGCTGCTTTATTTAATGTGATTGCCTTTTGGGTTTTCGATATGAGTGTAGGCAATACCGTTGCTAAAACAGTGGATAATAATGCGATCGATCTTTGGGTAATTCTAGCTGGATTATTAGCAGCTACTTTTTGGAATTTATTAACGTGGCGACTCGGTATTCCATCTTCCTCCTCTCACACCCTAATTGGTGGATTTGCAGGCGCTGCCGTTGCACACGCAGGGTTTGGAGTAATTGCTTCAGGCGAAATAATTAAAGTTATATTATTTATCTTTCTCGCACCCTTAATTGGGGGTTTTATTGCCTACTTAATTGCTGTGGTCACCATTAGCCGCTCTTTCTGGAAAAAAATGCTTGTTATTTTGTCCTTATCAATAGCCACTATTCTCTTTATGAATTACATGGTTGAATACATTGATATGAATGTTAATATGCTTTACATCGTGGGAGGCATGTTAACTATCTTTATTGGCGTTTACCTTTGGTTCGAAATTGCCCACGGAAAGAAACCGTCTGCCGTTAAAGAAGCCAATATGCATAAACGCCTACAATTACTTTCCTCTGCCGCATTTTCTTTGGGACACGGTGGGGCTGATTCTCAGAAGGTAATGGGAATAATTTGTGCTGCACTTTTAGTGTACGGTAACATGGGACGACAAGGCACCCTCGATCATCCAATAGCGAAAGAACTTCAGATAACCGAATTGATGCAAATCGAATACAAAAACAGCCAAGGTAAGACCGAGAAATTTAAGCCCGAAGTGGCAAATGTAAACGGACAAACTTACTTTGTCAAGCACAAAGCTATTTACGACGAAACGAGTGGCTCATTACTGTATGACAAAAATGGCCGCTTAAATCCATTGCGCTCGAAAAAATTACCCACGCCTCAATACAAAAGCATAAGTACCGCTCTAAGAAAAATAGAAGTGTACACCTTAGGCGATGCCATTTGCGACTCCAAATCCAGGGACACCATTTTTCACAAAAAAATATTAAACAAAAAATATGTTTACGCAGGAATTTTTTCCTCTTTTACCGATAAAGAAACAGGGTATTTGATAGAAGGGTATAAAATTAAATCTAAAGTTCAATCGGAAACGATGCCTTTCTGGATTGCATTCGGCTGTTACCTTATGATTGGTTTGGGTACATTGATGGGGGGGTGGAAAATTGTAAAAACCATGGGAACCAAAATAACAAAAGTTACCCCGCTAGAGGGCGTTTGTGCTGAAACAGCTGGTGCACTGACCTTATTTACAGTAACCCAATTCGGTATCCCCGTCTCCACAACGCATACCATCACGGGTTCCATCATTGGAGTTGGTGCAACGAAAAGATTGAGTGCGGTACGCTGGGGCGTTACCATTAACCTCCTTTGGGCGTGGATATTAACTATTCCTGTGAGTGCTGCACTGGCTGCTTTAATTTACTATTTAATCTGTTTTGTTAAATAATTTAAGATAATCTCATTTTGTAAATTATTTTTTTGTTAAATTAGCACTTCATTTTAAAAACTAAAACATGAAAAAACTTTTACTTTCTTTTGTTGCCCTTTCTGTAAGTTTCTTGTCAGGTGCACAAGTAATATGTGCAGGTGTTTCGCCTATGCCTATTCAAGGTAATTACGCATTCTCTTGGGCTGATCCAGCTGGAGGTTGGGGAACACCTGACTTTTTAATTCCTGGGACATATGTTCAAGATACCCTAATGATGGTAGATGACGGATCACCGGGCTTAAATGCCCAAGGAAATCCTGTTTCAGCAGAAGGATGCAATCCATTAATCAATAATTTAACAGGGAAAATCGCCGTAATTTACAGAAACACATGTGAATTTGGTGCGAAAGCATTGAATGCTCAAAATGCAGGTGCTGTAGCGGTACTAATTATTAATAGAGAGCCTGGAACGATTGCAATGGGCGCTGGCGCTTCTGGTGCAAACGTAACAATACCTGTTGTGATGATCCAAGATACAGATGGCGCTTTGATTACTGCAGCTATGGCTGGAGGCCCAGTTGTTATGTTATTTGGAAACAAAACAGGTTTATTTGCAAACGATGCTGGTTTAACACGTGGAACTACGTTGGTTTCTAAGCAAGGAGCTGTTCCTGCATTACTTGCTCAAAACGGAACTGAATTTAACTTTGAAGTGGGAACTCGTGTTTACAATTACGGTAACCAACCTCAAACAAATATGACTTTAATAGCTACAGTTACAGGCCCAAGTGGAGCAACGGTTTACACAAATTCAGTTAACAGCATCAATCTTGCTTCAGGAGACAGTTTAGATGTATATCCTGGTGGAGCTTCATCACTACCTCAATTTTCTTTGGCAACCTATGCTCCAGGAAGATACACTTTAACATACACGGTTTCTTTGTCTGGTGCAGATGATTATGCAGCTGATAATAGCATGTCTTCTGATTTTGTAATTCAAGACTCCATGTACAGCTACGCACAATTGGATGTTGTATCTGGCATGCCTAACCCAGGAAACTATTACCGACCTGGAACAAACAACCAAACATTTTCAATTTGTTCCGTAATCAACGATGCTAACGCTAGTAGATTAGCTGTTTCTGGTATCCATTTTTCTGCAACAACAAGTGCTGCTTCTATGGTGCTATTAACTGGTGAAGAAATGGCCTTGTATTTATACAAGTGGGAAGATGCTTTTACTGATTTAAACGATGCTAACCTAGCGTTTAATACCTTAACACAAGTTGCTTCAGGGTATTATTATTATCCATCAGATTTACAAGGCGATATGGTATATGGCGCTTTTACAGCTCCAGTTGTATTAGAAGATAACCAACGTTATTTAGCTTGTGTACAAACAGTAAATCTTAACTTATACATGGGACATGAATCAAATACCGACTATACTTGGAATGCTAATCAATATTTACAGCCAATGACACCTAACGAAAGTGATGGTACTTATTATGCTGCAGGTTTTGGTTACGAGCTTCCTAGTTCATTAGTTGTTCATGTATTTGATGCAAATAACATCGGAATCAATGAGTCAGCTACAATTGATGGAATGGCTTATCCAAACCCAGCGACTGATAATGTTACTATTTCATTGGAAGGTGAAGGATTAGCTAGTTTACGAGTAACTGATGTTTCAGGAAAAGTTGTAGGTAATCAATCAATTAACCTAATTAACGGGAAATCAGCTGTTTCTATTAACAATTTAGAATCAGGTGTTTATATTTTCAATGTTGTTTTAGAGAATGGTAAAACCGCTCAATTCAATGTGGTAAAAAGATAATTTATCTACGATAAAAAAAAAGGGTTGGGTTTCCAACCCTTTTTTTTATGCCATAACTTTTGTCCACATTAACTCCGTATCTTTGAAAACTTAAAATGGAGAAAAAAGCCTACACTGTTACAGCAGCGCTGCCCTATGCAAATGGGCCCTTACACCTAGGTCATGTGGCCGGTGTTTACTTGCCCGCAGATATTTTTGTGCGCTTTCTAAAACTTAATGGCCACGATGTAGCCTTTATTTGTGGAAGTGATGAACACGGAGCTGCTATAACGCTTAGGGCAAAAAAAGAAGGCATAAAGCCACAAGAAATAGTCGATAAATACCATCGCATCATTAAGGAATCTTTTGAAAAATTTCAAATTTCATTTGACATCTTTCACCGAACATCGTCAGCGCTGCATCATGAAGTTGCTTCTGAATTCTTTAAAAAGCTACATGAAAAAGACACGTTCAAAGAAGAGCGATCGCTTCAGTATTACGATAACGACTATGAACAATTTTTAGCGGATCGGTATATTACAGGAACCTGCCCAAAATGCCAGTATGAAAACGCCTATGGAGATCAGTGTGAAAAATGTGGCGCTGACTTAAGTCCAAACGAACTAATTAATCCAATTTCAACATTATCGGGGAAAACTCCCCAACTAAAAGAAACGGCTCATTGGTATTTACCCATGAACGAACATGAAAATTGGTTACGGGAGTGGATACAAAAAGGATCCATTGACGGAAAAGTTCTTCACGATCCGAAAACATGGAAAAATCAAGTTATTGGACAATGCATGTCTTGGATTAATGGCGGCTTGCGTGCACGCGCCATGACCAGAGACTTAGATTGGGGAATTCCAGTTCCCTTACCCAACTCGGAAGGGAAGGTGCTTTATGTATGGTTAGATGCTCCCATTGGCTATATTTCTGCAACGCAGCAATGGGCCTTAGATAATGGAAAAAATTGGAAAGATTATTGGTGCAAAGAAGAAGCAAAAGACCGAAAGTTAGTCCATTTCATTGGAAAAGACAATATCGTTTTTCATGCCATCATATTTCCTATTTTACTTAAAACGCACGGAGATTTTATACTTCCGGAAAATGTTCCCGCCTATGAATTCTTAAATTTAGAGGGCGATAAATTCTCTACCTCAAGAAACTGGGCCGTTTGGCTACATGAATATTTGGAGAACTATCCAACTAAAGTGGATGAGTTAAAATATGTCCTCACTTCAATTGCTCCCGAGAACAAAGACTCAGAATTTACTTGGTTAGATTTTCAAACAAGGATTAACTCAGAACTAGCAGATATTTATGGGAACTTTGTTAATCGCGTTACGGTACTTATCCATAAATATTACGAAGGCGTAATACCGCCAGCTCACGAACTGAGTACCTATGACCAAAAAGTACTTTCAGAGATAGCAACGATTCCCGGTAAAATTTCAGATCTATTATATCAATACAAAATAAGAGAAGCGCAGCAAGAAATGATGAACTTGGCAAGAATTGGAAACAAATATCTTGCCGATGAAGAACCTTGGAAAGTAATCAAAAGTGATCCTTTACGAGTAGAAACCATCCTTAATGTAGCACTTCAAATCACTGAAAAGCTTGCCTTATGTTCACGTGTTTTTTTACCAAATACAGCACAATTACTGCTTGAAATACTAGGTGTCAACTCTACTACGTGGGACAACACAACACAATTAATTTCAAGTGGCAACACAATAGGGACACCTACTATATTATTTGAAAAAATCACCGATGAATGGGTTGAGCAGGAGAAAAGTAAATTAATCACTACCCCCATTACTAATGCTAACTACCCCGTCATGAAAGAATTAATCTCCTTCGAAGATTTCACTAAAATGGACCTTCGCATTGGTCACGTGATAGCGGCCGATAAAATGGAAAATGCCGATAAACTACTCGTTTTGAAGGTTGAGACAGGGATTGATGAACGAACCATCGTGTCAGGAATCGCCAAACACTATGAAACAGCGGATATTATTGGGATGAAAGTAGTTGTACTCATGAATTTAGCGCCAAGAAAAATTAGAGGGGTTGAATCACATGGAATGCTCCTTATGGCCGAAAACAGCGAAGGTGAATTAAGCGCTTTAATAAGTGAAAAAGATTTTGGGGCGGGACCACTCATTTCGTAGTTTAGAAAAACATGTATTGATTACAACCTATAAACTAGTAATTTAACTAGTTATACAGGTTAGTAAGCACTTGTAAAAATTAGTAATTAGTTTAAACATTAAACCATTGATTGTGTTTAAATTAACTAAATTTATAAAATGAAATTCAAACAAATACTTGAAAATATATTTGCCAAGTTGCTTTCGCCCAAAGCTCAAAAAAAGAGTGAGCGAATTATTCTAACTATAGCCATTGCCAGTTTTTTCATCCATCTTCTCATTATTTTTTTAGTTGATGTAGACATAATCCATTTAGATGACCCCTCTATTTTATTAGGAAATCCAATAGCTGCAGTTTACACTCCGTTTTCTTTTATCCTTATTTACGAGGTGTATTTATTAATTTATTACCTGCCCAAATCTTTTTCAACCTACATTAGTAAACAATACGAAATCATTGCCCTAATCATTATACGACGACTTTTTAAAGATTTATCCGGCTTAAAGCTTTCTTCCGATTGGTTTAAAATAAATTATGATTTACAGTTTACCTACGATCTGATTGCATCAGTGCTGCTTTTTTTCTTGATTTACTTATTTGTGAAGCAGAGTAAGAAAAGGTATGGTGCAGTTGAAATTGATGAAACCAACGATCC
>CAMDAH010000036.1 GCA_945888625.1 Chryseobacterium gleum
GATGCACTTGCTGCAGCAAATGAGTTAACAGCACTGACAGGTACTACGTGGTTTGTTATCAAAGCCCAAATACATGCAGGCGGAAGGGGTAAAGGCACAGTGGCCGAAACAGGATCACATGGTGTAACACTCGCTAAAGGAATTGATCATGTAGAGGAAAAGGTTAAGGGTATTCTTGGTGGTCACTTAACCACCGCACAAACAAATGGTGTTGGAAAAAAAGTAAACAAAGTGCTTATTGCTCAAGATGTATATTATCCAGGTGAAGCGGAAATTGAAGAGTTTTATATGTCTGTTTTACTGGATCGGGAAATAAGCAAAAATGTTATTGTCTATTCTACGGAAGGTGGAATGGATATCGAGCACGTTGCTGAACATACCCCAGAGAAAATTCACAGAGAAATCATTGATCCACGTGTCGGTATACAAGGATTTCAAGCAAGGAAAATTGCTTTCAATTTAGGGCTTTCTGGTGAGGCATTTAAGCAAATGGTTAAGTTCATTCCAACGTTGTATAAAGCCTACGAAGGAATTGATGCGGCCATGTTTGAAATAAATCCGCTTTTCAAAACATCAGACAATAAAATTATTGCTGTTGATGCAAAAGTAACCTTGGATGGAAACGGTTTATTTCGTCATCCTGATTATGAAGCCATGCGTGATAAATCGGAAGAGGATCCAACGGAAGTAGAAGCTGATGAGGTAGGTTTGAATTTCGTGAAATTAGATGGCAATGTGGGATGTATGGTAAATGGGGCAGGATTAGCGATGGCAACCATGGACATTATCAAACTTTCAGGCGGAAACCCTGCTAATTTCTTAGATGTAGGAGGTACTGCTAATGCAGAGCGTGTTGAAAAAGCATTTCATATTATATTAAAAGACCCAAATGTTAAGGCGATATTGATAAATATTTTTGGTGGTATTGTTCGTTGTGATCGTGTTGCCCAAGGTATTGTTGATGCTTACAAAAATATCGGCCAAATTCCAGTACCAATTATTGTTCGTTTACAAGGAACAAATGCCGTAGAAGCCAAAAAAATCATTGATGATTCTGGCTTGAATGTGCATTCAGCTGTCCAGTTACAAGAAGCAGCGGATTTGGTGAAAGAGGTATTGGCAAACTAAAACCTTTTTCAAATACTCTTAAGATAGGAGTAATCTGCAATAAACATAAGCCTGATGGGCTTAAACATGAATAACAACCCTGACAAGGGTTGAATAAAAAATTATAAGCATCGTTATGCTTACTCTCTTGGTGATATACTCAAAAGCACAAGTAAATAATATATAAAATAAGCCTGACGGGCTTTAACATGAATAACAACCCTGAAATGGGTTGAATAAAAAAAACAATCAATGAGTACATACACCCAAATAATTTATCAAATCGTATTTAGCACAAAAAGGAGAGAGCGGACACTCACCGTTAATGGCAGAGATGAATTATTTAAATACATTACTGGCTTGCTTAAAAATAAAAATTGTCATTTATATCAAATAAATGGAGTAGAGGATCATTTGCATATAGTTACACACCTGCATCCAACAATTGCACTATCATCATTGGTGAAGGATATTAAAGTATCGAGTGCATTGTATATCAAAGAAAACAAGTTGTTTGAAAACTTTACTAGCTGGCAAGAAGGGTATGGGGCATTTACTTATAGCATAAAGGAAAAAGACAGATTAATTGAATACGTGAAGAACCAGGTGGAACATCATAGAATTAAAACTTTTGAAGAGGAATATATTGAATTCTTGAAGGAATATGAAATTAACTTTGATGAAAAATATTTGTTGTAGATATTCAACCACGTTGTGGTTGTTGGACATCCTATTCTTCCAAACGCACAGCAAAAAATGCTGTGCTATTCAGGTTTAATCCCTTCGGGATTAAAATAGGATTAAGAGCTAAAATATACAATCAACCTAAGCCTGATGGCTTAAATGTGAATAACAACCCTGAAAAGGGTTGAATATGAATAAGTAACAACCCTGAAAAGGGTTGAATATGAATAAGTAACAACCCTGACAGGGGTTGAATAAAAAAATCACTAAAAGACAAAAAAATAGGGTAAAAATAGGGTATTCCTTAATTATTCGAGCAACATACCCTAAGGTATAGTAACTTTAACTAATGAAATTAGTTTTTGGATCTATCTTCCTTTTATCCTCCTATTTATGTTTGGCGCAAAGCTTTCGGTTCAATAATTTAAACCCCTGCGTTTTTTATAATTATGAATTGGACAAACTGTGTGTTATCGACGATAGCTCACAAATGTTGCTCATTTCCTTGGAGTCTAAAAAGCTGGAGCGACGACCCATTCATTTGGATAAGCAAGTTACCTTTAATCAGTTGCTGACTGAGTACGTCCCACTATCAGAGAAAGGCAGCCCTATTTATTTTGTAGATAGGGGATGCGGTTACGTTTTGCAGCTACGAAATGATTCCATTGTTCGTATTGACAATTCGTTTCATCATCAAAATCAGTTTGGCGGTGCCTTTTTCTTGCACAAGGGAGATCCTTATATATTCGGTGGATACGGACTTTTTTCGTCCAAAAATTTTATTACCAAATTTGATTCCAAATTAAAAGAGTGGTATCTTGATAACCAAAGTAAGCAGGTGGATCCTGCTTATACATTTCCATACTATAAGGAAAAGGATAATTTATATGCACTTGTTAGCATAAATGAATCAACTGAAAAAACGAATTTCAAAAATTACTGGCGCTATAATCTCACAAATGAATCGTGGTTTTTTGAAGGTCAAGTCAACTATTTCGATTCGATAAATATTTCTCCAAGTTGTGTGATTAATAATTTATTAATTTTTACGACTTTTTTTTTGGAAATAGATTTTAAGAATAATTGCATCATTCGATATAAGCAAAAACCTGTTAATTCACTTTTGAGTATTTATAAATTTAAAAATTATTACATCAAATTGCAGCATCAAACGATTTTAGATATTCATCCTAGTTTAATGCTAATATATGATGAAGCTGCATTCAAACGGGAATTTCTTATCGATCAAAATATTTTATTAGTCAAGGCAAATGTTTCTTTTTATACGAAAGTTTTCGCTTTAATCGTGATCCTGTTACTTGGATTCATTTTCGTTATTTACTGGGTTTCCCGAAAGAGAAAAAAGCTTGTTCCAATTTATACGATGAGTGATTCGTCCATTGAATTGTTAAATTTATGGGTATTCAAGCGTCATGGTATATTGGAATTATCGGATTTGAATGACCTAGTGAATCCTGAACATTTATCCATTGAAACCATGAAAAAACGCCGTGAGTCCTTGTTAAAGACTTTTGTTTTTGACATGGCAAAAATTTATAGGCTGCAACCAAAATCCATTTTTAAAGAAACTTTAAATCCGATGGATAAGCGCATGAAGGTTTTAACCCTACATCCCAAAATCGTGGAAGTAGTACTAAAGAAGGGTATTTAACTAGAATTCCCTTAATTTTTCACACTACTTCTTTGATTAAATTGGAATTTTGAATTCATTTTTAACTCAAGTAGTATGAAAATCAGTAGATTTTTTGTTTCAGTTATTGCAATTTTTGGTTTTACAATAATATCCAATGCACAAGTCCCTAACTACGTTCCCACAAACGGTCTAGTGGGCTGGTGGCCTTTCAACGGCAATGCCAACGACGAAAGTGGCAATGGGAATAATGGAACGGTGAATGGGGCAACATTGACAAATGATCGATTTGGGAATACGAATCAAGCTTATGGGTTTGATGGGAATGACTTTATTACTATTCTTGATAATGCAGTATTAAACTCTGATTATATTTCTGTTTCCATTTGGTTTCAAACGGTTTCAACATCTTTTGGCTCACTTATATATAAAACTGACCCTTCAGCCATCAATGAGCAATATGGTCTCGTATTGAATTATCCGTCTATCAATAATATTATTTGGTCTGTCAAAAACGGCAATAACTGCAGTAGCCCTGGTAGTGGATGGCAAACTACAAATGTGAATTACAATTCATCGGATGGTGTTTGGCATCAAATTGTTTGCACATATGATGGATCGTTATCAGCAATTTATTTGGATAATATCCTTGTTACAAGTAGTGCTTTTTCTGTAAATATCATTTCCGCATGCGGGGGTGAAATAAATATTGGTAAAGGATACAATTCATCATATTTAATCACTGGAAAAATTGATGACATCGGAATTTGGGACCGTGCTTTAACACAATGTGAAATTCAAGACCTATACTTTTCACAATTGGGTTCACAAGCAATTTCTGCCGGTCTTGATCAAAGCATTTGTGCTGGAGATAACGTAACCCTAAACGGGGCCGGAGGCAGCAACTACCAATGGAGCAACAACGTGTTAGATGGTCAAACCTTTGCACCCACTCAAAGCAATGCATACGTGGTTAATGGAATAGATTCTTTGGGTTGTACAGGATCGGATACCGTAGTTGTTTCCGTATTGGAAAATGGGGCAAGTTCTTTAACACAAACCGCCCTGGATTCCTACACGCTAAACGGACAAACCTATACTCAAAGTGGAACCTACACGCAAGTTATTCCTGGAGCTAATGGATGCGACAGTACCATAACACTTAACCTCACCTTGAATTTTACGGGAATCCATGACTTAGGTACAGCCACAAAAATACTGGTAAAAATCACCGATCTAAATGGAAAAACTATCCCCCGTCGAAAAAACACGGTCATGCTTTTCATTTACGAAGATGGCACCGTGGAACGAGTAGTGGAGATGGAGTAACAAACGCACCGCTGGCGGAGGCGAAATGACTAATCCTCTAAAGCTAATGCCCCACACTTAAAATGACCTTCCGGACATGTTTTGTGTCCGTGGAGGCCGCATGGTCGGCAAGGTAATCCAGCCACTTCTATTATTTTTGAATCATCTGATAATGGACCAAAGCCAAATGCGGGTATGGTGGAACAGAAAAAGGCTGTCACAGGCGCGTTTACGGCGCTTGCGAAATGAAGCGGACCGGAATCATTCACAAAGTTTCTTTTTGCATTTTTCATGAAGGCAACGGATTGCATAATGCTTAACTCGCCTGCTAATGATCTTACTTCTTTGGTCGATTCTGAGATGATTTGGTCGCAAAGTGCTTTGTCGTTGGGACCTCCCATCAAAAAAATAGCGTGATCTGAGTCACTTAATTTCTCAATTAATTTCAACCAAGTAGAAATGGGTGCTTGTTTAGTGAACCATATTGACGCTGGTGCTAAGCAATAATAAGCGGTGTCTTGAAATTTTGAAACGAAGGTGTAATCCTCGCTCGATGGATAAAGACTTGGTTTTCTTATGGTGATGTCGCAAAAGGAAGCGATTAAGCTTAGGTTGCGATCTACTTCATGTTCTCCATTTCCAATCGCATGCTTGTATGATTTTGAATACAGAAAAGAAAATGGATTTTTTTTGAATCCTATTTTTTGCTTCGCACCTGATAAGGCACAAATTAATCCTGAACTTGCGTATCGATGTAAATTAATGATTGTATCGTATTTCTCCTGGCGGATAAGACGGATATTTTCTCTTAGGCTTACCCATTTATTTCCTTTGTCAAAAAGGAAAACCTTGTTCACATTTGGGTGTCCACTTAGCAATTCCTCATTTCCTTTTTTTACCAAATAGTCTATCTGTATGTTGGGAAATTGCTTGTGTAAGTTAGCGATAAGCGTGGTTGATAAGATGACATCGCCAATGAATGCGGTCTGAATTAGCAGGATCTTTTTCATCTATCTTATTAAAGTAACAAATCCACGTTTGGTTATTTGTCTGCCGCCGGCATCTTGAACCGTTACTACATAGAGGTAATTATCGTTTGGTGCATCATCTTTTCCTCCGTTAATTTTTCCGTCCCAACCCAAATTAAGATCATTGCTTTCGAAAATGATATTACTCCATCGATTCATGATGTACATGCTATAATTTGTTGGGTCAATATTGGTTAAAATGGGTAAAAATACGGTGTTCACGCCGCTTGGGCAAAATGAATTAGGGATATAAATAATAGGTTCATATACCAAACAAAAAACGTTGGATCTTGACACTTCGGCGAAACCATAGCTATTGAGATTTTCACTTCCTTCTACATAATAACAAATTTCTCCTGGGAAATCATTGCTGATTAGGGTGTCTTCAAAGCTGAGTTGGTTGGGGTTTATGGTAGCAATCAACTGACTAATGCCACTTAGTTTGTTGTACCTGAATACGTCGTAGTGATCGATTCCACCATCGAAACCTACGTATGGCGACCAATAGACGTAGTTAATTTGTTGTATTTCATCGGCGATCCCTTGTACAAATATGGTGGTAGCTTCATTGGCATAAGTTCCAGCGGAATTGCAACTATCAACGTATTGTGTTCGATAGGTATAAGCTTGTAAATTAACATCGGCATCTGTATCGGTAAAAACGGCCAAGTCACCTACTACGTTGGATCTTCCTATTTCCTCGAAAACGCTGGAACTGTTCAAGCGTTCAAAGATGACTTCTTTTACCCCTACATTGCCATCAATATAAGCAAATAAATCAACGTTGTTTGCTGCTACGCTAGCTAATTTAAGGTAATGAAATGTGGGTTGTTGGGGAATCGGGACATCAAAACCAAATGGATTGGAATAGGCAATTTGTCCATTAGATAGGTTGGCCCCAATGTAAATGTCGTAGTGATTTCCTCCTACTACATTCACACTTGCTGCATTCCCATTAGCTGTTCCCAGCAGGACCAATGTCCCCGACTCAAAGCTGTAAATTCCATAAGATGTGCTCGTCCATCCTTGGTAAGCACTCCAACTTAAATCTATTTTTTGTTGGCACATGTTGATTGCTCCATTAAGTTGAATGGTTTTATTTATGGGACTTTTAGCTGAGGTTTGAAAGGTTATAGGAACGGCATTGGTAAAACAAGAATCAAAGGCTGCCACCGAATAGGAGTATGGGCCTTGACTTGGATCGATGACATAGGAATAGGAGGTGTTTCCAATTCCCCAAACGGTATCAAGTTCAAATAAGACTCCCAACGAATTAAAGGTGTAAACAACATAGCCATAGGTGTCAGCTTGGTTATTTTGATTCCAAGTCAATAGTAAGTTATTGTTGTTTGTTGGATCAAATCCTACGCTTTGTATCATTGGGATGGAAGGCGTTAGCATATCTTCAAAATCATCACTACCGATGTTGGATTGAAAATCACAGGGATTGTTTGGCAAAACGATTTGGTAGCCAATCGTTGCATTACAAATAGTAATCGTATCCTTATATTGTGTGGTATTGTAAGGAAGAGAATCGATTAGGGTGAAATTTCCCGCAGGATATTCTTGATAAATGTGGTAATAGTTTCCAAAGGTTGCTAAGGGCGTTGGCGCTGGTTTATTCCATTGAAGAACAGCTGTTCCATTTCCAGGATTGATGAGGTTTAAATGAATGTTGGAAATCGTGTCACTGTATTTGGTGACATTCCCATTACAGCCAGAAACAACGCCTATGTAAAAAGATTGCATCGTATTTATTCCACTTAAAGAGAATTGATTAGTTGCAAGCGCTGGAATAGTGGCCAATAATCCACCTTGTACAGAATAAAGTTG
>CAMDAH010000037.1 GCA_945888625.1 Chryseobacterium gleum
CACCACCACCACCACCTGGTCCATCGGCTTCCATAATTGGATTAGAAGCAAAAAAACCAACAGATAATAGTTGATTTCCACCAGTTCCGCCTGTACTTGATAATGTTAATGATGGTGGTAAAGAACCGGCATTTGAAATGTAAATTGTACCGCCGCCGCCTGCACCACCAGCTGCATCATTTCCGTATTTTAAAGCAGATGTTTGTGGTGCCGTTAATCCAGCAAAATTTGCATTCTGACCAACTGCACCATTTGCTTCAATGGTACCTGGTCCGATTACTGAGCCATAAACTTTCACAAAAGCAATACCGCCACCACGTCCACCACTGCCTCCTTGACTATTATTTTGATCTCCAGCACCACCACCACCACCAGCAAATATGCGCGTAGCATCTAGGGTTAAAGGATGTCCACCTAATCCGCCTTCTTTTCTTCGATAATCGCCCGCCCAAGCTGTATTGTTTGGTCCAATCGTTAATTCGTTTTGATCGCTTGTTGATCCAGAGTAGCCGCCTCTTCCGCCACCTGAACTAGTTGAACCGCCAAATCCAGGTGCCTCAAGATTCCATGAAGTATTATAAAGCGGATTGGGAACACCTTTTCCGGTGTAGCTTCCTGTTGCAACGTTTGAACCACCACCACCACCTGCATTGTGATTTCCACCACCTCCGCCACCGTTGGCCGGCGCTGACTTACAATACCTAGAATAAATAGCGTCATATTCGGTATAAAACCCTGCAATCCCTTCTCCTTTTTCAGCACCTTGCGTGGATACGTACGAAGCACAAAAACCAATATCATTCACATTTCCAGGTGGCGCTCCCAAGGTAAAATCTTCTGTTTGTCCACCTCGAAATCCCGAACCAGAAGCAGATAGCTTGCTGCCTGTATTAAAAGTAAGATTGCCATTTATTTCCAATGCTACTATTCCTCCTGAATTTCCATTCCATAATGTAGGAACTATAGATGTATTCGAATTTAATGTTAAATTGTTAAACCTTGGAATTCGAACAATCTGAACATGACCGCTCGCTGCATATGAACGAACCAAAGGACACATTAAATTGATTGTATTTGCACCAATTACAGATTTAACCTCCGCTAATTCAAACTTACCAGCGTTATTGTAATTCGTCACTTCTCCCCATAAATCTTGGAATTGATTCCAATCATTAAGATGGCCAATAGGGGTAGTTAATGGCCCCCAAAACATACCATTCGAATTAATATATTCGTTCGTTGCATAGGTATCAACGTTCAAGGAAGCACCTTGCATTTGAATGATTAAAATCAAATCGCCAGGTGCAAGGTTTAGGGTAAATAATCCACCAACCATTGTGTTACTGCTTGATGAAACAGCGGATTGCCCTGCGTTTGCATTCGAAAGTAGGTATGAATAGCTATTCAGGATTGTATTTGCGGTAGTTACACTATAATTTCCATCTTTCCCTCGTTGACAAACACTAATTTTATTAATGAATAAGCAGATGATAAAGAAAAGGTAAAATTTCATGCTTTTTGCAGTTAAGACGTGTAAAGATAGGATTTTGTTGTTTGACGAACAGAATAAAGATTCTAAAACTTTCCTTTATTGTTTTATTCCCTTTAAGCAAATAGCATGACCAAGCTTTATTTTCTCATCCATCATTTTTTTTCCTAATGCAACATCATCTTGACGATTTTGTCTAGGGTGTTCAAGGTGAAATTGAATGGCTTTGAATCGCATGGAGTAAGGCAGTAAGCCTAATTTAATTGCCCGCCATTCTATATCAACGTCTTCGCCAAATCCCGGTTGTTCATAATCAGTATCAAAACCATTAAGCGCTAATAAATCCGCTTTGTACCAACCCATGTTACACCCTAGTAGTTTAGGTACTGACAAATAGGATTGAGGCAAAAAAGGTAGGTAAAGTCGCTCTTCAATTCGTTTTGTTTTATTTCTAATAAAATGATATAAGTTAGCTCTTTTAATTTTTTTATTACGCAGCATATCAGCTGTTTTTTGATCCACATCCAATCGCCTGCCTGCGCAGAAAATACCCTTTCGAATACACCTCTCATAGTTTTTAATAAAATTTCGGTGTACCATACAATCGCCGTCAATAAAGACGATTTTTTCAAATTTTGAATTAATTATGGCCTGATTTAAAATCTTGTTTTTACGAAATCCTTTGTCTTCCTGCTGTACTAAATGAATTGTTAAAGTCGTACTAAATTGATTCGTTATTGCCTCAATTGTTGCATCCTCAGTATCGTGTGCAATAATTATTTCAAATGCTTTATCTTGCTGCTTAACTAGTGAATTTAAAACACATTCAAGTCCTTCATAATCCTTGTAAACTGAAATGATAAGCGATATGCTCATTGCAAAGATTTATTGGATTGAAGTAATTTTCTCAACTATTAATGCAACTGCCGGGCAAATTTGGGTATTCATTGCGGTTAGTTCTATTATTTGATGCATGTTTTTACGATCCGTATGGGGATATTCTCGACAGGCCAGGGGTCGGTATTCGTAAATGCTACAGGCATTATCCTCGGCTAAAAAGGAACAGGGTGAAGATTGAAGGACAAGGTCCATTTCTTCATCCATTTTTAAGTAAGTATTTATGAAATGACTTTCCTTTATTCTAAGGTGTTTGGAAATTCGTTTTACGTCCGTATCTCTAAATATGGGGCTTGTTGTTTTACAGCAATTCGCACAGGCGAGGCAATCTCTTTTTTTAAACTCGATGGCATGTTGCGTCCTGAATAATTCATCAAGATTCTTCTTTGATTTTAATTTTAGTAGGGATTTTTTGACAGAAACTTTGTCTTTAGTTGCCTTTTCAAGAATTAGTTGATCTGCTATATTCATAGTGTGACGACAAAATAGGTTATGAATTAACGTATAAGGTCCTATGTACAAATTTAAGCAAAGAATAGTTAAAACCTTGTTCGGTTATTAATTCGTTTCACGCTTTTTTAAGTACCTTCTTTCGACTATGAATGTAGCAAACGGAAGGAGGGAAGCGAAAAGAATAACACCTAGACTTACTAAATTCCATCGCATCGCTTTTTTAAGTAAAATTGCCAAGGCGATGTAGGCAATAAAAAGGACACCATGGGCCATACCAATTGGATAAAGTAAGGATTTGTAGAGCGTTAAGTTCGATGGCTTCAGAAATAGCATATTCGACAATAAAGCCAAATAGGAGATACCTTCTGCGATGGCAATAAATTTAAAAATGTTTAGCGTAATGTTATTTTTCATGGTTTTTCTTTTAATTTTTCTAATTCATATAATTGATCTCTGTAGTGCGCAGCTTCTATAAAATCCAAGGATTTTGCTGCTTTTTCCATTTGTTTACGAAGGTTTTTTAAAACTACCAATAATTGTTCTTGGTTTCCGTAGAAACTTTTTTGCTCCGCGGCTTCGGAATGTATTTTTTCAATTTCTTGGCTTAAAACAGTGTTCTCCATCTCCACTTGTTCTTTTTTCTTAGCTTCTAAACTAATCTCAATTGACTTATTAAGCGCCGTTGGTGTCAATCCGTGTTCAGTGTTATACGCAATTTGCATGGTTCTTCTCCGTGACGTTTCATCGATGGTCCGTTGCATGGAATTGGTGATTTTGTCGGCATACATAATTACTTTGCCATTTACATTTCTAGCTGCTCTTCCAACAGTTTGTACCAAGGATCGTTCATTCCTCAAGAATCCTTCTTTGTCCGCATCTAAAATAGCTACGAGTGAAACTTCTGGTAAATCGAGGCCTTCTCTTAAAAGATTAACTCCTATTAATACGTCAAAAACACCTATTCTTAATTGACGTAAAATTTCTACTCGATCGATGGTGGTTACTTCGCTATGGATATAGCGACACTTAATACCGAGTTTATCAAAGTATTTCTGAAGTTCTTCGGCCATTCTTTTCGTTAGCGTAGTGACCAAGGTCCTTTCACCTGCTGTGATTCTTTCTTGGATGGCTTCCATTAAATTATCGATTTGATGTTTACTCGGTCTTACTTCAATGAGTGGGTCTAACAATCCTGTTGGACGTATTAACTGCTCAATGATTACTCCTTCTGATTTTTCCATTTCGTAATCGGCAGGAGTTGCAGAAACGTAAATTGTTTGATTAAACATTCCTTCAAATTCTTCAAATTTTAAAGGTCTATTGTCAATGGCTGCTTGAAGACGAAAGCCGTAATCGATTAAGTTAATTTTTCGGGCACGATCTCCTCCATACATTCCTTTTACTTGAGGCAAGGTGACATGACTTTCATCAATAATCATAAGGTAATCAGCTGGGAAATAGTCGAGTAAGCAAAATGGCCGCTCGCCTGACTTTCGTTGGTCGAAGTAGCGTGAATAATTTTCAATTCCGGAACAATATCCGAGTTCTCGTATCATTTCAAGGTCATAACTAACTCGATCTTCCAATCGCTTCGATTCTTCTATTTTTCCTGCAAGTCTAAAATTTTCAACTTGGACAACTAAATCATCTTGAATTTGATGGATGGCTTGTTGCGTGTTTGCCGGACTTGATACGAATAGATTAGCGGCAAATAGTTGGATATTTTCAAAGCTTTCAAGTCGTTGGTTTGTTTCAGGATCAATACTCGTGATTTTCTCAATTTCATCCCCAAAAAAATCAATCCGCAACGCATGATCGGCATAGGCTAAGAAAATATCCACTGTATCTCCAATCACACGAAAGGTCCCTCGTTTAAAATCTTCTCCTGCTCGAGAATATAAATTTTCCACGAGGCGGTGCAAAAACTTATTTCTCGGAATCATATCACCCACTTTTATTTCAATAATACTGTTTCGAAATTCTGTGGGGTTTCCAATACCATAGATACAGGAAACCGATGCCACTACAATAATATCTCTCCTGCCGGATAGTAATGCTGATGTGGCGGAAAGCCGCAGTTTTTCAATTTCATCATTGATTTGTAAGTCTTTTTCAATGTACGTATTCGTGACGGGTAGGTAGGCTTCTGGTTGATAGTAATCGTAGTAAGAAACAAAATACTCGACCGAATTTTCTGGGAAAAATTGCTTGAATTCGCCGTATAATTGTGCGGCTAGCGTTTTGTTGTGCGATAATACCAGCGTTGGCCGGTTCACTTTTTCTATCACATTTGCCACAGTAAATGTTTTTCCACTGCCTGTAACTCCTAGTAAGGCTTGGTGGTGAATTCCTTGCTCTAATCCCTCCACCAATTGACGAATGGCTTCCGGTTGATCGCCTGTTGCTTGGTAAGGAGAAACAAGTTTAAAATCCATTGCGCAAAGATATTTAAGTTAATTGATATTACTTGAAATACATTAAAAGGGATGATTCTTAAATTTTACAGTTGCATCAAGATGAAAAACCCCTGTGTTTTTTGTGCTTGTCTTGTTAAAATACTTACTTTAGTTACCTTCGATTTATTAATTTATGTATTATGAAACAATTATATTTCTTAAAAGTTCCCCTTTTATTTTTTGCACTGATTTATTGTAATCTGTTTTTATCACAAACTAATTAATGGCTAATCTAAGGGGCACTGAACAGCCACTTTTGCCAAACCCGTGTTATAGGTTGGTTTTTATTCCTTTATTATCTTAAGTGTCTGTTTCAAATTGTCTCCAACACTGAATAAATAAATACCGCCAGATAAATTTCCTAGCTCAACGCTTGTGTTTTCAGCATTTATTTTCCCTGATAAAACTACTTTGCCTGTGTTGTCATAAACAGTATAAACTGAACCTACTAATGTTGCGTCTGCTTTTACATTGATTTTGTTCTCAGCGGGGTTAGGGAATACGGAAATTTCACCTTTATTGAAGCCCAAATCCATAACCTCTAAAATGGAACAATCAGCAACTATAGTAATTGATTGGCCAGGAGAATTTAAAACTTGAGTTAGACAACTTGGTGTTTGAGGAGGAAAAGGAGCTTGTGTAGCACCTACATATAAGCAAATGGTTAAGGTAATCGGATAAGTTGTATCATTAATTGTAAAGTGATGAACATTCTGAAATCCCATACTATCTATAGAGTTTAATGTCATATTACCACCTCCATTAGGAGAACCCCAAGTGTCAATTAATCCATATGGACAGCCACCTTGATTGATAACATAAACATCAACTGATGTTTGGGAGAAAGCCCTAATTCCTAGAAGACATAAAATTGAAAGTAAAATTGTTTTCATTTTTTTTTTTTAAGCATTTTTCCTACTCTTATGGATTTTCAGATTTCTCCCTGTTTTTTCCACCGCGGCGGAGTGGGTACTGGTCTCCACTTTTTATTTAGTAAATATACTAATTTATAATTAATTATCTGATTTTCTATAACTTACTTATAACATTTGTAAGGTTTATGAGGATTAAAAAAGGGGGGGCGCAGGCGCTGTCAAATTACGATGTGGCACAAGCATGACGCATAACCGTTTGCGCTTCTTTATTCGTCCAACTCATGCCATTATTGTTTGATTATTTTGTAGCTATAAATACCCTGCTTTGCTTGAGCTTTTATAAAATATGTGCCATTTGCAAAGTTTGAAAGATTAATAGGGCTTTCGATTGTCTCTTTTATTAACTGACCTTGTAAGTCGTACACTTTTATACTCTGAATAGCTTGGTTTAGTATATCAATATAAACAAGTCCATTTGTTGGATTTGGATATATATTACAGATTATCTCAAGATTAGGTTTTTCAACTGCTAATGTTGGTGATGTATTACCACAAATTACAACATTTTTATGGGTAGCAAAGGTGGGCGTCATGGCAATACCGTTCTGCAAAGCGTAAGGATATATTCTTACAGAGAATGTCCCACCACTGTTCACTGTCGCATTGAGCGGAGCACTGAAGTTCTGCACTACTGTATTCAGGTAAAATCCTGTCACTCCTAATTGGTTCGGAGTGTTCCAGTTATCTGTGGAATAATATACCTGAAAGGCAAT
>CAMDAH010000038.1 GCA_945888625.1 Chryseobacterium gleum
CGTTTTGGCTCCGACAAACCAGACATTCGTTTCGAAATGGAATTCGTTGATTTTACTGTAATGACACAGGGAAAGGGATTTCCGGTATTTGATGACGCTAATTCAGTACTTGCCATTAATGTTGCTGGATGCGCAGATTATACAAGAAAACAACTTGACGAATTAACGGAATGGGTGAAACGCCCTCAGATTGGTGCAAAAGGATTAATCTATGCCAAATACAATCAAGACGGAACCATAAAATCGTCGGTCGATAAATTCTATGACGAAGCTGCATTAAAAGACTGGATGATGGCAGCAAAAGCTAAACCAGGCGATTTGTTATTCTTACTTTGTGGCGAATTAGAAAAGACAAGAAAGCAACTTGGTGAATTACGTTTATACCTCGCGGATTTATTAGGACTAAGAAACCCTTCGGTTTTCAAACCTGTTTGGGTAACTGATTTTCCATTGTTAGAATGGGATGAAGAAAACAAACGTTTTCATGCGATGCACCATCCGTTTACGTCTCCTAAACCAGAAGACATGGACTTAATCGATACCGATCCAGGAAAAGTGAGGGCAAACGCCTATGACTTAGCGATGAACGGGGTGGAATTAGGAGGAGGATCCATTCGAATTCATGACCGTGAATTGCAATCAAGAATGTTCGATTTATTAGGCTTCACAAAAGAAGAAGCACAAGCACAATTTGGCTTCCTGATGACGGCCTTTGAGTACGGCGCACCACCCCATGGCGGCTTAGCTTTTGGCTTGGATCGATTAGTCGCTACATTAGGAGGTTCAGAATCTATTCGTGATTTCATAGCGTTTCCTAAAAACAACAGTGGAAAAGATACCATGATTGATGCTCCTTCGCCAATTAGTGCCGAACAATTGAAAGAATTAGGTGTTAAAATGGCATGAAAAAAGACGTAGAAAATTTAGTTTTAGCTCTTGCACCATTACGACAAGAATTGCTTAGCCACCCATTGTATAAAAGTATGGACACAAGGTTGCCATTAACATTATTTATGGAGCAACATTGCTATGCTGTTTGGGATTTCATGAGCCTTCTAAAAGCATTGCAAAACGGGCTTACCTGTGTTTCATTACCTTGGGTGCCCGTTGGAAGTCCAACAACCAGGAGGTTTATCAACGAAATTGTACTGGGTGAGGAAAGTGACCTCGACAACAATCATGTTGCTGCTAGCCACTACGAACTCTACCTTAATGCAATGGACGAAATTGGTGCAGACACGCAGCACATTAAAACCTTCGTCAATAAAATTGCTGAAGGCGGAAAAATTTTATCCGCGATCGACGCCACAAAAGTACGTCCAGAGACCATGGCGTTCATGGATTTTACTTTTAGCATTATTTCAAAAGGTAAACTTCACGAAATTGCTGCTGTATTTACCTTCGGAAGGGAAGACTTAATCCCGGATATGTTTATTGAAATCGTAAAGGGATTGCAAGAAAAAGAAGGCGTTTCCACTTCTCGTCTTTTGTATTATTTGGAGCGTCATATCGAAATTGATGGTGGCGAACATGGACCCATATCGCTTCAAATGATGGATGAACTTTGTGGAGATGACCCTATTAAGTGGCAGGAAGCTACATCGGTATCCCTTAAAGCACTGCAAATGCGAATTGAATTATGGAATGGAGTTCTTAAACAAATCGAGAAAACTAATTTTTCTTACGTTTTTCTTCAAGCCAAGTAGGCACTTTGGAAGGTGACTTTTCAGGAGAATTTCCTAATAATTTTTCGATCAAATCAGGTCGCTTTGCTTTCTCTAATCGTTGTTTTATCCACCCTTGGTTTTCACGTTTATACCAAAAGAAAAAACGATTTTGATTAATTTTCTCTTCTTTTGTTTTTACAGTTTTGATTGGCTTTAAGGTATATGGGTGAACCCCTGTGTAATAAATCACCTCAGCAACGGTCATTGGTGTAGGTGTGAAATCCTGCACTTGTTCCAATTGAAAACCCATGTCTTTCGTTTCAGCAGCTAGATTTGCCATGTCTTCTTCTTCGCAGCCAGGATGAGACGAAATAAAATAAGGGATAAGTTGCTGTTTTAGCCCATGCTTTTCCGAAATCTTATCGTATTTCTCCTTGAATTTATGGAAATACTTAAACGAAGGTTTGCGCATTACCCGTAATGTAGCATCAGAGGTATGTTCAGGCGCGACCTTTAAACGTCCGCTAACATGTCGTGTAATCACTTGTTCAATGTACTCGTCGTGATTTCCATCCTCATTGTTTTTATTGAAATCATCCACTAATAAATCGTAGCGAATTCCGGATCCCACAAATGCCTTTTTCACCTTTGGATGCGCATCCACTTTTCGGTATAACTCGGTCATTGGTTTATGAGAGGTATCCAAATTATTACAAATTACAGGATGGATACAACTTGGCGAAGTACAACGCGCACAAATTGCCTCGTCTTTGCCTTTCATTTTATACATGTTTGCAGAAGGACCACCTAAATCAGAAATGTATCCACGAAATTCTGGGTGAGCAACTACCTCCTCCACTTCCGCCAAAATAGATTTTTCACTTCTTGAAGCAATAAACTTTCCTTGATGCGCAGAAATGGTACAAAAGCTACAACCACCAAAACAGCCTCTGTGCATATTAATAGAGAACTTTATCATGTCGTAGGCTGGAATAGCACCGCGCTTTTTATATTTTGGATGTGGTAAGCGCGTATAAGGCAAATCAAAAGAGCGATCTATTTCATTTTCTTCCATTGTTTTGTAAGGAGGATTAACGACTAAAATTTCTTCGCCGACCACCTGAGTAATTCGATTCGCTTCCCATTTATTGGATTCAACTTCTACAATTTTAAAGTTTGCCGCATATCTTATTTTATCTTCAAGACATACTTCATGACTCGCTAATTCAACCGTTTCCCAATTTTTATTTTTCGGTAAGGGAAGTGCTTTATCTTGAAGAAAGGCAACTTGTTTTAAGGTTTTTGCTTGCTCAAAAGGAACGCCTTTTTTTAGAAGACGGAGTAACTCTCGTAAGGGCTGATCCCCCATTCCATAAACCAATAAATCGGCTTTTGAATCAACTAAAATAGTAGGCATTAATTCATCTTTCCAATAATCATAATGGGTAACTCTGCGCAAGGAAGATTCGATTCCACCAAGAACTACGGGGACATCTGGATACAACTCTTTTAAAATATTCGAATAAACAATTGACGCGTAATCGGGCCGAAAACCCGCTTCTCCACCTGGCGTGTACGCATCCGTAGAGCGCAAACGCTTATTTGCAGTATAGTGATTGACCATTGAATCCATGCAGCCAGCGGTAACACCAAAAAACAAACGTGGTTTTCCTAATTTCTTAAAATCTCTTAGATCATCTTTCCAATTTGGTTGAGCGACAATTCCAATACGCAAGCCTTCATCTTCAATGATTCGACTCACCACCGCTGTTCCAAAAGCAGGATGATCCACGTATGCATCACCGGAAATTAAAATGACATCAAATTCTTCCCAAGCTCTTTTTTGAGCTTCTTTTAAAGACATTGGAATCCAATCGGAAATAGGTCGTTCAATTAACATAGTGCAAAAATACGCAAAGAGAATTGTAAACTACCAGGAAGTGTTAATCTCCGATGGTCACATTGATAGTTTGCTGTTGCTTCCCTTCGCCAATTTGCATAATATATTGGCCGCTGTACAACGTACTTACATCAAAATAGGCTATTGTACTTCCTTGAAAAATTGTTTTTGAATCGATCAATTTACCATTTAAATCAACTAGTTTCAAGGCAACATCTGTTTTGATTAAATCGCTAAGTTGCACCATAAGTACATCATTGCTTGGATTTGGAAAAACCTTAACCTCGATAGCTGTGTTTTCAGAAAGTTCGTTACTTGGATTATACAACGTTACCGTTTCAGTAATGGTGGTTACTTTGGATCCTGTTTTTGTGCCATAAAAAGTGGGGCCAACCACATAAGGATAAGCAGAGTTCCAATTAGCATCTACCGTTGCAAAGTAGCAATAGATCCCAAGGGGATATTCTGGCGTAACGCAAAAACGCCCGTTGTGAACGTCTAAATAATCTTGTCCTGCATTTGAAATGTACTCATAATCTTCTCGAAAATAACCTAAAGGGTAGGTAGCAGAAACAGGTGGGCCAGCCGTTACAGCCGTTCCATTGGAATAGGTAGTTCTTGTGCTGATATTTCTCAATTGATAACTAGATTTCATTCGTGTGATTCCACCCGTTCCGTTTGTATTTGCATAGCCATAAGCACCATAAATCGGGAAACCATCGTAAGCATAACCAATTAAGGGTGAATGTTGCGTGGCATTGATTAAATACAAGCCATCAGCAGCATAAATATCACAAATATTAGAAATAACAGTAAGGTCTAAATTAAAAGCACTTGGATTTTGATGGTGGTGGTAATTTCCCATAGCAGGGTGACCTTTAGCACAATCGAATCCTGCTTTTTCTGCAGGAATAGCGTCTCGATTCCAAACACCGTCTCCCATTCCGCCTAAAGGTCCACCAGCAAGTGCATTTGTTGAATTCTTCCAAGAAATACCATCTCGGTAATCAAATAAAGCGACACCATTAATGAAAATACCGATATTACTAGGGGTTGTATTTGTCGGATTACCTGTGTTTTGAACTGGATTCAAAGAAATCTTAAAAATGGCATTTTGACTCGTTGCAAGCGAAGGATTTCCATCTAAAAATGGCCCTGTTATGTAAGAAGGGATTCCTTTTGTTGATACATAAACCCAATTAGTCGAATACTGAACCGTTTGGACATTTGCAGACACAGCATCAACAATAGGCGTCGGATTACCACTTACATAATGCCTCCCAGTTAATCCAGAAGTGTTAATTAACCAAGCACTAATTGCGGGATTCGTTTGTGCAACGGCTGATAGTGTTGCAGCTAAAAAGATTGATAAGGTAATTTTTTTCATGTTTAAACTTTTTGTTTGATAATTAGTTGTTACTATTTGAATTAACTTGCGGTGTAAAATTACTTAATCGTTGCATATTTAAATCTTTCATCGAATAAAAATGTTTTATCCGTTAATGTTTTTAAAAATGCCAATAAATCTTTTTGTTCGTTATCTGAAAGTCTGACGGGATTTTTTCTTAATTCTTTACTTAGTAATGGATTTGAATAATCTAAAAGCGTGTAATGTTTAATCACATCCTTCAGTTTTGAAATTCGTCCATCATGCATGTATGGGAAGCTATATTCAATGTTGCGAAGTGTTGGTACCATAAAAAGCAATGAATCACGTTTGTTACCAGTTATTGTCATTCTTCCAAAATCCAATAATTCAGGATGTAGAGGCAGTCCATTGGATTTAAAATCATCCCCACCAAAAAACGGCGGCTTATGACACGAAGAGCAGAAATTATTAAAGAGAACAAGGCCTTTTTTTTCTTGAGCTGTAAATTCTAAGCCATCTTCTCCACGTTTCACCTTGTCGTATTTAGAATTAGCTGAAACAAGAGACACGGTAAATTGTGCCAATGCTTTTACAAGGTGAAAAGGTCGAATATCAGTGGTGCCAAAAGTGCGTTTAAATGCTGCCGAATAGATGGGAGAGCGATCCAAGCGATATAGCAAGGAGTCCAAGCGCATATCCATTTCGTCAACATGCGTGATGGGATTAATCGCCTGAGCATTTAAGTTTAACACGCCACCGTCCCAATGAAACAATTTTCGCCATGCTAAATTCGCTAAACCGGGAGCGTTACGTTTACCAATTCGACCATCAATGCCGTGGCTTGTTGGGTGATCCACATGTGCAAAAGCAGTAAATTGCAAATGACAAGAAGCACATGAAATGCTTGAATCTC
>CAMDAH010000039.1 GCA_945888625.1 Chryseobacterium gleum
GAACCTTAGTAAAAGTGCTGTTCGCAGGTATCGAATAATTGATGGTATGCTTCGAAATTCCCGCCTTAAATACCCCAACATGGCAGAAATTATAAATACCATTAATGCAAAATTGGATTTTGAACCTTCGAGCGAGACCATTCAAAAAGATATTGCCAATATGCGCTTGCCTTATCCGGATGGCTTTGATGCCCCAATTAATTATTGTTTTCGAAATAAGGGGTATGAATATACCGATGCCAACTATTCGCTTTCTGGAATTGCATTGCGACAAGAGGACCTCGAAACGATATGCGAGGCCGTCGATTTAATTCGTTGTATAGGCGGATCGAGAATAAGCGAACAATTTAATCATGCCGTTGAAAAATTACTTGCCGCCACAATTGAAAGTAGCCCTTTAAAAAAATACAGCATGCCTGTACTT
This sequence comes from Chryseobacterium gleum, assembly GCA_945888625.1. Classification (GTDB taxonomy): domain Bacteria; phylum Bacteroidota; class Bacteroidia; order Flavobacteriales_D; family Crocinitomicaceae; genus UBA952. The sequence continues at coordinate 425 of CAMDAH010000039.1, forward strand.
CAGACCATGATTCCACCAGCGTCTATGGGCATGAAGCATTTCGACATTTTATATGAAGCGTGCAAAGAAAGAATTACCCTATCAATGCTCTATTTTTCAAACGACAACAGGAACTTTATGCATACTTTTTTAGACGCATTTTTGGTCAAAGAGTTCAACAACCGATGGTACGTTATTGGTTATTCTGAAAAACATCAGGCCATAAAAACTTTTGGGTTGGATAGAATTAGTGAACCGTTAAAAATTAAAAGAACCTACCGAGAAACTTCCCCTAAAATAATTGAAAGTTATCTCCACGACATGTATGGGGTTCACCCACTTGCAGCTGCTAAAAAGGAAACTATATCAATCTATGCTAGCGCACAAATGACCCAAGATTTCGAGGCTTATCCGATACATTTAAGCCAAGTTATCAAGAAAGAAAGTTCTGGTGCCGCCGAAATTACCTTTCAACTTATCCCAACGAAGGAATTGGCGAGTTACTTTTTGTCAAAAGGAAGTCAACTAAAAATTACAGGCCCAGAAAATTTTATTAACTCAATACAATCACTAGTATAATGAAAAAAACACCCACCTCTAGTTATGTTGTCATTCCGGGAAGCAACGAACAGCAAAAGAAGAATCCCGAAATTCTTCGGGTAGTTCTCAACCGTGACTTTACCAGAATAGATTTTGGCTATGCAGCGCCATTCATCTACGAAAAAGGGGGATGGATACGGATCGCTCCCTATAGTTTTATAGTCGTTCAAGGTTCTAAGCAACGTTACCGATTGAAAGACACTTGGAATATTCCCGTTGCGCCTGAAGTATTTAAATTTGAATCAATAAAAGATTGGAAAATATTTAGTTTGTACTTCGAGCCGATTCCCGTTCGCTCGTGCAAAATTGATATAATTGAAGAAGAGGAACCCAATAAAAACGATTTTAATTATTATAACGTGGTTTTAGATGACGTTAATGGTTATGAAATTATGGACTAAAAAACCAAAATAATTTTCTTTATTGAGTCGTTTGTTTAACCGTTTTCTTACCTCTAAATCGCCATGTCTTAGCAGGTAAACAAGAATAAACACAAATCGCCAATTGCAAAAAAAAGTATCAGTCGTGACTCGCCTCGAGGTAATCGAGCATCAAAAAATAAGCCCTATTATTATTTTTTGTTACTAAAATTTTTCTTTTCGTTCTGCTATTGTACCCGAGAAAAATATTTGGGTATCCACAAGTAATTTCACACTTAAATTAACTACTATGAAAAAGAACACGCTCCTAATTGCACTGCTCCTTTTTATTATTCCAACGAGTCAAGCCCAATGGAAGGTGATGCAAAAATATGAGGAATTTGGAAAAGGTAATTTCTTCTTATTTGTAACACGACCCTCAGATGCAAAACGCATCATTTTGGAAACGTTGAAAGATAATAAAATGTCTACTGACTTTGACTTTGAAAAAGGCCCGAATTTAATCTTATCGAGGTCCTACGTTGACCCATTAAACAGTGAATATGTACTGCTGATTCATTGTGTCAAATCAAGGTACAAAGATGTTGTTGGCTACAACATTTTCTGTTACTACATGGAAAATAGGTACCGATATTTCTATGACATAACGGAAAATGAATCGCGTATCTCATTGATATATGACCCTGCAATTACTGGTGTAACAGCTAATAAAGGAAAAAGTAAGCACAAAAATTAACAACCAATTTAAAACAATTTAGCGCCCATGAAAGCAATTATTTTTTCGGTTATGCTCCTAGTTGGAACAGCCGGTCAACTCAAAGCACAGTACCAAAAAATGAATGAGGATTTTATTGAAGTAGGAGCAGGTAACTTTTTCGTCCACTTGGATAAAGAGGCAGATGTCAAGAAACTAGTAAATTCAGTGATTAAAGCCAACCGATTTCCAAGTGAAGAATTGGTATTTAACAAAGGAAAAAATGTGTATTTCTCAGCTTATTTTGTCAATCCATCGGATGATGAATTTGTGTATATCATTCATGCAGAAAGAGCATTGGAGGGCTACGAACTTTACTTTCTATACTGCATCAATTCCTTGTGTTATCATTTTGAATACGAGGAAGGAAAAGATCTGTATCAACTCGTTTACGACCCTGAAAAAAATAAGAGCAAAGTGATGACCAGTTTTAATCCAACATTGGTAGAATAGTCTTGAGCCAATTAGTCGCAATGAAAAAATAGCAAGAGATTAAAATCGCCCCCTATTCTTCTCCTTCCGTTGCTTTTTTTGATTTTCGATACAGGTAACTATCGTAGATAAAGCGCTTGGCGAATCTGACTTGCTTATCTGAATTAATCAACTTTTTATACACATTCGCGTTAACCCCGAAATATTCATAGGTCGAACCATCAGTGAAGGTAATCTCTAATAAAAGTCCTTTGTGTTTAAAATCTGCGATGCCACTTTCATTCACGGTAGTGGTATATTCAGCCAAATTTGCCGCTTTAGTTTCTGGAGCAATGCTCACTAAAAAATGGTAACCATCTACCACTTGTTGCCCTTTAATCGTTGCTTCCTCTCTTAATGGATCGCCCTCTTGGTATTTATCTGGATGCCATTGTTTTACAAGTTTTCGATACTTCAATTTCAGTTCAGCAAGATCGATGTCTTTTTCAATCTCAAACAGTTTTTTATATTCGTTGATGCGTTTCATATAAAAATTGTATCCGGCTTTAACCTCCTCATGAGATGCAGCACAATTATAAAATTAAAGGTATGAGAATTTTCACCCCCTATCCTACTCTAATTACTTAACAAGGTTCGAAAATAACATAATCATAACCTTAATTTGGCGCGAAGGTAAGGCAAATAAAGAATAATCACATTAAATGATAGTTTTTACAAGCAAATATGACCTTCTTAATATAGTGAGTTTTTCACTATTGTCCTCCGCCTCCGCCGAGGCGGAGCTGAAAATATCGGACGCTATTATTTGTCCTTTTGTCTTGATACTACGGCAAGCTCAGCACAAGTATAAAAGAACGAAAAAAACAAGTCGCTGATTATTCTTGTAGGCCTTGGCGCATCGCTTCACTTTATCAGAATAATAGGCGACAAATGAAAACGACAGGAATACTTCTAACTCCTTTCGAAAATTAAATTTTTCACAAATGTTCTTACAGAAGTTCAAGGTCGAAAATTTCAGCTGGGACGAACGCCACTATTCACTAGATAAAACTAATAAATAGTTAAAAATTAATTAAAGCCCTTCTTTTCAATAAGCCAAAATTGTTCGTGTTTGAGTGCCTTGATTACTAATTAAATGAAGATAATAAAATCCCTTACTTGTATATGTATGGAGCTCAAGTTCATATTTTCCAGGCGGCAAGGTCTGATCTTGATAAAATGTATGCGTGTTTTTTCCTTCTGAATCATATAAAATCAATGATAGACAGCTTGTATCCGTCAATACTAATGCTGAGGATGTTAATGAAGCATTTTGATCAATAATTGGCAACGTTAATCCTTGAACATTAACAGGAGCTATAAAATAATTCCGGTAGGGAAAAGAAATGTCATCCCACTGAGCAAATGCCAAAAAAAGGTCACCATTGCTATATGAATCACTTGAAGAAGACATCAAAGTTGGATACCATGTTCTTTGTGGTTTACCTGGATTCTCGATCAACAAAGAAGCTTCCGCCCAATGAATCAGATCAAAAGAATAGGAGTAATAAATTCCTTTATCATCCCAATCGTGATAAACCAAAAACCAAGTTTTTAGGGGTTTGAAATACATAATACTTGGATTGCCACCAGCCTTTTTTCCTTTTGAAAATGGAAGCGGAGATCCTTTTCCCCCAATTCCTGGTTCACAAAATAAATCTTTATGTAACTTGAACCAGGTGCCTGGCTTTCCATAAGCATCTAAAGATTGAGCGACACCAATACCATCCGGACAAACATAATAAGCAAGCCAACGATTATTTAAACTGTCTCTTACCACCGAAAAATCACCCGTTCCACCCCACTCTGGAGAATCAGGCTTCTCCAACCATGACGTTAAAATTCTTCCATTTTTAGTCCATGATTTGCCACCATCAAAACTCTCGCATTGTGCCGCACTTTTCCATGCAACTTTTTGTTGATTTTCATAACCAGGGAATTCATGATCCTCCGCGTGATAGAAGCCAATCCAATGATTAGCATCCAAATTAAATACACTGTATAACCATGCCCCACCATTATCATAGGAGCCTTGCGGCCCTTTGGTTAATACACAGCCCCAAATTGAATCCTGATGTAGAATATCTGTTCCAGAAGTGATATAACTATCATAACCTGCCCATACATGAAAGTACTGATTATTACCCAATGACTTGTATGTTATGTGGCCATCAGGAAAACCAGGGTAAATTGGCACTCCCGGATTTGGAACTTGTTGGGGGACAGAAACTGTTAAAAGTTGAGCTTTAGCGTGACTAGAAATAAATACAGTAAGTAATAAAATTAGCTTTTGAACAACTCGATTCATTGGAAAGTAATTTTTATGATAATTAAATTAAGTTCACTTTTGTCCGATAAATATCGGACTTTATTCTTTTTGTCCTGATACAAAACCAAAAAAATCAAGTCGCAGATTATTCTTGTAGGCCTTGGCGAATCGTTTCACTTTATCAGAATCAGAGGCGACAGGAGAAAAAAATAATTTATTTATTTTTTAATGAAAGCTTGTATAAGAACATGATTGTATTGAACTAAGAGTTGGGTGCCGTGCCTCTCGGCTTACTTCGTCAGGTGCAGCAAAAGTCGCACGATTCACGAACCGAGTAACGGGCAGAATCAACAAGATGCAAAACAACTAAATCAGCACCAAGCGATGGCGTTAAGACCTTAGTAATTATTGATATTTCGCGAAAAAATTCAAATAAAAATAAGTATCTTTGTCAAAAAAAAAGATTTTTAAATACCTCCATTATTCGCTCATCTTTTTTTTGTCTTTTCTCTCTTCCTGTAAGTTTTATTATAAGACATCTGAAGTCAATGCTAAATTGAATGCATCGGTGAATTAGGCCGTGAAAATGCCCCCATTTTTTTTCTTGAAAACCAATAATTCAGTAATTTTATTTTATTAATCCAGGTAAGTAAACTAAACCAGCTTAGAATAGTTATATAAAAAACAAAAAATATGTTTAGACTTACAATCATCCTTGCACTAACTTTTATAGCATTTAGTTTATTCTCCCAAACATCCGTCTCTGGCGGAATCTACCAAAATACCACTTGGTCACTAGCTGGAAGTCCCTATATCGTTTCGGGATCTGTGGTTGTTTTCCCTGGAAAAACACTTAACATCGAACCGGGTGTTGAAATAAGAATTGATAATCAAGTAAACAATAACATTTACATTGAAACCCGAGGAACGATTAATTGTGTTGGCACCGATCTTCTTCCTATAATAATT
>CAMDAH010000040.1 GCA_945888625.1 Chryseobacterium gleum
GTTGATAAACAAAAAGAAAGCACAAATGGCGATGTTGCACAATGGAAATTTACAGCCGAAAACGTCCATGATTTTGCGTGGGCGGCGAATGCCGAATGGATCCATAAATCGTTACGGGTTGATTTAATTGATTTTCATTTTTTTTACCATAAACAATATGAAGAACAATGGACAACCTTAATGGATAAATGGAAAGAAGCCTATGCCATTTGCAAAGAAGAATTCGGTACCTACCCCTATCCGCAATTTTCATTCATTCAGGCGGGAGAAGGCTATATGGAATATCCTATGTGTACGATGTTAGAAGCAAGTAGAATGGATTTTTTCAGTACCGCATGTCACGAATTTATGCACAACTATTTTTATGGCATTTTTGGAAGCGACGAAAACCTTCACCATTGGATGGATGAGGGTGTAACGATGTATGCGGAATCAAGGATATCTTCTGGCGGCATAAAAAAAAGCCATACAGATGAAGCTATTAGTTCCTATGGGTGGATGCGTGATATGTATCCTGAGGAACCTATTGCTACGGCAGCAAATCATTTTGATTACGACTATGCCTATTATAACGCTGCCTACTTCAAGGGCCAATTATTTCCGGAATTAATCCGCTACATTATCGGTGAGAACAAAATGAAGAAAGGATTTCATCGGTATTACGCCAACTGGAAATTCAAACATCCCGAACCCAATGATTTTGTAAAAACTTTTGAAGACGTTAGCCAGATGGAACTAACTTGGTTTCAAAACTATTGGCTTAATACCACAAAAACGATTGATTTTGGAATAGATAGCGTTAGAAAATCTAAAAATGGATTACTTTTTAACATTACAAATGCTGGGCTCCCATTGCCTGTCGAATTTATGGTAGAATTGAAGGACGGGTCAAAAAAATACTACTATATCCCAATAGATTTAACGAACAACGTAAAAACTGATTTCTATCGACCAACCGAAACCTTAGCGAAATGGTCCTGCGCAGAAAAAACCTATTCTATCTTATTGCCAGGTGTTTCTTTAGGAAATGTTGCCAAAATAAGTTTAGATCCAGATGGATTTTTGCCAGATATTACAAAAGAAAACAACGTTTGGCCAATTGAAGAAGAATAAAATTATTGCTTAGTAGGAGCTCGTTGTGCCTCCAATATTCTCAATAGGGTGCCAAGTTGTTTTTAGCTCTAAGCAATCTGAGATATAGTATAAACCTTGCGATTTTTCACTCGACCAATCTGCATTATAGGTAAATTTTCGTTTTAGATTGTCAACTGCCGCTTTTGCTGTTTCAATCTCCATGCTTCCTAATGACTCAGAGATTAAGGCATTCACATCCATATGAGCAGCTAATACTGGCAATAACTCCTCTGTTTTCCCTGTTAATATATTTACCACTCCCCCCGGGACATCAGATGAATTTAACACTTCAGCAAACGTAATGGCACATAATGGCAACTTTTCTGAAGCAATTAGTACCGCAGTATTACCACTACAAATTGCGGGAATTAACAAGGATACAAGACCGATAAGCGATGTAGTTTGAGGCGCTAATACGCCAACAATACCCATTGATTCGCAGGTGGTAAAATTAAAATGAGACGAACTAACCGGATTTACAGCACTCAAAACTTGATTATACTTATCGCACCATCCAGCATAATAAACAATGCGATCAATCGCAAGAATTACTTCCTTTTCCGCTTCTGCTTTTGTGCTGCCTTGTTTCTGAAGCTCCGAAATAAATTGCTCCTTCCTTCCTTCGAGCATTTCTGCGATGCGATAGATTATTTGTCCGCGGTTAAAGGCAGAACGTTCAGACCAAGATCCAAAAGCTAAGCGAGCTGCTGTCACCGCATTTCGCACATCTTTTCGAGATGACAAACACATGTTTCCAATGCCCTCACCTTTTTTAGTTAATGGCGTATAATAACGACCCGACTCAGTTCTAGGAAAAGCACCGCCAATGTATATTTTATATGTTTTTAATATTTCCACACGATCCATTTGAATAACTATTAATTACAATTTCATTTTTAAATAAGCTCCCAAGCCATGCAAACCACCTTCTCGACCAAACCCACTTTCTTTATAGCCACCAAAAGGTGAAGTTGGGTCAAATTTATTGTAGGTATTGGCCCAAATGACTCCTGCACGTAATTTCGTTGTTAAATTAAAAATACGAGATCCTTTATCTGTCCAAACCCCAGCAGCAAGTCCATAAGGCGAATTATTGGCTTTTTGAATAACCTCATCAACTGTCCGAAACGTTTGAATACTAAGAACTGGACCAAATATTTCTTCTTGAGAAATTCTACTCGATTGTGCCACGTTGGTAAAAATAGTTGGACGGCAAAAATAGCCCTTGCCTGGTAATTCACAGGTGCTTTGATATATTTCAGCGCCTTCAGAAATCCCTATTTTAATGTATTTTTCAATTGTATCGAGTTGCTCTTTCGAATTTATGGCACCAATATCCGTGTTTTTATCGAGGGGATTTCCCAAATACAAGGAATCCATTCGATGTTTTAATTTACGTATCACCAATTCTGCAATATTTTCTTGCACAAAAAGGCGGGAACCAGCGCAACAAACATGGCCCTGATTAAAAAATATACCATTTACAATCCCTTCAACCGCTTGATCAATTGGGGCATCATCAAAAATTATATTCGCAGATTTCCCTCCTAATTCCAAGGTGGCTTTTTTCCCTGTACCCGCAATGGCCCGTTGGATTATTTTTCCAACGTTCGTTGATCCAGTAAACGCGATTTTATTTATGTCCGGGTGATTAACAATCGCAGCACCTGTATCACCATGACCGGTAACGATGTTTACAACACCGGGAGGAAGCCCGGACGCTTTTATTATTTCAGCTAATTTTAGTGCTGTTAAGGAAGTCGTTTCCGCTGGTTTTAGCACTACACAATTCCCTGCTGCTAAAGCAGGAGCTATTTTCCAAGCTGCCATTAACAGGGGAAAATTCCATGGGATAATTTGACCTGCAACACCGAGTGCTTCCATTGCTTGATTAGGAAAAGCATATTCTAATTTATCAGCCCAACCAGCATAATAAAAAAAATGATTGCACGCCAAAGGGACATCTATATCTCTAGACTCTCGGATTGGTTTTCCTGCATCTAAGGTTTCAATAACAGAAAGTTCCCTTGCTTGCTCTTGCATCAAACGAGCGATTCTATATATGTATTTTGAACGCTCTTTTGGAGTAGTTTTTGACCAAACATCGTTATAGGCATTTCTTGCTGCTTTTACAGCTAAGTCCACGTCCGCATCGTTAGCCCAAGCAATTTCAGACAAGACCTCTTCATTAGCCGGATTGCTTGTTTTGAAATACTTTTTTGACGAAGGTTTCACCCATTCATTGTTTATGAATAGTTCATATTTGGGTAAAATCGTAATATGGGAAGTGCTTTCTAATGAAGGAGAATAATCCCAACTAACCCCTTCTTTTACTGGTTTCTTTTTTGCCATATCAATCAATTGAAAAATAATCTGAAGATTGATAAACTCCCGTTTCCAACTTCATTATTTGCATTAAAACATCATTCGCTAAACTACTTGCACCAAATCGGAACCACTCATTATTGAGCCAATTATTCCCTAAGATCTCTTTCACCATAACCAAATTATGCAAGGCTAATTTTGAGGTGGATATCCCACCTGCTGGCTTCATTCCTATCATAATACCTGTTGCATCATAATAATCTTTGATCGCCATTAACATGGTATAAGTAACCTGCATAGTTGCGGCAGGCTGAATTTTTCCGGTGGATGTTTTAATAAAATCAGCTCCCGCATACATGGCAATATCACTTGCTTTACGAACACTATCGAGTGTGCAAAGCTCACCGGTTTCAAGAATCACCTTCAATCTTGACTTTCCGCACGCCTCTTTGATTGCTGCTATTTCATCAAATACAAAATTATATTC
>CAMDAH010000041.1 GCA_945888625.1 Chryseobacterium gleum
AAAACCCTTCCTAAAGCTTGCTTTAATGTGAAGTGGAACAAAAAAAGCTATTCGCCGCATCGCGGCATGGCTTTAATTATTATGAAGCGACCCCTTCCGGGATCATGAAATAATCCCCCTTGCTGTAAATCAACCAAATTAAAATTTCACACCAATACCGAGATTAAATTGTAAATCCCAAGGATTAGATTTTAATATAGGTTCTGTAGCGAGTAAAAACTTTGGTTCGAACCGGATTAGGATATTTTCATTTAAGGAATAATTCAGACAAATTGCATAGCCGCCCAAGTTTGTTTGTTTTGTTGCGCCAATGCGAGCGCATCGGTTATTAGGATCATAGTAAACTTCTAAGCGCTGGGCAAGAGACCAATGCTGCGTAAATGAATATTTACCCACGAACTGAGTTGCTCCCCAAATAAAACCTGACTCAAGCCCCAAGTCTAAGGTCGCCCACATTTCCCACTTATTTTTTTTCCAAGCTACGTTTGCATGCTGGTAAAATCGATTTATTGAGAGGCTGTCAGGATATATTGACCCATAAAACACACCATACATTAGTGAAGTATGGTCATTTAGATTGCGTTTGTAGTGTGCGCCAAAGCTGGGACGAGTTATTAAAGGGTCAAAGGCGATTCGCTGCCAACCATTTAAGACGTGAAAGCCGAGTTCGTTTTTTTTGTTTTCGCTTGTGAAAAGCAATCGCGTTCCGCTAAGAAAATAAGGGGAGTTTTCAGCGACAATACTTCGTGTTAATGTCGGGCAATCAGACGATATGGATGATTCAATACCAATAAACGAACTATATATCCCAGCATCCCACCATAGATTGTGTTTTTTAAGTAGCTTGACTCCTACATAAGCTTCGTTCAATGGCTTGGCCCAATTAGGTTCTGCGGCCAAGTTGTATTGAGAATAATCACCAGTCATTAGCCCCAATGTGGCATGGAAGCGAGGCGAAGTAAATTCTCCTTTTAAGAGCAATAAATTAGTGCGGATTTTATTATTTACTTTATGATTATAATAAAAACTTTCTTTTTTAGCATAGTTTCCAAAGTGTTTACCGTAATATAAATCACCGAAGCCAGAAAGGGTGAATTTATGGTTTTTATTCTTCGATCCTTGCCAAGTTGTTTGGCCAAAAGCAGAAAACGTCATTAAAATGATAATGGCACGGATAATAAGGAATGGATTTTTAGTCATATTTAAAAGTTAGCAATAGTAGATTTAATATATAATCACGCTTATGCTGTTAGTTCTCCAACCACATTTTTAGTTAGTTTTTTAATTCGCTCCTCTATTGTGGAATAATTTCCCAACACAAACATCATTTTTGCTAGCGCTGCCTCGGTGGTCATATCTTTTCCGCTAAGCACCCCAATTTTTTCAAAAAATGAGCTGGTCTGATATTGTCCTTGTCTCACTGAACCGGAGGAACATTGAGTTACATTCAGCACAATTCCCCCTGCTGCGATATAGTTGGTAATCAAATCAATCATCTCTTGGTTATTGGGTGCGTTTCCTGCGCCAAATGTCTCCAATACAATGCCTTTAAAATGTTCGGTATTAAAAAGAAAGGCATAGTTTTTAAAAGGAATGCTAGGATATATTTTTAGCAAACCTATACGCGTTTCTAAATTTTTATAAACTTGAAGTACGGGTCTTTTTTTAATTGATTCTTGATCAAGTTTATATTCAATCGTAACACCTGCAACCGCTAGTGGAGGATAATTTGGCGAAGCAAATGCCTCAAATTGATTGGCGGAGATTTTCGTGCAACGATTTCCTCGATAAAGGGAGTACTCAAAGTAGATAGCTACTTCTTGCACGATAGCCGATCCGTCCGCGTTTTTTGCCGCAGCGATTTCAACCGCGGTTATTAAATTCTCTTTCCCGTCTGTTCGTATGGTTCCAATTGGTAATTGCGATCCCGTAAGGATAATTGGTTTTGTTAGGCCTTGCAGCATGAAGCTTAATGCGGATGCGGTATACGCCATGGTGTCTGAACCATGAAGTACCACAAATCCATCATACGTTTCATAATTATCATTGATAATATCTACCAATTGTTTCCAATGCGCATAGGTCATGTCCGAGGAATCAATCGCTTTATCAAAACTAATACTACTTAATTCGACATGGAGTCTTTCTAATTCAGGAATGTGGTCAAAGACATAATTAAAATCCAGGCTTTTAAGCTCCCCGGTTCGAAGGTCTTTGATCATTCCAATGGTTCCTCCGGTGTAGATGAGTAATATCTTTGCTTTCATATTAAAATCGTTTTAATTGAAAAAGTTCCTCTGCATTATGCGAACTTATTCTAGCTACTTCTTCAAGTGATACCTGATACAAATCAACCAATTTATACGCCACCTCTAGCATATAAGCGGATTCATTTCTTTTACCTCTGTATGGAACAGGAGGCAAATACGGGGCGTCCGTTTCTAGTACCAGGTCTTCTAATGAAACGGCTTGCTTAAGGGTGTCTCCAAGTTCTGAATTTTTGTACGTTAACACGCCACCAATTCCTAATAAAAAGCCCCCATAATTTTTGATATGTTTTGCTTGTGCTGTATTCCCTGTAAAGCAATGAAATACTCCTTTTAGCTTATCATCATTTTCTTTGTCTAATATCTCGAAGATTTCATTAAAGGCATCACGAGCGTGTATAGCAATGGGTAAGTCAAGTTTTTTTGCCCATTGTATTTGTTGAATAAAGGCTATTTTTTGTTCTTCAAGAAACGATTTGTCCCAATAGAGATCCATCCCGATTTCTCCTATGGCACAAAATCTAAGCGGATCAGCAAATAAATAACCCTCAATTTTCTCTAATTGCTCTTCCCAATCAGCTTTAACATAAGCGGGATGAAGTCCCATCATAGGAATACAGAATGGATATTTTTCTTGAATGGCAAACATGGGTTCAACGCTCTCCGCATCAATATTCGGCATTAAGATCTTGCTTATACCGGCCTCTTGTGCACTAGAAATCGTAGCGTCTAAATCACCCAGAAAGGCTTCATCATAGGTGTGGGCATGTGTATCAATAAAATGCATTTATTGTTCTTTCTGTTTGTTTGATAGTTCCCAATTCCAGGCATCTTTTATGGCATCTTGATAGGAAAATTGTGCTTGCCAATTTAACAAGGACTTAGCAAGGTCGACGTTAGCGTATATTTCAATGACATCCCCGGCTCTTCTTGGGGCAAATTCCCAGGAAAGTTTTTCTCCACTAATTTCTTCGAAAGCTTGAATCATTTGAAGCACACTGGTTCCTTTTCCGGTTCCTACATTAATATATTCACAGGACCCAATTGAATTATTACCAAAAGCTTCGACGGCTTTTATATGTGCGTCCGCTAAGTCTATCACGTGTATATAATCTCTTATGCAAGTTCCGTCTATCGTAGGGTAATCATTCCCAAAAACCAATAATTTGCTGTGTTTTCCAATAGCGGTTTGTGTAATAAATGGCAACAAATTATTAGGCTTCCCTATAGGCAATTCGCCTATTAATCCACTCGGATGGGCACCAATGGGATTAAAATAACGCAAGCAAATAACTTTAAAACGGCTAGTTGCTTTCGCATAATCGGAAATAATCTGCTCGGCCATCCACTTGGTATAACCATAGGGCGAGG
>CAMDAH010000042.1 GCA_945888625.1 Chryseobacterium gleum
ACAAACACTACGGGAACCGATAGTGAAATTAAAACAAATTATATTACCGTTACCCAACAAAGTGGCCCATGTGCTGGCTCATCAGCTGCCTGCGATGAGTACATTAATAATGTCCTTTTGAACACTATTAATAATACAAGCAACTGTTCAGCTGGTGGATATGGTAATTATTCTGCCATAAGCACAAGCTTAGCAAAGGGATCTCCTTATACCGTTACAGTTTCGCCTGCAATCAATGGCACTCCAGGTGCTTATACCAATGATGAGATTGCTGTATGGATAGATTACAACAACGACCTTGATTTTACCGACGCTGGGGAACGAATAGCCTATGTTTTAGTTGCTGCTGGCTGGAACAATGTCTTTAATTTTACCGTGCCCGCGACTGCAACAACAGCCCTTGTCAACATGCGCGTACGCATTTCTTATTCTGTAGACGGCGCCATCATTCCTTGTGGACAAAGTACCTACGGTGAGGTAGAAGATTATAAGATTAATATCGTTGCAAGTTCAGGTCTTGAAGATAATAATTTAGATGGATTATCCATCTTCCCGAATCCGACGAATGATTTTATTACCATCGATTTGTCTTCTGTTAATGCGATAGCTAAGGAAATTAAACTTGTAGATTTAACTGGAAAAACCTTATTAACGAGTACAATAATTAATAATTCAAGCAAATTAGATTTACATACGCTATCGGCAGGTGTATATCATGTGATTGTTAACACGAATAAGGGTTCAGTCACACGTAAAATAATTAAACTTTAATCATTCAATTTCTTAAAAACCGCCAAAATTGGCGGTTTTTTTTTGCTTATTTGCCAAATCGTTCATGAAAAGCACTAGTGAACATCTCGAATATATTAATAGTATGCCTGAGAAACCGGGCGTGTATAAATACTTTTCAATAAATGAAAAGATTCTTTATGTGGGAAAGGCAAAAAACTTAAAAAAGCGTGTCGGCTCGTATTTTAATAAAAACATCGTTGATGCAAAAACACGAATTCTCGTAAAACAAATTTATCGAATTGAATACCTTATTGTTGATACAGAATTAGATGCATTATTATTGGAGAACAACCTCATCAAAACCTATCAGCCGAAATATAATATTCTACTTAAGGACGATAAGACATTCCCATGGATCGGAATAAAGAATGAAACCTTTCCGAGAATAATTACAACGCGAAAAAAAACAGCAGATGGTACACAATACTTTGGACCCTACGCTAATGTAAAAATGATGAACACGCTCCTTACACTTATAAAAGAAACCTACACCCTACGGACATGTAATTATGAGTTAAGTAAGAAAAATATTGAGTCAAAAAAGTTTAATGTCTGCTTAGATTACCATATTGGGAAGTGCAAAGGCCCCTGTATTAATGAACAAAGCGAAAGTGAATACCAAGAAACCATCGATCAAATAGAACAACTCTTGAAAGGGAAGACCTTTTCACTTATTCAATCCCTAAAAATTAAGATGAGAGTTGCTTCAGAGGCCTTACAATTTGAGAAAGCACAGGAATATAAAAATATTATTTTTCAATTAGAAAAATACAAATCAAAATCCACGATTGCTTCTGGACAATTGTTTGATATCGATGTCTTGGGAGTGATAGAAGATGAAAAATCATTTTTTATTAACTACTTGGTTGTCGTGGAGGGAGCAATAATTCATGGGTTTTCAGCTGAAATAACAAAAAAATTGAATGAGTCGAAAGCAGATGTAATAGCGTATACGCTACCAGAACTCCGTCTTCGATATGGAAGTAATAGTAAAGAGGTGATTTTATCAGAGTCGATAGCTATTTCCTTTGAAGATTTTATACTTACCATTCCATCGAGAGGGGATAAAAAACAATTGTTAGATCTGTCAATCAAAAACGCTACTTTTTATCGATTAGACCAGCGCAAAAAAGAGCGATTACTTTCTCCAGAAAGAAATACGGAAAGAATCTTGGATCAATTAAAAAGCGACTTTAAATTAACGATTACTCCAACACATATTGAGTGTTTTGACAATTCAAATTTACAAGGAACAAATGCCGTTTCTGCCTGTGTTGTGTTTAAAAACGCGAAACCAAGTAAAAAAGATTATCGTCATTTTTTAATAAAAACGGTGGATGGCCCCGATGATTTCGCCTCCATGCGAGAAGTGGTTTACAGGCGATATAAACGCATGCTAACCGAAAAAGAGTCGTTGCCAAACTTAATTGTTATTGATGGTGGAAAAGGACAGCTTAGCGCAGCAATGGAGTCAATTGATGAATTAGGATTAAGAGGACAGATTACCGTAATTGGCATTGCTAAAAAATTGGAAGAGATCTTTTTCCCTGGTGATAGTTACCCTTTATACATTGACAAAAAGTCGGAAAGCTTAAAAGTGATTCAACACCTGCGAAATGAAGCGCACCGTTTTGGGATAACACATCACAGAAACTTAAGAAGTAAAAATAGCATCACCTCATCCTTATTAAGCATTCCAGGGATTGGAGAAATGACAATGGAGAAACTCTTTCAAAAATTTAAAACAGTGAAGGCCATGAAAGAAGCAAAAGAAATTGACATAGTATCTGTAATAGGGAAATCTAAAACTACGGTACTTACTGCTTATTTTAAACAGGAAATTAACGAATAATAAAAGGAAGAGTAACAGACTTTCCTTCAGAAATTAATTGAATAAGGTAAGTACCTGCAGACAATTTATGTGTGTCTAACACCAATAAGTTTTCTCCTTCAATGGCCATGATTGCATTTCCCTGTAAAAACTTTCCGGTTATGTCTAACATTTTATAATGAATAGCAGTATTTAACTGAGCGTTAAACTGAACCGTGATTGCATCCTCAGCAGGATTGGGGAAAATTGAAACGCCATTAACAAGCCCCTCCATATCAGAAATAGTTGCAATTTGAACTATTTCATCTGATGGACCTCCGGCATATAAATTAATGTCATCTAAATAGAAATTATTTCCTCCTTCTCCTTCAAATCGAAAACGCATTCTAAAATCTGAAGTGAAATAATTATTTGTCACATTCGGCATATGAACCGTTA